>JAFYOR010000041.1 GCA_017547805.1 Clostridia bacterium
CGGCCGGACAGACCGCCGCGCGCCGAGCGTCCGTCGCGCCGCGATGAACCGAACACGCCGCAGCGCAAGGACAATGAGCAGGCGAATGCGCCGGTGATTGAGATTCAGGAAGCGTCCGGCCTGCAGGATCTGTTGTAAGGACGAAATGCGACACGTTTTATACCAACTGTGCGCATAAAGGTGGAAAATGTAGAAAACCACCTTGCATTCAAGGGAACGACGTGATAAAATGAGATAGGTTCAAACCATAAAAATTCGGAGGTGAATACAATGGCATACGTGATTAATGATGATTGCATCAACTGCGGCGTTTGCGCTGGCAACTGCCCGGTGAGCGCTATCGCTGAAGGCGACGGCAAGTACGTGATCGACGCCGATGCTTGCATCGACTGCGGCGCTTGCGCCGAGAACTGCCCGGTGGCTGCTCCGGTTCAGGCCTAATCTGACGATTAAAAATAGGTGTGTTCGGCGAAGCCGGGCACACCTGTTTTTGCTCTATAGGAAATTGCGCAAAGCCATCTTCTGCCTGCGCAGCGGAATCAGGGCTTGCGGAACGTTTCGGATGTATGCAGGCGCAGCCTGCCTGTCCCGTTCGTTTGGCATCCGCGGCTGCGCATGCTCAATGGATTGATAGCGCGACGATATGAATGATGACCGAGTCATCGGGAAGGAGGAGCATCGTGAAAAAACGGAATAAACGGCGGCGCAGCATGTCTGCGGGCACGATGATCATGCTCCTGACCACGGTGCTGGCGCTGACGGGCTGCGCGGTGTTCATGCTGGTGATAGCGGGCGAGGAGATGAACAGCCGCGCGCATGAGCTGCCCCGGATGATTGAAGAGGTGGGCGCAAGCCCCTTCCCTAAAGAGGCGGTCAGTCCGGATCAGGTGCGCACGCCGCGCCCGATGACTCAGCCGGAGGCGATGGAGCAGCGCATGCTCGCTGAGCAGACGCCTCGGCCGGCGGCGCAGGAGATCCGCTCCTTCACGCTGGCGGCAGCCGGTACGGTTTATGCGCCCAAGGCGATCAGAACCAGCGCGCTGACGGAAACGGGCGAATACGATTTTGCGCCCGTGTTTTCAGGCCTTGGCGATGCGCTCAGCGGCGCGGATCTGGCGATTGCGACGCTGGAAACGATGACGACGGGCGAGAAGAAGGAGTATGGCAGCTATAATGCGCCGGTTCAGCTGCTGGATGCGCTTCGCGAAGCGGGCGTGGATCTCGTTTCGCTGGGGACTGAGCGCGCGTTTGACAAGGGGTACGAAGGGCTGCAGATCACCATGGGCGAACTGACGGCGCGCGGCCTGATGACGACAGGCGTGTCCATGCCGGATGATGTAAGCAGAAAAACGAACCTCATCGGCATCAACGGCATTCAGGTTGCCGTGCTGGGCTATAGCTATGGCCTGAGCGAGGAGGGAAAGACGAACGCCGCGCCGGGGGAGACGGATGTTCTCGCGATTGCGGATATTCAGCGGATGATCCGGGATATCCGCCAGGCGCGCGTGGACGGTGCGAACGTCGTGATTGTGCTGCCGCACTGGGGTACGAAGAACAAGCAGGAAACCCCGGAGGAGCTGCGGACCATGGCCCAAATGCTGGCGCAGGCCGGCGCGGACGTGATTCTTGGAACGCATCCCAACGTTGTGCAGGGCACGCAGCGCCTGACCGTCACGCGGGCGGACGGGCTTGCATATGATGCGGTGGTGTGCTATTCGCTGGGCAGCCTGCTGACCGACGCGCAAACCGAAGAAAACACGGCGGGAATGATCGCGCGCCTGAATGTGTATTACGATCCGGCGGCGCGCCGGGTAACGCTGGGATCGCTGGCAAGCCTGCCGGTGTATATTGCCAGAGAGAAGGAAGACGGACAGACGGTGTATCGTGTCGTGGATGTGGAAAACGGACAGGCGATGTCTGCCCTGAGCGCGCAGGAGCAGGCGGCGGCGCATCATGCGGCGGAGCTTGTCAGAGAGATTACAGGACAGCGGGATATGGAGGATGAAGGACAGGGATGAGCGGAAAAAGATGCGCCGATTACGGCATTGCGGTTGGCAGGATGGAAAAAGGTCCGCTTGACAAGATCACGGACGTACCGGGCGTAACGGTCGGACATGCAACCATCCGGGATGGCCGGCACAACACGGGCGTGACGGTGATTATGCCGTGCGAGGACAACATGTTTTCAAGCAAGCTCGTCGCGGCGTCCTTTGTGCTCAATGGCTTTGGCAAAACGCAGGGACTGATTCAGGTGGACGAACTGGGCACGCTTGAAACGCCCATTGCGCTGACGAACACGCTGAACGTCGGCCTTGTGCACGATGCGCTGGTGACGTACATGGCAAAGCGCTGCGAGGAAGACGGCGTCACGATGCGCTCCCTGAATCCCGTTGTGGGCGAATGCAACGATGCGGGCCTTTCCACGATCGTCGATCGTCCGGTGACGGCGGAGCATGTGTTTGCTGCGATTGAAAGCGCCAAAAAGGAATTTGAAGAGGGCGGCGTCGGCGCGGGCGCCGGAACAATCTGCCACGGACTCAAGGGCGGCATCGGCTCGGCATCGAGGCTGCTTCCGGTTGGCGAAGAGACCTTTACCCTCGGCGTGCTGGTGCAGAGCAATTACGGTGGACTAGCGGAACTGACGATCAACGGGCAGAAAGTCGGAGAGGAGATTCTCAGACGGCGCGAGGAAGAGATCGTGCAGGCGATGGACCGCGGATCGATCATGATGATCGTGGCGACGGACATGCCCGTTTCCGACAGGCAGCTGCGGCGCATCCTCAAGCGCTGCGGCGCGGGTCTTGCGCGGCTGGGCAGCTACTATGGACATGGCAGCGGCGATGTGATGATCGGCTTCTCCACGGCGAACCGCATTCCGCACGGACACAGGAACGAAATCCTGCCGATGCGGATGGTGACGGAAGAAACGCTGGAGGCGGCGTTCCGCGCGGCGGCGGAGGCGACGGAGGAAGCGGTGCTCAATTCGCTGTGCGCGGCGGAGGATGCGACGACGCCGAACGGACGGGTGATCGAGGCGATTTCCAAATACCTGTAACGCAGCGTTATCCGGCGCGAAGCAGGGTCAAGGGGCTTAGCCCCTTGGCGGGTTTGGGCGGCAGCCCAATGTTTTCCAATTACGAATATAAAAGACCTGCGGCAAACACCGCAGGTCTTATTTCTGCTATGCAGTTTCGGAGGGCCTTCCGCCCGAACGAAACGGTTTAAAACCGCCGCGAAGCGATGCGGACGGGTCACAGGCTCTTAGACGCCGGAGTAGGCGGAGAAGCCCGCGTCGATCGGCAGGATCACGCCGGTGACGGCGGAAGCGGCCTTGTCGTCGCACAGGAAGAACAGGCCGCCCAGCAGCTCGGCGCTATCGACGAAACGGCCGGTCGGGGTGCTGCTCAGGATCTTGCCGGAGCGGGCGGTCGGGGTGCCGTCCGGGTTGAAGAGCAGGGCGCGGTTCTGGTTGGAAACCAGGAAGCCCGGAGCGATCGCGTTGCAGCGGATGCCGGTGCCGGCGAAGTGGGTGGCCAGCCACTGGGTGAAGTTGGAGATGGCAGCCTTCGCGCCGGAGTACGCCGGGATCTTGGTCAGCGGAGTGTAGGCGTTCATGGAGGAGATGTTCAGGATGTTGCCGCTCTTCTTGGCGACCATGTCCTTGGCGAAGACCTGAGTCGGGAGCAGGGTGCCCTGGAAGTTGAGCTTGAAGACGAAGTCAACGCCAGCCTGATCCAGATCAAAGAAGGTCTTCTGGCCTTCCTTGGCCTCGTGCTGATACTCGTTATCGGTGGTCGCGCGCGGGTTGTTGCCGCCGGCGCCGTTGACAAGGATGTCGCACGGACCGAGATCTGCGAGAACCTGCGCATGGACGGCTTCCAGCGCTTCCAGATCCAGCACGTTCGCCTTGTAGCCTTCGCAGACAAAGCCTTCGGCCTTGAGTTCCTCGGCCAGCTTCTTGACAGCTTCTTCATTCAGGTCCAGGGCAGCAACCTTCGCGCCGGCCTGAGCAAAGGCACGAGCCATATCGCCGCACAGGACGCCGCCGGCGCCGGTAACGACGACAACCTTACCGGTGAAATCATGGGTGGTGGGCAGATTCATCATGGGAATGCACTCCTTCGAAATAAATTGCAGATGCCAACTGGCGCGCAAAGAAACGGAACGCACCAGATCCGTAAATCTATTTTGCCATGATTTCCTTTCTTCGTCAAGAGGAATTGACAGGAAACTGTGCTGAATCTACAGAATTACGAAAAACTTCTGTTCATATCCGACGAAGCGTACTGACCGGATGAAAAAAGAATAAAAAACAGATGCTTTACATGATGAGAAAACGGATATATAATATATAATTGGAAAGGAATGCCGGAAGAAACCGTGCGATTCTTTTCGGGAAGTATCATACTGCATGATCAAAAGGAAGAAGGACAGTATACAATGAAGCTGCTTTCTATTGCAATTCCCAGCTATAATTCTGAAAGCTACATGCGTCATGCGATTGAGACACTGCTGCCTGGCGGCGATGAAGTTGAAATCCTGATCGTCAACGATGGCTCCAAGGATGGCACTGCGGCGATTGCGGATGAATATGAAAAGAATTATCCCGGCATTGTCCGCGCGCTCCATAAGGAAAACGGCGGTCACGGCGATGCGGTGATGACGGGCCTTCGCAATGCGACGGGTCTGTATTTTAAGGTGGTCGATTCCGATGACTGGGTCGACGGCGAGGCGTACAGGAAGATCCTTGATACCCTGCGCACGCTGAGCGCGCCGGATGCGCAGGTTGACATGTGCATCAGCAATTATGTCTACGAAAAGGTGGGCGCGGAGCATAAGCACGTCGTTCGCTATACCAACGCGCTGCCGGTCGGCAGGGTGTTTACGTGGGATGATGTGGGCACCTTCCGCATGGGTCAGTATATGCTGATGCATTCGGTCATCTACCGCCGTCAGATGCTCATTGACTGCGGCTTGTCCCTGCCCAAGCATACCTTCTATGTGGATAGCCTGTATGTGTATATTCCGATGCAGTATGTTCACAAGATGGTGTATCTTGACGAGAATTTCTACCGCTATTTCATCGGCCGCGACGATCAGTCCATCCAGGAGCAGACGATGATCCGACGCATGGATCAGCAGCTGCGCGTGAACGATCTGATGTTCTCTCAGGTGGATCTTTCCCGCGTGGATCATCCCCGCAAGCGCGCGTACATGCGCAATTATCTGGAAATCATCACCGGCGTATCCACGACGCTGCTTTCCCTTTCGGCCACGCCGGAGCATCTTGAGCTCAAGAAGCGCCTGTGGAAGGATGCGAAGGAAAAGTATCCTGCGAACTATGCGCTGCTGCGCTTCAGGATGATCTGGCTGTCTTCCAAGCTGCCGGGCGCGCCGGGCCGCGCGATGATCCGTTTCGTCTATCGGGTAAGCCGGAAGATCTTTGGCTTTAACTGAGCTGTTTGCACCGCTCCTCCCTCTTGGGAGGAGCTTTTTTGCTTTATAGGAAATTGCGTGAAAACCATCGGCCGCGTGCGCAGCAGAAACAGGGATTGCGGAGGCCTTCGGATGTGGAGGCGGGCACAGCCCGCTGTTTTGCCGCATAAGAAATTGAGTGAAAACCATCGGCCGCGTACGCAGCAGAAACAGGGATTGCGGAGGCCTTCGGATATGGAGGCGGGCACAGCCCGCTGTTTTGCCGCATAAGAAATTGAGTGAAAACCATCGGCCGCGTGCGCAGCAGAAACAGGGATTGCGGAGCACTTCGGATGAGGAGGCGGGCACGGCCCGCTTTTGTTTGTCCGCGCGTTGGGGCGATTTGAAAAGATAATCGCAAGCCCTGATTGACTCGCTTCTGTTCCTCGGGTATACTAATAAACGGTGTTTATCAATTGGATTGTGTGCATCCATCAACTCTCCATCAAAAGAGGACGAAGGGGCTTTTATGAGAAGGGCTGAACTGAAGCATTACTTTGACTCGCCCGAATTTGAACGGGATTATCATACGGATGAGCCGCTTGGCTGCTTTGTGCAGGCTGAAAAGACGCGATTTGCCGTCTGGGCGCCGACCGCCAGCCGCGTGCTGCTGAGCCTTTACAGGGACGGAGGAAGTACGCAGGCGTTTGAAACGGCGGCGCTTCGCCGCGGCGAGCGCGGTGTGTGGGTTTATGAAACGCCGAGAAACCTTGACGGCGTGTATTATGATTACCTCATCACGGCGCACAGGGCGACACGCCGAACGGCGGACCCTTATGCCCGCGCCTGCGGTGTGAACGGTCACCGCAGCATGGCGGTGGATCTTGCAAAGACCGACCCGGACGGCTGGGTGGATGACCGCGCGCCGGAAAAGACAGGCGAGGATATCATCTACGAGCTGCACGTCAAGGATTTTTCGTGGGATCCGGCTGGCGGCGCGCCGGAAAATGTGCGGGGAAAGTATGCTGCGCTCTGCCTTGACGGCACGACGCTCATGGGTCGGGGCGAGTATCCGACGCTGGTCAACCATATCCGCAGGCTTGGCGTCACGCATGTGCAGCTGATGCCGGTGTATGATTACGGTTCGGTGGATGAAACGGGAGAAAGGGATGCCTTTAACTGGGGCTACGATCCGGTGAACTATAATATCCCGGACGGCTCCTACTCCTCCGATCCAACGGACGGCTACGCGCGTATCCGGGAGATGAAGGCGGCGGTGATGGCGCTGCACAAGGCAGGGCTGCGCGTGATCATGGACGTGGTGTATAACCACACCTATCAGCTGGAAAGCAACCTGTTTAAGACCGTGCCGTGGTATTATGTGCGCCAGAAGGCGGACGGCAATGCGTCCAACGGTTCGGGCTGCGGCTGCGAGATCGCCAGCGAGCGCAGCATGTGCGGCAAGTATATTCTGGATTCCGTTTTGTACTGGGCGGAGGAATACCATATTGACGGATTCCGGTTCGATCTGATGGGACTGCATGACGTGGAGCTGATGAACGGCATCCGCTCAGCGCTCAATGCGAGGTTTGCCGAGGGGGAAAAGCTGCTCTATGGCGAACCGTGGGCCGGCGGAAAACCTGCGCCGCGTCCGGGGACGATGCTCTGCGATAAGGGCCATCTTAAGGAGCTGCATCCCTCGGTCGGCGCGTTCTGCGACGCCACGCGCGACGCGGTCAAGGGCAGCGTCATGGATGAGCGGGGCTTGGGCTTTGTCAATGGCGGCACGTTCAATGCCGGCTATATGGCCTGCTGCGTAAAGGGCTGGGCGGGCGATTCGCCGGACATGACCTACCGCTGTCCGATGCAGACGGTTTCCTACCTGTCCTGCCATGACGACTGGACGCTTTGGGATAAGCTCGTCTTCACGATGACCGGCGGCAGGGATTATGAGGCGCTGCATCCGCAGGTGCTGCGCGCCAACCGGCTGGCGGCGGCCATGCTCTTTTGCTGTCAGGGGCATCTGTTTATGCTTTCCGGCGAGGAATTCGGCCGGACAAAGCAGGGCATCAGGAATTCCTACCGTTCGCCGGTTGCGATCAACCGTATGGACTGGAACAGGGCGTGGGAAAACCGCGCGCTGGTGGATTATTATCGCGGACTGATCGCGCTGCGCAAGCAGCTGCCGGGTCTGACGGACAAGACGATTCTCGCCGGAGAGCGTCTGCTTGAGGCGACGGATGTTGGGCCGGGAACGGCGCTCCTGCGGCTGGATAACCGCGGGGAAAACAGCGCCTATCGCGAAGTGTGCATGGTGTTCAATACATCGGACCATGACGTGCAGGTGAATCTGCCCGGCGGAGACTGGACGCTTCTTTGCGACGGGGAAAGCAGCTGGCTGTGGAAGGCTGCGATGACGGTTTCCGGCAGCGCAGAGGTGAAAGCAGCGGCATGCCTGATTCTTGGAAAGGCGAAGTGAAGCGCGCGCAGCGGAAATGAGGCGCTGAAGCTGCCGTCTGCATTGCGTTTTATATGGAAGAAACGGGAATCCCGCGTGCGCAGGAAAAGCCCCGGAAGCGAGCGGATGGGCAAAGAAAAGACCCGGCTGTAAGGCAGAAAACAGGAGGCGTACAATGCTCAACAAGGAGAAGCGCGGCTGGTGGAAATCCGCCGTCTTTTATCAGGTGTATCCCAAGTCCTTTCAGGACTCCAACGCAGACGGCATCGGCGATCTTCAGGGCTTGATCAGCCGTCTTGATTACCTTGAAAAGCTGGGTGTGGACGGCATATGGCTGTCGCCTGTGTTTGCCTCCCCGCAGTATGACAATGGATATGACATCAGCGACTACCGGGCGATCGACCCGATGTTCGGCGATGTATCGGATATGGAGGAACTGATTGCGCAGGCGAAGAAGCGCGGCATCTCCATCATCCTTGACCTCGTGCTCAATCACAGCTCTTCCTTCCATCCGTGGTTTCTGGAGGCGAAAAAGAGCCGCGATAACCCGTATCATGATTACTATGTCTGGCGCGACGGCGAACCGGACACGCCGCCCAACGACATGCGCGCGACCTTCGGCGGCAGCGCGTGGACGTATGTGCCGGAGATTGGGCAATATTATTTCCATCAGTTTGTGCCGGAACAGCCGGATCTCAACTGGGAGAATCCCGCCGTTCGGCGCGAGCTCTATGACATGATCCGCTTCTGGGTAAAGAAGGGCGCGGGCGGTTTCCGTCTGGACGTCATCGATCAGATTGCCAAGGAGCCGGACAAGTTCATCACCGGCAGCGGGCCAAAGCTGCATGAATTCCTGCGCGAGCTTTCTCGCGAGGCCTTTGTTGAAGAAGGGCTGGTGACGGTAGGCGAGGCGTGGAGCGCCAATGTCGAGCGGGCAAAGCTCTTCTCCGCGCCGGACGGCAGCGAAATGAGCATGGTATTCCAGTTTGAGCACATCTGCCTTGCCTTTGAGGGGGAAAAGTGGAATCCCGTGAAGCTCAATCTTCCTGCGCTCAAGGACTGTATGGCACGCTGGCAGCAGGGACTGGCGAACTGCGGATGGAACAGCCTCTTCCTTGAAAACCACGATCTGCCGCGCATCGTTTCCGTCTGGGGCGACGAGGGTGAGCATCGCGTCGCTTCTGCGAAGATGCTTGCGATCTTCCTGCACGGCATGCAGGGCACGCCCTACATCTATCAGGGGCAGGAGCTGGGCATGACCAACGTGCGCTGGCCGATTGAAAACTACGACGATATTGAGATCCGCAACTTCTACGCTGAGCGTACTGCGCAGGGCGCTGCCCCGCAGGACGTTATGGCGGCAATCTACGCGCGCGGCCGCGACAATGCGAGAACGCCGATGCAGTGGACGACAGGGGAGAATGCAGGCTTCACGACGGGGAAACCGTGGCTTGCCGTCAATGAAAACCATGCGTTCATCAATGCCGAAGCGGCGCTGGCGGACGAAAACTCGGTTTTCTATACCTATCAGAAGCTCATCGCGCTCAGAAAAGAGCTGCCGGTGATCGCGGAGGGCAGCTTTGCGCTGGTTGATCGCGAGAATTCGCAGGTCTTTGCCTATCGCCGCGATCTTGAGGATGCGCATCTGCTCGTCGTGTGCAATTTCGCCAAGGAAAACGTGTCCTTTGAGATCCCGGCGGAATTTGCGGGCGGAAAGCTGTTGATTGCCAATTACGGCGAGGTGCAGGAAGGCTGCCTGCGTCCGTTTGAGGCGTTCATGCTGCTTGCGTGAGAAAAAGCCGGAGAAGTGTTTTGCAAAGCGCGGGATTTGGTGTATAATGCATCTATCTGATCATTTGATGCGACATCCCTAATTCATAATAAGTGAGGTACTCCCTATGAAGCGATCCGCAGGCGTTCTGCTCTCCGTGACCAGCCTGCCGTCCAAATACGGCATCGGCTGCTTTGACCAGAGCGCATACGATTTTGTTGACTGGCTGGCAGATGCCGGACAGACCTACTGGCAGATTCTGCCCCTTGGCCCCACGAGCTACGGCGCCTCCGGCGACTCGCCGTATCAGGCGTATTCTGCCTTCGCCGGTAACCCGTATCTCATCAGCCTTGATGCGCTGGTTAAGGAGGGCGTGCTCACGCAGGAAGAAATCGATGCGGTCGACTTCGGCGAAGAAGGCGATATCGACTTTGACAAGCTGCATGAAAACCGCTATAAGCTTCTGCATCTGGCCTATGAGCGCAGCGATATCATTCACAACAAGGAGTACCAGCGCTTTGTGAAGGAAAACCACTGGTGGCTGGGGGATTATGCGCTGTTCATGGCGGTGCGCGGCTTCTTTGGCGAGCAGGCGTGGAGCGAATGGCCGCAGGACATCCGCATGCACTGGGGCTTTGCGCTGGATTATTACCGCCGTGAGCTGTATTTTGACATCGAATTCCAGCAGTACATGCAGTTCAAGTTCTTTGAGCAGTGGAAGAAGCTCAAGGCCTATGCCAACCGGCGCCATATTCAGATCGTCGGCGATATGCCCATCTATGTTTCCGCCGACAGCGCGGATGCGTGGGCGCATCCTGAACTGTTTAAGATGGATGGCGACGGCAAGCTGACCGAGATTTCCGGCTGCCCGCCGGACGGCTTCTCTGCGACCGGTCAGGTCTGGGGCAACCCGATTTACCGCTGGGATTATCACAGGTACACCGATTATTCCTGGTGGATTTCCCGCCTTTGGCAGAGCTTTGAGCTCTATGATGTGGTGCGCATCGACCATTTCCGCGGCTTTGACGAGTATTTCTCCATCCCCTACGGCAGCGAGTCCGCGCTCACCGGCCACTGGGAAAAGGGACCGGGCATTGAGCTGTTTGAGCGCATGCGCCATCATCTGGGCGACCGTGCGGTCATTGCGGAGGATCTGGGCTTCATGACGCAGACTGTGCGCGATCTGGTCAGAAACACCGGTTTCCCGAACATGAAGGTGCTGCAGTTTGCCTTTGACGAGGGCGATCTTGGCGCGGCGAACGACTATCTGCCGCATAATTACGCCGAAAACTGCGTCGCCTATACCGGCACCCACGATAACGAAACGATTCAGGGCTGGTTTGACGGCCTGGATGCAAAGGGCAAGAAGCGCGTTCGTGATTACGTCTGCGACGCGCATACCCCGGATGAAGAGATGTACAGGAAGCTTGTGGCGACGGTCATGGTTTCCAGCGCGAAGCTGTGCGTCATTCCGATTCAGGACTATCTGGGTCTTGACAATGAGTCCCGCATGAACAAGCCCTCTACCGTCGGCATGAACTGGCGCTGGCGGCTGAAGGCGGGACAGGTGACAGCTGAGCTTTCCCGCGAGGTGCTCTTTACCACCATGCGCTACGGCCGCGTTAACTGGGACGCCCTTAAAAACGAATAACACAGAAGCGCCCTGCATTTGCAGGGCGCTTAGTTTGTCGAAAAAACTGCATCGAGCAGCCAATGGGATCGGCTGCGGAGGATGATGCGAAAGAGCCGGATAAAGTACCGGGGGCGCGCAGTGCCAGAAATTTCTTCTGGAGGATGTAAAAGCCGCTTCGGAAATCCGGCTGAAGAGGCGGCGTGTGTTAATGAATATTCAAAATCAGGCTGCATATAAGAAAAAAGTCCGGGAAATTGAAGATGATTTATCATAAAATAAAGAATATTTAACGCATAAGGCTTGCATTATGGACGATATTGGTGTATGATGATACATGTAACATGAGGATACTAGGGGAATATCGGGAAATCGCCTTTTGATAGCCAGAATATTCCTTTCATCCATAACCAAACGACATTTTATAGAAAGAGGTTGTATCGACATGGCGAACATTGATCTGACCAGATACGGCATTACCAGCACGACCGAGATCGTACGCAATCCTTCTTACGAGGAGCTGTTTGCGGAAGAGACCAGGGCTGAGCTTGAGGGCTTTGACCGCGGCCAGGTGACCGAGCTGGGCGCTGTGAACGTGATGACCGGCATCTATACCGGCCGCTCCCCCAAGGATAAGTTCATCGTGATGGACGAAACTTCCAAGGACACCGTTTGGTGGACCACTCCGGAGTTCAAGAACGACAACAAGCCGGCTTCCCCGGAAACCTGGGCTGCCTGTAAGGCGCTGGCTGTCAAGGAGCTCTCCGGCAAGAAGCTTTACGTGATGGACGTTTTCTGCGGCACCAACAAGGATACCCGCATGGCCATCCGCTTCATCATGGAGGTTGCGTGGCAGGCGCACTTCGTCAAGAACATGTTCATCAATCCGACCGCGGAAGAGCTTGAGACCTTCGAGCCGGACTTTGTCTGCTTCAACGCTTCCAAGGCGAAGGTTGAAAACTACGCCGAGCTGGGCCTCAACTCTGAGACTGCCGTCATCTTCAACCTCACCGATCGCGAGCAGGTGATCCTGAACACTTGGTACGGCGGCGAGATGAAGAAGGGCATGTTCTCCATGATGAACTACTACCTCCCGCTCAAGGGCATTGCTTCCATGCACTGCTCCGCCAACACCGACATGAACGGCGAGAATACCGCTCTGTTCTTCGGTCTCTCCGGCACCGGCAAGACCACCCTGTCTACCGACCCGAAGCGTCTGCTCATCGGCGATGACGAGCACGGCTGGGACGACAACGGCGTGTTCAACTTCGAAGGCGGCTGCTACGCCAAGGTTATCGGCCTTGACCGCGAGTCTGAGCCGGACATCTACAACGCCATCAAGCGCAACGCGCTGCTGGAGAACGTGACCGTCGACGCGGACGGCGTCTGCGACTTCGAGGACGGCTCCGTCACCGAGAACACCCGCGTTTCCTACCCGATCGATCATATCGAGAAGATCGTTCGCCCGGTTTCCGCCGGCCCGGACGCTCAGAACGTGATCTTCCTGTCTGCCGACGCCTTCGGCGTCCTCCCGCCGGTCTCCATCCTGACCCCGGAGCAGACCAAGTACTACTTCCTCTCCGGCTTCACCAGCAAGCTGGCGGGCACCGAGCGCGGCATCACCGAGCCGACCCCGACCTTCTCTGCGTGCTTTGGCGCGGCCTTCCTTGAGCTGCACCCGACCAAGTACGGCGAGGAGCTCGTCAAGAAGATGGAAAAGAGCGGCGCGAAGGCGTACCTCGTCAACACCGGCTGGAACGGCACCGGCAAGCGCATCTCCATCAAGGATACCCGCGGCATCATCGACGCGATCCTCGACGGCTCCATCCTCAAGGCCGAGACCAAGACTATCCCGTACTTCGGCTTCGAAGTTCCGACCGCGCTTCCGGGCGTTGATCCGGCGATCCTCGATCCGCGCGACACCTACGCCGACGTGGCGATCTGGGAGGAGAAGGCGAAGGATCTCGCCGCCCGCTTCCAGAAGAACTTTGTCAAGTACACCGGCAATGACGAGGGCAAGGCGCTCGTCGCCGCCGGCCCGCAGCTGTAATTCACTGCAAAGCATCAAAACGGCATAAAGAAACCCCGCTTCGAAAGAAGCGGGGTTTGCCTGTCAAAAAAGGCTTTTTGACAGGCTGGTGGACGGGGGAACCGTTCCCCCGCCACGACCACCCCTCTTCAATTTCCAGTCGCGCCCTTCTGGCATAACTGAAAATCGAAAGGAAACGATTTTTCTTCCGGGAAATGGGATTTCCCTCCGGAAAAATCGCTGCGGTCGCGCCGTACATGCCGCCGCGACCGATTGCCTTGGTTGCTCGATGCAGCTTTTTTGACAAACAGACCCCGCTTCGAAAGAAGCGGGGTTTCTTTATGCAGAGTATCTTCAAACAGCCGCGAAGCGATGTGGGGTCAAGGGGCTCAGCCCCTTGGCAGGATCATAAGGGCGGCAGCCCTTATCGTTTCCTTTTGTTCTTACTTCTTCTCCGGTACGAAGAAGATGAACACCAGCGTGCTCACCAGCAGCAGCAGCGGATAGGTGAGGAAGGGCATGATCTCAAACGCGGTCACGGCGTAGCCCAGTTCCTGCGCGGCGGAAATCGCCACCAGCATCTGTGCGCCGTAGGGGATGACGCCCTGGAAGACGCAGGAGAAAATATCCAGAATGGACGCGGTCTTCTTCGGGCTGATGCCGTATTCCTCCGCCATCTCCTTGGCAATGGGATTGGCCATGACGATGGCGACGGTGTTGTTCGCCGTGGCGATGTCCATCGCGCCGACGAGCAGACCGATACCCAGCTGACCGCCCTTGCGGCCGCGGAAGATGCGCTTGATGAAATGGAGCAGCGCGTCAAAACCGCCGTAAATACGGATCAGCGCGCAAAGGGCGGAAACGAGGATGGCGACCATCGTCGTTTCAAACATGCCGCTGGCGCCGGCGCCCATCTGGGAAAGCAGATCCGTCCAGACCGTCGCGCCGGTCAGCAGCATAATGACCGAACCGGTGACGATGCCCATGATCAGCACGAGGAAGACGTTCATGCCGATGATGCCGCCGGCAAGCACGAGCACATAGGGAATCACCTGAACGAGGTTGTATTCGGGGATGACCATGGTGGCGACGGAATCGCTCGTGGAATTGATGAGAATGACGACAATGCTGGCGAACGCAGCCGGCAGGGCGATCAGGAAATTCTCGCGGAACTTATCCTGCATGGCGCAGCCCTGACCGTTGCAGGCGGCGATGGTCGTATCGGAGATGAAGGAGAGGTTGTCGCCGAACATTGCGCCGGCGACGACGCTGCCCACGCAAAGGGGAAGAGAGAAGCCGCTGGCGGCAGCAACCGACAGCGCGATGGGCGTGATGAGCGTGATCGTGCCAACGGACGTACCCATCGCAAGGGATACAAATGCGCTGACGATGAAGAGCACCACGACGGCAAAACGCGCCGGGATGATGGAGAGCAGGAAGTAAGCGACGGAATTCGCGCTGCTCCTGCCGACGACGCCGACAAAGATGCCCGCCGCCATAAAGATGAGGATCATGGTGATGATATTCTTATCCCCGACGCCCTGTCCCATGATATCGAGCTTTTTCTCAAAGGAAACGGCGCGGTTCTGCAGGCAGGCGACCAGCAGCGCGATGAGGAAGGCGACGACGATGGGAATGTTATAGAAGCCCATCGGGATGTTCATACCATATTCAAACAGAATACCCAGTCCCAGATAAATGACAAGAAAGACGCCGATGGGCAGCAGCGCTTTCGGATTTCCCTTGTGCATAGACAACCTCCGGAAAAAACTGTACATATTAATGAAAAGCATCGCTCATGAATCTACACCAAAAAACAATGCGCTGTCAAGCTTTTTTCGCGCGAACTGCGGGGAAAATTGTGAAGAAAAGGAAACGGCGTGCAAACGGAAGCTCCGGTGGATTGCGTGGGCGGATTGCCGGAGAAATTGCGACGGAGGGATCAAGAAAGAAGCTGAAATATTTGATGAATGTTCACTATATATGGCGAACGTTTTTTTGCAAAAGGACTTGCGCAATGAAAAGCATGCTGATATAATGGCGAAGATTTGGACATCTACAGAAAACTAAACACAGCTTACACAGGAGGACGTCAACATGAAGAAAAACAATGGCAGCCGCCTTGCGATCAACATGCTCATCGCCATGGTCGCGGGCATCGTCACCGGTCTCATCTTTATGGCCATCCGCGAGAGCGCGGGCGCTGATTCTGCTCTGTGGCAGACGATCAATAGCCTGCTCTTCCAGGACATCACCGCTTCCGGCGCGAATCAGGCGCTGGGTCTGTTCTACATCGGCGGTCAGCTCTTCGTCAAGGCGCTGCAGCTGGTTATCGTTCCGATGGTCTTCACTTCTATCGTTCTGGCGATCGGTACCATCCGCGACGCCGCGATGCTCGGCCGCGTCAGCGCCAAGACCTTCTTCTGGTTCCTGCTGACCAGCGCTTGCGCTCTGGTTCTGGCGGGCGTCGTCGGTCTGGTTTGCTACAATGCGGGCATGTTCAACGTTGCTATCGAAGGTATTGCGGCGTCCACCGGCTCCACCGGTTCCAACCCGCTCAACGTCTTCCTGAACATCGTCCCCAGCAACATCGGCGCGAGCTTCACCGTCAACAACGCCGTGCTCTCCCTGATCTTCCTGGCGATCGTTGTCGGTCTTTCCCTCAACAAGCTGGGCTACGGCGATGACTGCACGATCAACAAGCTCTGCAAGGAACTCAGCGAGATCGTCGTTGTGTTCCTTAACTTCGTCGTCAACAAGTTCGGTCCGGTTGCGATCTTCATGCTTCTGTGCCGCACCTTCGCTACCTACGGCATCAGCTACATCAAGCCAGCCATGGCGTACTTCGTTCTGGCGATCGTTGTGCAGCTTGTCTTCATGTTCCTCTTCTATCCGGCGGTCGTTGCGTTTGCGACCAAGCTGAACCCGATCAAGTACCTGAAGAAGATCTTCAAGGTCATGGTCTTCGGCTTCTCCACCAGCTCTTCCGCCGCGACCCTGCCGCTCAATCAGGACACCAACATCAATGAGCTGGGTGTTGACAAGCAGGTTGCCTCCTTCGTCCTGCCGCTGGGCATGACCATCAACATGGACGGCACCGCGATCATGCAGACCATCGCGACCCTCTTCCTCGCCGGCATCGGCGGCTACGAGGTGGGCGTTGGTTCCCTGTTCATGATCATGGTTCTTGCGCTGATCGCTTCCGTCGGCACTCCGGCGGCTCCGGGCGCCGGCGCTGTCGTGCTCTTCACCATCCTTTCCGGCATGGGCTTCACCAACGAGGCCGTCATGATGGGTTATACCATCATCCTTGCGATCAACCGCCCGATCGAGATGCTGGTTACCAGCCTCAACTGCGTGGGCGACTCCGTTGCCGCCATCGCCGTCGCCAAGAGCGAGGGCAAGCTCAACGAGGACGTCTTCAACGCGTAATCTCGCACAACACAATCCCGCTGCAGCGTAGACTGCAGCGGGATTTTTGTTTTATCGCATAGGAAACTGAGTGAAAAACGCCCGCGTGCGCCATGCCGCATAACAGGCAGACCAGAGCGGAAGCGGGAGCGCGCACTGCGCGTTTTATCTGAGGCGTGTGATCTGTATACTGCGCGGCATGCCGTAGACGGTTAAGCGGTCATCGTTAAGCCGGGCGAAATCCATCCTGACGGCTGTCAGCGCGCTGTTTTCGTAGGTTGTATAATAGTAAGTTTTCTCCATGAGATCCATGCAGCAGGAATAAACGGTATGCTCGTCCTGACCGTTTTCAAGCAGGACGCAGCCGCGCGGGAAAGCGACAAAAGCGAGCATGTGAAAGAAATGGGCAATGGCAGTCTGCGGTTCGTTGTCGATTGGACGGTTTGACGCCGCGAAGGCTGCGCGAACAAAGCGGGAACTGGAGGACAGATCGCCCGGAAGTCCCTTGCCGCCCATGCCGCAGCCGGCGGCGTGCAGCGCAAGCGCATCGGAAAAGCGATTGACAGCAGGCGCCGCTGTGACGTTCAGGTATTCTTGCAGATGCTGCAGGTGATAGGGGAAAGCGGGACTGTTTGTCATGACATGCACAGGGTTGTCATAGACATGGAGTCCGTCGGACGTGCTCTCCACAACGATGCAGTCCTTTCCGTCTGCGATCATGAAATGCAGCGGCGTGGGCGGCAGGGCAGGGGAGAAGGGCGTATCTGTAATGGTGATGTGTGCAAGCCGGGCCTTCGCTTCAGCGGTTGTTCTGCATGTGCCAAGGATGCAGGGCGTCAGCTCAAAGGAGGCAAGGCAATCGCCTGTCTCCTTCACGGCCGGATAGATGCAGAACTGCGGGAAATTGAGTCCGGCGATTGCCAGACCGTGTTCATTCACCGCATCAAAAAACAGCGGGAAGTCATGCTCAACGCGCGCCGCGCCGAGCATGGCATAATGCTGCGACAGGGCGGTTCCGTGCCGCAGCGGCAGAGGCGCATTGCGGGGATAGAGGACGAGCGTTTCCCCATAGGCAGACTG
Organism: Clostridia bacterium; assembly: GCA_017547805.1. Lineage (GTDB taxonomy): Bacteria > Bacillota > Clostridia > Christensenellales > Aristaeellaceae > Ventricola. The sequence continues at coordinate 17,795 of JAFYOR010000041.1, forward strand.
CAGATCAAGATTGCGTCCGAAAAGGGGGACGCTGCCCGGCGTATGGATGCAGGTACACATCGGCGGATTCCTCCCATGCTGCGGCTGAGCGCAAAACGGTCGATGGCATAAGCGATTTGCGCTGAAAATGCGCTTTGAATGAACAAAACTCAACGCAAAGAAGCGGGGCGTGATGATTTTTCAGCATCAGTATGCGCAGAAAAACCGCATTGTAAACCATGGAAAGCAGGCCAATGACGCCGATGCGCGGGGTTGTGAAAAATACATCAGATGATCTGATGATTAAGGAAATAACAGGAGGATTTAGAGCATATTGTACTTAAATCATGAGCATATCCGTACAAATGGTCAATAATTCAACCTGATAAAGTGAAAGACAAAAAGATGCTGAGAGCTGGTCAAACTGCGTAAAAACGTGCATGAAGACGATTTGGGGGCAAATTTGCATCATGCGACATTGCCTCTTGCAAAATATCGAGGTCGATGATATAATGTGAAAATCAAATCAATCGTTTGCGCACGGGATTACGGTGCGCTTTGAGAAAGGGTGGGCGGATGCTCAAGTATGCAGTCAAGCGAATTCTGCTTGCGATTGTAACCGTATTCATTATCGCAGCCATCACGTTCTTTTCGATGAACGCGATTCCGGGCGGTCCCTTCTCCAAGGAAAAGGCCGGCGATCCTGCGGTTCAGGCGGTGCTGGAAAAGCGCTTTGGTCTGGACAAGCCCGTGCATGAGCAGTTCATCATGTATCTGGGCAACGTGCTTCGCGGCGACTTCGGCATCAGCCTTAAGACCGGACGCGACATCTCTCAGACGATTTCCGAATCCTTCGCCGTGTCTGCGCGGCTGGGCGGCATGGCGGCGGCGACGGCGGTGTGCATCGGTCTTGTGCTGGGCGCGATTGCGGCGCTTTCGCGCGGCAAGTGGCCGGACAGATTGATCATCTTTGTGACGACGCTGTTCGTTTCCGTTCCCAGCTTCATTCTGGCGACGCTGCTGCTGCTGGTGTTCTGCCTGATGCTGGGCTGGTTCGGCGTGTGGAGCCCGAACAACCCCAATTACGTGCTGCCGGTGATTTCTCTGGCGCTGTATCCCATGAGCTACATCACGCGCCTGACGAAGTCTTCCATGCTCGACGTGCTCGGGCAGGACTACATCCGCACTGCGCGCGCCAAGGGCGTCCGCGAATCGCTGGTCATCTTCAAGCACGCGCTGCGCAACGCGCTCATTCCGGTGATCACGTACGTCGGTCCCATGACCGCGTATATCCTTACCGGTTCCATGGTTGTTGAAACGGTCTTTACCGTCGGCGGCCTTGGCACCAAGTTCGTCAGCGCGATCAACAATCAGGACTACCCGATGATCATGGGTGTGACGCTGTTCCTGGCGATCCTGATGGTCGCTGCGACGCTCATCTCCGACCTTGTTTACAAGGTTGTCGACCCGCGCATCAGCTTTGACTAAGGAGGCAGCCCCAATGAAAGAATTCAATACGGATAAGCTGCCTAAGAAGCAAATCCTCTCGATGCAGATCGATCTGTCCCAGTTCGAGGCGGCAACCGACGAGGAAAAGACGCAGCACGAGAAAATGCGCGAGAGCACGACCTTCTTCAAGGATGGCATGCGCAGGCTCTTCAAGAACCCGCTGGCGGTGATTTCCATCATCGTGCTGATGATTCTGGTGGCGACGATCGTCATCGTTCCGGAAATCTACCCCTACAGCTACAGCCAGATGATCGAGGTCAACGGCAAGCGCGACAAGACCGCCAAGAATCTCGCTCCGTTTGAGTATTCCAAGAACGAGCTCAAGGCCATCGAACAGGGACAGGAAATCTTCCCGCATATCTTCGGCACCGATGAGCTCTGCCGCGATTACTTCATCCGTGTCGTCTACGGCACGCGCGTATCGCTGATCGTCGGCCTCTTCGCCAGCCTGATCGTGCTGGTCATCGGCCTTCTCTACGGCTCAATCGCAGGCTACTGCGGCGGCAAGGTGGACCTTGTGATGATGCGAATCGTCGATATCATCTACTCTCTGCCGGATACCCTGATGGTCATTCTCCTGTCGGTGGTTCTCAATCAGGTGATTGGCACAGCCCTTCAGGGCACGTTCATCGCCCGCATCGGCACGAACATGGTATCTCTGTTTGCGGTCTTCGGCCTGCTTTACTGGGTTTCCATGGCGCGTCTGGTCCGCGGTCAGATCCTTTCCATCAAGAACAACGAATACGTGCTTGCGGCGCGCGCCATCGGCACCAAGCCGAGCCGCATCATCGCCAAGCACATCCTGCCCAACTGCATGTCTGTTATCTTCATTTCCGTCGCCCTGCAGATTCCTTCTGCGATCTTCACCGAGAGCTTCCTGAGCTTTATCGGCCTTGGCGTTCAGGCGCCGATGCCGTCGCTGGGCTCTCTGGCGAATGCGGCGCGCGGCGGCATGCAGGCGTATCCGCACAAGATGGTCTTCCCTGCGCTGTTCATCTGTCTGATCGTTCTGAGCTTTAACCTGCTCGGCGACGGTCTGCGCGACGCGTTCGACCCGAAGCTCAGGAGGTAATTTATGAGTCAGCCCCTTCTTCAGGTCAAAGACCTGTGCACGTCCTTTGACGTGGAAAGCGGCGAGGTCCGCGCCGTCAACGGCATTTCCTTCAATCTCGACAAGGGCAAGGTGCTGGGCATCGTCGGCGAGTCCGGCTCCGGCAAAAGCGTCACAGCCTATTCCATCATGCGCATCCTTGTTGAGCCGGGCCGCATCAAGAGCGGCCAGATCCTCTTCAACGGCGAGGATATCGTCAAGTACAGCAAGCTGCAGATGAGGCAGTTCCGCGGCAAGCGCGTGTCCATCATCTTCCAGGATCCGATGACGTCCCTGAACCCGACGTACACCATCGGCAACCAGCTGCGCGAGGCCATCCTCCTGCATACCGACCGCACCAAGGAGCAGGCCAACGCCCGTGCGCTGGAAATGCTCCAGCTCGTTGGCGTCAACGATCCGCAGAAGCGCCTGAACCAGTATCCGCACGAGCTTTCCGGCGGCATGCGCCAGCGCGTGATGATCGCCATGGCGCTGGCCTGCGAACCGGACATCCTCATCGCGGACGAACCGACCACCGCGCTTGACGTCACCATTCAGGCGCAGATCCTTGAACTGATGAAGGATCTGCAGAAAAAGCTGGGCATGGCGATCATCATGATCACCCATGACCTCGGCGTCATCGCTGATATGTGCGACGAGATCATCGTCATGTATGCCGGCCGCATCTGCGAGCGCGGCACCGCGGACGAGATTTTCTACAACCCGTGCCACGAATACACCAAGGGCCTGCTTCGCTCCATTCCCAAGCTGGACAGCAAGAACGAGCGCCTCATTCCGATTGAGGGCTCTCCGGTTGACCTGACCTGCATGCCGGCGGGCTGTGCGTTTGCTGCCCGCTGCGACAAGGCGATGAAGATCTGCCTCAAGCAGCTGCCGCAGGAATACTGGATCAACGACGAGCACCTTGCCTCCTGCTGGATGAACGTAAAGAAGGTCTATGACGAGGCCGCGAAGGGAGGGGAAGCGTGATGAGCGAGCATCTTCTTGAAGTCCGCGATCTCAAGCAGCATTTCCCCATCAGCACCGGCTGGTTTCAGAAAACCCCGCTCAAGGCGGTGGACGGCGTAAGCTTCACCATCGACAAGGGCGAAACGCTTGGTCTGGTCGGCGAATCCGGCTGCGGCAAGACGACCGTCGGCCGCACGATTCTTCACCTGTATAAGCCGACCGCCGGCGAGGTTATCTACAACGGAACGCAGATCACGCCTGCCAACATCGGCAAGTTCCGCCGGGATATGCAGATCGTTTTCCAGGATCCGTACTCCTCGCTCAATCCGCGCATGACGGTTTCCGATATCATCGGTGAACCGCTGGATGTGCATAAGCTGTACTCCAGCAAGAAGGAGAGAGACGAAAAGATCGCGCATCTCCTGAACCTTGTCGGATTGAACAGCGATCATGCCCGCCGCTACGCGCACGAGTTCTCCGGCGGTCAGCGCCAGCGCATCGGCATTGCCCGCGCGCTTGCGGTGGAGCCGAAGTTCATCGTCTGCGATGAGCCGGTGTCCGCGCTGGACGTGTCCATTCAGGCGCAGATCATCAATACCTTTGAGGATCTGCAGAAGAAGCTGGGTATCGCGTATCTCTTCATCGCGCACGACCTGCTGGTCGTCCAGCACATCAGCCACCGCATTGCGGTCATGTATCTGGGCAGGATTGTTGAGATCGGCGAATCTTCCGAGATCATTGCCAATCCCATGCATCCCTACACGCAGAGCCTGATTTCCGCGATTCCGATTCCGGATCCGGATACGGCGCGCGTGAAGAAGCGCATCCCGCTGGAGGGCGACGTGCCCAGCCCGCTGAAGATGCCTTCCGGCTGTCCCTTCCGCCCGCGCTGCCGCTATGCGACGGACATCTGTGCAAAAGAGTGCCCGAGCCTGAAGGAAGCGGCGCCGGGTCACCAGATTGCCTGCCACAATCCCCATTTCTGATTTTGAGACGCACGCCGTCTTGAGATAGTATTTTATTAAAGGAGGAACCCTTTATGAAGAAGCTGCTTTCCCTGATTCTGGCGATCATGATGATCACCTCCAGCCTCGTGGCCTTCGCCGACGCCGGCTCCGAGCCCGCGTGGACTGAGTACGACGCTCTGATCGCTCAGATCAAGACCACGACCGACACCGCTGAGCGCGAAGCCCTCATGCACAAGGCTGAGGACATGCTCATGGAGACCAACGCGCTGGTCCCGATCTACTACTACAACGACATCTACCTGCTCAAGGAAGGCGTCGAGGGCCTGTACTCCAGCCCGTACGGCACCAAGTACTTCCAGTACGTCACCAATGGCGACGCGACTGAGCTGAGCCTGAACCTGTCCTCCGAGCCGGACAAGCTCGACCCGGCGCTGAGCTCCTCCGTTGACGGCGCGTGCCTCGCCACCGCTGCTTTCGGCGGCCTGTACACCTACGATGTTGAGGGCAACGTTGTTCCGAACTTCGCTGAGGGCTACACCACCAACGAAGACGGCACCGTCTACACCTTCACCCTGAAGGATGGCCTGAAGTGGTCCAATGGCGACGCCCTGACCGCGAAGGACTTCGAGTACAGCTGGAAGCGCGCTGCGGCCACCGAGACCGCTGCTGACTACAGCTACATGCTCAATGGCATCAAGGGCTATCCGGACGCGCTGGCTGTCACCGCTTCCGAGGATGGCAAGACCCTGACCGTCGAGCTCGTCGCTCCCTGCGTCTACTTCCTGGATCTCGCTGCGTTCCCGACCTTCTACCCGGTCCATCAGGCTTCCGTCGAGGCTGCCGAGGGCTACAAGGCTGAGGACGGCTCCATCCTGAACCCGGGCGCCTGGGCTCTGGAAGCCGGCTTCGTTTCCTGCGGACCGTACATGCTGACCGAATGGAAGCACAACGAGTCCATGACCTACACCAAGAACCCCTACTGGTACGATGCTGCGAACGTCAAGATGGAGACCCTGAAGTTCATGCTCTCTGCTGACGACACCGCCATCTACGCCGCCTATCAGGCTGGCGACCTGCAGTTCGCCGACACCGTCCCGACCGACCTGATCGCTTCCCTCATCGATACTCCGGAATTCCACATCGTTGACGAGCTGGGCACCTACTACGCCATCTTCAACGTCAAGAGCAAGCTGTTTGACGGCAAGACCGTTGAGCAGGCCAACGCCATGCGTAAGGCCTTCGCCCTGCTGATCGACCGTCAGTACATCATCGACACCGTCGGCCAGACTGGTCAGGCTCCGGCCAACTCCTTCATCCCGGCCGGCATGCTCGACGGCAACGGCGGCATCTTCAAGGCGAACGACGATGCGTACACCTTCCCGTGCGCCGAGGAAACCGGCTACTACTCCATCGAGATCGACGTTGACGCCGCTGTTGAGCTGCTCAAGACCGCTGGCTACGAGTTCGACGCCAACAACATGCTCTCCGCTGCGACCCCGATCACCCTGGAGTACCTGACCAACGAGTCCTCCGGTCACGTCGCCATCGCTGAGTGCATCCAGCAGGACCTCGCGGCTGTGGGCATCACCATGACCATCCGCACCTGTGACTGGAACGTCTTCCTCAACGACCGCAAGAACGGCAACTACGACTTCGCCCGTAACGGCTGGATTGCTGACTTCAACGACCCGATCAACATGCTGGAAATGTGGGAGACCAACTCCGGCAACAACGACGCTCAGTTCGGCCGCTAATCTTAGCTGAGAATTGAACAACAAATCAATTACAAGGGGCTGCCTTCGGGCAGCCCTTTTTATCTGCACGACAGGAGAGTACGCGATCGCAACGGCTGCGGGAGAGGGCGCGGCCCGCTTTTGCTTGACAGATGGCGGCGGATAGACGCATAATAGAACTATCTTTTCAGCAGACAAAAGGAGAATGGGGTATGGAAACGACAGCCGTAACGGCAAGCGAGCTTGAGCTTGAGGAAATCGTCGAGGCGATTGACAGGGTGACGCTTGACGGCGTGCTCGGCGCGGCGCTGCTGCTCATCGTGGGCATGGTCGTCATCAGGATCGTGACGACCATTTTGGGCCGGCTGATCAAGCGGCTTCCGCCGGACAACCGGGCGCTGGTGAATTTCTTGCGTCAGGGGCTGCGGATTGTGCTGTATCTGATCCTGCTCACGATGGTCTGCGATAAGCTGGGGCTGCCGGTGACGTCGCTGGTCGCCGTCATCAGCCTGTTCGGTCTTGCTGTGTCGCTTTCGGTGCAGAATGTGCTGGCCAACGTTGTCAACGGCATCCTGATTCTCGCGGCAAAGCCGTTTGAAGTGGGGGAATACATCGAGACGGAAACGGCGGCCGGCACGGTGGACGCCATTCACCTGATGTACACGCACCTGCTCACGCCGGATAACAAGCGCGTCCTCGTGCCCAACAGCGAGCTTGCGGCTCAGCGGATCACGAATTACTCCGCCAGCACGCACAGGCGCATGGAAATCATCGTTCGCGTCGGATATGAGCACGAAAACAGGGCGGTGTTTGACGCGATGCTCCGCGCGGCGAACGCGCAGGCGGACGCCGTGAAGGAAGGCGATCGTGCGCCGCGCGCCATTGTCTCCGCTTACGAAGACAGCGCCGTTGTGTTTTCGCTGCGGGCGTGGGCGCCGGTGGAAAAATACTGGGATGTGTATTTTGCGCTGATGAGCTCCGTGCGCGAGGAGCTTGCCGCGGACGGCATCCACCTGACCTACGGCGCCAAGCGCGTCATCCAATGAACGAAACCCCGAAGAGCCGGTTGATGCGGCTCTCCGGGGTTTTTGCGTTATTCGGGTCAGTTGCCGAGCATGAAGCGATCCCGGATGCGCAGCAGCGAATGAAGCATTCCGGGCAGTTCAACCGTTTCGCCTGCGACCGCCGGAACCGATGCAAGCACGCTGTCGCCGCGCATGATGCGGATTTCGCCGACCTGTTCGCCCTTTTTAACAGGCGCGGCAATGCTTTCGGGCAGAGCGGCGTTAAGCGTAATGTCTCCCTGTTCGCCTTTCCTGAGAAGGAGCGAGTAGCTGCCGCCGCTGACGACGGGCACTTCGTCGCTTCCGCCAAGGCGTATGGCGAGGGAGAGTCCGAGGGAATCGCCCTCCCGGACGGGGGAAAAGAGCTGATATCCGGCGAAGCCGTATTCAAGCATGGCCCGCGCTTCGTTAAAGCGCGTCTGTCCTGCGGGATTGCCGAGCACCACCGCGATCAGCCGCATGCCGTCCTTCTTGGCCGTTGCCGCCATGCAGTAGCGCGCTTCGTTTGTGGAGCCGGTTTTGTAGCCGTCGCAGCCGGGATAAAAGCGCACGAGCCGGTTGGTGTTCGTCAGCTGCGTGATGCGTCCGCCGCTGTGCCGGATTTCATCCATCCAGATGGTCGAGTATTGATAATACAGGGGATGGGCGTCGAGCTCCCGGCTGAGCAGCGCGACGTCGCGCGCGGACATATAATGCCCCTGCGCGGGGAGTCCGGTGCAATTGACGAAATTCGTGTTTTCAAGACCGAGTTCGCCTGCGCGCTGGTTCATCCGGCGGACGAATGCCTCTTCCGCGCCGCTGATGTATTCGGCAAGGGCTACGGCGGAATCGTTCGCGCTGGCGATGATGACGCTTTTGAGCAGTTCGCTGACCGGATAGCGCCCGCCGGCGTCAAGAAAGGCCTGACTGCCGCCCATGCCCGAGGCGTGCGGGGAAACGGTAACGACGTCGTCCGCAGCAATACGGCCATCGTCAATCGCTTCCAGCGTCAAAAGGATTGTCATGACCTTGGTGACGCTGGCGACGGGCCGGCGTTCGTCGGCGTTTTTTTCAAAGATTACGCGCCCTGTGGATGCTTCCATCAGCAGCGCGGCGGGGCTTGTCAGATTCAGGGGGACGCTTTGTTCCATCGGCTGTGCGAACACGGCGGCAGACGGGAGCAGGCTAAGCGCCGTCGCTGTCAGGAAAGCGGTGAATGGCTTCATGATGCGCATGATTTCCCTCCGATATTGATGAGAATATACTTTCAAGGCTGCGGGTCGGTGAAGAAGCGGGCGCTTGATCTTACTGCGCTGTCAGCTGCGCGATGTCCCCGGCGGAAAGTCCGGGATGCAGCGCGAGGTTGATACCCTCTGCAAGGATTCCGGACATGCGCTCCACCAGCGCATCCACTTCGCGCGGAGTGACGATCAGGTCGCCCAGCCGCTCGGACACCACGCGCTCTACGACCTGTGCAAGACGCTGCTCATCCTCGGCGGATGCCCCGTCTGCCTCGGCAAAGGCGGAAAGGGCGTCGCCCGCGATCTTTGCGGCGTAAACCACCATCGGTACGCCGATGGCGATGACCGGAACGCCCAGCGTTTCAAGGTTCAGCGCCTGACGGTGATTGCCCACACCGGAGCCTGGCGCGATGCCGGTATCCGCGATCTGGATCGTTGAACAGATACGTGCCGAGCTTCTGGCGGCCAGCGCGTCGACGGCGATGACCACGTCGGGCGCGACGTGCTCGGTCATTCCGCGGATGACCTCGGCTGTTTCAATGCCTGTCACGCCCAGCACGCCGGGCGCGGCGGCGCAGACGCTGCGCATGCCCTCGCGGACGTCCTGCGGAAGGCAGGCACCAAGATGCCGCGTGACCAGCACGCGATCGACGGTGCGCGGCCCGAGCGCATCGGGCGTAACGCTGCGGTTGCCAAGCCCCACGACGAGCACGCGCTCCGTGTCCTTGGGCAGCATGCCGCAAAGCGCGTGCGCAAGCTGCCGGCTGAGCGCCTCACGAGTGCTCAGATCGATGGAAAGCGACTGAAGGCAGCTGAGGGTGACGTAGGTTCCTGCCGGACGCCCGAAGCGCGCCGCTGTTTCGTCGTCGCGGATGGAGACGGTTGTTTGCTCGATCCCGTGTTCAAGCTGCCGGACCTCGGGCTCAAGCTCCGCCGCGCCTGCCTCCAGCGCCAGATCTGTCCATATCTGTCTCATGTGTGGTCAGCCTCCCAAACAATGATTCGTCGTTAATTATTTGACGGTATTTGTATTTTGCTCCGGGATGTGGTAAAGTATAAGCAGCTTCATTGGCGAACTTTCCGCCTGAAAGGAGAATTTCCATGGCTCATATTTCCGGCATGCTGCGCGCGGCGGCGGTTTCTCCGCGCGTTCACCTTGCGAATCCTGCAAAGAATGCGCAGGAGATTGCGCAGTATCTTCGTGCGGCGGATGAAATGGGGATTTCGCTGTGTGTGTTTCCCGAGCTGTGCCTGACAGGCGCGACCTGCGGCGATCTGTTTTATCAGGAGGCGCTGCTTGAGGGCGCAAAGGAAGCGCTTAAAACCCTGTGTGAGCTTGATGCGAAGACGGCGTTTGTCGTCGGTCTGCCGCTGGAAATGGGCGGACAGCTCTATAACTGTGCGGCGGTCTGCGCGCAGGGCAATCTTGCTCTGGTCACAAAGGCTTTCCCGGCTGACCGCTGGTTTGCGCCGGGCAAAAATGCGCCGGACTGGACGTACCTTGATGAGATTGAAACGCCCGTGCTCTGCGGTGATGAAGCGGTCATTCGTGCGGGCGGTATGACCTTTGGCGTGTGCATCGGTCAGGAGCTTTCCTCTCCGCTTTCTCCCGCGGCACGGCAGTGCGCTGCCGGCGCGATGCTCATCGCCAACCCCTGCGCCGAAACCGAAAGCGGCCTCATGGCCAAGGCGCGCAGACAGCGGCTTTCCTTCCTTTCCGATCAGCTGGCCTGCGCCATCGTGCATGCGGGCGCGGGCTATGGCGAGTCGACGACCGACGCCGTTTATGCGGGATATACGGGCATTTACGAGGCGGGCGACTGCCTTGCCCAGCGTCCCTGCTTTGAGCGTGAAGGCACGATGATCTGCGCCGATACGGACTGCGCGCGCCTTGGCTATAAGCGCAGGACGACTGCGCTGTATGCGCCCTGTGATCAAAGGACGATCGTCTTTGAAATGGCGATGGACGACGCGCCCAAGGCGGACGAGGCGATCCTGCGTCCGCTTGATAAGGCGCCGTTTATTCCGGAGAAGGCTGAAGCGGATACGCGCTATGCGGATATCCTTGCGATTCAGGCGCAGGGACTGATCCGCCGCATGGATCATATCGGCGTGCGCAAGCTGGTCATCGGCGTCTCCGGCGGACTGGATTCCACGCTTGCGCTGCTGGTTGCGGCGCATGCCTATGACCTGATGGGCTGGGCGCGCAGCGATATTATCGCCATCACCATGCCGGGACTGGGCACGAGCAAGCGTACGCACGACAATGCCGAAAGCCTGTCGGATCTGCTGGGCTGCACCGCGCTGGAAATTCCGATCGGTCCGGCGGTTGCGCAGCACTTTGCCGATATCGGTCAGGATCCCGCCGTGCGCGATATCTGCTATGAAAACTCTCAGGCGCGTGAACGCACGCAGATCCTGATGGACTATGCCAATAAGGTTGGCGGCATCGTGCTGGGCACGGGCGATCTGAGCGAGCTGGCGCTGGGCTTCTGCACGTATAACGGCGATCAGATGAGCATGTACAACGTCAACGGTTCGATCCCCAAGACGCTCATGCGTCCGCTGGTCCGCTGGGTCAGCGCGAAGCTGGGGGACAAGGTACACGACGTCGTCGTCGACATCGTCAAGACGCCGGTTTCCCCGGAACTTGTCCCCGGCGAAGAGGAAATCAGCCAGAAGACCGAGGATATTCTGGGATCTTATGACCTGCACGATTTCTTCCTGTGGAATATGATGGATAGCGGAGCGGGCCCCAAAAAGCTCTATGCACTTGCTGTACAGGCGTTTGGCGGATACTTCACTGCGCAGACGATTTACAAGGCGCTGGATACCTTTGTGCGCCGCTTCTTCTCCCAGCAGTTCAAGCGCAGCGCGATGCCCGACGGCGCGGGTGCGACCGGCATCTCCCTGTCCCCGCGCGGCGGCTTTGCCTGTCCCAGCGACGCACAGCGCGCGCTGTGGATGAGCGAACTGGAAGGGATCAAGGAATAAGGCTTCTTTACACTGCGCGAAGCGAAGAGGGAGCAATACCCCTTGGCAGGGTTTGAGACGGAAGTCCCAACGTGCCTTGATATTCATAAAGAAACCGGAACCTGAAAGCAGTCGAAGGTGACGATTTTGGCGCCAAGTGTATTGGAAATCTAAGCATACAGAAAAACATCCCCTGCAAATGCGCTGCGTCAGGCGCGGATGCAGGGGATGTTTTTGTTTTTTCGGAACGGCATTTCGGGAGGGGAAGCCGTCCTATAAAGATGGGAGGAGAAGGATTGGCGGTTCAAACCAAATGTCACCGTTAGCGAAATCTAACTTACAAATATAGTATATCGGAATACTAGGATATTGTCAATAGAAGATGCGCATTTTCTGAAAAAATTTTGATGAGGCGATAGGTCATGTCTCCGCCTCGATGAACCAGTAAGGCTCGTCGTAAAAGAGCTGAATGATCCGGTCTTCAATCTGACAGGTATAGCGCACGCCCTGTCCGCCGGCCTTCAGCGAGGGCGCCTGACGGACGTCCAGAATGCGGTCGATCTTCTGCGCGGGTCCGTCCTGCGTACGCAGAAGGAGCGGGCGGATGCGCCCGTCCAGATGATGATCGGCGCGGACCTTGACGTAAATCTTACCAGGATTTTCGCGGTAAACGGACATGGAGAACAGCCTCCTTGATGAGGAAATAAACGAGGGAAGAGGCGGATAGCGGCATTCATTTCAAAGCATCCACCAAAGCGCATATTGGGCCTTCCCCTTTGGGGAAGGTGGATTTGCCGAAGGCAAAGACGGATGAGGTCTGCGTATCGTAAATCGCCAGCGTGCGGGCACCGCCCACCGGCATAATGATGAGCAGGGGATCAGAGCGCCTGTTGCGCGAATGATCCCGTTTAAGCCGCGCGAAGCGAAGCGGGAGCGGGCACAGCCCGCGGCGAAGCGAAGCGGGAGCGGGCACAGCCCGCCTAGCCTGCAAAGAAGGGAACCGGGTGAATCGTGTGCTCTTCGACGGGATTGATCTGCGCATAGCCAGTATCGGTGAGGACAACGCCGCGCTTGATGATCTGATGCCCGTAGCGGCGGCGCAGATCGTCGATGGAGCGCTCCAGCGCTTCTGTGTGCATGCGTCGGGCTTCGTCGCCGGTAAAGTCGAGCTGAATGGGACTGTCGTCGGCGGTGAGCGCGTGGCAGGAAAGACCGACGCTGCGATAAGGGAAGCCGGAAGCAAAGCGCGCATTGAAGAGGGAAAGCGCGGCCTGCGCCAGCTCGCCGGTGAGATTCGTGGGCCGTTTGAGGGTTGTCTGACAGGAGCGCGTGATCAGCGTGGTGGTGCGCGCGCTGATGCTCACACAGCGCGCCCGGAAGCCGCCTTGACGCAGGCGCGCGGCGACGGATTCCGCCAGAAGATAGAAAATACAGCGCGCATCGTCCGGGGTCTGCAGATCGTGCGGGGGCGTGGTGCTGTTGCCGATGGACTTGACGCAGGTGCGGTGGTCGATGGACATGACGGGCGAACGGTCCAAACCGCAGGCGTAGGCCTTGAGCAGAAGCCCGTTTTTGCCGAACTTGCTCTTGAGGACGGAATCTTCGCACGCAGCCAGATCGCCGATGGTCGTGATGCCCAGAGAAAAGAGCTTTTTGCGCGTGGCCGGACCGACGTAAAGCAGATCGCCCACGGGGAGCGGCGCGATCTTCTGCGCATAGCTCTGCGGGGGGAGCGCGGTGACTGCGTCCGGCTTTTTCAGATCGCTGCCCAGCTTGGCAAAGATCTTGTTGTCCGCGACGCCGACGGAAACGGTGATTCCCAGCTCATCCCTGATCCGGCAGCGGATTTCCTCCGCCGTGCGCACGCCGTCTGCGAAGGTGAAGCCGGGCTGCGTCAGATCAATCCACGCTTCATCCAGCCCAAAGGATTCCACCCGGGAGGAGTACTGCTCGTAAATCCGGCGCATCTTGCCGCTGAAACGCATGTAAAGCGGAAAATCCGGCGGCACGCAGACCAGCTCCGGACATTTCTGCTTCGCCTGCCAGATGGCTTCCCCCGTCTTGATGCCGTAACGCTTGGCGATCGCGTTTTTGGTGAGGATGATGCCGTGCCGCGCCTGCGGATCGCCGCTCACGGCGACGGGCTTTTCCCGGATTTCCGGCGTATACAGGCATTCGACCGATGCATAAAAGCTGTTTGCATCGCAATGCAGAATCACGCGCTCCAAACGCTCACCTTCTTTCATAATATGAGAACAAATGTTCTCATATCGTATTATACGCCTCTTTTGCCGTTTGTCAACAGGAAAAAAACGGATGTATTTGAGCGAACTCGGAAAAAACCGCCGGATTTCTTCGCGCGGGGGGATGGAAAGCGGACGCGCATTCGTTATAATGATATCGATAGCCTGCCTGTCAGGCGGGAACAAGAGGGGGAAAACCGATGCGCAAATTGCTGACGCTGATGCTGACTGCCGGACTGTTGCTGTGTGCGGGAACGGGCGCGGCGCTTGAATATACGCTGGAGGATGAGGGCAGCGAGGTGCGCCTGATTCAGGAAGCGCTGCTCAAGCTGGATTTCTATTACGGAGACATTACCGGGCACTATGGCGAGCGGACCGCGCGCGGCATTCGCCTGTTTCAGGCGGAATACGGACTGGAGCAGACAGGCGACGCGGACGATGCAACGCGGGAGCGGCTATATCAGGCGACGGGTATGACTGCGCCGGCGCTGAGCGATACGCTCATTGAGATGAACGTGACGCTGCGCCGCGGCGACAGCGGCAAAGAGGTATACTGGCTGCAGGAGAGCCTTGCGGCGCTCGGGCATTATCAGGGCGAAGTGACCGGCAGCTACGGCGGGCTGACGCACGACGCAGTGCGTCGCTTCCAGCGCTCGGTCGGCTTGTCCGGCGATGGCGTCGCGGGCCGCAATACGATCCGGGAGCTTGCGCAGGCGCTTGAAGAGAAGGCGCGAGGCGAGCAGGAGGCGGCGCAGGAGACGCAGGACGGCGGCGAAAATGCCGTTGATCCGGAGTCCATCACCACCCTGAAGCTCAATGTTGCCAACAGCGCCGTGCGCAAACTGCAGGAAGATCTTGAAGAACTGGGCTTTTATACGGGCACTGTCACCGGCAGCTTCGGCAGGCTGACGAAGGAGGCTGTGCGCCTGTTCCAGCGTGCGCATGATATTCCTTCCGACGGCGTGGCAGGCCCGGTTACGCTGGCTGCGATTGAAAAGGAAATCGAAAAGAAGCATGCGCCCACGCCTTCGCCGACGCCCACGCCTGCGCCTTACGGCGGCGGACTGACGGTGACCACCCCCGTTCCGGCGGATAACAATCTGGCGACAGCCATTACGCCCGTGCCGGTCATCACGCCTACGCCGGAGCCGATCGTCGGCATTCATTCTTCCGTAGGCTTTCTGAGCATCGAGCGGGAGATGAAGCTCTACGATCAGTCCGAAGATGTGCGCCAGCTGCAGATTGCGCTCAATGCGCTGGGGTATTACAGCGGGTCCTTCAGCGGCTATTTTGATCTGCAGACAAAAGCGGCTGTGATGGGCTATCAGGCGGCGAAGGGCTTGAGTGTCACCGGCGAGGTCAATCAGATCATGCTCATCACCATCAACGACGACATCTTCCGGCGCATCGTCAATGCGGTGGACTGATACGGCTGTGCATCCGTAAAGCGAAAAAAGCTGTCAGATCATTGATCTGACAGCTTTTTTATCAGGAAAATAAAGGAAAAAGCGGACGTCACTCTGCCTTTTTGCATCGGCGCTGCTTTTTTCCGGTGAGCAGATAGCTCTGCTCAATCAGCGCGCCGGGCAGCTGCGGCGGCAGACTGCCGTCAAGGCGGACGGTGATCCAATGCTCCTTGTTCATATGATAGGCAGGCTGGATGGCGGCGTATGCGCCGCGCCAGATGATGCCCATCTCGGGCTCGACCTTGACGTTCATATACAGGCTTCCCAGACGCTCATATACCCAGAGAAAAACGCGGCGGGTATCGCAGCGGCGCACGAGCGTCCAGTTGTCATCGTGGAAGGGGGCGTCGGCAAACGTGCCGGGCAGGGACAGGCCGAAGGCCATCGCTTCTTCGCGCGTTGTCATGCGCATCACTCCTTCAGTGTGAAATGGGGCGCGCAATCCGTCGCATGCGGCGCGACTGCGGGGGAAGGCGCGGCGGGTACAATAAAGCCAAAGAAAAACAGCGCGCAGATCGCGCACAGGAGGGCACTGAGCACATGAAAAGATATATTTGCCGCAGATGCGGTTTTCAAAGCTTCATTGATCCCGGCGAACGTTGCCCGGGCTGCGGATATTTCTTCTCATATATGAATCACCAGCCGCAATGGACGCAGGAGATGCTGGGGCAGGAGGAAGCGGAAATTCCCATCAGACGCCTCAGATGTGCGATCATGGGGCAGGATGACCAGAAAGACGGCGCGTTGGCGGACTGCACGATTACCAACAGGAGCCTGCGGCTGCGCCTTTGCGGATATTACCGCGGCGGACGGGCGCTGGCATGGAGCCGGCTGACTGCATTTCCCATTGAAATCGTTCTGCCCTATAAACGGCTGACAAAAATCACGCAGGGGACGCACAATGGGCAGCCCGCGCGCTTTTTCACCTATCATCACAGCATGATCGGGCCGGTGAACCTATGGTTCTTCGTCGATCTGGGGGTGGAAAAGAAATACCCGGATGTCGATGCGCAGGTGGCGCAGCTGGTCGGCGCGTATTTGCCGTCAAATGAAAACAGATACGGCGAGGCCGTATCTGCACAGGAAATCAGCCTTTAAGCAGGCCTTTGTGTCCCGCTTCCCGGAGCTGTTCGTCGATATCGCCGAGGGACCTTTTGTTGACCAGGCCGTCAAGGATCATGATGTCGCGCGGACGGGCGCCGCTCAGCGGCGCGCATTCGCCGCACTTGAGCAGGGTCTGTACCTCTTCATATTCAAGCTCCAGCACGATGGCCAGAGAGAGCAGCACGTTGCGGGAGGGCGTGGTATCGCCGCTGAGGATCCGAAAGACGCTGGAGCGATGCAGGCTTGCCAGCTCCGCCAGCGCGGTCGCGGAAAGGCCGCTGGGGCCCATCAGTTCGTTGAGGCAGGCGGACAGCGAGGGCAGCGGCACGGGAGAAATGGCGTTGGGGTCAAGGGCGCCGTCTTTGATCATCTGAACGATGATGGATGTCTGCGTGGACGGAGGGACTTTCATTGCGGACACTCCTTTGCGGGATGATAATATTCATTATATGAGCACGTGATGTGCCTGTCAAGCGGAATGCGGGAATGCGGCTTAGCGAATTGCGCGTTGAACGTGAGGATTTGATCTGTTATAATGTCGGTATCGCAAGGCATATGCGACCGGGAGGATTCTATGAATATCAAGGAATCGTTTTATTGTTCCAGATGTCTCAGAGAGATGGAGGACGAGGGCGTCTGTCCGTTCTGCGGCTATGACGAGGACGAGGCGGTTTATGATCCGCAGGTGCTTGAAGAAGGAACGCTGCTGCATGACAAACGATACAGAATCGGCGCGCTGATCGGCAAGGGCGGCTTTGGCATGACCTATGCCGCGTGGGATCAGACGCTGCTTTCTGCTGTGGCGATCAAGGAGTATTTTCCCGATGGCTTTGCCGCCCGCGACGTGGATGAATCCAATGAGGTGCAGGTAAAGGAAGAGGATCGCCTCGTGTTTGGCGTGGGGCTGAGCAACTTTACCAGAGAGGCGCATATTCTCGCCGCCCTGCAGAACGTGGAGCATGTTGTCAAGGTCAGCAACTGTTTTGAGGAAAACGGCACGGCCTATATCGTCATGGAATACGTGCGCGGCGTGACGCTGCTTGAATACGTAAAGGAGCATCAGATCAGCACGGAGGCGCTGCTGAAGATGCTGCGAAAGCCCATTGACGCGCTGGCGATGATCCACGGACAGGGCGTCATGCACAGGGACATTACGCCCAACAACCTCATGGTACAGGAAGATGGAACGATCAAGCTGATCGACTTCGGCGCGGCCTATGTCGATGAAAGCAGGATCAAAGGCAGGAATTATTCGATCTCTGCGACCAGGCATTATGCTGCGCCGGAGCAATACGATTCCAGACTGCAGCAGGGACAGTGGACGGACGTGTACGGCCTGAGCGCGACGGTATACGCGCTGATCACCGGCTGTCAGCCGCCGGATTCGCAGGAGCGCATGAAGCGCGACACGCTTGTTCCGCCCAGAAGGATGGGCAAGGGCCTGAGCAAGCGGCAGGAGCAGGCGCTCATGGAAGGCCTGCGGATCAATCCGGAAAACCGCCTGCGCAGCGTGGATGAATTCCGCGCCATTCTCTATAACCTGCCCACGCCGGAAATTGTACGCCAGCGCCGCAAGATCATGCGCCGGATGACGGTAATCATGGCGGCGGCGGCGGCGCTTGTGCTGCTGCTGGCGGTCAATTTCACCATCGGCTTCCCCCTGGGCGAGGGACTGATGTATTCCCTGAACCGGGACGGCTGGCACGTGGTGAGCATGAACGGCGATCAGGAGACGATCGATGTTCCCGCCAGCCGCCTTGCGCTGCCCGTGTCCGGAATCGGGGAAGAAGCATTTGCGGGGAATGAAAATCTGTACTATATCAGCCTGCCGGAAAGCATCGAAAAGATTGGCAGCCGGGCTTTTTACGGCGCGAAGGCGCTTGAAACCGTGAAGATTGCCAAGGGAACGCTGGAAATCGGCAGCCTTGCCTTTGCCCAGTGTCCCGAGCTGCATACGATATACCTGCCTGCAACGCTGCAAACAATCGGTGAGCATGCGTTCCTGGATACGCCGTCGTATCTGACGGTGTGGGGATCGGAGGCTATCCGCCTGCGCACGCTGGTTTCGGACATGGGCGTGAGCTTTGCCGTTCGGGGCGATTTTGAGATCAGCGTGGAAAACGGCGAGGCGGCGCTCACGAAATATACCTGCAAAAAGGGGAAAAACGTGATTCCCTCCGTCATCGACGGTTATCCGGTGACGGCGATCAGCGACGGCTGCGTGACGGGCATGTTCGATTACTCGATGACGGAGCTTGTTCTGCCGTATTTCCTCCTGCAGATTCCTGACGGACTGTGCGATTCCGGACGAAAGGTCCATTCGGTTGAGCTTGGACCGTATGTGCAGAGCATCGGGGCAGAAGCGTTCGCTTATACGGATATTGAATCCATCCGCCTGCCGGATACGCTGCGCGTGATCGGAGAAGAGGCCTTTTTCGGAAGCGAGCTCAAGGCGATTGAACTGCCGGATGGGCTTGTCGAAATCGGAGAGAGTGCCTTCAGTTGCACCGCTCTGACCGACATTGTGGTGCCTGCGTCCGTTCAGCTGTTTGGCGACGACGCATTTTCCAGCATTGATACGCTGATCAGCGCGAAGGTCTGCTGCCCGATTGAAACGCTGGGGATGCAGTTTTACGGCTGTCCCAATCTGAAAACGATTGAGCTGCCGGAGGGAATCCGCAAAATTGAACTGCTGGCATTCGGCGGGGATGTTTCCCTTGAATACGTGGTGCTGCCTGAAACGGTTGAGGAGATCGACTACGGCGCTTTTGACCGGTGCATCAATCTTGAGTATATCGATATTCCGCCGTCGGCGGAGAACATCAATCAGCAGGCATTCGGCGGCTGCAGCGCCGATCTGATCATCGCCGGTCAGCCGGGCAGCGCGGCGCAGACGTTCGCGGATGAAATGGGATACCGTTTTGAGGATAAGACGCTCTATACGCCCGGCCTTGTCAAGGAAGGAAAGATCAGCACAGACAGCGCAAACGGCCACGTGATCTGCCCGACCTACGACGAGGCGACGAAGTCTCTGATCCGGATTGTGGACAAGGTTAATGGCGCGAAAACGGGTCTGCCGTTTACCTCCATCGTGCTGCCGGGCTGCGCGACGGAGATTGGGTTTGGCGCCTTTTCGGAAACGGGTGTTCAGACCGTCGTGCTTCCCTCCACGCTTGAGCGGATCGTCAGCAGCGCGTTTGAAGATTGCCGGAAGCTGAAAACGATCAATCTGCCGGACGGTCTTTTGCAGATCGGCTACGGCGCATTTGAAAACTGTGTGAGCCTGACGGAGATTAACCTGCCGGAGGGACTTCGCATCCTCGAACAGAGCGCGTTCAGCGGCTGTTCGCAGCTGACGCAGGTGACCATTCCGCCGAATGTCACGGAGCTGGGCGCGTTCGCATTCACCGGGACAGCGATCGAAGCGATTGTCATTCCGGGGACGGTTCGTCAGGCGGCATCGGCGTTTGAGAACTGCAAAACCCTGCGCACGGCTGTCGTCGGGGAGGGCTGCAGGCTGATTATCGATACATTCCGCGGCTGCACGGCGCTGGAAACCCTGAGTCTGCCCTCCACGGTCAGCGCGATCAGAACATATGATTTTGAGGGCTGCGCGTCGCTTAAAGACGTGTACATCTACAACAGAGCCGCCGTGATCTATACCGACAAGACGAATTATTCTCTTGATTGGGCGCCGAAGACGCTGACGGAGAGTCAGAAGGAAAGCTGCATGCATCCCTTCATGGATTCCGCGCAGACGGTGACAATCCACGGCTATCCCGGCTCGACGGCGCAGATGTACGCCGAGGCGTTCGGTCTTCGCTTTGAGCCGATTGAGGAAACTGAGCAATAAGCTGGTGGACGGGGAAAACCTTTCTCCTCCACAACCATCTCTTGCCATGTTTCAGCTGCGTCCGATTGACTATTTTGTTCTATTGAAGGTTTTAGCAAACAGAGTCGTCGCATTTTATGCGA
>JAFYOR010000042.1 GCA_017547805.1 Clostridia bacterium
CTTGCTGCGCCAGGTGATACGACCCCTGGTCAGATCATAGGGAGAAATTTCGACTTTGACCTTATCGCCGGGATAGATGCGGATGAAGTTCATGCGAATCTGACCGGAGATCTGGGCCATGATTTTGTGCCCGCCGGCCACCTCAACGCGGAAATTGGCGTTGGGCAGCGCCTCGACGACGACGCCTTCAACCTCGATATTGTCGCTCTTGGGCAACGTTAACCCTCCTTACGCGGCAACAAAGCCTCATGATAGCCGATTGCATCCAGTTTATTTCGCACTTCACTATCGAAAATCCTGCTTCCAGAAAAAATTTTTTTACGAATTTCTTCAAAAAGTTCAGGTTTTGCCACCAGATGCTTAATCTTCTTCTTCTTGGGATTGTCTACTTTCCTCTGACAGCCATTGGCAATGGCCACATACTCGTCGTTAATCACGTCCACGATCACGAAGTAATGTCCCTGATCGCGGCCTGCACGAGAGAAGACCACGCGGCCAACCTCCATGGGAAACGAGTTCATCGCTTCTCCTCCTTATGATAGCCCGGGTAGGAAAGAAGCTCGGGCTCACCGTCCGTGATCAGGATGGTGTGTTCATAATGGGAGCAGAGACTGCCATCGGTTGTCACGACCGTCCAGCCGTCGCGCAGCGTTTTGACGTGGTAATCGCCCGCTGCAATCATCGGCTCGATACAAATCGTCATACCGCGACGAAGCCGCACGCCGTGGCCCGGAATGCCGTAATTCGGCACCTGGGGATCTTCGTGCATCTCCCGTCCAATGCCGTGGCCGCACAGCGCGCGAACCGTGGAGAAACCACGCTCCTCGACATACTGCTGTACCGCATGGCCGATATCACTGACTCGGTTTCCTTCGCGCGCGACCTTGAGCGCTTCGAAGAAACTCTCTTCTGTGACATCAATCAGACGCTGTGCTTCTTCGCTCACCTTGCCAACCGGCGCGGTAAACGCACTATCGGATTGCCATCCGCCGAGAATCAGGCCACAGTCAACCGAAATGATCTGACCCTCTTTGAGCACAGTGTTCTTCGACGGGATACCGTGCACGACCTGGTTGTCCACCGACGCACAGATCGAGGCAGGAAACCCTTCATAATTGAGGAAGGAAGGAATAGCCCCGAAGGACCGGATGAGCTTCTCAGCGAACTGATCGAGCTCATACGTGGTCACTCCGGGCTGAATCTTCCCTCTCAGCTGCGTGAGTACCTCATGGAGCATCGCTCCGGCCTCACGCATCTTGGCGATCTGGGCAGAATTCTTGATCGTAATCATGATCAGACACCCAGACCAGCAAGAATCGCTGCGTAGCACTCGTCCATCGGCTGCGCACCGTCGACCTTCTTGATCAGGCCGCGCTGCGTATAAAAGTCGATGAGCGGCTCCGTCTGCGCATGGTACACGCTCAGGCGGCTCAGAACCGTCTCAGCCTTGTCGTCGTCACGCTGGATCAGCTGCTCGCCGCACTTTTCGCACGTCGTGGAGCCGTTCAGGTGGGCAACGTGATACGTACCGCCGCAAGACAGACAAACGCGACGTCCGCTCAGACGCTCGACCAGCTTTTCATCGCTGACGTCGATATCCACAACGGCGTCGATCTTGGCGAAGGTTTCCAGCGCTTCCGCCTGGAGCACCGTGCGCGGGAAGCCGTCCAGCAGATAACCGGCCTTGCAGTCATCACGCTCAAGACGCTCGCGAACGATGTCGATCACCACGCTGTCCGGAACGAGCTGGCCCTTGTCGATGTAAGACTTGGCAGCCAGACCGGTCGGCGTCTGATCCTTAATGGCGCGGCGCAGGATGTCGCCCGTAGAAATCTGGGGGATGCCCAGCCGTTCGCAAACGCGAACGGCCTGGGTACCCTTGCCCGCACCGGGCGGGCCGAGAAAAATCACATTCATGTGAGCACCTCTCCCCCAAGGGTTCTTCTTACAGGAAGCCCTTGTGGTGACGCATAACCATCTGCGCCTCGATCTGACGGATCGTCTCGATACCAACGGACACGGCGATCAGCACGGAGCTCGCAGCAAACGGAGCCTGGATGCCGAAGACGCGGGTCAGCATGGTCGGGATGGTCGCCAGGACGGCGAGGAACAGAGCGCTGAACAGAGTCAGACGGCTGGAAACCTTGGCGAGGTAATCGCTGGTGGCACGGCCCTGGCGGATGCCCGGGATGATGCCGCCGTTCTGCTGCATGTTCTTGCTGATGTCAACAGCGTTGAAGGTGATGCTGGTGTAGAAGTAGGTGAACGCGATGATCAGCAGCGCGAGCACGAACTGATACCAGATACCATTCTGGAAGCTCATCCACCACTGGTTGATACCGCTGGCCGGGAAGAACGCGAAGACCGTGGCAGGGAACTGCAGGATCGCGAAGCCGAAAATCAGCGGCATAACGCCGGTAGAGTTGATCTTCATCGGGATGTGGGTGGACTGGCCACCGTACATCTTGCGGCCCACCATGCGCTTGGCATACTGAACCGGGATGCGGCGCTCGCCCATATCCACGTAAGTGATGGCCACGATCATCGCCAGCATGGCAACGATCACGACGATCACCGGCAGGAAGCTGACAGTGCCAGCAGCCATGCCGCTCACGGCGGAAACCGCCCAGTTGAACATGTTGGACACAACGCCGGACATGATCAGCAGGGAGATGCCGTTGCCCAGGCCGTTCTCGGTGATGCGCTCACCGATCCACATAGCCAGAGCGGTACCAGCAGCCATGGAAATACCGATAACGACGTACCACAGACCACCCTTGGAGGTCGCGCGCATCGCGAAGACCAGGCCAACCGCCTGAATGAACGCCAGAATGACGGTCAGGTAGCGGGTGTACTCCTGGATCTTCTTACGGCCTTCCGGGCCTTCCTTCGCCAGCTTCTCGAGCGCCGGGATGGCGACGGTCAGCAGCTGAAGGATAATGCTGGAGTTGATGTACGGGGTGATACCCATCGCCATGATAGACATCTGGGAGAAGGAACCACCGGTCATCATGTTCATGAAACCAAGGATAGAGAACTGATCGATAGCTTCACCGACCACGCTGAGGTCCATGCCCGGAACCGGGATGACGCTCAGCAGGCGGTAAACCAGAAGCATACCGAGGGTGTAGGTGATCTTCTTGCGGAGCTCAGGAATGCGCCAGGCATTCTTCATCTTTTCCAGCATATCAGATCACCTCGGCAACGCCACCGACAGCCTCGATCTTCTCCTTCGCAGAACCAGTGAACTTAACCGCCTTGACGGTCAGCTTCTTGGTCAGCTCGCCATTGCCCAGAACCTTCAGGCCGTCCAGCTCCTTGCGGACGATCCTCTTGGCCACGAGCAGCTCGACGGTGACTTCGGTGCCGTTCTCGAAGACTTCGAGCTCGGACACGTTCACGGTCGCATATTCCTTAGCAAAGATATTGGTGAAACCACGCTTGGGCAGCTGGCGGTAGAGGGGCATCTGGCCGCCTTCGAAGCCCGGGCGCTTGCCGCCGCCGGAGCGGGCCTTCGCACCCTTGTGGCCCTTGCCGGACGTCTTGCCCAGGCCGGAGCCGGTGCCGCGGCCCAGACGGCGCGCGGCGGTAGTGGAGCCCTCAGCGGGCTTCAGCTCATTCAGCTTCATGGTGAATCCTCCTTAGTCGGCGATCTCGACCACAGACACCAGATGCTTGACCTTGAAGATCATGCCGCGGATAGACGGCGTGTCCTCAAACACCTTGGTGGCGCGGATCTTATTCAGGCCCAGGGCC
>JAFYOR010000043.1 GCA_017547805.1 Clostridia bacterium
CAAGAATGGTGATCAGTGGACGACTAGCATTACTGTTCCGAAGTTCGACGCGACTGGCAACGAGATCACCTACACCGTGACCGAGGATGCGGTGGAGAAGTACACCATGACTTCCAACACCGGCGACGCGGCAAACGGCTTTGTGATCACCAACGCCATCAACGTCGGTGACCTGTCCATCAGCAAGACCGTTGTGGACGAGAAGACGAACGACGGCGTTGCGCCGAACCCCGACCAGACGTTCATCTTCACCGTGACGCTCCCGGATGGCGAGTTTGATTACACGATCAAGCAGGGCAAGAAGGTGGTCAGCACCGGAACGATTTCCAACAACGGCACGATCATGCTGAAGGATGGTCAGACCGCGACGATTGAAAACCTGCCGGAAAACACCCCGTATTCTGTCACCGAGACCGTCCCGACCGGCTATGTCAGCGAGACGACGATCGAGGATAATGGCACGGTGGGGGCGATTGATGCGGGCAAGACGGATGCGGTCACGGTTGAAAACACCTTCAAGGTGGCGGAGCTGAAGATCACCAAGACGGGACTCGATATCTATGCCTATGGCGGCGATATCGACCGCGAGAGCGCGATCTTCACGGTGACCGTGACAAAGGATGATCTCAACTTCAATAAGACCTACACCATCGCCCTTGCAAACGATGGCACTGCGACGATCACGGGTCTCCCGGTTGGCGCAAGCTACACCATCACCGAGCAGAACGACTGGACGTGGCGTTATAACGACGTGGACCCTGTTGAGGACGAGATTGAAAACGGCACCAACAGCGTGACCATCAGCAACACCGGCAAGTATCCGTACTGGCTGGGCGGCGACAACTACAAGACGAATACTTTCGGAAACTAAGGAGGTGAGCGCAAGTGATGAACAAGAATACCAAGTCCATTCTGGCGCTCACCATGGCTGCGCTGCTGCTGACCGTTGCGGTCAGCGGCACGCTGGCCTACCTGGTGGACGTGACGTCTCAGGTTAAGAACACCTTCACGCCCGCGCGCGTGACGTGCGCTGTGAATGAACCGGGTTGGACGGATGGAAACAAAACGAAGAGCAATGTTTCCATCACCAATACGGGAACCACGAGCGCGTATATCCGCGCGATGATCGTTGGTAACTGGTATGACGCGAACGGTAACATTGTCGCACCGCATACGGTAGAGATTGGCAATCCTACCGGCTGGAAAAAGGATGGCGAGTACGATTATCACGTCAATCCTGTTGCGGCTGGGCAGGATACGTCCGTTCTGATCGCTTCCTACACGCCGGTCAGGCCGGAAGGTGTTCCCGCTGATGCAGTCTTCAAGATGACGATCGTCTGTCAGGCTGTCCAGTCTGAACCGAAGACTGCTGTCACGCAGGCGTGGGGCAGCGATGCTGCTGCTCTTCTGAACTAAGGAGGCACGAAAATGAAAAAGATTCTTTCCATTCTCGTTCTCCTTGCGCTGCTGGCGGTGAGCGCGATGGCCGCGGCGGAATCCTCGGCAACGTACATGAACGACGTGCTGCTGTTTGATTTCAAGCCGGGCAGCGAGTATTCCGCGACGGACCTGTTCACCAACTTCAAGAACGTTCTTCCCGGCGATACGCTGACGCAGCGGATTCTCGTTCAGAATTCCTCCGGCATCGACGTGCGTATGTACGTTAAGCAGTCGCCTGAGACCTTTGTGCAGACCGACATGCCGGATTTCCTTGGCCAGATGCGGCTGAAGGTGGAGATGGCGGGCAAGACGCTCTTTGACGCGCCGGCGAGCGAAGCGGCGCAGATGAAGGAACCGGTTCTGCTGGGTATCTTCAAGAAGCGCAACAAGAATCAGGCCTATCTGGACGTGACGCTGGAAGTGCCGATTGAAATGAGCAGTGAGTACATGAACCAGGTTGGCGTTGTGCCGTGGACGTTCATCGTCGAGGAAGTGCGCGATATCGATAGCCCGCACACCGGCGACTGGTATGAGAACGGCGTGTGGCTGGCGATGGCCGGCGCGCTCGCTGTGGCGATCCTCGCTGTGCTGGTGCTCATGCGCAGGCGCAGAAGAGCGAATTAACACAAGATAAAACGGGGCTGGGGGCATTCGTCCCGGCTCCGTTTTTCATTCAATCCAGCAGGAAGAACAGGAGAACGCATGAAAAGCAACAAGATTCTCATTATGATCCTGATCGTGCTGATCCTTGCGCTCATCGCTGTGGTCGGTGTGATTGTCTACAAGCAGGCGGAATACCGCGCGGGCGAGCTGTTTTATGACAGTCTGCGCACGGGGATGCTGAGAGGAAGAGACGTATGCTGAAAAAGCTGTTTTTGGTGCTGATGCTTGCGGCGATGTCTGTATCCGCAGCGCTTGGCGAGGCTACGCCCGAACCGCTGCTTCCGGCGCAGGAGAGCGCGGCGTTTGTGGAGGCGATGTTCCGCGCGGCGTCCGGCGTGACTGCGGAGGAGGAGAAGGCCGTCCGCAAGAACATGACGCGCGAAGAGCAGGATGCGCGAAACCTCGCACACGCGGAGTATCGCGCGCGGACGCTGCCGTGGCTCGTGCTTGCGCTCACGCCCGAGGAAGCGCTTGCGTGGGCGACGCCTGCGCCTTCGCCCTCCCCCACGCCGTCGCCTGAAGAGACGGCGAAGATCGTCTATACGGCGGAGGACAGCTACGCGGCATTCGGTGAAAATGCGCTGGGCGCGGCATTCCTTACGCTGCTGTCATCGCTCGGCGCAAATGACGCTGAAAGTGCGATGACGCTCTCGCGCCGTGTTGCGCAGGAGTGGATGGCGCAGGTCGACCACGCAAAGCTCTATGAGATGAACGCGGATTATCTGATGTGGATCTATGCGCCCGGCACGCAGATCGATTATCCCGTTGTGCAGCATGAGGGAAATGAGTATTACCTCAACCATCTCTTCAGCGGGAAGCGCAACGCCGCCGGCACGCTGTTCATCGACTACCGCAACCTGCCTGACATTCAGGATCCCAATACGCTTGTCTACGGTCACCACATGCGCAACAACTCGATGTTCGGCACGCTGACGGATTACGAGGATCAGGAGTACTTTGAGGCGAATCCGTATATGCTGGTCTTCAGCGATCAAGAAATTGCGATCCTTGAGATCTTTTCCGGCTATGTAACCGACAGCGACGACCATTGCTACGATCTTGCCATCGCGGGCGAGGAGAGCATGAATGCATTTGTTGAAAAGGCAAAGCGAAAGAGTAACTTTGACACGGCGGTGGAAGTGACGACGGCGGACCGGGTGATGACGCTCTCCACCTGCGCCTACGCGTTTGAGAACGCGCGGTATGTCGTGCTTGCGCGTGTGAATACCGTCTACAAAAAGCCGAGCGAGTGGGAACTCAAGCAGCTGATGCAGCAGATGAACTCAGAATCCGCAGTTCTTGGCGGCGAATGAAAACAGCCCGGAAGCTAAGCTTTCCGGGCCTTCTTTTGTCCTGAAGAAACATGGGAGATAGAATCCGTCGGATGCGGCGGGCGGTTGTGGTCGCTGCCGCGCTTGTGAATGTGCGGAGTTTGTGCTATACTGCATGTGTGCAATCAAACAGCTTCCATGAAAAGATGAAACAACGGAGGTTTTATGGAACCGATTTACGTCACCGGTCACCGTAATCCAGACACGGATTCGATTGTTGCGGCAATGGCCTATGCTGCGCTGCGCAACGCGCTGGGAGACCGGGAATATCAGGCGGCAAGCCTTGGCTATGTGTCGGACGAAACGAAGCGTGTGCTGGACCGCTTCGGCTTTCAGCCGCCCAAGCTTCTTCATAATATGTATACCCAGCTCAAGGACATCGACTACGGCACGCCGCCCGTGCTGTCCTCCGGCGTGACGGTGGAACGCGCGTGGCAGGTGCTCCAGGCGCAGAAGGAGGTTTCCTCCGTCGCCGTGGCCAATGAGGATGGCACGCTCTATGGCATTCTTTCAAGGGAAGACGTCGCCAGCTACAATATGAGCCTCGTGGATAACGCGTATCTTGCGCCGGTGCCGGTGT
The DNA here is from genome assembly GCA_017547805.1 of Clostridia bacterium. Taxonomy (GTDB): domain Bacteria; phylum Bacillota; class Clostridia; order Christensenellales; family Aristaeellaceae; genus Ventricola. Next base: position 4,015 of record JAFYOR010000043.1, read on the forward strand.
TTAACCTGCTTTCCGTGCTGGAGGGCAAGCTGCTCAGCGACTCCGGCGCGGGTGCGGATATGATCAGCGGCGAGGTCACCATCGCCCTGCCGCAGAGCCGTGAGAACCTGCTCTTTGGCAAGCAGGACAGCATCGTCGTCTGCGGCAATCAGCCCGACATGATCCGCCGCGCGCTGGAGATCGGCGTCAACTGCATCATCCTCTGCCAGCCGGAGATTACCGAAGAGCTGCGCAGCGTAGAGACGAACACCAGCATCATCATTACGCCCTACGACGCGTACAGGACGCTCAGGCTGATCTTCCAGTCCACGCCGGTCAGCCGCATCTGCCGCACGCACGACGTCACCTGCTTCCATCTGGAGGACAGGGTGGACGACGTCAGGGAGCAGGTGCTCAAACACAGGGAGCATAACTATCCGATTCTGGATGAAAAAGAGCGTGTGGTCGGTGTTCTGGCGCGCAGGCACCTGCTTCGTCCGCGCCGCAAGCGCGTTGTCCTCGTCGACCACAACGAGGCATCCCAGTCCGTGCCCGGTCTTGAAGAGGCGGAGATTCTGGAGATTATCGATCATCACCGCCTTGCGGACATCCAGACGACGAACCCGATCTACGTGCGCAATGAGCCGGTGGGCTCTACGAACACGATCATCGCCGGCATGTTCCAGGAGCGCGGCCTGATGCCGTCTGAAAAGATGGCCGGCATGATGGCGGCGGCGATTGTCTCCGACACGGTCATGTTCAAATCCCCGACCTGCACGGCGCGTGACCGGCAGATGGCCGAGCGCATGGCGCGCATCGCCAATGTGTCGCTGGATGAGCTGGGGCACGACATCTTCTCCGCGACCCTGACCGGCAAGGATGCGTCCGACCTGCTCAACATGGACTACAAGGAGTTCCATATTGCGGGATACGACCTCGCCGTTGCGCAGATCACCTGCGTGGACAGCCCGGGCATGCTCAGGCGCAAGGAGGAGTTCCTCGCGGAAATGCGCCGCATTGCCAAGGAGAAGGGTCATGCGTTTGTCCTGCTCATGCTTACCGACGTGCTGCTGGAGGGCACGCAGCTGCTGTATGTGGGCGACGACGAGATCGTCTCTCAGGCGTTCTCCGTCACCGCGAAGGACGGCGCAGTCTTCCTGCCGCATGTGATGAGCCGCAAGAAGCAGGTTATCCCGAGCCTGTCCGCTCTGTGGGGCTAAGTGAGCTATACCCACACCCGCTTCGCAGCGGCAGGCGGTGCCTGCACCCATACCGCTTCGCGGCGGTTAACCCGCTGCGTTCGGGCGGAAGGCCCTCCGCAGCTGATCTTTGCGGACAGAAATCATTCTATCCAAAATACACGAAACCGGAGACGAAAGTCTCCGGTTTCTTACTTTATGTGCAGTTTGTTATAAGCGGCGCGAAGCGAAGAAGGGGTTCGGGGACTGGTCCCCGAGCGGGGGGCTGGGGGCAGCAGCCCCTAACGTTCCCCTTATTCCACCGCGCTTTCCAGCACCGTCAGGCGGCAGTTGTCCGCGTCCATGCGCACGCGCGCGCCAAGCGGCAGCGTAATCGCAGGCGTCACATGGCCTGCCTGCAGGCCGGTGAACATCGGCTTGCCGCAGGGGGCGGCGCAGTCGCGGATGACCTCCTCAAGCGTCAGGCCAAAGTTCGGATACTCGACCGGGCAGTCGTTGAAATCGCCGAAGATGACACCGGCGCAGTCGTCAAACTTGCCGGCAAGACGCAGCTGCGTGAGCATCCGGTCGACACAGTAAGTGCGCTCGCCGACCTCTTCGATAAAGAGGATACGGTCCTTGGTGTTGATTTCATACGGCGTGCCGATCGTACCGGCGATGAGCGAAAGATTGCCGCCGACGAGAATGCCTTCCGCGCTGCCGGGGTTCACGGTCTTCCTTTCGTGATAGCCGGCGGCGTTGATCAGATCGCCCATGGGGTAATCATTCATGACCGCGCTGAAGAGCGATTCGCGGACAAAATCGATGGGCAGGCAGTCGTTCCAGCTGGTCGCCATCGGGCCGTGGAAGGTGATGAAGCCGCAGCGCTCCGCAAAGGCGATGTGCATCGCCGTGATGTCGCTGAAGCCGATGAAAACCTTCGGGTTTGCGCGGATGAGGTCGTAATCAAGCAGGTCAAGCATGCGCATCGTGCCGTAGCCGCCGCGCGTGCTGACGATGGCCTTCACCTCGGGATCGGCAAACATGGCGTTGACGTCACGGGCGCGCAGCTCGTCCGAGCCGGAAAGGTAGCCGTATTTCGCGTTTGCGCTTTCGCCAAGCTTAACATTAAAGCCCAGCGATTTGGCGTATTCCACCGCCCTGCCGACCGCGCCCTCCACGCGTACCGCGCCGGAGGCGCCGATGATGCCGATGGTATCGCCGAACTGGAGTTTCTTGGGCTTGATCATGTGCTGCTCCTTACTGATTGTCCAGAACCAGCGCGGCATGCATCAGCGTGCCGATGGTCAGGCAATCCTCGTCGATGTGGAAATCCTTGCTGTGCAGCGGCGGCGCGGGCATTTCGCTCTCGCGGACGCAGCCGAGGTGGAAGAATGCGCCGGGCGCGCAGTCGCAGAAGAAGGAGAAATCCTCGCCGCCCATGCTGGGTTCCGGCTTGATGATCACGTTTTCCTCGCCCAGCAGCCTGCCGGCAATGCGGGTGATGCGCGCGGCCTCGTTATCGTCATTGACCAGCGCGGCGTAGCCGGGAACGATATTGACGTCCGCACGGCAGCCCATCGCCAGCGCGATGCCTTCGGCAGTTTCGCGGATGCGCTGCTTCATCATCGCGCGGATCTCACGGTTCGCCGTGCGCAGCGTACCGCGGATTTCCACGTTGTCGCAGATGATGTTCTGCGCTGTGCCGCCTTTGATGATGCCGAGACTGAGCACGGCGCTCTGCAGCGGGGACAGGTTGCGGGAAACCAGCGTCTGCAGCGCACAGATCACCTGTGCCGCACAGACGATGGCGTCGGCGCTGCTTTCGGGATAGGCGCCGTGACCGGCTTTGCCAAGGATGTTCAGGATGATCGTATCCGTGGACGCATTGAGCGTGCCCGGGCGGGTTTCGACCTTTCCAAGCGGAATGCGCGGCATGACGTGCAGGCCGTAAACGCGGTCGACGTGCGGATTTTCCATGACGCCGGCAAGCACCATCGGCTCTGCGCCGCCGAGGCTTTCCTCCGCCGGCTGGAAGAGGAGCTTCACCTGACCGTGCAGCTCGCTGCGCATGGCATGCAGCACCTTCGCAGCGCCCAGCACCATGGCGACATGCGCGTCGTGACCGCAGGCGTGCATCATGCCCGGATGTGTGGAACGGAAGGCGCAGCCCTCCGGCTCCTCAAGGGGCAGGGCGTCCATGTCCGCGCGCAGCGCAACCGTTTCGCCCGGCAGCGCGCCCTGAATCAGGCCGACAACCCACGTGCGCTCCGTCTGATACGGTATGCCGATTTCATCAAGCGCATCCATGATGATCTTCTGGGTTTTGAATTCTTCAAAGCCGTTTTCCGGCACGCTGTGCAGCGCGCGGCGCTTGGCGATGATCCAATCGCGCTCGGCTTCAACCAGCGCTTTGAGCTTCTGATCGTCCATATTCAGCCTCCGTTATTCAAGTGGGAGAACGCAGGAAACGACCTTCCCGTTCTCCATGTATACGCGCGCAACGCGCTTGCCCGTTCGTGCGAGGGATTCGTTGCGGTTGAGCCCCGCGACGGATGCGTATTCATCCACGCCGATTGTGCCGCCCAGCAGGATGACTTCGTCGCCTTCGCGCGCATCGGGAATGTCGGTGACGTCGACCATCATCTGATCCATGCACACAAGCCCGGCGACGGGAGCCCGCTGTCCGCGGATTTCGACCGCGCCAATGCTGTTCAGGCGCGGATAGCCGTCGATGTAGCCGCAGGAAAGCGTGGCGATCACGCTGTCGCGGCTGATGGGATGTGTTTCGTCGTAGCCGAGGCATTCTCCTGCCTTAACGCTGTGCAGCTGCGCGATTCTCGTCTTGACCGTCATGGCGAGCTGACTTTCCTCCGGATGGGCGTAGCCGCGCGGGTACACGCCGTAGAGCCATGCGCCGGTGCGCACGGCATCAAGGTGATCCTCGGGATAGCGCACCATGCCGATGCTGTCCAGCGCGTGCGTCATCGGCACGGCGATGCCCCGCGACGCGAGCGCGTCGCGCACACCGGTGAGCAGATCGATCTGCTTTCTGTCGCTCTCCCTGTTGCGCAGGGCGAGATGGGTAAACAGGCCTTCCAGCGCAATCGCGCCGCCGTCAAGCATCGCTTCGATGGCGTCAGCCGCCTGAGCGGGATTGAGGCCGAGGCGATTGAGGCCCGTTTCGATCTTGACATGTGCACGGGCCACTTTTTGGGCGATGCCTGCAGCAGCTTTGACGGTGTCCGCGTAAGCCGGGCTGAAAACCGTCAGCAGCATGCCCTGCTCAATCGCCTTGACCGCCTGCGCCTTGGAGCAAAGGCCGAGGATCAGCACGTCGATGTCCGGCAGGACTGCCTTGAGCTGCGCTGCTTCATCAAAGGACGCGACGGCAAAAAAGCGCTGTCCTTCCTGATACAGCCTCTGAGCGACCATCGGCGCGCCGAGGCCGTAGGCGTCCGCCTTGAGCACGCAGATGAGCTGCGTGCCGGCTTTCAGATGCATCAGGGCATTTTTATAGTTGAGAACCAGCCGGGTGAGATCGACCTCCGCCCAGCAGCGGGATACGGCCTCTTCGTAGGAGATGTTCATCTTTTCTCCCTCCAAAACTCTTTTTATCGCGCGAAGCGATGTAGGGTCAAGGGATGAAATCCCTTGGCAGGGTTTTAGGGGCAGCCGCCCCTAACGTTCTCCCCAAAAGCAAAACGGCAGCCGCATTTATGCGGCCGCCGTTTTTTCATATAATCGTTTACTATTCTCAAATAAACTGCTCATTGGGGATTTCATCCCCAAACCCCGACAGAAGATTTCTTTCTCCTCGCTCGACGTTCGTCGGTCAGGACGGCTCTGAAGCCCCACTGGGGCTTCATTCACTACCGTCCCAGTTCGGATAAATCCGAACCCTTGACCCGTCTCCGCTTCGCGCAGTTTTAAGCTGATTTTTCATTTAAGAATAGTGACACTGCAGCGGCTCGCTTTATTTGCTGACGATTTCGCGATACTTCTTCAGTTCCGCTTCGTTGCCCCAGACCATGTGGCCCGGCTCAATCTCCACCCACTGCGGCTTATCGACGCTGTAGTCATGCTGCGTGGGATCGTAGACCTCCAGCACCTTGTTCTTCTCGCGCGCCGGATCCGGCAGCGGAATCGCGGAGAGCAGAGCGCGGGTGTAGGGATGCAGCGGATGCGCGAAGAGCTTTTCCGTCTCCGCCAGCTCCACCAGCACGCCCTTGTGGATGACGGCGATGCGGTCGCAGATGAAGCGCATGACCGACAGGTCGTGGGAGATGAACAGATAGGTGAGGCCGCGTTCCTTCTGCAGCACGCTCAGAAGGTTCAGAACCTGCGCGCGGATGGACACGTCCAGCGCGGAAATCGGCTCGTCAGCGATGATGAAATCCGGCTGCATGATCAGCGCACGGGCGACGCCGATACGCTGGCGCTGTCCGCCGGAGAACTCATGCGGGAAGCGGCTGGCAAACTCGGGCAGCAAACCGACCTCGGCAAGCGCCTTGGCGACCTTCGCCTTGCGCTCGGCCTCCGGGATGCGCTCACCGGAGAAGAGGCCTTCGGAAACGATATAGTCAACCTTCGCACGCTCGTTGAGGGAAGCCATCGGATCCTGGAAGATCATCTGGATTTCGCGCGTCACCTGACGGTCGAGCTCCTTGCTGATCTTGCCGTTGATCTTCTTGCCCTTGAAGATGACATCGCCGGAGGTCGTCGGATTGATGCGGATGATCGCGCGGCCGATGGTCGTCTTTCCGGAGCCGGATTCGCCGACCAGACCGAACGTTTCGCCCTTGTAGATGTCAAAGCTGACGTTGTTGACGGCCTTGAAGAGCTTTTTCTTCTTGCCGAAGCATACATCCATGTTCCGAACGGAAAGCAGGACTTCTCTTTCCTCACTCATAGCCCAGCACTCCTTCCGTGGACAGCTTTTGAACCGCCTCGGGCGGATCGATCTTCGGCGCGCGCGGGTCAAGCAGCCAGGTGCGTGCCTTGTGCGTCGGGGAAACTTCAAAATACGGCGGGCGCTTGACGAAATCGATCTTCAGCGCACGCGGATTGCGCGGGGCGAACGCATCGCCCTTCACCTCGTTGAAGAGGTTGGGCGGCGTGCCGTGGATGGAATAGAGCGGTTCGCCCTTGATGCCCAGCTGCGGCAGGGAGGAGAGCAGCGCCCAGGTATACGGGTGCTTGGGCTGATAGAAGACCTCTTCGCACAGACCGATCTCCACGATGTCGCCCGCGTACATGACCGCGATGCGGTCGGCAACGTTGGCGACGACGCCGAGGTCGTGCGTGATGTAAACGGTCGTCAGCTCGTACTTTTCCTTCAGGCTGCGGATCAGGCGGAGGATCTGCGCCTGAATCGTGACGTCCAGCGCGGTCGTCGGCTCGTCGCAGATGAGGATCTTGGGACGGCAGGCTACGGCGATGGCAATGACCACGCGCTGGCGCATGCCGCCGGAAAACTCATGCGGATACTGCCTGGCGCGGCGCTCCGGCTCGGTGATGCCCACGTCCACGAGGGTGGAGATCATCTCCTTGTGCGCAGCCTCGCCGGTCAGGCCCTGATGCAGCTCGATGGCTTCCAGGATCTGCGCGCCGATGGTCTTGAGCGGATTGAGGCTGGTCATCGGGTCCTGAAGGACCATGGCGATTTCCTTGCCGCGCACGCTCAGCCACTGGCGCTCGGTGTTGTACTTGGTCAGGTCATGACCCTTATAAACGATTTCGCCGCTGTCGATCCAGCCGTTGGCGTCAAGCAGACCCATGAAGGTCTTGACGAAAACGGACTTGCCGGAACCGGATTCGCCGACGATTGCAAGGCTTTCGCCCTTGTAAAGGTCGAGCGAGACGTCGCGGATGGCGTGCAGCGTGCGGCCGCGAAGGCTGAACTTGACATTCAGATCCCTGACGGAAAGGACGGTTTCTCTGTCCTGCATGTTGCTTCGCCTCCTTTAGTTCTTGTACATGTGGTTCTTGGGATCGGCGGCGTCAGCAAACGCATTGCCGATGATGTAGAAGGAAATCGTGACGACGGACAGCACGATGACCGGGAAGATCAGCTGGTAGCGCAGGGAAGCGGAAGTGACCAGCTTGCGGCCTTCGTTGATCAGGTTGCCAAGGCTCGGGGTATCCACCGGCAGACCCAGACCGATGTAGGTGATGAACACCTCGCTGCCGATGGCGCCCGGAATCGCCAGCGCCATGCGCAGGGTGATGACGGAAACCAGATACGGCAGCAGGTTCTTGACGATGATGCGCGTGGTCGTCGTGCCAAGGCAGCGGGACGCGAGGTTGTAGTCGCGGTCGCGGATGATGACGATCTGGTTGCGGATGAAGCGGGCCATGCCCAGCCATCCGGTCAGGCACATCGCAAAGACCAGCGTGGAAAGGCCGGGCTTGAGGATGTAGGAAATCAGGATCAGGATGATCGTGTTGGGGATGTTGTCGATGACGTTGTAGACCTCGGTGAGCAGGCGGTCAAGCTTGCGCACATAGCCCCAGAGAACGCCGATGGTGATGCCCACGAGCGCCTCCACGAGCGCGACGGCGAAGCCGATAAACAGGCTCGTGCGCGTGCCGCTCCAGATGCGCGCCCACAGGTCCTGACCGATGTTGTTCGTGCCGAACCAGAAGGCGTGCTCGGAGGGCAGGATGCGCAGCTCGGCATCGGCGTTGGTCGTGGCAAGGCCGTCCTCGCCAATCGTCAGCAGGTCGCTCTGCACATACAGTGCGGTGCCGGCGTTGGTGTAGTCGACGGGCTGCATGTAGATGTCGATCTTGAAGTTGGAACGGCTTTCGTACGGCACGGCGGTCGGATCATCCGGGAGCTTGAGCTTCGTCTGGAAGTTATTCTTGACGTAGCCGGTCTTGCCCTTGTATTCGACCTTGCACCATTCTTCGCCGTACTCGATGATATCAAACTTCGTGCGCGCCTTGAGGCTGTCCACGACGTTGTGCACGGTGTACCAGCCGTCCTCGTCCTTGACCGACTCGGCCACGAGCTGTGTGCCGGCCGGCGCGCTCGTTAGCACCGTCGTCAGGCTCGGGGACATGTTGGAAAGCTGTTTGCCGGTCTGCGGATGATTGTTGACCTGATTGGCCGGATACTGGCCCGGCAGATACGGCTGGATGAAGGTGAACACCAGCAGTACGGCCAGCACGAATACCAGAAATACAGCCAGCTTGTTCTTGAGGAACACCTGGAACGTGGAACGCCAGTAGGAGTAGTTGGAGTAGCCGCTCTTTTCGCCGGCCATCTCGTCGTATTCGGCAAGGACGAAGAGCTCGTCCTCATTGATCGCCTCTTCGCTCAGTTCGGTCTTGAGCTGAGTTTCAAGCGCCTGTTCGAGCTTCGCGCTCTTGCTGTCTTTGATGGAAAACATATCAGCGCGCGCCCTCCTTCTTGACAAAGCTGATTCGCGGATCGATGACGCCCATGAGCAGGTCGCCCAGCAGCAGGCCCACGATGCCGATACAGCTGTAGATGATGACGATGGCCTGAACCATCGTGTTGTCCTGACGGCCGATGACGTCGACCAGCAGACCGCCCATGCCCGGGATGGAGTAGAGCGATTCGACATAGATCGAGCCGCAGACGGTATACAGCAGGGAGGTCGGGATGTACTGGATCATCGGGACGAACGCATTGCGGAAGACGTGGCTGGTCATGATCTTCTTTTCCGCGATGCCCTTGGCGCGCGCAAGGCGCACGTAGTCCTTGTTCATCTCGTCCACCATGTAGCGGCGCAGCCACATCGCGTAGGACGCGGTGGAGCCCAGCGACATGGAGAAGACCGGCAGAATCCACGTCAGATAGTTCGTCTCGTCAAAGAGCATGGAGATGCCCAGCGCCGTGGAGCCGTAGAGCTGGATGAAGATGTAGTACACGGCGGAGGGAACGGCATTGATGAAGACGATGAACATCGTGCCGAACTTATCCCAGAACTTGCCCTTGCCTCTTGCCATCGCCGTGCCCAACGGAATACCCATCATCAGCGACAGCGCCATGGACAGCACGCCCAGCTTGATGGAGATGGGCGCCTTCTTGGCGATGATGCCGGCAATCGGCGCGCCGACGCTGTAACGCGTGGAATTGCCCAGATCGCCCTGCAGCAGGTTCTTCAGGAAGTTAAAGAGCTGCACGGGAATGGGATCGTTCAGGCCCAGCTGTTCGAGCTTGGCGTTGATGGTCGCCGCGTCAGCCTTTTCGAAGTTGTCAAAATAGCCTTCAATCGGCATCTGGCGCAGGAGCACAAAGACCACCGTGATGATGATCAGCAGCGTCACCAGTGAGGAGGCCAGGCGTTTGATGGAATACTTCAGCATGATATCTCCAACCTTTTGCTTGAAAGCGGCTTTCGCCGCCGGATATGCTTTGCACGGAGCAAAGATTCTTTTCTGCGGACCGTTAGATATGCGGCGCGCAGCAGAGGTTTCATCAGGTTGCGTACGTCCCTGAGGAAAGCTCTGCTTCGCATAACGCATGTGGCGGATTGCCCATGCGAATGAGAACCCGGGCGACGCCGTCGCGTCGCCCGGGCGATTAGCAGAAAACGTTTGCCTTTTCAGGCGTGGGGCCAGGGGATTACTCGGCCAGGCTGGCGCGGGCTTCTTCCCAGGCGTCCAGAGCGTCGAAGTACTGGTCGGTGCTCATCGGCGCGTCCAGCAGCTTCTGGCCCTTGTAGCGCTCGTTGGAGATGCCGAACGGAGCGAACTGGCCTTCGAACGCGTTGAGGCGGGTGGCGGTGTAGCCGCCGTTGTCATAGCCGTACGGGATGACGAGCGCCTTCTCGATCAGATACGCCTCGGCGGTGGCATAAGCCTCGTAGCGGGCGGTCAGATCGCCGGTGATCTCGCGGGCGGCGTCGACGAGCTTGTAGTACTCGGACACGCCGTTCTCATCCAGATACTCGGTGGCGAGTTCCGGCCAGTTGTAGGTGCCGTCATAGAACGGATCGGTGTAGGTGTTCGGGTCGGCGTAGTCCGGGCCCCAGTTGCACTTCATGAACGCGTACTTGCCGGAGCGGCGGACTTCCTTGAGGAAGCCGGAGGACGGGCCAGCCTCGACGATGATGTCGATGAGGTCGGTGCCGAACAGGGCTTCAAGCTGCTGCTCCATAACCACGCACTCCTCAGCCCAGGCGCTGGAGGACGGGTTGTACGGCATGAGCATCTTGACCGGGAAGGTCGCGCCGGCAGCCTTCAGCTCCGCAACGGCCTTATCCATGTACTCCTTGGCCAGCTCCTCGTTGAAGGTGTCCATGCCAAGGTCGGTGATCGCGGCGAGCGCGCCCATATCGGTGTAGTCAACGCCGTTGATGGAGACGAACTGCGGCGGGGTCACGGTGTTGAAGAGGATGGACTCGGGGTTGTCCGGTTCCATGACCATCTTGGACTTCACGCGGTCAAGGCCGTAGTAGAACGCCTTGCGGAAGTTCTCGTTGTTGACGACGATCTTCCAGTTCTCCGGCTCATACTCGGCATCGAACTTCGGATCGAAGTTGAAGAGCATCCAGTAGGAGTAGAAGCCGCTCTGGCGGACCGGGCAGATCAGCTCCGCGGTCTCTTCGTTGGAGAGCCACTCGGAAGCGATCGCGGTGGAGATGGACGCGCTGTCCACTTCGCCCTGCTTGAAGAGCTCCGGAGAGAGGGTGCCGGCTTCCTTGTTGTAGGTCTGCTCGATGGAGGTGATGAACACGTTCTCGGCATCCCAGTTGGTCTCGTTCTTGGCGTAGACGCGCTTCTCCTGCGGCTTGAAGACGGACAGGACGTAAGCGCCGTTGTACAGGATGTTCTCGTTGCTGGTGGCAACGCCGAAGTCCGCGCCCTTCTCGGCGAGGAAGTCCGCATTCACCGGCATGAAGCACACGTAGGTGACCATGCTCAGGAAGTACGGGCAGGGCTCGACAAGGGTGTACTGCAGGGTGTAGTCGTCAACCGCCTTCACGCCCACGGTCTCCCAGTCCATCACCGGGTAGGGCTCGGCGCCCTCTTCCGGGGTGCTGGTGCCCAGGTAGTAGGCCTCGGCGCCGGCGATGACGGAGTAGAAGATGTTGGCAGTGGAAGAAGCGTTCGCCGCGTCAAGGATGTACTTGGCGGCGGTGACGAAGTCGTGCGCGGTCACATCGGCGTAAACCGTGCCGTCGGCCTTAACCCACTTCGCGCCTTCGCGGATCTTGAAGGTGTAGGTCATGGTCTCTTCGTCGTACTCCCAGCTTTCGGCCAGAGACGGCTGAACCTGACCATACTTGTCATACTCGACCAGGGTGTCGATGACGTTGGCGGCCAGAGAGAACTCGTTGGTGGTCGCGGTGGTCAGGTAATTGAGCGTCGTGATTTCTGCGGAATACAGCGTACGATAAGCGCTATCGGCGAGCGCGCTGGTCATGCCAAGGCACAGAGCCAGGCACAGCGCAAAAGCGATGATCTTCTTCATGGCTGTTCCTCCTAAAAAAGATTTTCGGCATTGTATGCCGACATGCTGATACAATACCACAAACTAGTAAAAAATGCAATTGTAAACCACGCATATTTCATATTTTCCAATTATATGCGTGATTTAAAAACAGATTTTCGTCTTTTGCATAAATGTGCAAGACGAACTGCTCAAACCTGTATTCGTTGTGAAAAATAACCCAAACGCATCCGGCTATGTGCAGGGTGCACAATATAATAAGGAAGATTCCTAATTTGACAAACTGTTGTCTGCGGGGCGTTTCGACAGCGTTCCCGGCAATCCGCGCGCCCGCGCGGGAAAGCGGAAAATAACCGCCGCGCCGGCGCATAAAATGCGTATATTCATCCTTCGGAGCAAATAGGATGTACTATCATGCAAGGAGGGATTCTGATGATGAATCACAAGGGAAAATATGATGCGGGGAAATGGTCTCCCCGCGCGGCGCTGATGCTGCTGCTGGCTGCGGTTTGCGTGAGCTGCGTGCTGCCTGCCGCTGCGCTTGGAGAAACGCTGACGTGCATCGTGCCGGATGGTCAATATGTCAACGTGCGCAATCGGGCGTCCGCTTCCGCGTCGGCGCTGGGCAGCATGCATACGGGCGAGACGATCGACGCCGATCCTGCACAGATTGTCAACGGTTTCTTCAGCTTCACCTTCCGCGAACGCGCGGCGTATGTCTCCGTCCGGTATTTTGAAATCCCGGAGGAGACGCACTATATCGTCGAGGCAAACGGGCGCGTCCGGCTGCGCAAATCGCCCGGCGGCGAGGCGGACGGCTTCATTAAGCCCGGCGCGCAGGTCTATGTGGCGGCGTGGCGTTATGGCGCGGACGGGAAGAAGTGGGCCCGCTGCACAGGCGGACAGTATATCGCGGCGCAATACCTGCGTCCGGCGCAATGAACGCGCGGAGGACTGCGGCATATTCAAAAAAGCGCGCAGAGCGCGCCCCCCACTTCCGCCCGAGTCTGCATGATATGCATCATGGCACACGCGGGCGATTTCGCACAATTTCTTATAGGTCAAAAAAGAAAGGCAAACGGGATTTTAGGTCCGTTTGCCTTTTTGCTGTATTCTCTTATTTCAGTCCGTCCCACAGCGCCGCGTCCTCTTCTTCAAGCAGCGCATGCTCGTCAAAGCCTTCCTTCATGCTGACAATGCGCTCAAAGATCACTTCGTCCGTGCGCTCGTCCTCGCCGTAGCGGCATTCAAATACGCGCACCTGGAGCAGATCGTTGTTTTCAATCGTCACAAATACATCGCCTTCAAAGACTGCCGTTTTGTGGTTTTGGCTGATCGCATAGCGCACGAGCTTCAGATCGCTTCCCTCCCAGCGGAAAACGTGCTTTTCGTGCAACAACCCTGCCCAGCCAATCTGGTGATAGGTGGTGACCAGCCCGTGCTCGGGATCAAGCGCATAATTGGGCAGGCCGTCATCAAACAGATCGTTGCGTCCGGCGAGGACATACTGGCTGCCGTCCCAGACGTAGAACTCAAAAAAGCCGTTGCTTGCGCCCTGTGTGATGAGGAATACGAGATCGTCATGTCCGTCGAAATTGACGTCCGCCTGTTGAACGGTCGCCCATTCCTCCTCACGGGAGATGTAGTAAATCTCCTGCCCGTTTGGCGCGGTATATCGGTGAATATTCTCAAGCTGAGGCGTCGTGCCGACGATTTCCGCCGCAGCGTTTACAGATAACAGTGCGAAAAGCAGCGTCAGAAGAATGAGTCGTTTCATGAAAGCGCACCTCCGTTCCTGTGAATGATTCTGCTTACAGGACGGATAAACCTGCTGAGGAATTTCATTTATTGCGGGATAAACGAGAAAATGAAAGCGCGCGGGTTTCCCCGCGCGCTTTTGCGTCTTTTGTGTATGAACGCCGTCAGGCGGTCATGTTGAGGAAGAGCGGATTACTTGCCCAGCTTCTCAGCGATGACTTCCGCCGCGACCTTGCCCCAGGTCAGGCAGTTGCCGTGGCCCATGCCGCCGATGGAGTTGAGGCCGCCGACGTTGGCCATGCCGACGATTTCACCGGCGATGTAGGCGCCTTCGATGATGGTGCCGTCGTTGCGGACAACCTGGCAATCCACGTTCATCATCGGACCGCCGGAGGTGATCATGATGTACGGAATGGTCTTGACCGCGTAGAACGGGCCGTTTTCCATGGCGACAAGCTGCTGGGTGCGGCCGAACGGATCGTTGCCGGTCTTGCAGCCCTCGTTGTAGGCGGCGATGGTCGCGGTGAAGGTTTCAACCGGCAGGCCGACCTTCTCGGCGAGTTCTTCGACGGTGTCAGCCTTGAAGGCGTTGCCCTGCTCGATGAGCATCTGGGCGAACGGCTCGAATTCCTGCTTGATGCTGCCCCACGGACCGTTGGAGAAGACCTTCGCATCCGGAATCAGCATTTCGGTAGAGAAGACGGTGTAAACGATGTTCTGGTCGGAGTAAGCCCAGGAGTCGCTCTTGACCTTGGAGTCCGCGCCGACTTCGTCCGCCATGCGCTCGCCGGCGGTGTTGATCCACAGGCAGCCGTTGAGAACGTTGAAGTAGCTGAAGTCAAAGAAGTTGTCCGGGTTGGTGCGGATGCCGCCGGCGTAGGAGGTGCAGAAATCCATGTTGGTGAACGCCGCATCCAGCTCGGCCAGCCACTTGTAGCCGTCGCCCGTGACGAAGGACGGGGAGGTGGAGAGCACGTTGGTGAAGTTGTACTTGGTCAGCAGTTCCTCGCTGCCGCCGTAGCCGCCGGTGGCGATGACGGTCGCCGGGGCATAGTACGCATTGGCGGTGCCGTCGGGCATGGTGACGTTCACGCCGACAACAGCCTTGTTTTCATCAACGATCAGGCTCTCAACCTTGGTGTTGAGCGCGAGGTAAGCGTTCTTGCCGACAAACTCCTCAAAGCGGGCGTTCAGCGCCTTGATGAACGCGGAAGCGCCGCCGTTGCCGCTGTAGTTGCGGGCGACGTTCAGCGGCTGATAGACGCCGAAGTACGGAGCGCGATCGCCGAAGTCAGCACCCAGCTCGTCGATCCAGTCGACCGCAGCGCCGGAAACCTCGGAGAACTTACGGGCGATTTCCTCGTTGAAGGTGCCCGCGCCGCCCAGACGCACGAAGTCCGCGAAGCACAGCTCGGCGGAGTCCTCGATACCGGCGTCAGCCTGCATCTTGGTCATCGCGCCCAGCAGCGTGCCGCCCGCGACCATCGCAGAGCCGCCGACGGAGCCGGTCTGCTCGATGAGCAGGACGTTGAGGCCGAGCTCGGCGCCGCGCGCCGCAGCGGTCATGCCCGCCATGCCCGCGCCGATGACGATCATATCCGGCTGCTCAAACGGCATTTCAGCGGCAGCCTCTTCGCCGACGAGGGCGTTCTTGACGGCAGCCTTGATGCCTTCGGAGGTGAAGGTCGCGGTCGCAACCGCGTCCACTTCCCAGCTCTGCGCGGCGACGATCGCATCCGGGATCGCGGCAAACGCCGGATCGGAGATGCCGGCGGTTTCGGTGTGGGAGAGCACCTCGACCTTGGCAATCTTGCCGCCTTCCACGGTGACGGCGACTTCGATGTTGCCCATCAGGCCCGCGCCGGTGCCGTTAAACACGCCGTCGGCGAATTCCGCGCCCGCGAAGGACGCCATGGACAGCAGCATGACCATGGACAGGAGAAGAGCGATGAGTTTCTTCATTGTTATTTTTCCTCCATTTCATGAGAGTAAATGGGTTCCTTACACCTATTATACACCATAGATTGTGAAAATCAAGACAAAAGCCGCGGTTTTGCCATAATATTTGTTGGCGGCAGCAATGATGCACAGAGCATGCTCTGTATGCGCAGGGAACAGCTGGCTTGTTGCATACGTACGGGTATTCTCTCTGAGGCGTGAAGTGTGGTTTGCGCACCAATGCAAAAGAACGCCTCTGTGCTGCAAACATAAGTTCCGCGCCCGCCAGCTCCTTCCGTCACGGCTTCGCCGCGCCACCTTCCTCCCGGAGGAAGGCTCCTTGTATACGTTTCTTCCACAGATCGGCGACTATTCCGCTCAAAAGCAGCGCTTTTGGGGCCTCCCTCCGGGAGGGAGGGAGACCAGCCGCAGGCTGGTGGAAGGAGCCTGCGGGCGCGTAAATTGCACCCATTGCACAGTTGCGTTCTTTTGCAATGGTGCGTAAACCACGCTTTATTTCCTCCCGCAGTTATGGTATGATAAAAACACATTCAATACAACATATTCAAGTGATGAAAGGCAGAGAATCCATGTTGAAGAAAATTGTGCGGACGATTCTGGGCATCCTTCTTGTTTACGGCTCCGTCGCCTTTGCGCTCAAGGCCGGCATCGGCGTGCTTCCGGTGGACGCGGCAATCACATCCATCGCCGTCCTCATCGGCATGAAGGTCGGTACGTTTTCCATGCTCTTCCATGGCAGCTTCTTCCTCGGACAGATCGCCATGGAGAAAAAGAACTTCCGCAAGACGGAATTCCTTCAGCTGCTGTATATCACGCTGGGCGGTTCGGTGCTCAATTTCTTCCTGTATACCGTCCTTGGCAACGTCGTTTTCACGTCCTATCCGCTGCGTCTGATCGTGTGCGTTCTGGCGTTTATGGTCAGCGCGTTCGGCTGCACGATGGTGCTGGAAACGCGCCTGATGCGCACCCCGATGGAGGGCTGCATCCAGATGATCGCCGAGCGGATCGGCACGACGATGGGCAAGCTTCGCCAGAAAATCGACATCGTGCTGGTGATTATTTCTGTGGGCATCACGCTGATCTTCGGCGTGGAGTGGACGCTGCGCGAGGGCACGATCATCGCCGCGCTGCTCTTCGGACCGATGATGGACCTTTGGAAAAAGCTGTTCTTCAGCCCGAAGGCATAAGAGCATGTGTAAATCTGTCTGACGCGATTTTTGAGCAAACAAAGAAACCGAAGCCGGAAGGCTTCGGTTTCGTGTATTTTGGCAAAAAACCATATATTCCGCAAAGCGCAGCTGCACAGCGCCCTAAAGCGCCGCGAGGTGGCAGGCGGATGCGGGCACAGCCCGCTTACGCTTTGGTGTTGCCCAGCACCTGGAAGACGGGGCTGTGCTCGGTGATGAAGGGGCCGTCCTGCACGAAGAAGAGCGTGCCGGTGAGCGGCGTTTTGAGCACTTCCTTCACCGCGCCGTCCAGCGGGTTGATGACGAAGGCCAGCTGCTCGCCGCGGCGCACATGCGCGCCGGCGAACTTGACGCGGCGCAGCAGGCCCGCCGTGCCGGCGGAGACGGAGATCATATCCGCATCGGAGATGACCGTCACGCTGTGGCCAGGGGTCATGTCGCTGCGGATAATGCCGCGGCCGTTGAGGAAACGGATGATCGCGCGCAGCGTCTGTTCGGCTGCGTTTTCGTCGATTTCTCTGGTTTTGCCGGCGTAAAGCGAGTAGGCGCAGGTGCCGGCAAGCTGCCAGGTGTAGTTGAGCGTTGAAAGGTCTGCGTTGCGCGGCGTGCGCACATAGACGTAGGGCAGACCGAATTCGCAGCCCAGCTCCGGGTTCTGGCGTCCGGTATCCATCACGCGGACGTGCGGGATGAAGGAGCCGGGCTGATAGAAGCTGGTCAGCTGGACGCCGTATTTGTAGGCCTTCAGCCGGTCAAAGAGCGCGCCGGTGATGCGCTCGCTCGTCTCGCCCTGAAGATCGCCGGGGAAGCGGCGGTTGATGTCCATATTTTCCGGCGCCCAGAGGCGGTTGCCGGTGTTCATGGAAAAACCGATGACCGTGGGAACGACCATAACGCTCTTGCCGGGCATGATGCCGCCCTCGCGCTCAACCTCGCGCAGATACGCGACCAGACGCGCGCAGACATACAGCTGCTGAATCTCATCGCCGCGCAGCGCGCCGAGCACCACGCAGCTCTTTTCGCCCTTGCCAAAGCGATAGCCCATGACGTTCATGTCGTCACGGAAATAGGACGGTACGGTAAGGAGGATGTCCTTTTTCATGCCTGAACCTCCTTCTTGACGCGGGCGATCAGCGTGCCCGGATAAACGGCGCTGTAGCTGCGCTGGGAGAAGACCAGACCGGATGCCGGCGCGTGCACTTCCTCACGCACGCTGCCTTCCAGCGCGTCGATGACCATGCCCAGCAGCTCGCCCTCCTCAACGCGCTTGCCGATGTGATCCAGCGGCACATACACGCCCGGGGCTTCGCAGGTGATGACGCAGATTTCTTCCTCCGTGCGGATGCAGGGGATGTCCTCGTCCCTGGGCACGGTCAGCGCGCAGTCGCCTGTCCAAAGGCCCATGTCCTTCATCTTGCACATGATGCCCTCAACCACGCGCTCGGCGATCTCGTGCGGGCGGCGATGGCGCTCGTCCGCTTCAAGGATCAGCGCCGACGTGCCAAGCTCCACCAGCGTGCCGGTCAGGGAACCGGAATACAGATTGTTGTCGGGATAGACCCAGATCAGCTCCGGGCACAGGGCGCGCGCCTGCCGGATCAGCTCCTCGGCATGCGGCGTGTTCATGCGCACTTCGTAAAGCTCGCTCTTGTTCTGGGTGCTGGCATGGATGTCCAGCACCAGATCAGCACCCCGCATGTCTTCCAGCACGCGCCAGCACACGCTTTCAAGCGCGGTTCCGTCCGGACGGCCGGGGAAAGCGCGGTTCATGTCCAGCTGCGCGGTGGAAGGAACCATGCGCGAGCCGCAGTCAAGACCCAGCGGGTTGAGCATCGGATAGATATCGACAATACCGTGCAGGTGTTCCGGCTGCGCCATGATGCGGCGCGCGACGCCGAATACGACGAGCTGACCCATCATTTCATCGCCATGGATGCCCGTGGCGATGCACAGCCGGCCGGCAGATGTGCCCTCGGAGGCATAGCGGCAGCGCTTCACGCGCCATGCTTCTGCAACGGGCATGGCGACGCTGGCCACGGTGGTGATTTCCCGGATGATCGCCAAACCTTTTCCCTCGCTTTCAAAAGGAGCCGGCGCCAAAACCGTCTCCGTAATCCTCCGCCGATGGCGATTCCTTTGCTCTGCTGAAAAATGCACGGAAGCTTTTCATGCGTTTGCAGAAGATGCCGTGCCTGCAGAACATTTCGGGTGTGAAGCGGGCGGGGCCTGCTTTTTCATCATCGGGGGCGGAATGATTCATATTCCTTTCTGATGCTACCACAAATGCGTTGTTTTTGCAAGAGAAAGATTTACAATTTCATATTTGGTTCAATATTGTCGTTTTTTCCGCTGGGATACGGCTGAAAAGTTCATTGAAGAGCCTATTTGTGGATAGGGGTGTGCTGTGCTATAATATATTGAGCCCGTATGGGGCCGGCTTTTGCTGAAGATCAGAAAGATTCTATATGAACACGGGGAGGATATCATGTCCATTATCTACGATTCGCAGACAAAGTGTTTCAATCTGAGCAATGACCGCATCAGCTATGTCATTCGCATGGCTGCCGATCTTTATCCGCTGCATCTGTACTGGGGCAAGCGTGTGCGCCGCATCAGCGACAAGATGGTTTCCCGCAGAATGCAGGATGGATATCCGCAGAGCGACGAGAAATTCTCCCTGCACGAGACGCCGCTGGATCATCTTCCGCAGGAATGCCCGACGTACGGCGTGGGCGATCTGCGCGAGGGCATGCTCCATGTCATCCATCAGGACGGCACGCATGCGCTGGATCTGCGTTACGCGTCCCATGAGATCATCGAGGGCAAGCCGGAGCTGCCCGGCCTGCCCAGCGCCCGCGGCGACAAGGCGCAGACCCTGATTCTCACGCTGGCCGACGCCCTCAGCGGCATCCGCGTTAAGCTGTACTATACGATTTATGAAGATCTTGACGTCATCGCCCGCAGCGCGCTGATTGAAAACGGCGGCGATGCGCCCGCCGTCATCGACCGTGCGTATTCCGCCTGCGTGGATTTTGAGTATTCCGACTACACGCTGATGACCATGAGCGGCGCGTGGGCGCGCGAGCGTCAGCTTTATACCCGCAAGATCGCCCCGGGCGAGCAGGGCGTCTCCAGCGCCCGCGGCGCGTCCTCCGTGCAGACCAGCCCGTTCATGGCGCTGCTTGCATCCAATACGAATGAAGATGCCGGCGATGTCTACGGCTTTGCGCTGTGCTATTCCGGCGGATTCAAGGCGACGGTTGAGGTGGATCAGAACTGGTCCGCCCGCGCGATGATCGGCATTCAGCCCTTCAACTTCAATTGGACGCTGGAGCCGGGCGCGTCCTTCCAGACGCCGGAAGCCTATCTGTGCTATTCGCCCGACGGCCTCAACGGCATGAGCCAGAATTTCCACAAGCTCGTCCATCGCCGCATCACGACCGGCAAATACGCGGGCAGCAAGCGCCCGATCCTCATCAACAACTGGGAAGCGACGTACTTTAACTTCAACGAGGAGAAGCTCGTCGCCCTTGCCGCGCGCGCCAAGAAGGCGGGTATCGATCTGTTCGTGCTGGACGACGGCTGGTTCGGCCATCGCGATGCGGATAATTCCTCTCTGGGCGACTGGTTTGACGACAAGCGAAAGCTGCCTAACGGCATTGCCGGTCTCTCTGAAAAGATCCATGCGCTGGGCATGAAGTTCGGTCTGTGGGTCGAGCCGGAGATGATCTCCCCGGACAGCGAGCTCTATCGCGCCCATCCTGACTGGTGCATCCATGCGGGCGAGTATATCCGCGTGGAATCCCGCCATCAGCTGACGCTGGATATGAGCCGTCAGGACGTGCAGGATTACGTCGTGGAGGCGATCACGGCGGCCATGAAGCGCGGCAACGTCGATTACGTCAAGTGGGATATGAACCGCTTCATTACCATGTGGGGCAGCGAGCAGCTGCCGGCGCAGCGCCAGCAGGAGCTGGGCCATCGCTATATCCTCGGCCTTTACAGCGTGATGCGCCGCATCATTGAAAAGTATCCCGATGTGCTCTTTGAGTCCTGCGCCGGCGGCGGCGGACGCTACGATCTGGGCATGATGTGCCTGATGCCGCAGGCGTGGACGACGGACGATACCGACGCGCACATGCGCTGCCGCATCCAGTATTCCACCTCCATGGTCTTCCCGCAGAGCTGCATGGGCGCGCATGTTTCCGCCGTGCCCAACCATCAGACCGGGCGCAGCACGCCGCTGGCGACCCGCGCGGCGGTGGCGATGGGCGGCACGTACGGCTACGAGCTCAACCTGCTGGAGCTGCCGGATGAGGAGATCGAGGAGATTGCCAAGCTCACCGATAAGGTGCGCGGCATGCAGGAGCTGCTGCTCTACGGCACGTTCTTCCGCCTCAAGAGCCCCTATGAGGGCAACCAGACGGCGTGGATGTGCGTGAGCGAGGACAAGAAGGAAGCCATCGTCACCCATGTCTTTACCCTTGGCCAGCCCAACCCCAAGGACGTGCGCCTGACGCTGCGCGGCCTTGATCCGGAGCTTGACTATCAGGACGTGGAGACCGGCGCCATCTACGGCGGCGACGAGCTGATGCTCCACGGCATCATCGTCAAGAAGCCGTGGGGCGACTACTGCTCCGAGCAGTTCCACCTCAAGGCGCTGTGATAGGTCGTGCTTTCGCGGACGCGCAATGCGCGCCCCTACAAGGCGGGATGACCGCAAACCTGTAGGGGCGACCATTGGTCGTCCGCATCCCGCCCGCAGGGGCCTGCGATGTATATAACCACGCGCTGTTTCAGCGGCTGACAAAGTCCGCGAAACAGCGCGGTTTTGTCGCATGCAATGCGACGCGTGCGCCCACCTCTTGGGTTATCATGGCATTATCAGGAGGGAAATCCAGTCCGTCCTTGACAATCCTTGTGCAAAGATATACCATTATATGTAACAGAAGCATTCATCCCTAAGGAGGTCATGTTATGAAGAAATTCTTCGCGCTGCTGCTCTGTCTTACGCTCTTTGTTCCTGCGCTGGCGGAATCCTGCGTCCTCTGCGGCGGGGATACTGTGTGCGATACCTGCAACGGACTGGGCTATGAGGAGATGGAAGCCTTCGGCGGCGGCATGACGAAGGTGGCATGCACGGCGGGCTGCAGCAACGGCGCCTGCCCCACATGCAAAAAGGAATGTGAATTCTGCGGCGGGGACGCCGTATGCGATACCTGCAATGGCCTTGGTTATCAGGAGATGGAAGCCTTCGGCGGCGGCATGACGAAGGTCGCCTGCACAGGGGAAAACTGCGAGGATGGAAAGTGCAGCATGTGCGCCGCGGCTGATGCATCAACGGCGGAGGAAAACCCGCTTGCGCAGGCGCATCCCTTCGCTGAAGCGAAGGTTGAGGCGGCGGTGCGTAAGACGCTTGGAAAAAACAAGGGAGACATTACCTATGAGGATCTTCTGAAGGTTACAAAGCTGGAAGTTGTCGCTCAAAAAATCTCTGACGTATCGGACTTCGGGTATATGACCAATCTGACAGATTTGAATCTGACTGGCAATGAGCTCACCGACATTACGCTCCTTTCCGGGCTGACCAGTCTGACAGCTTTGAATCTGAGGAGCAATAAGAACATCGACCTTACGACCCTTTCCAGAATGATCAATCTGAGAACGTTGAATCTGGAATACAATCAGCTCACCGACATTACGCCCCTTTCCGGGCTGACCAATCTGACGGATTTGAAGCTGTTCGCAAATGATATCATCGACATCGCGCCCCTTTCCGGGCTGACCAATCTGATAGCTTTGGATCTGAGCGGAAATGAGATCACCGACCTCGCGCCGCTTTCCGGCCTGACCAATTTGACGACTTTGGATCTGAACAACAATGAGATCACCGACATCATGCCCCTTTCCGGGCTGACCGGTCTGATTTATTTGAATCTGCACAACAATAAACTGACTGACCTCACGTCCCTTGCCAGCCTGACCAATTTGACAAGGTTGTGGATACCCAGCAATGAGATCATCGATATCACGCCTCTTTCCGTGCTGACCAATCTGACGGCTTTGGAGCTGGGAATCAATCAGATCACCGATATTACGCCCCTTTGTGAACTCACCAAACTGACATATTTGGGTCTGAGTGCGAATGAGATTGTCGACCTCGCGCCGCTTTCCGGGCTGACAGATCTGACGACTTTGAATCTGGAAAAAAATGAGATCATCGACCTTACGCCGCTTTCCGGGCTGACCGATCTGACAGAGTTGTATCTGGCTGATAATCAGATCATCGACCTCACGCACCTCTCCGGGATGAACAAGCTGAAGTCTTTGGATTTGAGAAGTAACAAGATCAAAGATTTTTCTCCGGTCTCCGGCAAGAAAATCCCATACCTTAAAACAAAGGACACCCCCAAAGGAGGGACGTTCAGTTCTGCCGCATCTTCCAAGAGTTCTGCCTCTGGTTCCTCATCGTCTTCTTCTTGGTCGAGCTCTTCTTCCAGCAGCTGGAGTTCCTCCTCGTCCTCTTCCAGCAGCACCACCACGCGCACGAAGGACTGCACCAGCTGCAGCAACGGCAAGGTTTCCTGCACGCAGTGCGGCGGCAGGGGCTACTTTGAAAAGCGCGTGTCCGTGCCCAATTACTCCGGCAAGGGCAGCAAGTATGAAACGGTGAAGGAAGACTGCGGCAAGTGCCGGGGTCTTAAGACGCAGGACTGCAGCGCCTGTGACGGCAGGGGCAAGGTTGAATACTAAGTAAAATAAAAACGGATGCAGACCGGTTTGGATCTGCATCCGTTTATTTTGTTTGGAACCAAAAGCGTCGCCTGCGGGCGAAGACCTCATCCGTCTCGCCTTCGGCGATCCACCTTCCCCAAAGGGGAAGGCTTGATGTGCGCTTTGCCGAAAATATGAGATAATTCAAATCTGCTTAAAACCGCTGCAAAGGCCTTCCCCTTTGGGGAAGGTGGCAGCCCGCAGGGCTGACGGATGAGGTCTCCCGTCTCAATCCTCGCCCGCGACGCTGATCTCCCTGACGAGCACCGCCGGGGAGGCGATGGGTGAGCCCTCGAACTTGAGCTCCGCGCCCACCTCGAGGATATCCTTCATCAGCTGATAGAAGTTGCCCGCGACGGTAAACTGTTCAACCGCGCGCACCTTCTTGCCGCCCTTGACCTCAAAGCCCTTGGACAGGAGCGAGAAATCGCCGGAGACGCCGTTGGCGCCCGCGTGCAGGCCGGTCACTTCCGTCAGATACAATCCGTCGCCCAGCTGCGCAAGCAGCGCGTCCTCCGTCTTTTCACCGGGAACGAAATAGAAGTTCGTCGGGGCAACCTGTCCCGCGCCGGCTGCGTTGCCGGTCGTTTTGCAGCCCGCCTTCTTCGCGGTCTTGCGGTTGTGCAGCAGGGTTTTAAGCACGCCGCCTTCGATGACGTTCTTTCTGAACGTCGCCGCGCCCTCGCGGTCAAACGGGCTGCTGGCAAGTCCCCAATCCATCAGCGGATCATCGCGCAGGGTGACGCAGGCGCTGGCGATGGTTTCGCCTTCCTTGCCGGCGAGCAGGGACATGCCCTTCTGCGCGTTTTCGGCGGAGAAGATGCCGCAGAAGGTGGAGAGCAGGTCGCTCATCGCGCTGCCCTTGATGACGACGGGGTATTTGCCGCTCTTCATGCGTCCGGCGTAGAGCTGGGAAAGCGCGTCCTCCTGACATTCCGCCGCCAGCGCTTCGGGCTTGATGGCGTCCATGCCGTAGCCCCAGTGGAGCTTGAAACCCGTCGCCGCGCGGTCGCCGTCCTTCGCCAGCGCGCTGGTGAAGGAATAGATCATGTTGCTGCGGTGGGAAAGATCAAGTCCCAGCGAGTTCTTCATCGTGAAGGTGCTGCAGGAGGTTGCGACCACCGTGTCATCCGGCTTGATGCGCGCGTCGGCGCCCTGCATCAGCTGATCGATGCCAAGCGCCAACGCGATCTTTTCCTGCGCGCTGATGCCCTCCAGCGCCTCGTTGAAGTTCACGACGGTTTCATAGCGCTCATCCGGCGGGAGGATTTCGTCCTGCTCCTCGGTTTCAATCAGCTCGGCGCTCTCCCTGACGCCCTGAATCAGCAGCGCGAGGCTGTCTTCGTCCAGCGCCTGCGTGCGCGCCGTGCCGATGCGCCCGTTCACCTTGCCGCGCAGGGTGATGCTGTGCTTTTCGCTCACCTTGTAGTCTTCCAGCTGCGCATTGCGCGCGCGGACGCTGAACGCATCGGAGATGCTGCAGCTCACTTCCGCCGGGGAGATGCCCGCCTGCGCGGTGGCCTCAAGCGCCCGGGCGATAAATTCATTGATGTTCATATCCATGACGCTTTCCTCACTTTCCGCCGACGGTCAGTTTGCTCACGCGGATCATCGGCTGGCCGACGTTGGTGGGCACGCTGCCGCTCAGGCTGCCGCATACGCCCTGCTCCATTGTCATGTGCCTGCCGACGCGGTCGATGCGCATGAGAATTTCGCTGCCTCTGCCGATCAGGGACGCGCCGCGCACGGGCGAGACGATCCTGCCGTCCTTGACAAGGTATCCCTCGTTGACGGCGAAGTTGAATTCGCCCGTCGCCGGGTTGACGCTGCCGCCGCCCATCGCCTTGGCAAACAGGCCGTCGCCCATCGTGCGGATCATTTCCTCTTCGTCGTCCTGACCCGCGGCGATGTAGGTGTTTCTCATGCGGCTGGTCGGGGCGTAGGTGTAGTCCTGACGCCGTCCGCTGCCGGTGGGCGCCATGCCCATCTTCAGGCCGTTGAGGCGGTCGATCATGTAGTTTTTCAGCACGCCGTTTTCAATCAGCGTCAGGCGCGTGGTCGGCGTACCCTCGTCGTCGATGTTCTCACTGCCCCATTCGTTTTCCATCGTGCCGTCGTCGATGGCGGTGACGCAGGGCGCGGCGATTTGCTGACCAAGCTTGCCGGCGAATTCGCTCATGCCCGGTTCAACGCTCGTCGCCTCCAGCGAGTGGCCGCAGGCCTCATGGAAGATGACGCCGCCAAAACCGCCTGCGATGACGACCGGCATTTCGCCGGCGGCGCAGTAGGGCGCGGTGAGCATCGTGGCGGCCTGCTTTGCCGCGCGCTCGCCCGCGGCGGCGGGATCGATGCGGGTTTTGAAGAACTCAAAGCCCATGTGCGCGCCCGGACCGAAGAAGCCGGTCTGGTTTTCCTTTCCGTCGCTGGCGACGACGGAGCAGGCAAGGCGCGTATACGTGCGCGTATCGCCGGTGAACAGACCTTCGCTGTTGGCGATGATCACGTGCTGCTCCTTGGCGGTCAGCCCGGCGCGGACCTGCACGATGGAATCGCTCACCGCGCGGGCGGCGCTGTTGACCGCGCGAAGGACGTCTGCACGCTCCTTCGCGGGAACGGAAAGCACCGGCAGGGCGATCTTATGGATATTGGGCGTGACGGATTCGCGCAGCGTCACATCGCGTCCGCTGCCCTTGGTGTCCGTCACAGCGGCTGCGGCGCGATCCGCGCAGCGAAGCAGGCCGGCAGGACTCACGTCGCAGGTGTAGACGTAGATGGAACGCAGACCGTCATAGACGCGGATGCCTGCGCCGCGGGGACGGGAAAGCGCCGCGTTTTCGATCTGGTTTGCGCTGAGAATGGCGCTCCATTCGGTGGTGTCTTCATAGAAGATTTCGGCAAAGGTACCGCCGCAGGCAAGTGCGCGGGCAAGCGCCTGTGCAGCGAGAGACGATGTCAGCATCGGGGTCCTCCTTCTGCGGCGGAAGGGCGTTCCGCCGGCTTGATAGGTTCAGTATAGCCGATTTTTGGGGATATGTAAATCTTGAACTGCCGGAAGGGTGGGAGATGGACTGATTGGATCGTAAGCTATCCTTTAAGCATCAGCAATCTTGTTCAGTATATGCATCAGGTTACGCGCTCCGCTGAGGCCTGGGAGATCAGGGGGATTTCTGATTCTTCCATGGAACTCGCAAGGAGCGCTTGCGCGACTATGCGAATTTCCCGGATGCGCCCCTGGACCCAGAGTTGTGAAAGGTACTACGAGAATCAAACTTGCGATCCAAGATGCGAAACTTCCGTATACCGAAGATCTACAGATAAGAAGAAGCGAGTCAACCGCTTGCGGTTCCGCGAGCTTCAAGCTGAGCATGCAAGTTCTTAGTTTTCTACACTTATCGGTTTGGCGTTTAAGATCAGTCCCCTACAGACTAGTTGCAAGGGGTGAAGGGATCCAAGGGGGAAGAGGGGGGATGCACAATCCCCCCCCTATCCCTCCTTGGCCCAGCGGAGCGCGTTCTCCTGTCGCGTAAACAGGATCTAACTCATTGGAGCATAACCTATACTTCCCCCCCTCCCCCTTTTGCCGCATATCTTCATCACTACGAAAACTCCTTCCTGTTCTCGCTTGCATCTGCCCCCGGCGCTATGTATAATGATGCTGACTGAAACGGGAGGGTGCAGAGGATGAAACGAATCGCTCAGTTCTTCATGAAAAACGCGCTGCTGCGCACGCTGCTGACCATCAGGGGCAATGCGCGCGCGTGCCTGTGGACGGAGCCGCTCTGGGGCATTCCGTATAATCTGTGCCTTCCGTATGCGTCGCTGTATATGGCGGCGCTGGGGCTGTCGCCGGCGGATATCGGCATGGTGGCCAGCATCGGCATCGTGTCGCAGGTGATTTTCTCCACCCTTTCCGGCGTCATCACCGATAAGCTGGGGCGGCGGTGGACGACGGTGATTTTCGATACGCTGGCGTGGTCGGTGCCGGAGTTCATCTGGATGGCGTCTCAGGATGTCAACTGGTTCATTGCCGCGGCGCTGTTCAACGGCGCGTGGCGTGTGACGGAAAACTCGTGGGATCTGCTGATGATGGAGGATCTGGACGCGAAGGACGTGCTGCCTGCGCTGTCGCTGACGCATGCGCTCGGCCTGATTGCCGCGTTCATCGCGCCGCTTTCCAAATTCGCCATCGACGCCTTTGGCCTTGTGCCGACGATGCGCGTGCTCTACGGCATCACCGGCACGTCCATGACGGTCAAGTTCCTTCTGGTGCATATCTTTTCCACGGAAACGAAGATGGGCGTGCGGCGGCGCGAGGAAACGAAGGATAAATCGATTCTTTTCCTGCTCCTTGAATGCAGAGAGGTATACGTGAGGCTTGTCCTCAACCGCAGAATGCTGCTGACCTTCGGCATCCTCGCTGCGCATTCGCTGGTGACGACGCTGGTGAGCACCTACTGGGCGCTGCTCGTGTTTGATTCGATGGGCGTTTCGCAAGGCAACATTGTTCTGTTTTCCACCTTCAAGAATCTGGTGATGCTCTTCGGTTCGTTTATCATCGTTCCCAGAATCTCTCTGGCGAATTTCAAAAAGCCGCTGCTCATGGGCTTTGGCGCGTATATCGCCTCCCTTGCGCTCCTGCTGGCGGCCTCCTTTGGCGTATCGGCGCTGCCGCTGCTGATCGTCTCCTGTGCGCTGGAGGCAGTTTCCCTTGCCATTCTTGCGCCCACGGTCCGCTCCCTCATGCTCATCAGCGCCAATGCGCAGGAACGCGCCCGCATCTGCGGTCTGGTTTACGCGACGACCGCGCTGCTGACGGCGGTTTTCCCCGGCATCGTCGGCATGCTGGCGGAGATCTCGCTGCGTATGCCGTTTGTCGTGTGCATTGCGATTTTTCTCTTTGCATGCGTGCTTTCGCTGCTGCTTGCGCGATTGCCCAGGGAGGAAATGCTGCGCTGATGGCGCGCCGTTTTCGCGTGATTTTGTCAAAACCCCTTGCGGGAGTGCGCGCTGTGCGTGTACAATATAGGGTGATCATGGCGCAGTCTGCGCCTGAAGACTGCTGATGACGACGTAGACAGGAGGATCCGGAGGGAGGGACTTGAATGCCCGGCAGAATTGACCGCATTGATGCGATGCTGCGCGCCGCGCTTGGCGATGCGCTGATTGATCGCTGTCCCGATATGATCTATAATGTCAACCAGACGCTTGTGCGCTTTGGTCGCACGCAGGACACGCTGCCTGCGCTGCTGACGAAGATCGACTCGTCGCTCTTTAACGCCGTGTATCTGGGGACGGAGCGCACGATGCTCGTCGTGCGCGGCGGCGCGCGCGTGCGCGTGACGACCGACCAGATCCGCGATCTGTCCGACCGTCTGCTGTCCCTTGTCTATGACAGCGCGCCGGCGACGCCGGAACTGCAGTCGCAGTTATTTGATTTTTCGCGCGAAGGCTCCTTTGCGGCGATGCGCGTGCTCG
This sequence comes from Clostridia bacterium, assembly GCA_017547805.1. Taxonomy (GTDB): domain Bacteria; phylum Bacillota; class Clostridia; order Christensenellales; family Aristaeellaceae; genus Ventricola. The sequence goes on from JAFYOR010000043.1 coordinate 32,754, forward strand.
CCGCGCGTTTCCCGCTGGATGAATTTGAGCGGGAGTACCTGATGCGCGTGCTTGAAGAAAACCAGCAGACCGAATAAACCTTCCGCCGCGTCATGCGGGGCAGGAAATCTGCGGATTTGAGGAATATCATGGCTAAAATTATCGCAATCACCAATCAGAAGGGCGGCGTGGGCAAGACGACCACGAGCGTGAACCTGGCGGCCTGCGTGGCGGCGGAGGGCAAGCGCGTGCTCGTCGTGGACGCTGATCCGCAGGGCAATACATCCAGCGGTCTGGGCGTGCGCGTGAAGGAAAAGACGCCGACCGTTTACGAGGTTATGGCCGGACAGGTGGCGCTTAAAGATGCGCTGGCGAAGACGCCGGTGAAGACGCTGTTCGTTCTTCCTGCGGATATCCGTCTGGCTGGCGCGGAGATCGAGCTGGCAGGCATGGACCATCGCGAGCATGTTCTGGCGGACGCGCTTTCCAGCGCCAAGGACGATTTTGACTATATTTTCATCGACTGCCCGCCGTCGCTGGGACTGATCACGCTCAATGCGCTGTGCGCGGCCAGCGGCGTGCTGATTCCCATTCAGTGCGAATACTTCGCGCTGGAGGGCGTCAGCGCCCTGATGGGCACCGTGCAGAAGGTGCAGAAGATCAACAGGCGGCTGAATATCGAGGGCGTCGTGCTGACGATGCTGGATGCGCGCACCAATCTGGGTCTTCAGGTTGCGCAGGAGGTGCGCAAGGTCTTCAAGGGCAAGGTGTACAATACCGTCATCCCGCGCAATGTGCGTCTGGGCGAAGCGCCCAGTCATGGACTGCCGATCCATCTTTACGATGCGCGGTCCATCGGCGCGCAGAGCTATCAGCAGCTGGCGAAGGAATTCCTTGCGCGATAAGCATAAACCTCATCCGTCACGGCTTCGCCGTGCTGCCTTCTCCGGGAAACTGAACAGTCGTGCAAGCACTCCGCCTGCCTGAATCGCCCACAGGGCGCGGCAGGCTGCAGTCTCAAAGGGGAAGGCTTTATTTGCAAATCACCGTTATCTGAAATGAGGAAGGAATAGCATTATGGCGAAGAAAATGGGTCTTGGCCGGGGTCTGAGCGCGATCCTGCCGGATGTGGAAGAGGTTGTGGAATCCGTTGAGGCGCAGGAGGCGGACAAGGCTGCCGTCGTGCCGGCGGACGCGGTCTGCGAAATTCCGGTCGGTGAAATCGACCCCAACCGCAATCAGCCGCGCAAAAATTTCGACGACGATGCGCTGCTGGCGCTGGCGGAGTCCATCCGCCACAGCGGCGTGCTTTCGCCCATTCTTGTCGCCCGCGAGGGGAAGCGCTATACGATCATCGCTGGCGAACGCCGCTGGCGCGCGGCGCGCATCGCGAATCTGGAGACGATTCCGGCCATCGTACGCGACTGGGACGAGATCAAGAAGCAGGAGGCGGCGCTGATTGAAAACATCCAGCGCGAAAACCTCAATGCGATTGAAGAGGCGCAGGGCATCCGCGCGCTGATGGACGAGTGCGCGCTGACGCAGGAGGCCGTCGCAGAGCGTCTGGGCCGCAGCCGTCCGGCGATCGCTAATCTGCTGCGCCTGCTGACCCTGCCCAAGAAGATGCAATCCGCTGTCATCGAGGGCAGCATCACTGCCGGTCATGCGCGCGTGCTGGCGGGCATTGCCAGCCGCGAGCAGCAGGCGAATCTCTTCGCCAAAACGCTGCAGTTTGGCTGGAGCGTGCGTCAGCTGGAGGCCGCGGCGAAGCAGTCCCCGGAAAAGAAGCCGCAGAAGCCCAAGGCTGTGCTGCCGGTGGAATATGAAGAGCTGACCGAGCGCCTGAGGAATGCCACGGGACTGAAGGTCAAAATGGAAGGCAGCGAAAAGAAGGGAAAGATCGTGCTCACCTATGAAAGCGCGGACGAGCTCCAGCGCCTGTGGGACATGATCGGACAGGAATAAACATTTCATCCGCCCAAGGAGCTTTGGGCGGATTTTTTGAACACATCGGAAATTGCCTGGAAATCCCGGCCGCAGACGTGCGTGATGCGGACTCTGCCCGCTTGACCTGTCCCCCGGGGACGGGTGTATCCTTGATACAGGAGGTGACGGCCATGACGCTTCATGACGTGATGAGGACAACCGGACTGACGCGCAAGGCGATCGAGTATTATATCGATCAGGGGCTGATTGCGCCCCGGACGCAGGAAAACGGCTACCGGACATTCAGCGAAGCGGACATTGACCGCCTCGCTGCGATTGCTGTATACCGCAGGCTTGGCGTATCGGTCGCAGAGATACGGGAAATCCTTGAAGGCGACCGGGCGAAGGCGCTTGGCGCCGTGATCGTCAGGCGGCGCATCGACGCGCAGCGCCGGAGCAGAAAGGACGCGCTGCTGGAGCAGTTGTCCGCAGGTGCAACGCCGGAGGAAATTGAGCCCGAACTCAGTGCGCTGGAGGCGGGCGCAACCATCGCGGACCGACTGCTTGATGCGTTTCCGGGGTGTTTTGGACAGTATGTTTCGCTGCACTTCGCGCATTTTCTGTTCATGCCCATCGGGAGCGCGCAGCAGATGGAGGCATATGAAACCATTCTGCGCTGGCTGGACGCGCTGCCGCCGCTTGAGCTGCCGCAGGATCTGCAGGCGCTTCTTGATGAAACGACATCTGCGCTGCCCGTGGAGCAGATGGAGGATATGCATGCCGCCGTTGTGCGCATGAGCGAGGATCCCGGCGCGTATCTGAAAGAGCACGAAGAGATCATCCGCACGGTTATGGCGATGAAAGAGACGCCGGAATACCGGGTGTCTGCGCCTGCGCGGCTGATGGAAGCGATGAAGGCGTTTCAGCAGCAAAACGGATATACGGATGTGTTCATTCCGGCGATGGAACGGCTGAGTCCGGCGTATGCCGCCTATCGAAAGCGGATGAAGGCTGCGGACGAGGCGCTGGCCGGGATACTGAAAACGATATGATAAAAGGCCCGTGAAGGGCCTTTTTTGCTGTGCCTGTGGGTGATAAGGATGGATGAGGTCGTTATCGCTTTGCGCGGTATAAAGGATCAGCCGTTTTCATGCCGCTTTTTCAGTTCAAGCACGTTGGATTCCACGAGCGTCTTTTTCAGCGGATACCAGAAGAAGAGGATTGCCGCAAGGATGGCAAAGCCCACCGCCGGCAGGAGCGTGGCGATGCTGTAGATGCCGTGCACGACGCCGGGGTCAAAGGCGGTTTCCTGCGAATAGCCGATGGCGGAAAGCAGGAAGCCGGAGAGTCCGGCGGACGCCGCCTGACCCAGCTTGCGCGCGAAGGAATACAGCGCGTAGACCGAGCCGTCCTCGCGCACGCCGGTCAGGATTTCCTGATGGTCGATGACGTCGGTGATCAGCGCCCAGGAAACCATCGTAAAGACGCCCAGCGCCATGAAATTGACCGTGCTGAGCAGCACGTAGACCCAGACATTCTGCGGACGGAGGACATAAAGTAGCAGACAGATGGCCGCTGCGACGGCGTTGGCGCCGCCGGAAACCTCCGCCTTGCCAAGGCGCTGCGTCAGAGGCTTTGCAAAGGCTGCGGAGAACAGCATGCCGCCCGTCATCAGGAAGGTGGCGACGGACTGCGCCTGCGTGCTGCGGTAGACGTTGGGGAAGACGTAATTGGCCATCGACTGCAGCGTGAGCGTGGCGAGCAGATTGACAATCGACGCGGCGATGATCGCGATGAGCGCGCGGTTTGAAATCGCGTTGATGAGCATCTGGCGGATGCTGACTTTTCTGCTTTCGCTCTCCTGCCCTGCGCGCACGCGCTCCGTGACCAGAAAATAGCACAGCAGATGGCAGACGACCGCCAGAACGGAAAACGCGCCGGCCAGCGCGGTGAAGCGCGCGCCGTTGAGTATCGTGTTGCCCTCCACCTGATCGTAGGCGAGCATCGGCACGCCGGCGCCGATGACCAGACCGGCAAGCAGGCTGCCCACGCTGCGGAAGGTGGACAGCGACTGCCTGTCGCCCGGATCGCTGGAAATCGCGGAAGCCATGGAGCCGTAGGGAATGTTGACCGCGGTGTAGAAGACCGATCCCCAAAGAATATAGGTGACAAACAGATAGCCAACCTTGAAGGCGAGGGGAAGATGCCTCAGCCCGCTTTGATAGATCAGGAAGGAGGCGACGGCCACCGGCACGCACGCGCGCAGAATCCACGGCTTGAATTTGCCCTGCGGCGTTGCGCGGCTGCGGTCGCACAGCCGTCCCACGGTTACGTCCGTAAAGGCGTCGACAAAGCGCGCGATCATCATGATCACGCCGACGATAGCCGCCGGCACATCCATGACGTCCGTGTAAAACTTCAGAAGGAAGCTGGAAGACAGGATGAACGTGAAGTCGTTGCCAAAGTCCCCGAATAGATAGCCCAGCTTGTCCCGAAGGCCAAAGGGCCGGAGTTTGCTGCTTAGCGTCATGTTTGCTGCTCCTCTCCGCCGTGCGGCGCACATACATCATCAATCGCTGAAAGGATGTCCTGAAAGCGGAGAAATTATCATCGGACGCCGCAGATTCAGGCAGAAGACGCGCAATCGGACCAAAAAGAAAAGCATCCGCTTCTTCAAACGAAGAAACGGATGCCTGTTTTCAGAAAAACGCATCATCCGGTTGAAGCTGTCAGCCCAGTTCCTGCGAAGCGTCCTCGATGACGACGGTTTCGAAGCTGTACTGAACGTAGATGATGTTCGCCACAGCGATGATCACGCTGCGCAGCATGCGCTTGAGCTCGGTGTTGCTCGTTCCGATGGCGTCCACCTCGTCCTTGAGGCCGAAGGTGAAGCAGAGCATGTTTTCCAGCTCGCAGCAGAAGTAATTGTACGCCGTTTCCACGGAATACATCTTCTTCTGCATGTCAAACAGACGCGCGCAATGCTCCATGGACACGACATTCTTGATGATCGTGATGGCGATCAGGTGGGCGATCTGCTCGGCGTCGTACTGCTTGCGGATCGGGTTTTTGATGTACCCCTTCTTGACGTAGTTGCTGACCATGGAGGAGGTGATCTCCATTCCGCCCAGCGGCTCAAGATAGCGGTTGATGTACTTGACGGTCTGGTCCAGATACAGTCCCACATCGGGAATCTCCCGGAAGCGGGGCAGTCTGAAGGCTGTAATCGATGCAGGCATAACTTCATCCTCCTGACAGGTATTATACATCCTGTTACTGGAAACGTCAATGAACGATTCGCGCTTCCCTTGACAGGGTTTATCAAAGCTGATATACTCAAAAAAACTGCTGCCATCTTGACTTTTCCGGACATGTGAGGCGTATCATGATGAAATATAAAATTGTTGCCGATTCTTCTGCCGATATCCATACGCTTGCGGACGTTGCGTTTTCTTCCGCGCCGCTGAAGATCAACATCGGCGAGCGGATCTTTGTTGACGACGCGAAGCTTGACGTCATGGAAATGGTCAGCGTGCTGCGCGCCTTCAAGGGCAAGACGACGACGGCCTGCCCGAACACGGAGGAATATCTGGAGGCCTTCGGCGATGCGGACCGCGTTTTCTGCATCACGATTTCCAGCAATCTCTCCGGCAGCTACAACGCCGCCCGTCTGGCGAAGGAACAGTACGAAGAGGAGCATCCCGGCAGAAAGGTGCATATCATCGATTCCCTGTCCGCCGGCAGCGAACTGACGATGATCGCCGAAAAGCTGCGCAGCATGATCTGCGAGAAGCTGGATTTTGATCAGATCGTGGAGAAGATCACCGCGTACCATGAAAAGCTGGGCACGATGTTCGTGCTTCAAAGCGTGCATAATCTGGCCAACAACGGCCGCGTGAACCCGACGATTGCCACGCTGGTGGGTATGCTGGGCATCCGCATGGTCGGCAAGGCGAGCGACGTGGGCACGCTGGAGCTGACGGACAAGTGCCGCGGCGACAAGCGCGCGCTGGCGCAGCTGTTCAGGACGATGAAGGAAATGGGCTTCGCCGGCGGTCTGGTGCATATCCACCACTGCGCCAACGAGGCGAGCGCCAAGCTGCTGCGCGACCATATCCTCGGCGAGTTCCCGGCGGCGAAGGTCATCGTGGATAAGCTCGGCGGTCTGTGCTCCTTCTATGCGGAGTACGGCGGAATGATCGTCGGATTTGAGCTGGCGTAAGCGATTATTGAGAAAGCAAAAGAGGCGGTTTTCCGGGTTGGAAAACCGCCTCTTTTCTTTAACGAATGCTCAGATTTTCTGATCTCTCAACCAGATAGTCAAGAGAAACGTGATAATAATCTGCCAACGCAATCAGATGCTGCAAAGGAATGGTCTGATATCCACGCTCATAACGGGAATATACAGTTTGCTGGATGCCAAGAATCTGCGCAACATCCGTCTGAGAGAGGTCATGGTCTTCCCGCATATCTTTGATGCGCTTAAAATACATAACCTCACCTCCATGTCATGATGCTCATTGACATTATGACACGGAGTATGTTAGTATCATTCAAACTAGTACTTATAAGTACTATTCCGGGGCGATACAAATGAGAATAAAACGTTGTTTTTTCATCGGTCATGCCGATGTATCGGAGGATATTCTTCCCCGATTGAGCGCGGCTGTCGAGCAGCAGATTGATCGCAACGGCGTGACGGAGTTCTATGTCGGCAATCACGGTAAATTCGATGCGCTTGCCTGCCGTGCGCTGCGGGCAGCAAAGAAAGAACATCCCGCTATTCATTGCTATCTCGTTACGGCATATCACCCCGGCATGGTAAAGCTTGAAGTGCCGGAGGGGTTTGACGGCATCTTTTATCCCCTTGAAAGGAGCGTGCCGCCGCGCGTGGCAATACCCAGCGCGAACCGGGAAATGATCCGCCGGAGCGATGTGCTCATTGCGGCGGTCTGCCGCCCTGGACGGTCAAGAGAGGTGCTGGAATACGCGCGGGAACGCGAAAAACGAGGACTGATTCAAATTACCAATCTTTTCGATAAGTAAATAAAAAGCGAGGGAACGCAGTTTGCGTTCCCTCGCTTATATTATTGCTCAGTAGTTTCCGAGGGTCCTCTGCCCGAAGGAAACGGATTCAAGCTACCGCGAAGCGGAAGTGGATGCAGGCACTGCCTGCCGCCGCGAAGCGGAAGTGGGTGCAGGCACCGCCTGCCGCCGCGAAGCGGAAGTGGGTGCAGGCACCGCCTGCCGCCCGTAAACGACGCTGCGCAAAGCCGGGGATCGGAGGGCCTTCTGCCCGTGCGATCCCATTCAAGCCGCCGCGAAGCGATGTGGGTGCGGGCACAGCCCGCTTAGCAAACGATGTTGAGCAGACGGCCCGGAACGAAGATCAGCTTGCGCACGACCGCGCCGTTCACCAGCGCCTTGACCGTCTCGTTCTCCAGCAGCTTTTCGCCGTCGGCCTGCGTCAGGTTCGCCGGCACCATGATGCGCGCGCGTACCTTGCCCTTGATCTGAACCGCGATTTCGACCTCGGCGGCGACGAGCTTGTTCTCGTCGTACTTCGGCCAGCTCTGCGCGTAGATCGGCTCGCCGAAGCCGCACGCTTCCCACATTTCCTCGGTGATGTGCGGAGCGACCGGGTTGAGGCAGAGCATCAGGGCCTTGAGCTCGCCGCGGGTGATCTTGCCATTGGTGTAGATATCGTTGACGAAGGACATCATCGCTGCGATGGCGGTGTTGAACTTCATGCGCTCGATGTCGTCGGTGACCTTCTTGATCATGGAGTTGACCGCGACTTCCATCTCCTTGCGCACGTCTTCCTCGTCGGTGAGCATGTCCTGCAGACGCCACACGCGCTCAAGGAAGCGGCGGCAGCCGCGCGCGCCCTCGGTAGACCACGGAATCGCCTGGTCAAACGCGCCCATGAACATCTCGTACAGGCGGAAGGCGTCCGCGCCGATCTCCGCGATGGTCTCGTCCGGGTTGATGACGTTGCCCTTGGACTTAGACATCTTGGCGGCGGTGTGCTTGCTGGAGTCGCCGTACTTCTCGGCGCACCACTTGTTCATCTTCTTTTCGTCCAGCAGCTTCTCGATGACGGCCTTCTGCTCGTCTTCCTTCATCGCCATGAAGGCGTCCTTCGCCGGCAGCGCGTCCGCGCCGTCCTTGAGGATCTTTTCAGCGCCCCACGCCTCAATGCCGTCCATCGCGGCGTTAAAGCGCTCCATCGTGGTCATACTCTCGTAGCACTCCGGGTTGCGGCCAAGGATCATGCCGTGGCTGGTGCGCTTGAGGTAGGCTTCCTTGTTCGGGATCGCGCCGATGTCGTAGAGGAACAGGTTCCAGAAGCGGGAGTAGAGCAGGTGCAGCGTGGTGTGCTCCATGCCGCCGTTGTACCAGTCAACCGGCAGCCAGTAGGAGAGCTCTTCCCAGCGGGCGAGGTCGGTATCGCAGTGCGGATCGGCGTAGCGCAGGAAGTACCAGCTGGAGCCGGCCCACTGCGGCATGGTATCGGTCTCGCGCTTGGCGGCGCCGCCGCAGCACGGGCAGGTGGTGTTCACCCAGCTGTCAATCTTGGAGAGCGGGGATTCGCCGGAATCGGTCGGCTCGTAGTTGTCAACGTCCGGCAGGAGAACCGGCAGCTGCTCCACGGGCACCGGCACCCAGCCGCACTTTTCGCAGTTGACCAGCGGGATCGGCTCGCCCCAGTAACGCTGGCGGGAGAAGACCCAGTCGCGCAGCTTGAAGTTGACCTTCTTTTCGCCCAGACCCTTCTCGGTCAGCCAGGCGATGATGGTCTTCTTCGCCTCCGCGACGGACAGACCGTCAAGGAAGCCGGAGTTGCACAGCACGCCTTCCTCGACGTCGGTGTAGGCGGCCTTCTGCACGTCCTCGCCGCCGGCGACGACCTCGATGATCGGCAGACCGAACTTGGTGGCGAAGTCCCAGTCGCGCGTATCGTGCGCCGGAACGGCCATGATCGCGCCGGTGCCGTAGGTGACGAGCACGTAGTCGGAGATGAAGATCGGGATCAGCTTGCCGTTGACCGGGTTGATCGCCTTGATGCCCTTGAGCTCCACGCCGGTCTTGTCCTTGGCCAGCTCCGTGCGCTCAAAGTCGCTCTTCTTGGCGGCGGCTTCGCGGTAGGCGATGACGTCGTCCCAGTTCTCGATGCGGTCCTTCATCGCGTCCACGGCGGCGTGCTCCGGCGCGACGACCATGTAGGTCGCGCCAAAGAGCGTGTCGGCGCGGGTGGTGTACACGCGCAGCTTCATATCGGAATCGGCAATCGCAAAATCGACTTCAGCGCCTTCGCTGCGGCCGATCCAGTTGCGCTGCTGCGTCTTGACCTTCTCGATGAAATCGACGTCGTCAAGGCCGTCCAGCAGCTTCTGGGCGTACTTGGTGATTTTGAGCATCCACTGGCTCTTGACGCGGCGGATGACCTCCGCGCCGCAGCGCTCGCAGCGGCCAGAGACGACTTCTTCGTTCGCCAGACCGCACTTGCAGCTCGGGCACCAGTTGACCGGCATCTCGCTCTTGTAGGCGAGGCCGTGCTTGTAGAGCTGCAGGAAGATCCACTGAGTCCACTTGAAGTAGTTGGGATCGGTGGTGTCCACCTCGCGGCTCCAGTCAAAGGAGAAGCCGATGCGCTGCAGCTGCTGACGGAAGTGATCGACGTTCTTCTTCGTCACGCCCGCCGGATGGACGTGGTTCTTGATGGCGAAGTTCTCCGTCGGCAGACCGAAGGCGTCCCAGCCCATCGGATACAGGACGTTGTAGCCCTCCATGCGGCGCTTGCGGGCGATGATGTCCATCGCGGTGTTGGAGCGCGGATGGCCGACGTGCAGACCCGCGCCGGAGGGATACGGGAACTCGATCAGGCCGAAGAACTTCGGCTTGCTCTTGTCGCTCTTCGCCTCAAAGCAGTGGGCGTCCGCCCAGTTCTTCTGCCACTTGAGTTCGATGTGTTCGGGGTTGTAGATTTTGCTCACGGAAAATAGCCTCCTTAACACTTGACAAAACACCCCTGCCGGCGGGATGTCTGAGTTGCATCCACCGGCAGGGGCGTCAATTTACGCTGTACCACCCTGCTTCAGCCGACAAAACGGCCCTTAGCAGACTATGAAATAGTCATGACCGGTCACGGGGTCTTCCGTCGCAGATTACTTTCTTCACCTGCGCAACTCCGGGATGAGGAATCTGCGCGCCTGCCCGTCGGCTTTCACCAGCCGCCGACTCTCTGCGGGTGCAAAGCAGCGAGATGCTTCCCTTCATCGTCTTTCTGTCGGATATGAAACTGCGTCTATTGTACAGAACCGGGGCTCAAAAGTCAAGGATTTTCGTTTTTTTCTGATCCTGCCTGACTTTTTACGCATCAGACGGCAGTTTTTGAAAAAATCTGCAAAAAAATCGAAAAAGGGGCTTGCCAAACACCATGTCTTCTGCTATAATTCCTTTTGTTGCAGCGCTGATGTAGCTCAGCCGGTAGAGCGCATCCTTGGTAAGGATGAGGTTCACGAGTTCGATTCTCGTCATCAGCTCCAGAAGAAAACACCTCTGTGTGAAAAACGCAGGGGTGTTTTTCATTATGCAAACGCATATCACGCCCCTTTTCAAGGAAAAAATCACGAGATTCATTCTCGTCATCAGCTCCGGAGGCAATCACCTCTGTGTGAAAAACGCAGGGGTGTTTTTCATTGTGTTATTGCATATCGCGCCCCTTTTCAAGGAAAAAATCACGGGTTCGATGCTCGCTGCCGGCTTATCTTGTGTCCAGTCCCCATCTGATGTATACTATTCTGTATCAGACGAAGCGGATCCGGGCTTCACAGCAGAAAACGGAGGAGAACATACATGGGCGTTTATCAGTATTCCTACATAACGAGCGAAAAAACATATCAGTATATGTATCGCTGCTCAAAGTGCGGCAAGCTGGTCGTGCAGCATTCTACCGTAACGGGCACGAGCGACCAGTATAACGGGCGGGGCACAATGACGCAAAAATCTCAGGATCAGGCAAAGCGGCGGGCAACTGCCGCGAAGACCGATGCGATCGTAAGCGCCAATACTGAGCTGGACCGCCTTGTCAAAAAGGTCAGGAGAAAGAATTTCAAGGACACGCAGATTACCGGTCAGTGCCCGCTGTGTGCGCATCAGGAGCCGTGGCAGCGTCTGAGCAAGTCGGGTCTGGCCATTCCGATGACCTGCTTTTCGCTCATGTTTCTTTTTATCGGCATCGGCTTGCTGGTGACCGATGAGACGGGCATGGGTGCTAAGCTGACGGGCGCCGGCGCTGCGATCATCCTGCTTCTGCTGTTTGGTTCGCATCAGCGCAAGAAGCGTGCGCAGCAGGCAAGCGACATGCCGGAAGCGTCCCTGCCGCATATCTTCCTGTCGCAGGCGGAGTTTATCGAAGCCTGCGAATCGCTTGATAAAAAGGCAGACGAGCAGATCTACGATAAGCGGCAAAGACAGCCCTGATCATGGGCGCTTCTTTGCCGGACAGTTCCTGTTTATATCGCGAAAAAAGCGCTGTCCCCGCGGCTTTTCATCTGCCCGGGACAGCGCTTTTAGTTACATAAGATATTGCGTGAAAAACACCTGCGTGCGGCGCTATATCAATAGTTTTCAAGCAGCTCGATGAAGCACTTGAGATCGTTCCTCGCGTCGATGTACGCGTATTCGCCGCTGGCATTGCCGTATTTGCCGCGCTGGGTGCACGGCATGCCGGCAAGCTCGCAGGCGCGGATCTTTCCATCCATGTCCTTGATCTGAAAGGCGATGTGATGCACGCCCTCTCCGTACTGATCCAGATGATCCTGCCATGTACTCGCTGCCCCGTTGGGCTGAATCAGCTCGATCTGTACGTTCGGGCCCGCGTCAAAGAACGCCATCAGGCAGTTGGCGTACGGAGCGGGCTCGCCGTTATAGCGCGTGCCGGTCACTTCGTACTGACCGCCGTCCACGCATTCGGGCGGCTCCACGCCAAGAAAGGCGGCGAACTTGCGCTTGGCGGCTTCCACGTCCCGGACGATGAAGCCGACCTGTGTGACGATGTTGGTGCCGAGCATTCCGGGCATATGTTTCACTCCTTTGCTTGTTGGCTGTCTGTTTTTTCCTGTTCGGGAAATTGCGTAGAAGTCATGGTCACGGACACAGGTGAAACGGCGATTGCAGCGTGCTTCGGATGTGGAGGCGGGCACTGCCCGCTTTTGTCAGAGCATCAGGCGGTAGATGTTTTCCACGTCCTTCTTGCTTAGCGGGACAAAGCCGCCGATGGTGCCCTGACGCGCGTCGCCGTAGCAGGCGCACTGCGCCATGCGCTCAATATCTTCTTCCTTCGCGCCCAGCTGAGCAAAGTTGACGGGCATGCCGATGGAGACAAGGAAGCGCCGCAGCGCGTCGATGCCGGCCTTCGCCGTGCGCTCGGGGTGTTCAAAATCCATCTCGCAGCCCCACACGCGCACCGCCGCCTGCGCAAAGCGCATGACGTTGTGGTGCATGTTGTAGGTGAATACGGCCGGCATCACGACGGCAAGCCCCGCGCCGTGCGCGCAGTCGTAGATGGCAGAAAGCTCGTGCTCGATGTCGTGGCTGGCCCAGTCCTGCGTGCGGCCAACGCCGCAGCAGTTGTTGTGCGCCATCATGCCGGCCCACAGAATGTTGGCGCGCGCCTGATAGTCGTTAGGATCGGCCATGACCTTGGGCGCTTCGTTGATCATCGTGAGCATCAGCGCCTCGATCACGCGGTCGGTGCATTCTACATCCGCCGTGTTCGTCAGGTAGCGCTCGTAGAGATGCGCCATGATATCCGTGATGCCGCACGCGGTCTGATACGGCGGGAGTGTCTGCGTGAGCGCGGGGTTGAGGATGGTGAACTTCGGGCGCAGGCCTTCGCCGCTCGCGCCGCGCTTGTACATGCCGTCCTCGTAGGTAATCACGGAGTCGGGGGAGCCTTCGCTGCCTGCGGCGGCGATGGTCAGCACCGTGCCGATGGGCAGCGCGTTGTCAACCGGCTTGCCCTGATAGAAGTCCCAGAAATCGCCGTCGTACACGACGCCGGCGGCAATGGCTTTCGCGGAATCGATGGTGCTGCCGCCGCCTACGGCGAGGACGAAATCCACGCCTTCCCTGCGGCAAAGCTCGATGCCCTCGTAAACCAGACCGCTGCGGGGATTGGGCTTGACGCCGCCCAGCTCCACATAGGCAAGCCCTTGCGCTTCAAGCGATTTTTTCACGCGATCAAGCAGACCGGAGCGAATGACGCTGCCGCCGCCGAAGTGCACGAGCACTTTGCTGCCGCCAAAACGCCTGACGTACTTGCCGGTATCCTGCTCGGTGTCTTTGCCGAAGGCAAAATACGTCGGCGCATAGAACGTAAAGTTATCCATATTGCCGCCTCCTCTTTGATGGGCTGTATTTCTTCCGTAATTATAGCAAATATCGAAGCTCTTTTCAATCGTGCGCGGCGATGCCGGATGCGTGCCGCGCATGAAAAAAAGATACCCGTTCCTGAGCGGACGGGCATCTGATTTGGCTGTTATCCCAGCAGCGCCATCACATGCGGGCTGAGTTCCTGATGGAGTGCGACGCACTGCCTTTCATCCGGTGCGGTCGCCAGCACGGCAAAGACCAGCGTGCGCTTTTCGCCGAAGAGAATGCCGGCGTCGTGGGCAATGTCGCTCAGTCCGCCCGTCTTGTGGGCGGCCTTCTGCGCGGGATTGGCGTCCATCAGCAGCTCCTTGTCCTTCTGGCGCAGGAGGATGGGGAGCGCCGTTTCGCACATGAACGGCGTAAGCCCTTCGCCTGTGAGCAGCATCGTGTACAGACGGCGCATGTCTTTGGCGCTGGTGTGGTTTTCCCTGCCGCTGCGCGCTGCTTCGTAATCGAGCATGTGGCGGCGCAGCACGGTGTCTTCAAGCCCGATGCGCCGGCTGAACACGTTCACCTTGTCCATGCCAAGCATATCGATGAGCACGTTGGTGGCGCTGTTGTTGCTTTCGGTAATCATATATTCAAGCAGAACGCAAAGCGGCACGTCCGTTCCGTTTTGGATCACGGGCGCTTCGTCGCCCACGCATTGACCGGGCTGAACGGAAATCCTTGTTTCCAGGGAGATCAGCCCCTTTTCCACGTCCTCAAGCGCGCAGAGCATGATCGGCGTTTTGATCAGGCTGGCGCTTTTGAAGACGGTTTCTTCTCTGTGTGACAGCAGCGTTTCGCCGCTTTTTGCGTCCCACAGGGCGCAGCCCGCCGTGCAGCCATGCTTTTCTTCCAGATGGCAGATGAATTCATGAAGAAGCATTGCGTTCCCTCCTTCTCTTGCGCCCTGCGTCAGAACGCCGGACGGTCGTTGACGGGCAGCACGTCGTGATACAGGTGGGCGTCATTGGAGAGCGTGAGGACGCTTGGAACGCAGACGCCGTGGCGCTCCCTGAATTCAAGCACCGTCAGGCTGCTGTGGCACAGATCAAACATCTGTCCGTAATGCGGATAGGGGATGCCCAACACATGGCTGAAGAACGCGCCTCCAAAGCCTGCGTGCGCAAAGAGCGCGATGCGTTCGTTGTTTTCGCGTGTAACGCGGTAGACGCCCGGCGTGTCGGTGTGCTCGTAGCCAAGGGACGCAAAAAAGGCGTCGCTTTCCCGCGCGATGCGCTCCATGCCTACCTTGTACGTTGTGCCGGCAAAGGCAGGATGATCGTACCAGCGCATGCCCAGCGCGCGCACCTCGGGCGAGGCGAAGAGCCGGACCGTCGGGGGATGCAGGTTCGCCCATGTGCGCCGCCCGTCCTCGTGCTTGAGGGTTAGTTCATCCCATGCGTGCACCTCGCTGGCGAAGTCAAGCGCGGTGATTTCCTTGCCGAGCAGCTCGGCTAAGGGCTGCGCGGTCTGCATGGCGCGCTTCATCGGGGAGGCGTAGATGCGGTCCATGCCATAGCGGGCCAGCCGCCTGCCGATGGCCTCCGCCTGACGAAGCCCCAGCGGCGTCAGGGAGTCGGGATCATAGCACGGATCGCCGTGACGGACAAAGAAAAACAGCATCGTCAACCCTCCGTTTGTTTCGTTTTGATTATTTTATCACGGAATCAGCGCATGCACAAGCACATGCGCCGGGCGATGATGGAGAACCAAACGGCGCAGGCATATACGCAGATCAACCGCGCGCCGGATGCGATTGAAGACGAAGATGTTCGCAAGATTCTCTTGACGAGCCGACCCAATACAAGATGAAGCTCTTTGGCGGCTATAAATACGTGGATTAAGCCGGTAAGCGGCAGAGAAAAAGCGTTCCCTGCGTGCGAATGCGGGGAACGCTTTTGTATGGTTTGTGCGTTCCTTTATAGAATATCGCAAAAACCATGCTTTTTTCAGGACGTGGGGGATTGCGCTTCCTTTCCGTACAGCCGCCTGCACAGCAGACAGCCAAGCAGCACCGACGAGACGCCGCCCGTAAGCTTGGCCAGCGTGACCGGGAAAACGTAATCCGGGTTAAAGGACATGGTGAACGCCAGATGATCGGCGAAGGCAAACGCTGCGGAGATGGCGAAGGCGGAATTGAGCAGGACGCCCTTTTTATCCATCTTGTCCATCATGGCAAACGTGGTGACGCTGGAGGCGAGCGTGGCGACAAAGCCCATGACGCTGTGCTCGTTGACAGCAAGCAGGCGGCTGAGCGCGCGCATGGGCTTTGTGATTGCGCGGGAAAGCAGCGCGAGCATGGGAAGGACGCCCGTCAGGAAGATGCTGCAGCTCAGGGAAACGGCGGCTGCGTCTTCCAGCGTCGTCAGCCCGGGGATCAGCTCCACGCCCGTTAGATAGCGCAGGATGGACAGCGCAAGCCCCACGGTGATGAGCGCCTTGATGAAGACGCCCAGCACGCTGAAGATGCGCGCGCACAGATCCGGGCACAGGGCAAGGCCTGCGGCGATCAGCGCGGAAAACAGAATCAGAGGCAGCAGATTGGCAAGCAGCGCGCCAAAGGGAATGCCGGCGAGCAGTCCGCCTGCAAGGCAGCCCACGGGAATGGTGACGATGCCGCAGAGCATGCCCAGCAGCAGCTCGCGGTGAAGCGGCTTGCGCACCGAGGTCAGCGAAACGGGGATGGTGAAGGCGATGGTGCCGCCCATCATGCAGGAGACGACCAGCCCATTGAACATGCCCAGCGCCGGATCGGCGGCGACCTGAACGGCCAGCGCCGCGCCGCCCATGTCGTTGGCGATCAGCGAGGTGGGGATGATGGATGGCTCGATGTGAAGCGTTTCGTGAAAGAAGGTGAGCAGCGGCGTCATGAACTGAGCAATCAGGGGCACCATGACGATCATGCCGATCATCGACAGCGCGAGGCTGCCGAAGAGATGCAGGCCGCGCTCGAATTCCTCGCCCAGTCCGAAGCGGTTGTCAAGCATCCGGTCAACAGCGCCCAGCAGGGCGAAGGCGGCGATGAGGATATTGAGGATGTTCAATGTTGTACCTCCGCGCTTATTTACAGGCTGAGCATCACGATGCTCACCGCCGCCAGCGCGATGCCGGCGATCTGAGCGGAGGAGAGCTTTTCCTTGAAGAGGATGCGGGAATAGAGGACGGAGAGCACCAGCACACCGCCGTTATCGATGGTGTAAAGCACGGTGGCGTCAACGAGGGTGAGCACGTAGAGCACCATGTGCACCGCGAGCGTCGCACAGATGCAGCACAGCAGCAGGAAAAGGAGCGGCTCCTTCTTCATCCGCAAGCCGGCAAGCAGCGCTTTTTTGTCGCGCGCAATCTGCACGGCGGCGTACAGCAGGGACATGCCCAGATACGAGAGGATGATCATCTCGTTGCGCTGCGCGCCCTGCATGGAAAGCTGCTGCAGATTGAGCATGATGGAATACATGCCGTTGGAGACAAAGAGCGCCGCGCACCAGAAAAAGAACCTGCCGGAGCTGCCCCTGAGCGTCAGACCCTTGAGGTTCATGAGCACGAAGGAGACCAGCATCATCGCGATGGCGATCAGCTGCATGGCGCTCAGGCTGCCGCCGAGGAAAAACACCGTATGCAGCAGCGGCAGCACGATCGCGCCGAAGAGCATGCAGATCATCTGGAAGGAATACGAGCCGGAGCGGCTGGCCTGAATCATCGCCGTGTTATAGACAAGCAGCGTGATGGCGTTGATAAGGCCGCACAGCAGCGTGATGCCGGAGGGCGCAAAGCGCAGCCCCGCGATGAGCAGCGTCGCGATGCCGGCGAATGCGCCGTAGGCGATGGAGAAGACCGTGGAGGTCATCGCCGCGCTGCCGCTGTCGTATTTTTCGGAAAACAGCTTGCAGAACAGAGATTGGAAGGAGAAAAGGAGTGTCATTACCGCGACGAGCAGCGCTGTCATGCTATCAAACCTCGCTTTGTGTTGATATGGTTTCATTATATGGGCAAAAATGGTTTTGTCAATCGTTTATCGGGGCGGCGTGTCTTGCTGATGAGCGGTCGGGGATGTATAATGAATATATGTTTTATGCATCATTGTAAAGAACGAATTCTGAATGATTAAGAAGTCATTGCGCCCGCTGGCTCCTTCCGTCACGGCTTCGCCGTGCCACCTTCCTCCCGGAGGAAGGCTTTATGTATACGCTTCTTCTATAGATCAGCAGCTTTTACACTGAAAAGCAGCGCTTTTTCAAGGCTCCCTCCGGGAGGGAGCTGTCTGCCGAAGGCAGACTGAGGGAGCCGGCGGGCGCTATTGCTTTGTAATCATTCAGAATTCGTTCTTTTGCAATAGTACACAAAGCACAGGGTAGGCAAAGCCCTCTCAGTCACGGCTGCGCCGTGCCAGCTTCCCCGGAAGGGGAGTCAGGATTATTGCGCAGCTCCGTCTGATCTTGCCTCTCCCTTTGGGAGAGGTGTCTCCGCAGGCAGACGGAGAGGGTTGGCGCAGCTTATACTATATGCACCAATCAGAAAAAGAACCGTCGATATACACTTGATTCACCAATTCTCAAAACGAACAAAACCCACACAATGCAGCATAGAAACGGGGGAATATGAGGATGAAAGCGGCGATTCTCGGCGCGGGATTCATTGCGGAATTTCATGCGCAAGGCTACCTGCATGCGCAGGGCGTTGAACTGTGCGCCGTGTGCGACACGGACGAAGGGAAGGCGCGCGCGCTGGCGGCGCGATACGGCTGCGCGTGGTATACCGACGCAGGGACGCTCCTTGAGCGGGAACGGCCCGAGCTGGTGTCCGTCTGCCTGCCGACGTATCTGCACAGGGAATACACCGTGATGGCGCTTGCCTGCGGCGCGCATGTGCTGTGCGAAAAGCCGCTTGCCCTGACGCTTGACGACTGCGAGGCGATTGCCGTGGCGGCGAAGCAGGCGCAGCGCATCGTCATGACGGGACAGGTGCTGCGCTGGTGGCCGGAATACACGCGCATCGCCGCGCAGATCCGCCGTCTCGGCGCGCCGCTCTATGTCCGCGCACAGCGGCTTCAGCATGCCAGCCGTCCCGACGCATGGCATCTGAAACGGGAGTTGGGCGGCGGCGCGCTGTTTGATCTCTTTGTTCACGACATGGACTTTCTGCTGGGGCTGTTTGGCACGGATGCCGAGGTTGTCAGCGTAAGCGGCAGCCGCGGCGGCGGCGGTTCGTGGCGGCGCGTGTCGGCGGCGCTGCGGTTTAAGAATGGTACGTCGGCTTTTGTGGAAGCCAGCAACCAGATGCCTTCTGGCTATCCCTTCACGGCGGCGCTGCATGTGCAGTATCCGGACGCCGCCATCGATTACCGCTTCCGCACGGCGGTGAATATCGGCCTTGAGGCAAGCGCGGAAACGGAATTCCTGCTCTATGACGGCGGCGGCGTATCCGCGCTGCCGCTTGACGGCGACGCGCAGGCGCGGGCGTTCAGGGATGAAATCGACGCGTTTGTCCGCAGCGTGCGCGACGGCGTACCCGCCCTGCCGCTTGAGGAGAGCATCGCCGTGATGCGGGTGATTTGCCAGATTGAGAAACGGCTTGAGGAACAGCAAGGATAAGGCGCGCGGACGATGCGCAGGAAGGAAAGGAAGCCTATGAAGTTTTATCAGAACTGGCAGGCGCGCGCCATCCGCGAAGACGGCCCGGGCGAATGGTTTGCGGCGCAGGTGCCCGGCAATGTGCAGTGCGACTACGGGCGCATGATGGGCTGGGGCGACATCAGCGTGGGCGAAAACGTTACGAAGTTCCGCCAGACGGAAGGGTATACATGGGAATACAGAACCGCGCTTGACTATTGTGTGCAGCCGGGCGAGACGGCGGTCTTCGTCGCGGAGGGCATCGACTACCGGTTCGATCTGCTTATCGGCGGAGAAGTGAAGCTTTCCCATGAGGGCATGTTTTCCCGCGTGGAGCTTCCGCTTGACGCCTGCGCCGGTCAGGAACTGACGGTGCGCATCCATCCCCATCCGATCCGCGAAAGTGCGGAATTTGCCGACCGCCAGCAGGCGGACCAGTGCGTCAAGCCGCCGGTATGTTATGAATGGGACTGGCATCCGCGCATGCTTGTTTCCGGCATCTGGCAGGAGACATATGTGGAAACGCGCAGGACGGATTATATCCGCCGCTGCGAGGCGTTCTATACGCTCAGCGACGATCTTTCCTTCGTGCAGATCCGCTTTGAAAGCGACTGCGATGCAGCGGTAGAGATCGAGCTGTTTGATCCCGATGGAAAGAGCCTGGGCACGGGCGATTGCTTTGACATAGAAAATCCGCGCCTTTGGTGGTGCGCGGGGCAGGGCGAGCAGGCGCTGTATACCTACGAGGCGAGGACGGACAGCCACGCTGTGCGCGGGCAGATCGGTCTGCGCCGGGTTCGCATGGTGATGAACGAGGGCGGCTGGGTGGAGCCGATCGCCTTCCCGAAGGGGCGCTCCGTCGCGCCGATTCAGTTGGAGCTCAACGGCAGGCGCGTGTTTGCCAAGGGCAGCAACTGGGTCAATCCGGATATCTATAACGGCCTGATCGACGAAAGCCGCTATGATGCGCTGCTCACGCTTGCGCGGGATGCGCACATGAACATCCTGCGCTGCTGGGGCGGCTCGGGCATCAACAAGAAGGCGTTCTATGACATCTGCGACCGGCTGGGTCTGATGGTCTGGGTGGAGTTCCCGCTTGCCTGCAACAACTACGTCGGTACGCCGCATTACCTTGCCGTCCTTGAGCAGGAGGCGGCGGCGATCATCCGCGATCTGCGCGGACATTGCTGCGTGGTGATGTACTGCGGCGGCAACGAGCTGTTCAACAACTGGTCGCTGATGACGGACCAGTCCCTTGCGCTGCGGCTGCTCAATAAGCTCTGCTATGAGCTTGACCGCGACCGTCCGTTCATCATGACTTCGCCCGTCTTCGGCATGGGTCACGGCGGCTACACCTTCTACGATCCGGATGCAAAGTGCGACGTGTTCACGCTTTTCCAGAAAAGCCATTGCACGGCGTATACGGAGTTCGGCGTGCCGGGCGCATCGTCCGTGGAGGACCTTCGCAGGATCATTCCGCAGGAGGAGCTTTTCCCCATCCGGGATATGGGCTCCTGGCGGCTGCATCATGCGTTCGGCGCGTGGGGCGCGCAGCGCTGGCTGTGCATGGATGTGCTGAATATGTACGCGCAGGAACCGCTCGATTCGCTTGAAAAGGTCGTGGACATGAGCGTCTGGCTGCAGACGGAGGGATACAAGGCGGTCTTTGAGGAGGCGAGGCGGCAGGCGCCCTATTGCTCCATGGCGATTAACTGGTGCTACTGCGAGCCGTGGGTCACCGCCGCCGGCAACAGCCTGATCACCTATCCCCTCAAGCCCAAGCCCGCGTATGAGGCGGTGAAGACGGCGCTGCGTCCGGTGATGATGAGCGCGAGAATTCCGAAATTCGACTGGCGGGCAGGCGAGCGCTTCAGCGCGGAAATCTGGATGCTCAACGACGCGCCCCGCGCCGCGCGGGAAACGGCGCGCGTGACGCTGCTGCTGGCAGGAGAAGAATACCCGCTGATTCAGTGGGACAGCGGCGACGTGGGCGCGAACGAAAACCGGATCGGTCCGACGGTCAACTTCATCCTGCCGGATGTGGACGCGACGCAGATGACGCTGCGCCTTGACGCGGGCGAGGCGTCCAGCGAATACCGCCTGTGCTACCGGCGGAGCGAAAAATACGCCGTCAGCCGGCAGATGAACATGTGACACAGGAGGAAAGGCATGGCATTTTTATACGAAACGCATCTGCACACCAGCCAGACCAGCCGCTGCGGCAGCAGCACGGGCGCGGAGCATGCGCGCTTTTACAAGGAATTGGGCTTTTCCGGCATCATTGTGACCGACCACTTTTTCAGCGGCAGCTGCCATGTGCCCAAGGAACTGCCGTGGAAGGAGCGCATCGAGCGTTACTGCGCGGGATATGAGGATGCGCTTGCCGAGGGGCAGAAGATCGGGCTCGACGTCTTTTTCGGCGTCGAACACAACTGGAACGGCGATGATTATCTCATTTACGGCATCGACAAGGCGTGGATGATTGCCCATCCCGAGATGGAACACTGGACGCGCGGCGAGCAGTATGCGGCGGTGCGTGCGGCGGGCGGCTGCGTCGTGCAGGCGCATCCCTTCCGCACGCGGGATTACATCGCCCATGTGCAGCTGGCGCTGGGATACTGTGACGCCATTGAGGCGGCCAACGCCGGAAACGACGCGCACAACGACGCCTTTGCGCTGGCATATGCGAGGAAATTCGGCCTGCACATGACGGCCGGCTCGGACAATCATCATTCCCTGCGCAGCGACATGGACCCCGAAAAGCATATCTTCGGCGTCGCGCTTGACGAGCGCCTGACGTCCATCGACGATTACGTCCGACTGATTCTTGAAAAGCGTCCTATCGCCCTGCATGTTCCCGCCGGGCGGTTTGATGCGGATGAGAACGTGCAGATTGAAAGCTTCTTTGTCGACGGCGAAGGGGCGCGCGAAAACACGAACCGTCTGTCCCTTGCGGACTGGATACGATAAAAGGGGAAACAAAGCGGCGCTGCCTGCGAAAGCGGGCGGCGCTCTTTCATTTGATCCGTGAATATGATATAATCATCAATTGAAATGTACAGCACGCGCTGGCGCAGGGCGCCGAAAGGATTGAATGATGTCTTTATCTGGAAAGAGCTTTACGCGGACGATGCTCTCCATCGCCATTCCGGTGACGCTGCAGAATCTGCTTTTTTCTTCTTTTACGCTGATTGATACCGTCATGGTCGGCTCGCTTGGCGATCTGCCGCTGGCTGCGGTCGGCATGGCGGGCAAATGGTCATGGTTTCTGGGTGTTGTGGTTTACGGCCTGACCAGCGGCGCGTCGGTGTTTATCGCGCAGTATTACGGCGCGGGAGACAAGCGCGGCATCCACCGAACATACGGTCTGATGAGCGTGATGATCATGGCGGTGTCGCTGCTGTTTATGCTGGCGGCGCTGTGCGTGCCGGAATTGATTATCGGTTTCTTCACGAAGGATGAGGCGGCGATGGAAATCGCGAAAAACTATCTTCGCATCATCGCGCTGAGCTACCCCTTCCTCGCGCTGCTGAGATCGGGCTCCACGCTTCTTCAAAGCACGCAGAAGGTCAGCATTCCCTTCATTGCGGCGGCCTGCTCGGTTGCCACAAATCTCGTCTTCAATGCGCTGCTGATCTATGGCCTGTGCGGCTTTCCGGCGCTGGGCGTTGCCGGCGCGGCGATCGCTTCCGTGCTGGCCAATGCCGTCAACGCCGCGGTGATTTATCTGCTGGGCTGGAAGCAGAAGACCATGCTCTTTGCGCCGGTTTCCCATCTGCTGGATATCAGCCGCAGCTTCTTCAAGGACTATCTGCGCATCGGCGCGCCGGCGATGTTCAATGAGACCGTCTGGGCGCTGAGCTATCTGATTTACTGTGCGATCTACGGTCACATGAGCACGGAGGCGTATGCGGCGATCACGGTGGTCAAGTCCATCGAAGACCTGACCTGCGTGGCGATCTTCGGCCTTGGTTCTTCCTGCGCGGTGATGATCGGCAGCATGATCGGTCAGGGCGATCTCGATGGCGCCAAGCGCTGCGCGTGGTATCATATCGCGCTGACGGCGTCGCTTTCCGCGGTGTTTGGCGCGGTGCTGATCGTGATGCGCGGCTCGGTGATGTCGCTCTTCGGCGTGTCGGATGTGGTTCGCGCGGACGCATCTGCGGTCATGCTGATCTTCGGTCTTGAGATGGCGGTACACAACCTGCCTTACATGATGGTCTGCGGCATTTTCCGCGCCGGCGGCGATACGCGCACGGGGCTGATTGTGGACATCATCTCCGCCTACCTGATCGGCATCCCGATCACGGCGGCTGCGGGTCTTGTTTTCCATCTGAGCGTGCCGGCAACCTACCTGATCATGTATCTGGTGGAAGATGTGTTCAAGGTATTTATTTACGGCAGACATACGCTTTCGTACAAATGGATTAAACCTGTCGTCAGGCTGGACGACAATGATGCTAAGGAGGCGACGGCATGAGTAAACCTGTTTTTGAGGAAAAGGCTGCCCCGAAGAAGGGTGCAATCAAAGAATTCCTGTCCTACTACAAGCCGCATATGCGCATGTTCCTGCTGGATATGTGCTGCGCGTCGGTGATTTCTCTCGTGGATATCCTTTTCCCGGTTTTTACCCGCAAGGTGCTCTACGATTACATTCCCAATCAGATGATGCGCACCTTTGTGCTGATGACGCTGCTGATGCTTTGCTGCTTCCTCATCCGCACGGCGGCGCAGTGGACGGTGACGTATCTGGGTCACGTCATGGGCGTGCATATTGAGGCGGACATGCGCGCGGCGATCTTCGCGCACATGCAGAAGCTCGGCTTCAGCTTCTACGATAAGAACCGCACGGGTCTGCTCATGACCCGCGTGACCAACGACCTGTTTGAAATCACGGAGCTTGCGCATCACGGCCCGGAGGACCTGTTCATCTCCATCGTGACGCTCACCGGCGCGTTCATCGTGCTCTTTGGCATCCAGCCGATTCTTGCGCTGGTGCTTCTGGCGAGCGTGCCGCTGATTGTCACCTTTGTCGTCATGCGCAGAAAGAAGATGATGTCCGTTTCCCGCGCGGTTAAGCAGCGCACGGCGGGCATCAACGCGGAAATCGAAAGCTCGATTTCCGGCATCCGCGTGGCGAAGGCGTTCGGCAACGAGCGCGAGGAAATTGCCAAGTTCACCGACTGCACGGGCCGCTATGTGGAGGCGCGCCGCGAGTATTACAAGGTGATGGCGAATTTCTTCTCCGGCACGGAGCTGATGATGAACCTGATGAGCCTGTCCATCATCGCCGTGGGCAGCTATCTGATCATGCGCAATGACATGGACATCGCGACGCTGGTCACCTTCAACATGTACGTCGCCAGCGTGCAGAGCCCCATCCGCAAGCTCGCCAACTTCACGGAGCAGTTCACGCAGGGCATGGCGGGCTTCCAGCGCTTCCGCGCGATCATGCACGAAACGCCGGATATCGTGGACAGCCCGGACGCACAGCCGATTGACAGCGTCGTGGGTGAAATCGAGTTCAGGGACGTCACCTTCACCTACGACGAGGAGAAGGAGGACGTGCTGGAGCATGTGAACCTGCATATCCAGCCGGGCAGGATGCTGGCGCTTGTCGGCCCCAGCGGCGGCGGCAAGTCGACGCTTTGCCAGCTGATTCCGCGCTTTTACGAGGTGACCGAGGGCAGCGTGCTGCTGGATGGCAAGGATATCCGCAGCCTCAAGCTCGCGGATCTGCGCGCGAACATCGGCATCGTTCAGCAGGACGTCTTCCTCTTTGCGGGCAGCATCCTTGAAAACATCCGCTACGGCAAGCCGGATGCGACGATGGAGGAAATCATCGAGGCGGCCAAGCAGGCGGAGATTCATGAGGACATCCTGCGCATGCCCAACGGTTATGACACCATCGTCGGCGAGCGCGGCATCATGCTCTCCGGCGGACAGAAGCAGCGCGTGTCCATCGCGCGCATCTTCCTGAAGAATCCGCGCGTGCTGATCCTTGACGAGGCGACCAGCGCGCTGGATACCGCCACGGAGCGAAAGATTCAGGCGGCGTTTGACCGTCTGGCTAAGGGCAGGACGACGCTGGTCATCGCGCACCGGCTTTCTACCATCAGGAACGCGGACGAGATTGTCGTCATCAGCGAGCACGGCATCCTGGAGCGCGGCACGCACGCCCAGCTGGTCAAGGCCGGCGGATTGTACGCCGACCTTGCGCAAGGCGCGGCGCTGGCGGGAGAATAAGAAAACAGAAGCGGCGGATTTTGCGATCCGCCGCTTTTTCCTACAAAAAAGGAGCGCTCAATCGATAATTTGAACATTAAAGGGATATAAAGATGGTGTGAAAATTATGTGAAATTCACAAAAAACCAGAAAAATCAAAAAAGTCATCAGACGTCTTGATTTGCTCGGAAGATTCGTGTATAATAAGCATGAAAAGTGAGGCAGTACGCGGTAAAATGCCGCTGCCCTCAAATAAATTTTCAGGAGTGATACCAATGGCCAAAGTCATTACTTTCGGCGAACTCATGTTGCGCCTGCAGCCCTTCAATTACGAGCGTTTCGTTCAGGCTACCACCTTCGAAGCTTCCTTCGGCGGCGGCGAGGCCAATGTTGCTGTTTCTCTTGCCAACTATGGCTTTGATGCCGAGTTTGTTACCAAGCTCCCGGCTCACTCCATCGGTCAGATGGCCGTCAACTCCCTGCGTCAGTATGGCGTTGGCACCAAGTTCATCACCCGCGGCGGCAACCGCGTGGGCATCTACTACAACGAGAAGGGTGCTTCCCAGCGTCCGTCCGTGTGCATCTACGACCGCGCCAACTCTGCGATCGCTCTGGCTTCTTCCGAGGACTTTGATTGGGACGCCATCTTCGACGGCGCCGACTGGTTCCACTTCACCGGCATCACCCCGGCTCTGGGCAAGAATGTCGTTGAGATCTGCAAGGAAGCCTGCAAGGCGGCCAAGGCCCGCGGCGTGAAGATTTCCTGCGACCTGAACTACCGCGGCAAGCTGTGGACCCGTGCCGAGGCGCGCGAGGCCATGACCGAGCTGGCGAAGTACATCGACGTGTGCATCTCCAACGAGGAAGACGCGAAGGATGTTTTCGGCATCGAGGCTGAGGACACTGACATCACCGCCGGTGAACTGAACAAGGAAGGCTACAAGTCCGTTGCCCGTCAGCTGATGGACAAGTTCGGCTTTGAGAAGGTGGCCATCACCCTGCGTGAGTCCAAGTCCGCCTTTGACAACGACTGGTCTGCCATGCTCTACGACGGCGAGAACTACTGCTTCTCCAAGCTGTATCACCTGCACATCATCGACCGCATCGGCGGCGGCGACTCCTTCGGCGGCGGCCTGATCTATGCGCTGCTCTCCGGCAAGTCCAGCCAGGAAGCCATCGAGTTTGCGGTTGCTGCTTCCGCGCTGAAGCACTCCATCGGCGGCGACTACAACCACGTCACCGTGGCTGAGGTCGAGAAGCTCGCCGGCGGCGACGGCTCCGGCCGCGTCCAGCGCTAAGCAGGCTGTGCCTGCACCCGCTTCGCTTCGCGGCGGTTTGACCCGCTGCGTTCGCGCGGAGGGCGCTCCGCAGCTGATTTTCAGCTGGGGATGAAACGTATCTGAACAACAAGAAACCGGGGACGAAAGTCTCCGGTTTTTCTTTTTTCTGAAAGAATGTCGCAGCTTCGTTCTTTTGAGTGGTATGAAACCATGCTTTTCGTGCCAATGTTTTATATGAATACGCATCAGGAAACACACCCTGCTCCCTCTGGCCACAGCGGAGCGCGTAACCAGTTTCTTATACAGAAATGCTTCCGCTGATAGCATGCTTTGCCCACCGGTACTGCCGCAGCTTCATCCCGTGCTTTTCTTCCAACCTTGCCAGCCTACATCATTTGTGCTAGAATGGCAGCAAAACAGAAACAGGAGATATGATCGGATGAAAGCCAAACTTGCGGCGAAGGCGATGGCCTTTTTCCTCGTTGGCGCGGCGCTGGTTGCGCTGCTGCTTTTCCTGCCTGCGGGCACGCTTTCTTATCCCGGCGCATGGCGGCTGATGGGGCTGCTCTTTATCCCGATGCTGATTCTTGGCGTGCTGCTGCTGATCTTTGCGCCGGAGGTGCTCAAAAAGCGCCTGAATGCAAAGGAAAAGATGGGCGACCAAAAGCGCGTGGTCGGCGTCACGGGCGTGGTGTTCCTCCTTGGCTTTGTGCTGGCGGGGCTGGATTTCCGCTTCGGGTGGACGGCTGTTCCCGGCTGGCTGATCGCGCTGGCGTCGCTGGTGTTCGTTGCGTCCTATGCGATGTATGGCGAGGTCATGCGCGAGAATGCGTGGATCTCCCGCACGATCGAGATTCAGGAGGGGCAGAAAGTCGTTTCCACCGGGCTGTATGGCGTTGTGCGCCATCCGATGTATCTGGCGGCGAGCCTGCTGTTTACGTCCATGCCGCTGGTGATGGGCTCCTTTGTGTCGTTTGCTGTGTTCCTCGTGTTTCCGCTGATGATGGGCGTGAGAATCCGCGGCGAGGAGGAGCTGCTCATGCGTGAGCTTGACGGCTATGCGGCGTACCGGCAGAAGGTGCGCTATAAGATGATTCCATTTATCTGGTAAGCGGGCTGTGCCAGCACCCACATCCGAAGCAGCTTGGCTTTTGCCGATCCACCGCTTCCGTAGCCGTGTTTTCACACGATTTCCACAGTACAGACAAAAACGGCGCATCCCCGGCTGAGGGATGCGCCGTATTCTATTTCCGGCTGTCGTCATCGGCGGCTTCGCGTTTCTGGCTGACGATGATGCGCTGAATGCTCTTGACGGACAGGTAGTAGCGCCGGGCAAGCGCTTCCGTGCGCTCTCCGGCGAGGTATTCCTTGTAAATCCGCTCGTTGCGCGCTTTGAGTTCCCGGCGCGTGGCGGTTTTTTCGCCCCATTCCTTTTTGGAGCCTTTGATGCGGGGAATATAGAGGAATTCTCCGTCGGCATATTGCTGAACCTGCTCAAGGAGTTCCTTGGGCAGATGCTGTGTTGCATTTTTGTATCGCATGGCTGTTCCTTCTTTCTCCCTGACGGGAACAGCAAAGCGGCGGCAACACCGTGAAAATATTCTTGATTTTACGCGGCCGCTTTGCTCATTGGATCGGTAATTCGTGCTTGCCCGGGGTATACATGACAGATACAAGGCGCATCGTAAACATATGACCGTAATTGAGATTAGACATTGAAAAATTCCTCCATTATTTATATTGATAAGTGTTTGTCTGTTCATGATAACACATAACGAGTACGGAGAAAACCTCAAATTTGAATATAATAGAAAGCGCGGAGAGGAAAACTGGCTTTTCCCGCCGTGTGCGCCGCCGCGGATCCGGGGGAAATAAACAGCGCCTTTCCGGAAACAGGAAAAGGCGCTGCAGAATGCTTTGGATATGGACGGGCACGGCCCGCTTATTGTTTGTCGGGAGCGACCTGGGGCATTTCCTGCGGATCAAAGCAGCCGACTGCCTGCTCGATGTACCAGTCCGTTCCATCCGTCACAGCGCGCACCGCGCCCTCTCCGGAGAGAAATGCCGGAATAGCGCGGCCTTTGAGCTGGGACATGGACTGGGAAAAGACGGTCTTCTTTTCGTTGGTCACCACCGCTGCGCCGGGCATGACCGTATCAAGGAATTCCGGCACAGCCGGGACAAGACCGTGATGCGGAATCTTGATGATGTCCGCTTTGAGGATCCCCTCCTGACGGTTTTCCATGAAATACCGCTGGACCTCGCCCGTGATATCCGCGCACAGGAGCAGAGAGCTTTCGCCAAACGTCACTTTCAGCACGAGGGAGCGCGCGTTGGCGCCGAAGAGCTCCGTGCAGTGGAGCACGTGAAGCTGCGCGCCGCCGAGCGTCAGCAGGTCGCCGTCGTGCACCTGACGCAGCGGAATCTGGTTATGCTGCGCCTGACGGATGGTACGGTACAGGCGTTCTTCATCCTTGAGGAAGCTGTCCTTGTATCCGTGCAGGAATTCGCCGGCGGTGAAGCCGTAGCGCATCAGATAATACAATCCGTCGATGTGGTCGTCGTGATAATGCGTGCTGAAGAAGTACTTCATGCTCCGCTCAAGGCCGCGCGCCGCCAGCGCATCGCGCAGCTGTTCGCGATAGGGCTTGGGGCCGCCGTCCACCATCATGCTTTCCCCGCCGCAGCGAAGGAGCATGGCGTCGCCCTCGTTGGTGTCAAAGATTGTCCACTCCAGCACGTCCTTGTCCTGCCAGTCCTCGGGCGGCGGACCAAAATGGATTTCCGCCTGCGCGCAGGCATACAGGAACAGCATCATCACGACAGCGCACAGCGTTGCTTTCATCATTCGTTTCATCAAATCGTTTCCTATCCGCTTTTGAGCATTGATTCGTTCCGCACCGCCGGCGCGGACTGAAGGACTTTATTATAATGTATTTTCCTGCATGCAGGCAACCTCTATTTTCATAAATACGATAGGGGAAACGCGCTTCCATCTTTGCTTCGCGCAGATTAAAGAAAGCAATATGCCAAAAAAGAAACCGAAGCCCTTCAGCTTCGGTTTCGTGTATTCCGGTAAAATGCCATATGTTCCGCAAAGTCCAGCTGCACAGGGCCCTCCGCCCGAACGCAGCGGGTCAAGCCGCCGCGAAGCGGTGCGGGTGTGGGCACAGCCCACCGGCCCGCTCAGACGCCCAGCAGCCTCACGCGCTTCATGCCGGCGATTTCCTGCGTCTTGTCGACAAGCGCCTCGCGCATGCGATGCGGCACATCGTCGATATCGATGACGGAAACGGCCATCGTTCCGCGGGAACGGTTCACCAGCTCGCCGATGTTCAGGCCGAAGCCCGCGACGGTGGAGGTGATGGAGCCCAGCACGTTGGGCACGTTTTCGTGGATGCACAGCAGGCGCGGCGTCGTGACCGGCGCAACATCCACCGCAGGCAGGTTGACGCTGTTGCGGATGATGCCGTGCTCAAGGAAGTCACGGGTCTGCGCGGCAGCCATCACGGCGCAGTTTTCCTCGCTCTCCGGCGTGGACGCGCCCAGATGCGGGATGCAGATTACGCCCTCCACGCCGATCATCTTGTCGGTCGGGAAGTCGGTGACGTATGCCGCGACGCGGCCGTCGCCCAGCGCTTCGATCATCGCGTCGTCATCCACCAGCGCGGCGCGGGAGAAGTTCATCACGCGCACGCCCTTGCGGCACAGCGACAGCGCGCGCTTGCCGATCATGCCGCGGGTCGCGTCCTTGAGCGGCACGTGGACGGTGACAAAGTCGCACGCAGACATCAGCGCATCCAGAGAATTCTCGCGCTTGATGGAGCGGGAGAGCTTCCACGCATGCTCGACGGAGATCATCGGGTCATAGCCCACAACCTTCATGCCAAGGGAAATCGCCGCGTTCGCCACGAGCACGCCGATCGCGCCCAGACCGATGACGCCCAGCGTCTTGCCGCGCAGCTCCGGTCCCACGAACTTGCCCTTGCCCTTTTCAACCAGCTTTTCCACCTCGGCGCCCTTGCCCTTGAGGGTCAGCGCCCACTCGATGCCGCCAACCACGTTGCGGCAGGAGAGCAGCATGCCGGCGAGCACCAGCTCCGCCACGGCGTTGGCATTGGCGCCCGGAGTATTGAAGACGCAGATACCGTTCGCGCTGCAGGCGTCCACGGGAATGTTGTTGTAGCCGGCGCCGGCGCGCGCGATGGACAGGACGCTTGCCGGAATCTCCATGTCGTGCATGGACGCGGAGCGGACAAGAATCGCCTCCGGCTTTGCGCAGTCGTCGGTCACCTGATACTTATCATCCAGCTGCGTGTAGATCGCAGAGGAAATCGCATTGAGCGTTTTAATCTGATATGCCATGGCGGTTTCGCCTTCTTTCTTTTTTATTGGGAAAGAACGTCGGGGCGGATGCCCCGAACCCCGCCTGAGGGATTTCATCCCTCAGACTCCCTTCATCGCTTCGCGCCGGTTTAAAGCGGCGTTACTTGTTGGCGGCTTCGAATTCCTTCATGAATGCGACCAGCTTCTTCACGCCTTCCATCGGCATGGCGTTGTAGATGGAGGCGCGCATGCCGC
>JAFYOR010000044.1 GCA_017547805.1 Clostridia bacterium
CTCCGTCAGCAGCGCGATGCCCTGCTTGATGGCGTCACGCGGACGGGTGATCTTGAGTTCCTTGCCCTTGTATTTGATGGTACCCTTGCTGTGCAGACGGATACCGAACAGGCCTTCCATAAGCTCGGTGCGCTGCGCGCCGACCAGGCCCGCCACGCCGAGGATTTCGCCCTTGCGGACGTTGAATGTACAATCACGGAAAGAGCGCGGGTTGATAGAAGTAAAATCATTGACCTCAAAAACAACCTCGCCCGGCACGTTATTGCGCTTGGGGAACAGATTGGTGAGCTCGCGGCCGACCATCTGCGTGATGATCTTTTCGGTCGTCAGGCCCTTGGATTCCCAGGTGCCGATGTACTTACCGTCGCGCATGATGGTGACCTCATCGGAGATGCGCAGAATCTCGTCCATCTTATGGCTGATGTAGACGATCGCAACGCCTTCGGCCTTGAGGTCTTCGATGATGCGGAACAGCGCTTCAACCTCATTCGCCGT
This sequence comes from Clostridia bacterium, assembly GCA_017547805.1. Classification (GTDB taxonomy): domain Bacteria; phylum Bacillota; class Clostridia; order Christensenellales; family Aristaeellaceae; genus Ventricola. The sequence goes on from JAFYOR010000044.1 coordinate 496, forward strand.
CAGGGAAGAGGTCGGCTCGTCCAGAATGAGCACTTTACAATCCGCAGAAACCGCCTTCGCGATTTCGACCGACTGCATCTGAGAAACGGACAGATCGCCAAGGCGCTGCTTGGGATCAAAGTTCATACGAACCTTCTCCAGCAGTTTGGCGGTATCGTCATACATCTTCTGATGATCGACCACCGGGATCACGCCCAGCAGCTTCTTCATCGGATAGCGGCCGATGTAAATATTCTCGGCAACGCTGCGCTCCGGAACCGGCTGCAGCTCCTGATGCACCATGGCGATACCCATGTCCAGCGCCTGCAGCGGATCGGTGATGTTTACCTTCTTGCCTTCGTAATAAATTTCGCCCTCGTCCATCTTGTAAATGCCAAACATGCACTTCATCAGCGTGGACTTACCGGCGCCGTTCTCGCCCATGAGCGCGTGAACCGTGCCGGGTCTGAGCTTCAGCTGGGCATGGTCAAGCGCCTTAACGCCCGGGAACTGCTTGACAACGCCCCGCATTTCAAGTCGAAATTCCGACATGAACAGCTTCCCCCTTAATACCATTATAAAGGGGTGCATGCGCACATGCGCACGCACCCCTCATGCTACATTTTTCTTCGAGAATTACTTGACCATCACGTAGTCAACCCAGTAGTACTTCTCGAGCTTCTCGCCGGCGGCAGCCTTCATGGCAGCGTCAGCAGCAGCGTGAGACTGACCAACATGGTCGTTCAGGACGGTACCGGTCATGGTGCCTTCCTTAACCATCTCAACGCACTCGGCCAGAGCGTCAACGCCCAGCAGCATGATGTCCTTGCCAACGGTGCGGCCCGCCTGCAGGATCGCCTGATAGGCGCCCAGAGCCATGCCGTCGTTGTTGCAGAAGATAACGTCGATCTCGTCGCCGAACTGAGTCAGAGCGTTGGCAGCCAGCTCCTGGCCCTTGGTCTGATCCCAGTCACCGCGCTGCTCGAACAGCTTGTTGACTTCCATGCCAGCGTCGGTCAGAGCCTTGATGGAGAACTCGGTGCGGTACTGCGCGTCAACGTTCTCCGGATCGCCCATGATCATGACATAGTCGACCTTGCCGTTGCCGTTCAGGTCGCCCTTGGACTCGGTCGCCAGAACGATGTTGCCCTGCATGGTGCCGGACTGACGGGCGTCAGCGCCAACATAGCAGTGGTTGCCAGCGAGTTCCATGTCCTCAGCGGACGGCTCGCGGTTGATGAAGACGACCGGGATGCCGGCAGCGTCAGCCTTCTGGATGACGGCGGCAGCGGAAGAGGACTGCACGAGGTTGAGGATCATCACGTCAACGTTGTCCGCGATGAAGGCGTCGATCTGGTTGGTCTGCTCAGCCTGGTCGTTCTTGCCGTCCATGACGGTAATGTTCTCGGCCGGGACGCCGCAGTCTTCGGTCAGGTAGCGAACGAGCTCTTCACGATAGAGGGTCATGAAGTTATCGGCAAACTGGTAAATGGTGATGCCGATCTTCGGGGCGTCAGCCATGGCCACGCTGCAAGTAGCGAGGATCATCATAGCCATCAGGATAGCGAGGATCTTTTTCATAGGAATACACCTCTCCTAAAAATATTTCAACAGGCTCCGCCTGTTGAGTTGCGTCATTTTAGGCGCTTAATTTTCGTTAAACTCGCCTATTTAAGTTTATTATAAATGGGTTTTTTCTCCATGTCAACGCCTTTTTATGCACAGCGCTGTATTTATTCATTGCGCAATTTTCCCTTGCAAACCGCGCCGCCATCGTTCATAATGATAGACAGAACAATTGTGTCCCACCCACACCAACGAAGGGAGTTTTGAATATGAACCCGATGCTTCTGTCCGAAATCAAGCGCGATGATCGCTTTGAAGGCTTTCTGATCGTCCGCTCTGCTGATCAGCGCGCCTCCTCCAACGGCAAATTCTATCTGGATATGACCCTCGCCGACCGCAGCGGTTCCATCAACGCAAAGATGTGGGATGGCACCGTGCAGCCGCCGGTCGTCGGCAGTATCGTCAAGGTCCGCGCCACGGGCAACGAATTCAACGGCCGCATGCAGCTGCGCGTGGAGAAGATCCGCGCGGCAGAAAAAAAGGACGAGGTGGATATGTCCAGCCTCATCCCCTGCGCCCCCGGCGACCCCGAGCAGATGCTCTCCGACGTCGTCCGCGCTGCCGACCGCATCGCCGACAAGGACCTGCGCCTGATCACCTGCGAGCTTCTCAACCGCACCGGCGATAAGCTGCTCACCTTCCCCGCTGCCAAGCAGATGCACCACGCCGAACGCAGCGGCCTTCTGCATCACATGACCACCATGCTGCGCGCGGCCAACGCGATCATGACCGTCTATCCCCAGCTCAACCCCAGCCTGCTGACCGCCGGCGTCATCGTGCACGATCTGGCGAAGATCGACGAAATGGACGCCGATACGCTCGGCCTCGTTTCCGATTACAGCGTGGACGGCAAGCTCCTGGGCCATATCGTCCGCGGCGTGGTCAATATCCAGCTCGCCCAGCAGAAGACCGGCGCCAGCCAGGCCAAGGCCCTGCTGCTGCAGCACATGGTCCTCTCCCATCACGGCATCCCGGAATACGGCAGCCCGATGGCGCCCAAGTTCCCCGAGGCCGAGGTGCTGAATATGATCGATACGCTCGACGCGCGCCTGTTCGAGATGAACGAAGCCATCTCCCGTGCCGTGCCCGGCGGCTTCTCGGAAAAGGTCTGGGGACTGGACAACCGCCAGCTCTACCGGATTCCCGACGATCAGCTGACCCGATAACCCACTTTCCATCAGCCATTTCGGCTGATGGATTTTTTGTTTCTTGAATTTAAAAAGCCGCGGAGCGCAAGGCCCCGCGGCTTTAACCATGTGGAATTACTTGTCGGACGCCTTGGGCGCCTTCTTCTTGGCCACGCTGCTCCACGCATGCATCACCAGCGCCAGCGCGATAACGCCATAGCAGATGAACACGCGGAAGTACTCGCCGATCGCCGCGTCGCCGAAGAGGTTCTTCGCGGCCGCCGGAGCGAGGATGAACAGCATATGGAACAGAACAGTACCCAGCAGCGCCTGCGTGTTCGTCGCGCGGCTGACGGACGCGCCGCCAACCAGAATCGCAGCGCCCGCATACAGACCGACCTGCTCATGCGCGCCGTAGGTCTGGAACGCGCCGAGGTTCTGCACGAAGATCAGCTGGCCCCAGCCGGCAAGCACGGTGGAAATGGTGATCGCAATGATACGAACCTTATCCACGTGGATACCCGCAGCGTTGGCAACGGTACGGTTCTGACCGACCGCGCGGAACTGCTGGCCCAGACGGGTACGCATGATGACCAGATTGAACACGCACAGCAGAGCCACGACGCCGAAGGTCGCCATCGGGATCTTGACCATGGAGAACAGGCTCACCATGAACGGCAGCTGCATCACAACCGCAACAACGGCCAGCGCAGCCAGCTTCGCCAGCAGCGCCTTGTTGTTCTTGCGATGGCTGCGCATATGGCTGAAGATCAGCGCCGCAGCGATGATCGCCGCAAACACCAGCGCCGCCTGAGAAGCAGTCAGCTTCCAGGCATTCTCCAGCGCATTCGCAATGCCGCCCTTGACCAGGTCCATGGTATTGGCGATAC
>JAFYOR010000045.1 GCA_017547805.1 Clostridia bacterium
CGGGTCCGGAGCGGTGACGTCGACGAGCTCGATGCCCAGCGCTTCGGCGTTGGCCTTGAGCAGCTCATGACGGCCAACGATCAGCTCCATCGCCATGTGGCGCGGGAAGGAGTAGTGGATGAACACTTCGATGCCCCACTCAGCGCACTTCTCCATGATGGAGTCGCCCTGAGCGATTTCATCGGCGTACATCACGATGTCGGCAGCGGCGGAGATGACGGCCGGGTCTTCCTGCGGCACGCCCGCGATCAGCAGGATGTCGTCGCGGCCCATCTCACGGATCTTGTCAAAGCCGGCCTTCGCGCCCGGAACAGCCTGGCACATCACGATGGCCTTGACGTCCGGATCGGAAGCGAAGGAAACGAGGGTGGAAACGGTGGTTTCCATTTCGGACATGAAGTTGTCCGGGTAGGTGGCGGTCACGATGTGGTCAGCGCCGTAGGTGGCGATGGCCTTCTCAGCGGCGCGGAATTCTTCCTCGCCCTGGGAAACGGTGCCGGTCATGATGGCGATCTTCCAGTTGCCCTCGGCAACGGCGCCGACGACCAGGGTCAGGCAGAGCACGAGCGCGAACGCCAGGCAAAGCAGCTTCTTCATAGTGTGTTCCTCCTTCATATTGACGACCTGCGGCGCCTGCACAAGCCAGCGCACCGCCGAGTTCGTTAAAAAGTAGGCTCATTATAGCATCGTTCCCTATATTGCGCAAGATGTTTTTTGAATTTTCTTTTTCGCATTTATTCTTTTTTGCGCCGATTTTCCGTCATTTTGACCATCAATCCGCCGTCAAACTGCACATTTCCATCAATTTTGCTGCAAATTGGTCTGACCAGTAAAAAATCTTCCCCTTTCGGGGAAGATCAGTGAATTTCCTTCATCGCGCTAAAGCGACTTGAAACATTGTCATTTTTCTGTTTTCGCTGCTTCATAGGCGCGGGCGCCCAGCAGCAGCGCGCCGGTGACGCCGGAATTGACCCCCAACGCCGGAGGAACAATATAGGAAGCGATGCCTTCCTTTGTCACGTAGCCGCTGGCAACATAGCCTCCCAGCAGCTCCAGCGTCTTTTCGCGGATTCTGGGGAATAGATGCATCTGCTGCATCACGCCGCCGCCCAGCACGATGACCTCCGGCGAAACGCACAGAATCATATTGGCGCACATCTGCGCCAGATACGCCGCCTCCAGCTCCCACGCGGGATGATCCTCGCTCATGAGCTTGGCGGACAGTCCCCAGCGCTTTTCAATCGACGGACCGCTTGCCAGTCCCTCAAGGCAGCCCCTGTGGAACGGGCACACGCCGCGCGGCATGGGATCGCTTTCAAGCGGCGCAAGAAACATATGCCCGATTTCCGGATGAACCAGTCCGTGCACGAGGTTTCCCTCCGCGACAAGGCCGCCGCCGATGCCCGTGCCGACGGTGACGTAGAGCAGACTCTTTTTGCCCCTGCCCGCGCCCATCTCAAATTCCGCCAGCGCGGCGGCGTTCACGTCCGTATCGATGCCGGCAGGCACGCCAAGACGCTTTTGCAGCTCCGGCATCAGCGGATAGCCGCTCCAGCCCGGCTTGGGCGTCTTTGTGATGTGGCCGTATGTGGGCGAATCGGGGTTCAGATCCAGCGGACCGAACGAGCCGATGCCCAGCGCCGCGACGCCGAACTGCCCGATGAATCCGGCAATCTGCGCGATGGTGGTTTCCGGATCCGTCGTGGGGAAGCTGGCTCTTTGCAGAATTCCGCCCTTAAGGTTGCCAATCGAGCAGACCATCTTTGTTCCGCCCGCTTCCAGTGCGCCAATCAGCATGGTTTTTCCTCCTCTCCCTGCACAACGGGCGCATAAAGCCGCCGTACAGGACACAGGTTAATGATGATTTGATTTCAGGCACGGTTTGCTTTTGATCGCCGCCCGATGAGCTTATCATACGCCGCCTGCCGTCCGGTGTCAATAAGGAGGATGTCCATGTTCAGTCCGTCCGGCGAAAGCCCTCTGCTTGCCGGCAGCGTAAACGCGCTGACGCTGCGTCTGTCCGTGCCGGGGCTCACCGCGATGCTCGCCTCCAGCCTCGGCGTCCTGCTTGACGCCTTTTTTCTTTCCCGCTGCGGTGCGGACGCCGCCGCAGCGGCCGCTTTCTGCTTTCCCCTCGTCACGCTCCTGCAGACCATCGGCTTTACGCTGGGCATGGGCGCAGGAAGCCTGCTCAGCCGGGCCATCGGCCACGGACAATCCGCCGCGCAGGACCGGGCGCACAGCGCAGCGGCAGCGGCACTGTATGGCGCGTTCGCGCTTGCCTGCCTTTGCTGCGCGCTGGGTCAGCTCTTTCCCGCGCCGCTTCTTCGCCTTCTCGGCGCAAGGGAAGCGCTCCTTGTCCCGGCGGTCGCCTACGCCAGATGGGTGCTTATCGGCGGCGTGCTGATGTGTCCGGCGCTTGTGCTGGGCAGCCTGCTGCGCGGTCAGGGATACACCCTTCCCGGCATGGCAGCCCATGGCGCGGGAACCCTGCTGGGCGGCGCGCTCAGCTTTCTGTTTGTGTCCCGTCTGTCTCTGGGGATTACCGGCGCAGGCGCGGCGATGCTTGCGCGCGAAGCGCTCATCCTTCTGATTCTATCCGTCTGCACGCTGCGCATTCCCGGCGCGCTGCGCCCAAAGCCCGGGGATATTCGCCTGCAGCGGCGCATTCTTACCGATATTATGCGTTCCGGCACGCCCACGCTCGTGCGTCAGGGGCTGATGAGCGTCTCCAGCGTGCTGCTCAGCCGCAGCTGCGCATTGCTGGGCACAGCCGCTGTCGCCGGCATGGGCGCAGCGCAGCGCGTGCTGGGCCTCGTTTCCGCCTGCATCATCGGTTTTCTGCAGGGGTTTTCGCCCGTGTGCGGTGCGGCATACGGCGCGGGACAGGCGCAGCGCGTGAAGGAAAGCTATGTATTCTGCCGCCGCGTACTGCTGCTCTCGCTGCTTGCCGCAGGCGTCGTCGTCTTTTTCGCCGCGCCTTCGCTGATGTCGCGCATTGCGCCGGATGCACAGTCCGCGCGCTTTGGCGCGCTCGTGCTGCGAGCGCAGAGCGCCGTCCTCTGCGCGCAGGGCGCCGTGCTGCTGATGAACGCGCTCACCCAGAGCATGGGGCTGCCCGTGCGCGCCTCGCTCATCGCCTCCGGGCGTCAGGGCTATCTTCTCATTCCCCTGCTGATGGTGCTGCCGCGCTTTTTCGGCATCGCAGGCATCATAATCGCCCAGCCGGTCAGCGATCTTCTGTCGCTTTTCATCGGCTGGGCGTTGGTATCCGGTTTTACAGGTTTCTCGTTCTCACCGTGCGGATGTTGCGATGCTCGGAAAGCGTCTCAATGATATCCACATAGTTGATGCGGCTGGGCATCGTAAGCGTATAGAGGTTGGTATACAGATTTCCTTCCGGCTTGCTTTCCGCACGGAAGTCGACGTCCAGAATCTTGCAGCCCGTCTTATCGAAATAATCATGCAGGAAGGAGAGCGTTTCCGTCCTGTGGACGAACTGCACCTCCAGCCGCTTGAGGTTGTTGACATGAACAATGCGCTGCATGAGCTTCAGCACGCTGAGCACGATGACGCCCGCCGCCGCGCCCATGATGATAAATCCTTCGCCGATGGCAAGACCGATGCACGCCGTGCACCACAGGGAAGCCGCCGTCGTCAGGCCTGAGATCTTGCGGTCGGACATGACGATCGTGCCCGCGCCAAGGAAGCCGACGCCGGAAACGACCGTTGAAGTGATGCGGCCCACGCTCGTGTTGATCGCCGAGTTGCCAAGCGCCGCGACGCACGCCACCGTCTCCTGCTCGATGAGCGCGATGAGCGCCGCGCCCACGCACACCAGCACATGCGTACGCATGCCTGCCGGACGGTTCTTGATTTCGCGGTCAATGCCGATCAGCGCGCCGACAAATACCGCCGCAACAATGCGCACAAGCAGCACCTTCACGCTCATCGGCTGACCAAAGTAAACCATATGAGAAGCAAACATCCAATCACCCTCCCCGTACAGCGCTCAAACGGCACAGCCCACAGGCCACTATATGCGGACCGTGTCGTTTGTTTGCCTGTCAGGTTAAATTCAAGTTAAGTCATTATAGCCGTTTTGCAGAAATATTGCAAGGGATTTCAAGCTATTATGAACAATTCTTCCGCGTTGATCTGCGCTGTTTCTCCCATTGTCAGCGGCGGGGCGCAAGCGGCATCCCGTCATTGTGCGTTGACAACCGCAGCGGCGTTCATTACAATAGGAACTGATCAATTGCCGCCGAAAGGAGATGCGCCATGAAAAACGCCGACGCCGCCATGCTTGCCGGGCTCAAAGCCCGCGCGCAGAACATCGCTGCCGGCCTTCCCCCCGGCGCACGCTCCGGCGCGCTGCTTACCCAAGAGGGACGCGCAGCTTTTTCCCGCGCAGCGCAGCGCATCCTGCTTAGGGAGCGCGCGGTCGGCGCATCGCTCGTGCTGCTGCATCCCGGCGGGCAAATACAGACCTTCTGCTTTGGCCGTGCGCGCCTGTCGCCGGCAGTCCCCGTCAGCGAGCACACCTGTTTTCGCACCGCATCCGTGAGCAAGCTGGTGATGACCTTCGGCGCGCTGTCCCTGTACCAGAGCGGGCAGCTGTCTCTTGACGCCGATCTGTCCGATCTGCTTGGCTACCGCGTGCGCAGTCCGCACCATCCCGACGTGCCCGTGACCCTTCGCATGCTGCTGACCCACACCTCCGGCCTCTGCGACGAGGGCAATTACGGTACGCGCGGCATGCAGCACGGCTGCACCCTGCGCGAGCTGCTCGAAAACCCCGCCAACTGGCTGGGCAGCGTTCCCGGCACGGCGTTCCATTACAGCAATCTGGGCGCCGGCGTCGCAGGCGTAATGATGGAGCTGGCTGCCGGCCAGCCTTTTGAAACCATCATGCAGGAGCGGGTGTTTGAAAAACTCGCCATCCGCGCCAGCTACGACCCGGCCAGGATCCATCCTGCAGACGATCTTGCAGACGGCTACAGCGTGCGCGCCTTCCTGCCGCCGCGCAGAAAATACAACGCCGCGCAGCTGACAAAAAAAGCGCCGCAGAGCTTTGATCCCGAAACGGATTATCTGATCGCCGCCGGACGCATGATCACAGATAGCGACGGCATGGGCGCGCTGCTGCGGCTGCTCGCCGCGAAGAAAGACACCCCCGTGCTCAGCAAAGAGTGCCTTGCGCTCATGCGCGCGGAGCAAGACGGCAGGCACGGCGTTTCCCCCATGAAGCGCGGACTCAACACAGCCTTCCTGCCGGACGTATTTCCCGGCCTTTCCCCCGTCGGCCATCAGGGCGTGGCATACGGCATGTGCGCGGAGCTCTTCGCCGATCCCGCCTCGGGCTGCGGCGTGGGACTGATGAGCAGCGGCATGCGCCTTGCGCCCTGTCCGCCGCTGATGCGCGGAGGTTTTGACCTGCTCGCCCTCGGATTCGCCGCGCTGACGACTGACTGACCGGCCATGTTCACATTTGCGCCACAATCGTTCAACGTCCAGACGAAAAATTTCAAACGTCTTTTCAACAACGCCGGATATACTGATGCCAACGCCGGGATGATCCGGCTTTGCAAAAACCGTCATCTTTACTCCATGATAATCCCGAAAGGAGAATGAACGTATGCGTTTTTCCCGTCGTCTGATTGCTCTGGGCGCCGCTGCCGCCCTGCTCCTCACCGCCGCGTTCAGCTGCATGGCCATGGCCGAAAGCAGCGGCAAGCACTTTTCCATCGTCGAAGCCGCCTCGCAGGAAAATGCGCTGACCATTCCCGAGATCGCCAAGAAGTGCCGCACCTCCGTCGTTGCCATCGAGACGGAAGAAACCGTCGTCTATAACGACAATTCCGGCAATTACTACAATCCGTTCGGCAGCATGTTCGGCTACGGCTATCCCTACGGCGGCGGCTACGGCAACCGCCAGCGCGAATACACCCAGACCGGCGCGGGCTCCGGCGTGATCATCTCCGAGGACGGCTACATCGTCACCAACAACCACGTGATCGCGGGCGTTGACAAGATCACCGTCTTCGTCATGGACGACAACGGAGATGAAACCACCTACGAAGCCAAGCTCATCGGCTCCAGCGAAAGCAACGACATCGCCGTGCTCAAGATCGATGCGCAGGGTCTCAACGCCGCCGCCTTCGGCGACAGCGACCAGCTTGAAATCGGCGAACTGGCCGTGGCCATCGGCAACCCCATGGGCTCCGTCCATTCCTCCGTCACCGCCGGCATCGTCTCCGCCACCGAGCGTGAGCTGACGATTGACGATGTGACCATCTCCGCCATCCAGACCGACGCCGCCATCAACCCCGGCAACTCCGGCGGCGCGCTGTTTGACTCCTTCGGCAACGTGATTGGCATCGTCTACGCCAAGTCCTCCTCGGTAAGCATCGAGGGCATCGGCTACGCAATCCCGGTCAACGACGTCAAGGAACTGATCACCACCATGATTACCAATCCCGAATCCGTGCGCGCCCAGACGCAGGGCAGCCAGATCATGCTGGGCATCACGATCATCGACGTGACGGAAGAGATGAGCAGGCAGTATTCCCTGCCGGTTGGCGTGTATATCCGCGAAGTGTCCGACTTCAGCGCCGCGCAGCGCGCCGGCCTGACGATGGGCGACATCATCGTGGAATTTGCCGGCAAGACCGTCACCTGCGCCGACGATCTCAACGCCATCAAGGCTGAGCAGACCCCGGGCGACATCGTCACCGTCAAGGTCGACCGCAACAGCCGCATCGTCACCCTTGAGCTGGTCATCCCCCAGCCGACGCAGGTTGAAACCGTCACCGAATAATTTCCATTCTATGCAATCCCGCCGCAACCGATCCCATCGGCTGCCCGATGCAGGTTTTTCGACAAACTCTGCCGCTCCCTTGAAGGGAGCGGTTTTTTTGTGCTATGATGGAGGCAGCACATCGTACCCCGGAGGTTAATCATGTCATCACGCATTTTCGCGCTCCTTTTTGCGCTTATCTTCTCTTTTACGCTCGCGTCCGCCGAAACCATCCTCTGGGAGGATGAAAACGGGCAGCTCATCCTCAATGACGGGGGCGAGCTGGCCTTCATCGCGCCTGATCTTGGCGACACGCAGGAGGATGAGGCGCTCATCGCCGAGGAAACCTTTACGCCCGCGCCCAGCACCACGCCCGCCACATACGAAGAGGTCATGGCGATGATGGCGGAAAAATACGGACTGAACACGCCCATCGCGCCAACCGCCACGCCGCAGAGCGCCGACTTCGTTTTCACGCGCACGCTTTCCTACGGCGACAACGGCGAACTGGTTTCCCGCCTGCAAAGCCGCCTGCTGGAGCTGGGTTTTTATGAAGCGCGCGTATCCGGCGGCTATTACAAGATCACAAGAAACGCCGTACGCGCCTTCCAAACGCACAACGGCCTCACCGCCGACGGCGTCGCCGGACAAAAGACGCAGGAACTGCTCTTTTCCCCGGACGCGCGCCCGGCGTCAAGCGAACCGCTCCCCTCGCCCACGCCCGTGCCGACCCGCTATCTGCTGGCGGTGGACGTCGCCAACCAGATCGCGCGCGCCTTCACCTACGACGCCTCCGGGCAGTACACCGTCCTCGTGCGGGAAATGATCTGCTCCACCGGCACCGACCGCAATCCCACGCCGCTGGGCACAACGATCATGCCCAAGAAGCGCGCGCGCTGGGGCTATTTCCCTACGTGGGACTCCCACGCGCAGTATCTCACGCGCATCGATTCCGCCAACGCCTTCCATTCCGTGCTCTATACACAGGCGGACGAGCGGACCCTTGCCGTCAAATCCTTTGAGGCTCTGGGCAGCAAGGCCTCTCACGGCTGCGTGCGCCTGCTGGTGTCCGACGCGAAGTGGATCTACGACAACTGCAGCGAGGGCACGATCATCACCGTCTACGAAGGCGCCTACGATCCGGAATACACCATGACCTTAAAACCCACGCTCAACAGCAGCACCCTGCGCGAAAACCCGCTGCCCGCGCCGACGCCCACGCCCGTCTACAGCCGGGAAAACTGGCCGACAAACTACCGCACGCTCTCGCGCGGCAAGCAGGGCGAAGACGTCTTCATGGTACAGATGCGTCTGAAGGAGCTGGGCTACTACGAAGGCACCGTGACCGGCGGCTATTACGGCGGCACCATCAACGCCGTCAAGGCCTTCCAGAAAGACAACGGTCTTTCCGTTGACGGCGCGGCGGGCAAGCAGACGCAGAGCCTGCTCTTTTCCTCCGCCTTTGATCCGACGCCTGCGCCAACGCCCACGCCAACCCCGTCTCCCACGCCTTCCCCCTCGCCCACGCCTTCCCCCGTTCCAACGCCCACGCCCGAGCCCACCGCTACAGCGGAGCCCACGCCCTTTGTCCCGCTTGAAGACAGCGTGGGATGAATGCGCATCAAACACCCTTATAATGTAGACAATCCCCCGCTTATCCTTGAAATGAGCGGGGGATTCGTGTATAATAAATTGATTATATATGTCCATTTTTCGGGAGGTTCACCCGCGTGAAATCCATCCGTTTTTCAAGGCGCACGCTCCGCTGCGCCGCGCTGCTGACGCTGCTGCTGCCCTCCGCCTCTTTCCTGATCACATGGCTCAGGCCCGTGCTGGGGCTGCCCATGGCAGCGGCGCTGCTGGCTGCTTTCGCGTTCTATGTGCGTGCCGGCGCCGCGCCCGCGCGCGACGTATTCGGGCACGAAGAGGATGTGTTTGAGTGTCCGCTGTCCGTGTTTTCCCTCGTTTGCCTGTGCGCGCTGCTGTGGACGTTCCTCTCCGGCATCGGCGGGCTGTTTTACCAGACAGAGGATCACTACGGACGCAACGCCATCTTTTCCGACATGCTGTATCACACATGGCCGGTCTACTTTGAAGGCACCTCAAGCGCGCTGACGTACTACATCGCCTACTGGCTGCTGCCGGCGCTCGCCGCGAAGGGCGCGGCGGCGCTGTTTGGCACAGGCGCGCTGTGGCCGGCGGCCAACGCCGCGCTATTTGTGCAGACGCTGTGGTTCCTCGTGCTTGCGCTGCTCCTGTTCCTCTCCCTCGTCCGGGCAAAAGGACTGATCAAAAACGCGCTGGGGCTGCTGCTCTTCGTCTTCTTTTCCGGCATGGACGCGCTGATGATCCCCTGGTTTCCCAACTGGTGGAACAACCAGCTGGAATGGTGGGCGCAGGGATATCAGTTCTCCTCCAACACCACCGGCCTTTTCTGGGTATACAATCAGGCGCTGCCGGCGTGGCTGGCCATGGCGCTGCTGCTTGATCACCCCGAGGACACCGGTTCCTTCGCGCTCATCGGCCTTTGCGCCTTTCCCTTCTCCCCGATGCCCTTCATCGGCCTGATGGTCTACTTCATCGGTCTGGCGGTCGTCAAGGGCATTGCGCTCACGCGCGAGCGCGGCGCTGCCGGCGGCATCCGGGCGCTGCTTTTCTCCTGCCTGACGGCGCGCAACCTGCTCGCCTGCGTATCGATCGCCCCGGCGTTCATCCCCTATTTCATGGCCAATGCCGCATCGGACGGCGCGCCCTTCCGCTTTGACATCTATGCCGGCGCATACGGCGCGTTCGGCGCTGTCGCCCGGCTTGCGCTCTTCCTCATCATCGAGTTCGGCGCATTCGCGCTGATCCTCCTCCCGCGCTTCCGGAAAAACCCCGCCTTCCTGCTCACCGCGCTTTCCCTGATCCTCGCGCCGATGTTCCGCATCGGCTATGCGCAGGATTTCTCCATGCGCGCTTCGATCCCCGGCCTGATGGCACTGTGCCTTTTCTGCGGCAGATATCTGCTGGCGGAAAAGGGCGTGCGCCGCGCGGCGGCGATTGCCCTGACGTGCCTGCTGCTCATCGGCAGCGTGACCCCGATGATGGAATTCGTGCGCGGCGCATACAAGGTGAAGAAGGCCGGTACGATTTTCCTCACCGCCAACCCGTTTAAGACCGTCCTGCATCCCGAAGCGGATACCTACAACTTCATCTGCGAAGATGTTGCGGACGCCGTTTTCTACCGCTATCTTGCAAAGCCGGACGTCTCCGGCGCAGACTGATGCAGATATTCTCCATACCGAGCTTCACATAAGAAAGGATTCAGCTTATGAAAACCGTGCTTATCATCGGCGCAGGCCCTGCCGGCCTGACCGCTGCATATGACCTGAAAAAGCAGATGGGCGACGACGTCCGCGTTGTGATCGTCGAGGAAAGCGGCGCCATCGGCGGCATTTCCCAGACCATCCGCCACAACGGCAACCGCATGGACCTTGGCGGACACCGCTTCTTCTCCAAGAACGCGCAGGTCAATGCCCTGTGGCAGGAGATCATGCCCATGCAGGGCGCGCCCTCCAAGGACGACATCATTCTCGGAAGAGAGATCAAGCTTGCCGCCGGCGGCCCCGATCCGCAGAAGGAGGACCGCGCGATGCTGCTGCGCACGCGTGTTTCACGCATCTATTTCCTGCGCAAGTTCTTTGATTACCCCATCTCCATCAAGGCGCAGACCTTCATCAACATGGGCCTTGTGCGCACGATCAAGGCCGGCTGCGGCTATCTGTGGAGCTGCGTGATCAAAAAGCCGGTCACCTCGCTGGAGAATTTCTACATCAACCGTTTCGGCAGGCCCCTGTACGAGATGTTTTTTGAGGGATACACGGAGAAGCTCTGGGGCGTCCATCCGCGCCACATCGCGCCGGACTGGGGCGCGCAGCGCGTCAAGGAGCTCTCGCTCATGAAAGCGCTTTTAACCGCGATCACCAAGCCCTTCCGCAAGGCCGACGCCAAGGTCGCCACTTCCCTCATCGAGCAGTTTTCCTATCCCAAGTACGGCCCGGGCCAGTTCTGGGAGACGATGGCGGCGGATGCCAAGAAGCTGGGCGCAGAACTGCACATGAACATGCGCGCCAAGCGCTTTGAGCGCAGCGATGACGGCAGCATCGCCGCCGTCATCTGCGAAAACAGCGCCGAAGAAGAGATCCGCTTCGCCTGCGACGCGGTCTTCTCCTCCATGCCTGTCAAGGATCTTTTTGAGGCGATGCCCGGCATGGACAAAGAAGCCGCGGACGTCGCCGCCGCGCTGCCCTATCGCGATTTCATGACCGTGGGTCTGCTCGTGCGCAAGCTCAACCTCAAGAACCAGACGGCGCACAAGACGCTGGGCAACATCGTGCCCGACTGCTGGATCTACATTCAGGAGCGCGACGTGAAGATCGGCCGCCTGCAGATCTTCAACAACTGGTCCCCGTACATGGTCGCCGATCCCGAGAACACCGTCTGGGTGGGCCTTGAATACTTCTGCACCGAGGGTGATGAGATGTGGACGATGAGCGACGAGGACTTCATCGCCTTCGCCGCCAAGGAACTGGCGCACATCGGCGTCATTGACGAGGACAGCATCCTTGACAGCGTGCGCGTGCGCGTCAAGAAGGCATATCCGGCCTATTTCGGCGCCTATGCGCAGATGGACAAGGTGCGCGATGCGCTGGATACCGTTCCCAACCTGTACTGCATCGGCCGCAACGGTCAGCACCGCTACAACAACATGGATCATTCCATGCTGACGGCGCTGGAAGCCTCCCGCCTGCTGCGCGAGGGCATCGCCGACCGCAGCGCCCTGTGGAACGTCAACACCGAAGAAGAATATCACGAAGAGGTCAGCGAGGAAGAGGCAAAGAAAGATGCGTAAGTCTTTCTCCTGCGCAGGCGCGGCCTATGCCGCCATGTGCACGCTGGTCGGGCTGTATGGCGCAGCCGTCCTTACGCTGATGTGCGGGCGCATCGCCGCGCTGCCCCTCTGCCTGCTTGCCGGCGGCGGTTTTGCCGCCGGTCTTGCGCTGCTGGGCGCAAAAAATAAACCGACCGGCTTCGCTGCGCCCGCTTCGCCGCATCCCTTCAGCGCACGCGTGTTCCTTGCCGCTGCGGGCTTTTCCTTGCTGGTTTCCTGCGTGTATCTGTTTGCCTATTTTCCGGGCGGCGTCTCTTCCGATACGGTGACGCAGTGGCAGCAGATCCGCGGCGCCATGCCGCTCAACGACTGGCATCCTGCGCTGCACACGCTGCTGCTTGGGCTGCTTGCCCGCATCTGCGATCATCCCGCTTTCGTGCTGTTTGTGCAGGGCGTGCTTTACGCCTGCGCGGTGGGTTATGCCGCCTCCTCGCTTAACAGATGGCGCATGCCCGCGCCCTTCACCGCGGCGACCGCGCTGCTGCTTTCTGCCAATCCGGCGCTTTCCAACATCATGGCTTTCCCGTGGAAGGATTGCGCCTTTGCCATCGCCGCGCTCTTCCTCGCCGTTCAGTGCTTTGAAATCCATTGCTCCGGCGGCGGCTGGCTGCGCGGATGGCTGCGCCCCTGCCTGCTCGCGCTCACACTTGCATTGTGCGCGATCCTTCGTCACAACGGCATCGCGCTGTCCCTTGCGGCGGGCGTGTGGCTGGTAATCAGCCTTCCAGGCCTGCGAAAGCGCGCCGCGATGGCCGCGCTTTTGTCCGCTGCGCTGTTTGTCCTGATCAAAGGACCGCTTTACAGCGCCGCCGGCGTCAAAAAAAATGTCACGCCGCTGGATGAAACCATCGGCCTGCCGATGGTTGTCCTCTCTCACATCTATGTGAATGCCCCCGAGTCGCTTGACGCGGAAACGGTCGCCTTCCTTGAAGCGATGGCGCCGCGCGACGTCTACGCCGCCCACCACCGTCCCGGCGACTGGAACGAAACAAAATGGTTTGTTTCTTCCCTGCCCGAGGAAAGCGGCTATACCCTTGCGCAGGTATTTTCCTTCGCCGCGAAAGCCGCGCTGGCGCAGCCGTCGCTCGCGCTCACGGCGCTCGGTGGTCTGTTTGATCTGCCGCTGCTGCCTGCCGGCAGCGCATTCTGGCGGATGAGTCCGTACGTCGATCCCTCCGCCGCAAGCCTCGGCTTTGTTTCTTCGCGCAGCGAATTCCTCGCCCGCGCGCTCAACTGGCTCTGCCGCCTGACCGCGTCGCCCGCGCTCTCCTGGCTTCTCTGGCGTCCGGGCACGGTGCTGCTTTTCATCATGGCGGCCTGCGTGCTCTTCGCCCGCCGCCGCCCGCTGACGGCGCTGCTGCTGCCCGCCGGCCTCATCGCCTATCATCTGGCGACAGCCCTGATGCTTTCAAGCCCGACAGACTTCCGGTTCTTCCTGCCGACAATGGTCACAGCGCCGCTTGCCATCGCCGCGCTGATGATGACGCCCGCCGAATAAGCCTTCCGAAAATAAAGGAGACCCCCGCCCATGCTATTTAATTCCTATGTGTTCATGCTGGCATTCCTGCCGGTGACGCTGATCGTGTATTTCCTGCTGGGAAAACTGCCCGCGCGCGTACAGCTCAACAAGCTGTTCCTTGTGCTGGCGTCCTTTGTCTTCTACGGTTACAACAATCCCAGCTATGTGCCGATCATCGCGCTGAGCATCCTGATCAACTACGCGCTCAGCCAGATGATGCTGGCAAGCGAAAAAAAGGCCGTCCGACTGCCGCTGATGCTCTTGGGCCTCTTTCTCAATCTGGGCGTCCTCTTTTACTTCAAGTATTACGACTTCTTCGTGGAGAACCTCAACGCTGCGCTCAAGACGGACTTTATGCTGCTGCACCTGATGCTGCCGCTGGGCATTTCGTTCTTTACCTTTCAGCAGCTTTCCTACGTCATCGACAGCTACAGGAAGACCGTCCCGCGCTACAACATCCTTGACTATGCGCTGTTTGTCACCTTCTTCCCCCAGCTGATCGCCGGTCCCATCGTGCTGCACAGCGAAATCGTCCCCCAGTTTGCCGACGAAAAGAACCGTAAGTTCAGCTTCGACAACTTTGCGCCGGGTCTGTATGGCTTTGCGCTGGGTCTGTTCAAGAAGGTCGTCGTCGCGGATACGTTTGCCGCCGCCGTGCAGGCGGGCTTCGGTGCCGCCGCGACGCTCAATACCGCCGAGGCGTGGTTTGTCGCCATCGGCTACACCCTCCAGCTGTATTTTGACTTCTCCGGCTACTGCGATATGGCCACGGGCGTCGGCCTGATGTTCAACATCATAATCCCGCTGAACTTCAATTCGCCCTACAAGGCGCTCAATATCCGCGAATTCTGGCAGCGCTGGCACATCACGCTCTCCCGCTTCCTGACCAGCTACATCTATTTCCCGCTGGGCGGCAGCCGCAAGGGACTTGCGCGCACCTGCATCAACCTCATGGTCGTGTTCCTGGCCAGCGGCCTCTGGCACGGCGCGGGCTGGCTGTTCCTTTTGTGGGGCCTGATGCACGGCGCAGCGAGCGTGCTTTATCGCCTGTTCAAGAAGCAGTATGACGCGCTCCATCCGGCGCTGCAGTGGCTGATGACCTTTGTCTTTGTGGTGATTGCGTGGGTCTTCTTCCGCGCGTCCAGCCTTGCGGACGCCGTTTCCATCATCCGTTCCATGCTGATGATGAACTTCGGTCCCCTGCGCGATGAGATCACCTCCGCCTTTGCGCTGCCCGGCGGTTTCCATCCGGGCTACAACGGCATCTACATGATGGTCTGGTATGTGCTTTCGCTGACGGCGTGCCTGGGCATGCGCAACGCCTATGAAAAGACGATGGCCTTTAAGCCCACGCTTCTTAATGCCGTCATGACCGTCGCGCTCATCGTATACTGCACGCTGTGCCTTTCCCGCGTCAGCGTCTTCCTCTACTTTAACTTCTGATTTTCCCTCACTTCCGCCGGACGCCCCGCCGTCCAAGTCAGGACATCATCTATGAAAAGAAAAACATGGTGCCTTCTCACCCTTGGCGCGCTCCTGACGAGCTTTGCGCTGCTCAGCGCGGTCGTCATCTTCATCGATCCGTTCCAGATCTACCGCAAAGCAGAGCGCTATCTCCCGCCGATTGACAACAAAACGCAGGTCTATTCAAACGCCGGTATCGTGCGCCAGTACGACTACGACAGCATCGTCGTGGGCACGTCGGTGACGGAAAACTTCCGTCCCAGCCAGCTTGACAGCGTGCTTGGCGGCCGCTTCATCAAGCTCAGCTCCTCCGCCGGCACGGCATATAACCACGCGATTCTGATGGATCTGGCCTTCCGCACGCACGATGTAAAGCGCGTGGTCTACGGTCTTGACGTCTATTCCTTCGTCAAGGGCACGGATGAAACCGGCACACAGATGCCGATGTATCTTTACGACGACAATCTCTTTAACGACGCCGCCTACTGGCTCAACCGCTCCGTGCTGGCCAGCTTCATCCCCCGCTGCCTGCGCACGTGGGGGCAGACGCAGACCGACGCGCTGCGCGACACCATGTACAACTGGCAGGATCAGTACACCTACGGACCGGAAGCGCTGTGGGACATTCAGTTCAAGGCCGCCGAAACCCAGAAAAATCCCGGCGAATACATCGACATCCTGTATGAGAATCTGGAAACCCACCTGCTCCCCTACATCAAGTCCAATCCCCAGACGCAGTTTGATATCTTCTTCCCGCCGTATTCCGCCGCCGAATGGGTGAAGATGGCGGGAAACGGCACGTTCGACGCGCTGCTGGCCCTGCGCCGCCTGTGCTACAGCCACCTGAGCGGCTACGCCAACGTGCGGATCTACGACTTTGCCGCCAAGGAAGAATGGGTCACGGATATTGACAACTACAAGGATCCGCTGCATTACGCTCAGTGGATCAACGACGCCATCGCCGAGTGCATCGCCCGGGGGGAAAACCTCGTCACCGACAGCGCGCAGATTGAAGATGCCGACGCGCAGCTGCGCGCATGGGTCGATATGCAGCTGTCCGGCGGCCGCTGGCCGTTTCATTAATCCGCCCTGACCCCCCAGACGATAACGCCTGCCCGCCTGAAAACAAACGCCATGAAAAAAAAGAAAAAGAAGAAACCCAATCCGCTGATCAGAATCGGCGTAGGATTGCTCGCCATCACCCTCATCGTTGCGCTCAGCGCCGCCATGACCGCGCTGCTGCCCAAGCCGGAGAGCATGCCTGCGAGCGCCGTTGCCGAGCCCACCGCTATCCCCATGCCCTCCCCCGAGCCGACCATCACCCCGACGCCCGCCATCTATGCGCCCTTTGGCGCGCAGTATGGACATGGCGGCGCGGATCTGATTCCGGAAACGCCGACGCCCAAGCCCACCGCCGTTCCCACCAAAACGCCCACGCCCGAACCGACCGAGCAGCCCACCCCTACGGCCAAAACCTATACGACGCTGCGCAAAGGCTCCACCGGCCCCAGCGTCAAGGCGCTGCAGGAGGCGCTGCGCGAGCTGGGCTATCTCAGCGACAAGGCGGACGGCAATTTCGGCAGCAACACGCAAAGCGCCGTCATCCAGTTTCAGGCGGTCAACGGCCTCGCGGCGGACGGTCTCGCCGGCAGCCAGACACAGACTCTGCTCTTCAGCGGCAATGCGCTGCCCGCAAGCGAAGCGCCGAAGATGGATTACCTGATGCTGGTTAACCGGGAAAACAAGCTCGACAAGCATTTTGCCCCGACCGATCTGGTCAAAATCGAGAATGTGATCCCCTCTTCCGTGCTCAAAGTCAAATACAAGGGCATGCAGGCCGACCGCACCGCCACGGAGGCGCTGGGCAGAATGCTCGAGGACGCCATCGAGGACGGCGTGAGCAACTGGCAGATCTCCTCTGCCTACCGCACCCATGCGGAGCAGCAGGCGCTGGTGGATCAGTCCGTAAACAGCTACAAGAAGAACAACCCGAGCTGGTCCAAGGCACGCTGCCTGTCCGCCACCTACCAAACCGTCGCGCCGACAGGCACGAGCGAACACCAGACAGGCCTCGCCTTTGACATCACCGTGCCGGGCGTCAGCTTCACCGGTACCCCGCAGCAGAAATGGCTCCACGAGCACTGCTATGAGTACGGCTTCATCGTCCGCTTCACGGAGGACAAGCAAAGCAAGACGGGCTTCCTTGCGGAAAGCTGGCATTTCCGCTATGTCGGCGTGGAAGCGGCGCAGGTGATGACATACAACAACTGGTGTCTTGAGGAATATATCGAGAACATGGGGCTGTAAACGCATCCATGGACAAGCTCGCGTTGTCTGAAAAGAATGAACACCATAAAATCACCCGACCTGCATACGCAGGCCGGGTGATTTGCTTTATGACGCTTTCAGAAAGGTACACGATGCATATCCTTGGCTCTCCCAAAGGGAGAGCCAAGGAAGCACACACAGTATGCGCAATAAATACAGTCGTGCAGAAGTGCAGCCCCTTATGGCTTGCAAAACCGGAATTCATTGTTTAATCAGCCGTTTATGCTTTTTTCCAGCATTTCTCTGGCCCAAAGGTACTGCTTTTTTTCTTCATATTCTCTATAAAAGACTTCAATCATCATGGTCAAATACAGAATGATATCATACCAGCGCATTCTTTTTATTTCATCTTCCTCAAATGAAGTTTTCCCAAATCCCTCAAGAAAGCATTTGCATCTGTTATGCATTCTGAATCGATCATCCATGTAAGCTTCTCCCCACAGCGCCCTTTCCCAGTCTATGATTCCGGACACGTGGCCGTCCTTAACAAAGACATTGCCCTCCCACATGTCCCAGTGAACCAACGAGGAACAGGACACCGTCTCAAAAGCACTTTTCTCATTTTCCAATTGGTTCAGATAGAATTGTCGATCATACAGAATATCGATATTCCTTTTTTCTGCATCCGAAATTAAATTCTTCAGCATTTGCCTTACAAATTCATACAAAGAATCATATCTCGTATCTTCGCCTAAAAAACCAAACGCAGTATTTCGAACGTTAGTCAGCTCTTTGGATATCGCGCCAATCTCCGAATCGATTCTTGCAATCTCCTCGTTCGTCAACCTGTTCTTTACGAAATGGAAGTTTTCACCCTCTATTTTTTCCATAAAGAAGTAGTTTCCGTCGCATAGGGTGTTGCTCGAATCGACATACTGAACTTCTGCAACTTTGAAAGAACATTGCCTTGCAACGATTTGCATCGCAGTTACTTCTGCCTGCATCAAATTGATTTCATTCGTGGTATTTCCCTTTTTATCTTTTGATGCGATTTTCAGTATGCTTTCACTGCCATCATGAAACAAAAGGTAATATGTTACATTACACATTCCCTCTGTCAATTCTTTGATGGTTACCACCCGCTTATCAGGAAAAGCCGCCCTTGCCATGCTGACAATCGTCTCTTCAGATTGCCTGTTTTTTGTAATCGCCACAAAACAATCTCCTCTGTAAACTTCTTTTCTCTTCAGGCTCCCCGCATCTGCATCATCGCTTCATTTGATCCACCATTCGGGCGTGATCTCGCCAAGCGTGACAATGCGTTCCGTCTGATAATCCAGCATGATCTCAATGTCGTGGTATTTTCCCGCCATCAGCTGCACCATCAGCTCCCGGCAGGCGCCGCAGGGCGCGCCGTTTGAACCGTCCGGCAGAATGCACAGCACCTTGTCGATTTCCTGCTCACCGTTTGTAATCATGTTGAATATGGCGTTGCGTTCCGCGCAGATGCCCAGCGTGGAGCAGGTGTCGATGCACACGCCGGTGTAGATCCTGCCGGATTTGGATGCCACCGCCGCCGCTACCTCGCCGCAGGTTACATAATCCGAAATTCTGCGTTCGCGTAATACAGCCTTTGCCGCATCAAGCATATCCGTCCAGATTTTATCCATCGTTTTCTCTCCTTACCGGGTGAAGCTCCCCATAATTCCAGCATGAACGACGCTGAAACGATTATAAACCAAGCTTGTCCATGAGAAACGCACGCAGCCGCGGACGATATCCGCTCGTCGCCTGCGGAAAACGCGGACGACTGGGATCCAGAAAGTATTTCCCGTCAAGCGCAACGGACAGCGTATCCAGCGGCCAGCCCTCGCGCCGCCACTGGCTCGGCTTGTCCGTCATATAAAACGCCCATGTCATCGCTTCCTCTCGCGTGGCCTGAAAGCCGTACACCTCGCCGCAGGCATATACCGCCGCGCCGTCGAGGTAATAGGCAAGCATCCTGCCCCCAAGGTGATGCACAATCTGTGCATAATGCGCAATCATCTGCTCGTCGTCAAGCCGCGCACAGCCGCCCGGCGTTCGGATGGAAAGCCCCGGCTGGCGGGGATCGGCAAGATCCAACGCATCAAAATACAGCCCGGAATCCGCACAGAGAACGTAATCCGCATACTTCCCGTAAAACGCCGCCTTGATGCGCGCGTTTTCCTCGGGCGTCGCGCCGGTTTCCACCGGCTCCTGAGCGATGGAAAGCTCCTGAAGGGTCGCAAAGCGCACATCGCACCCGGAAAGCAGCTCTCTGAAATACGCTGCCTTGGATGGATTCGTCGTTCCCACGAGAATGGTCTTCATGTCCCCATCTCCAGTTCGCTGTCAAAATACTGTTCGGTAAACGCAATCTGCCGCAGGACATCCTCCCGGGAAAGCTGCATGCCCTCCGGGCAGACCACCCATTTATCCTCAATATCGTTCTTTCTGTGGACAACCGCGCAGATTTCTCCATCAAAGCTGCTTACAGGCATATCGATTCCCAGCACATACGCGTCCTGCTCCTCGCCATCCGGCGCGAAGAATGACGGCACATAGCCATAGTTCACCGGGTACACCATATCGCGGTGTACGGGATGCACGCTGCCCAGCGGCCTGTCGATCACCACATGCACCCGTCTGCCTATGACGCTTGAATAATCCAGCTCTCCCTGCTGCCAGAGATAGTCAAAGAGCATTGGCGTGATCGCGGGATAGGTGACGTTTGGCGGCAGCGCGTCAAAAGCGCGCACCTCCGCCATCTCGCTGCCCTGCGGGATATCGCCATGGCGGATAATATCCGCAGCGAAAACCACGCCGTTTGCGCCGTTTCCCGTCTCCTCATCCCATGCGCGGTAATCGCACAGGGGGATCATGCTGTATTCAAGCGCGCCAGATTCCTCAAAGAGCTCCCGGCGCGCTGCCTCAAGCGGCGTTTCCCCCGGCTCCACATGTCCGCCCTGCGTTTCCCATGTGCTGCGCGCGCGATCGCGGCTGAGCAGGATCTTTCCCTGATACCGGGAAAGCACGACGACATACCGGTAGGCGTCAAAAGACCCGAGCGGGCAGATCCGGCTGCGCATGGTTTCCCTCCATTCATTCACGCTTTGCAGTGCGCATTCCTCATTTGAGGAACAGCTCGATCACCGGCACCAGACAATCCGGCTTGACCGGCGGCAGATGCAGGATCAGCAGATCCGCACCGCCTGCGCGCGGCGCATCGCCGTAGGTTTCCATCGTTCCCTCGGTAAAGAGGACTTCGCTGCCGTCATGCAGGAACTGGGCATAGTCCACCTTTCCGCCAAGACCCGGCATGTGCAGATGCAGGAACGGATACGCAAACAGATGCACATACAGCCGCTTTCCGTCTGCGCTCTGGGTCAGCCTGCAATCCGGCGGCGCAGAAAACTCCGGCTCCGCCATCGTACAGCCATAAATCGAGCGGCTGTTCACCCTCATCCAGTCGGCAAAAACGCCAAGCGCCTCCTGTGCGCGCCTGTCTAGATATCCGCGGGACGTCGGTCCAACGTTCATGAGCAGATTGCCGCCAAGGGAAACCGTCCCCGCCAGCATGCGGATGAGCATTTCCGGGCTCTTCCACGTCTGCTCGTCCCTGTGATAGCCCCATGAGCCGGAGAACGTCTGGCAAGCCTCCCACGTGACCAACTCGCCCGTTTTCTCGTGGCGCATCCACTCCTGCGGCTGATACTGCTCCGGCGTCCAAAGATCCTGCTCGATGTCCGCGCGGTTGTCGATCATGATGCCCGGCTGCAGGCTGCGCGCCAGCGCGATCAGCTTTTCAGACTCCCAGTCATCCTTGCCCTTGCCGCGCATCCACGCCTGATCGCCCGTGCCGTTGTTCCGCGGATAGGAAAAATCAAACCAGAGAATGTCGATCTTTCCGTAATTCGTCAGAAGCTCGGTCACCTGATCGCGCATGTACTGCGCGTAGACCTTCATGTCGCGATCCTTGCTCTGCTCGTACGCATCGGGATCGTTGCGGCGGGGATGGTTCTTGTCGATCGGGAACTCGGGGTGATGCCAGTCGATCAGGGAATAGTAAAAGCCCACGCGCAGTCCTTCCGCGCGGAATGCATCCACAAACTCACGCAGCAGATCGCGTCCGGCGGGCGTGTTGGTGCATTTATAGTCGGTAAACTGGCTGTCCCACATGCAGAAGCCTTCGTGATGCTTGGAGGTAAAGACCGCATACTTCATGCCTGCCGCCTTCGCCATCCGCGCCCACTCGCGGGGATCATAGAGATCGGGATTAAAGTATTTGAAGTATTTATCGTATTTTTCTTCCGGGATACACTCGAAGTTCTTGATCCACTCGTGCCTTGCGGGCATGGAATACAGTCCCCAATGGATGAACATACCGAAGCGGTCATGGGTAAACCATGCGGTGTCGCCGGGGGTTTTGCGGGTAACGTAGCTGCTCATCAGATGCACCTCCCTTTTATGAAATCATTATAGCATTCAGCCATTTGCCGATCAAGTGCGATAAACGGCGCCCTTGCAGTGCCCCTGCTTACGATCCACAGGAGGTATAATGCCGCAGGCCAACGCGCCACAGGCCATACGCCGCCAGCAGAAATATCCCTACGCCCAGCGGACAGAGCATATAGAGCACATTGCCGCTGCGTCCAAGGAGGTATTGCAGGGGATAATACTGCACGAGCGCATATGGAACGGCATACGTGGAAAACTGCAGGAGCCGCTTGCCGTATACGTCGATGGGGTATTTCCCGTATTCCCTGCCGCCGTCGGTCAAAACGTTCATGAACTCCAGCCCTTCCAGCGTGAAAAAGCACAGCGACGCATAGATCAGGAACAGCGCGGCAAAGAGCAGCGCACCGGATACGAGCATAATCAGCAACGTGAGCACCCTCATCGCCGTCCAGTCAACGACGCCATGAGAAAACGCGTACAGGAAGATCACGATCGCCTGCAGCATCCGCCCCACGCGCGTGATTTCAAACTTCGCCCCCAGCACCTGAAGGATCAATCCTCTGGGGCGCAGCAGCACGCGGTCAAATTCACCCTTCCTGACGATGCCGGAAAACATGTCAAACCCGCGCGCAAACATCTCCGCAATGGAAAACTGCAAAAGCACGATTGCAAAACACGCGATCACTTCCTGATAGGAATACCCCTTCACGCTGTGAAAGCGCATGAACATGAAGTGAATCCCCAGAAATGTGCTGAAAGACACAAGCAGCTGGCCCATGATCGTCAGCAGAAGCGACGCCTTATACTGCATTGCGCACCGGATATTGACGGACACATAATGGAGGTACAGTTTCGCTGCATTTTGTATCTTCTTCATCCCCTCATCCCCCCTGTACACTCATGCGCCTGAGCGCCATACCAATGAGCAGTTTCCCGGCAAAGACAAGCGTAATCAGCCAGAAAACCTGCAGGGCAATCGCGCGCGTCATCTCCCCGCCGCTCATCGACGCGCTGTACACGCGAAGCGGCACATTCTGCATCGCGGCGAACGGCAGCAGCTCAAAAACCTCGCGTACCCGATCCGGAAAAAACGGCAGCGGAATCACCGCGCCGGCAAAGAACTCCACGACGGAAGAAATCAGAATCCGCAGCCCGTTGGGCGAAATGGTATAAAACGTCAGCGCGTAGACGAGCATAAAGAACGCCACCGTCACCAGAAAGCCCAGAACGCCCGTCAAAAGAAACAGCGCAAAGTGCAGCCAGCTTGCCGGCAGGCTCATGCCGTACCCCTTCGGCAGGAACACCGCCGTCAGAAGAATCGGCGCGCACCTGAGCACCGCGCGGGAAAGACGGTTTGCCATGCTGCGGAAAAACCACATGTCGTACACGCTCACCGGACGGCATAGGGTGTACGCCACGTTGCCGCTAAGAATGTCGTCGAATATTTCGTGCTCGATCATCCATGCGGCAAAGAGCATCAGCAGCGCCTGCTGCAGCCAAATATACGTCGCCGTTGCCTCCATCGTCATGGGAAAGGCGGACGGGTCGCTCTCATAAAACGCATGGTACATGAGAATGTTCATCGCGCCCCAGAAAAACTGCGTAACGATGCCCGCCAGCGCCGCCGCTCTATACTGAAGGCCCATCAAAAACCGGAGCCTGAAAAAAGCCATGTATTTCTTCATCGCAGCGCCCTCACAGAATATCAAGCTTGCGATAGAGATTGGCAACCGCCTGATCGACATCCTGATCGTTCCCACCCTCGCGGCGGATATCATCGAGCGTGCCGTCCATCAGGATCCGTCCCCGGCCGATGAGGATCACACGCTGAGCGAGCGCAGAAATATCCTGCATGTCGTGCGTGGTGAGGATCACCGTCGTTCCATGCTCCCTGTTCATCCGATGGACAAACTCACGTACCGCGAGCTTGGATACCGCATCAAGACCGATCGTCGGCTCGTCAAGAAAGAGAACGGCGGGATTATGGACGAGCGAAGCCGCCAGTTCACAGCGCATCCGCTGGCCAAGAGACAATTGACGGGTCGGCGTTTTGAGCAGGTCTTCAAGCTGTAAAAGCATGGTCAGCTCATCAAGGTTCTTCCTGTACTGCGCCTGAGGAACGTTGTAGATTTCCCGAAGGAGCTCAAAGGAATCGATCACCGGGATATCCCACCAAAGCTGGGAGCGCTGGCCAAAGACCACGCCGATCCGGCTGACATGACGGATGCGCTCCTTCCACGGAACAAGGCCATCCACGCGGCAGATACCGCTGTCCGGCGTCAGAATACCGCTGAGGATTTTGATCGTCGACGATTTGCCGGCGCCGTTCGGCCCCACGTACCCAACCATCTCGCCATCCCGAATGGTGAAGCTCACATTGTCAAGCGCACGGATTTCTTCGTATTCTCTGGAAAACAGGGATTTACATGCTTCACGCAAACCAGCTTTACGCTTCGCAACACGATAAGTCTTACAGACATTTTCCATCACAATCATCATCGTGCCCCCTCTCCATCGTTCCATTCGCTGATTACTTCTCTGAATGTTTGTGTATTCTTCTGCATTTCTGCTTCCTCCTGGTAGTTATAGTCGTTCTATCTTGCCAAGTCGGGCGGTATACTGTCCTTTCAGCAGCAGCCGCAAGAGTGACGGAATGCCAATGTAGCACCTGCGATACAGCAATGTCAAACCGTTATTTATCTATTCTTTTCAGAATATTCTTTTCAGACGATAGTTTTCATCCTTTTTCTCCCAAAAACCCATGATAATTGCTAGGAACATCAGCAGTAAGCGTGAAAAGATGCTTTGCTTTGAGTGCTCCCGGGCAGTTCACACCCGCGCTCTCTTCGCCGACCGGGCGCGCGCGTGCGTGAACCTAGCCAAGTACATTGCTGTACTTGGCTGAGTCTGCCCGCGAGAATGGCAGATACCGGATTGTAAAAGAAAAGCACCCCAACTTTTGTTGGAATGCTTTTCTGTAATAATCACGAAGTCCCAGGTGTTGGCGCTGGTGTTGGCAGCCTTGATATAGGCAGCGTCACGGATGGCGTCGC
>JAFYOR010000046.1 GCA_017547805.1 Clostridia bacterium
GGATGATATCATGAGGATTCTTCATTACGCGTAAACCTCCTCAACGAGCTTGACCGCTTCCTCGGTGATGATGAACTTCTCATTGCCGAGAATGTCCAGCACATTGATGGTGTTGACATAGGCGGTCTTCAGGCCCGCGATGTTCGCGGACGCGCGGGTAACAGTGTCGTCCGGACCAGCCAGAACCAGCAGGGCAGTCTTCTTGACGTTCAGCTTCTTGAGCATCGCGGCGACTTCCTTGGTCTTCGGGGCGGTGAGGGCGATCTTGTCAAGAACGATCATCTCGCCTTCGTTGACCTTGGAGGTCAGAGCGCCCTTGAGCGCGAGGCGGCGAACCTTCTTGGGAACGTTCACGACGTAGTCACGGGGCTTCGGCGCGAACACGACACCGCCGTGGGTGAACTGCGGAGCGCGGTTGCCATGGTGGCGAGCGTTGCCGGTGCCCTTCTGACGGTAGATCTTACGGCCGCCTCCGCGGACTTCGCCGCGGGTCTTGGCACTCTGGGTGCCCTGGCGCTTGGCGGCCAGCTGGCTGCGAACAACCAGGTGGATGGCGGCCTCGTTGATCTCGGAAGCGAAGATGCCTTCGCTCAGCTCGATCTCACCGACCTTGACGCCTTCCTGATTCAGCATTTCAATCTTAGGCATTGTGACGGTTCCTCCTTATCAGGCCTTGACGGAATCGCGGATCACGAGCGTGCCGCCATTCGGGCCCGGCACAGCACCCCTGACCAGCAGGAGATTGCGCTCGGCATCAACGCGGACAACGGTCAGATTCTGGATCGTGACGCGGTCAACACCATAGTGGCCGGACATGTGCTTGTTCTTGAACACGCGGGACGGCGTGGAGTTGGCACCCATGGAGCCGACGCCACGGTGATACTTGGAGCCGTGGGCCATCGGGCCGGTGTGCTGGTTCCAGCGCTGGATGACGCCGGTGAAGCCGTGGCCCTTAGAGGTGCCGGTGATGTCGACCTTGTCGCCAGTGGCGAAAACGTCAACCTTCACTTCGTCGCCCACATTGTAGGCAGAGCAGTCATCAAGGCGCAGCTCGCGCAGCTGACGGGTCGGAGCAACGTTCGCCTTGGCGAAGTGACCCTTGAGCGGCTTGTTGACGAGCTTCTCAGCGCGGTTCTCAGCGTAAGCATCGAAGCCAACCTGAATGGCCTCGTAGCCATCATTCTCGACCGTCTTCTTCTGAACGACCGGGCAGGGACCGGCCTGAATCACAGTGACCGGGAGCAGACGGCCGTCCTCGGTAAAGATCTGCGTCATGCCGATCTTCTTGCCGACGATACCTTTCTTCATCTTATCTTACCTCCTGATCACAGTTTGATCTCGATCTCAACGCCAGCCGGCAGATCGAGCTTCTCCATCGCGTCGAAAGTGGCGCGAGTCGGGTTCTGAACGTCGATCAGGCGCTTATGGGTGCGCTGTTCGAACTGTTCGCGGGAATCCTTGTACTTGTGCGGCGCGCGCAGGATCGTCACCACTTCCTTCTCAGTGGGGAGCGGGATCGGGCCGGACACCTTGGAACCGGTGCGGCGAGCGGTCTCGACGATGCGCTCGGCAGCCTGGTCGACGAGGCTGTGCTCGTAGGCCCAGAGCTTGATGCGGATTTTCTTGCTGGCCATTTCTTTTCCTCCTTGTTCGTACTCAAGTACGACTTGCTTGGCTGTTGCCCTGCATGACGGTTCTTGAGCCGTCGTCCGATTGGCGGACATGGTCCATGGCAGTTCCCTCACTGGCCGGTGAGCAATCTGTCACTTCATCCCCTTTGCAGACATCTTCTGCATTATATTCTACTTTATCAAAAATTGCAATACCTTTTTCGAAAGTTTTTTCAATTTTTTTGACTTTTTTATACGCGTGCGCCACTCATCGGACGAGTGCGAAAAAATCAAGCTCTGCAAAGGTTTTTTCGCCCCTTTATCACCGCGCTTTTCCCCTTCTTCGACACCACGTATCCGGGCGTGTCATTTAACAAATTCATGCACACTTGCCCGTGCGTGTCATCCGACGTCCGAACATAGCTTCGCACAATTTTTTCACGAAATTCCGCCTGTTTTTCGTCAATATGCACAAAAGTATTTTTCATCCACTGTACACCTCTTCCTGAATTTCTTTCATTCGCTTCTTCACTTTAGCACTCTAACGTGTTTTGCCCGTTTTTATCAGACGTCCGATGTCTGCCCATTTCGCGCACATCGGCGCACGAAGATCGGCCCTCTGTCCGCGGCTGCAGGTATTGCGCCATTCCCCGCAAAACAAAAAAGCAGGCAGCGCCAGGCTGCCCGCCGTCATTTTCATTCCATTTATTTTCTCAGTCTTCTCACCGCACACGAAAGTGTGAAGTTGATCGCAAAATACGCCAGGAACGCAAACCCGAACAGCACAAATACGTCGGTAACGTTCACCGTGCCGCGGTTGAAGCGATCCACCCATGTGCCGTTGTACGCATTCGCCTTGCTGATGATCAGCTTCGTCGACGCCATCAGCTCCACCGTCACAAGGCTCGCCATGTAGCTGGAGTCCTTGATCGTGGTGATCATCTGAGAGAGCAGCGTGGGGATGATGTTGCGCACCGCCTGCGGCAGGATGATGAACACCATCGTCTGCACCATTCCGAATCCCTGCGAATACGCCGCCTCAAACTGTCCCTTGGCCACGGAGTTGAGTCCGCCGCGGATGATCTCCGCCATGATCGCCGAGGTAAAGAGCGTGAAAGCAACAATCGCCTTGAACAGCGTCTTCACCGCAACCGTCGAGGTGAAGCCAAGCAGCTTGGCAAAGCCCTTTGAAAACGTCGGAGCCGGACACATCACAAAGCAGATGAACATCCAGAGCATCAGCGGCGTATTGCGGAAAAGCTCGATATAGGCCGACGCCAGCTTTCTGGCAATCTTCGCCGGTCCGCTCGTGCAGTAATTGCGCGTAAGCGCCAGCACAGCGCCGATGACGACAGAGAGCAATATAGTAATGAAGGAAATCCCCAGCGTGAACGCCAGGCCCTTGAGCAGGTAGCTCATCACATCCGGGTTTTTGAGGATGCCGAAGCTGCCCTGCAGGTCCGTCATGAAGTCCGTCATTTCTGCTCACCCTCCTCCCCCGCGCTATCCGCAGCGGCGCTCTGCCTGTCGCGCTCCTTAAGCCGTTCTTCCCAGCCGCCCGCCAGCATGGACAGCGGATAGCACACGACGAAGAACAGCGCGCCGCCCAGCAGATACGCCGGGCCATAAGCGCCGCCGGTATCCACGCCGGTGACGAAGTTGTACGTCGTGGCAATCAGATCCGCGCCGCCGATGATATACAGGCAGGACGTATTCTTGATCAGCGCGACCATCTGGTTGACCATCGGCGGCAGGATGATCTTGATCGTCTGCGGCAGGATGATCAGGCGCATCATGTCCGCATAATCAAAGCCCTGCGACCGCGCCGCGTCAAACTGTCCATGCGGAATGGCGAGAATGCCCGCGCGGACAACCTCCGCCACATACGCGCCGTGGTACAGTCCAAGCGCGATGAAGCCGACCTTCACTACGCCGATCTTTACGCCCGAATACGCCAGCGCATAATACAGGAAGCAGACCTGAAGAATCAGCGGCGTATTCTGGAAAAACTCCACGTAGATGCGCACGAGCACGCGCAGCAGCTTTTTTGATCCCGTGGCCATGAGACCCAGCGCAAAGCCGATGATCATCGCAATCAGCAGACCGATCACCGCGCTTTGCAGCGTGTTCATCAGGCCGCTGACGAACGTAGCGCGATACTGCCACACCGTCGCCCACGCCTTGGCGCTGAATACCGTTTCCATCGGTCCACCTCCGTTTTGCTCTGTTCCTTCACAAAAACCAGTCCGGGGCGTCAGGACTTTCGGTCCGAACGCCCCGGTTCTCTACTTATTAATGCTTACATTCGGTTGTTCTGCGCGAAGCGCTTATGGAGTCAAGGAGCACTGCCCCTTGGCGGGGTTTGGGGCAGCCGCCCCAACATCCCCCATCGCCTCTTACAGGCCCCAGGTCTCAACCAGACCGTCGATGGTGCCGTCTTCAAGCCACTGCACGATCAGCGCCTCGACCTTGCCGGAGAGCTCGCTGCCCTTCTTGGTCGCAACGCCGTAATCCTGCGGAGAGAAGGACGCGTCGATGAAGTCGCGGTCGGCGGTCTTGTAGTTGGCGAGGATGGACTTGTCCACGCAGAAGGCGTCCACGTCGCCCGCATCCAGCGCCAGGGAGATCGCCGGATAGTCGTCAAACTCCTTGAAGGAGACGCCGGCATTGAACGTCGCAATCGCAAACGCATCGGCATCGAACGCATCGATCACGCCCGCATCC
This sequence comes from Clostridia bacterium, assembly GCA_017547805.1. Taxonomy (GTDB): domain Bacteria; phylum Bacillota; class Clostridia; order Christensenellales; family Aristaeellaceae; genus Ventricola. Next base: position 4,335 of record JAFYOR010000046.1, read on the forward strand.
GCCATCGCCGTGGCCAGCGCCTTGGCGGAGGTGGAGCCGGTGGAAACGCCGACGACCTTATCCTTCAGACCCGCCAGGTCCACGATGCCGCTGGCATTTTCCACCAGAACGGTAACCGCGTCCACATAGTAGGGAGAGGAGAAGTCCCAGCTTTCCTTGCGCTCGGGCTTGATGGTGAACGTCGCGATGACGGCATCCAGCTCATCGTTATCCAGCATCTGTCCGCGGGTGGCGGCGGTTACGGTGGTGAACTCGACCTCGTCATAACCAAGCGCATCCGCCAGCAGGTTCGCCAGATCAATTTCCATGCCGGTGTATTCGCCGGTCATCTCATCCAGATAGCCAAAGCCGTAAACATCCTGCTTGACGCCCACGCGGAACACATCCGCAGAAGCAATCGCGGTCATGGAAACCATCAGGCACAGCGCCAGCAGCACAGCAAACATCTTTTTCATCAGTCAGTCCTCCTTATAAAGGTGTATTATCGTAACCGCCTGAGCGATTATGGCGTGAAAGAACGTTCAGGGCTGCCCGCCCTGAAACCCGGCAAGGGGCCGTGCCCCTTGACCCCGCTTCGCTTCGCGGCGCACAGCCGCAGGTTTTTCTTAGCGAAGAATCTTGGAAAGGAACGCCTTCGTGCGTTCATGCTGCGGATTGGTAAAGAAATGTTCCGGCGTTCCCTCTTCAAGGATGTATCCGCCGTCGCAGAAGATCACGCGATCCGCCACCTCGCGGGCAAAGCCCATCTCGTGCGTCACGACGACCATCGTCACATCGTCATGGCTGAGTTCGATCATGATGTCCAGCACTTCCTGCACCATTTCCGGGTCAAGCGCCGAGGTCGGTTCGTCAAAATAGATGATCGGGTTTTTCATCGTCAGCGCTCTGGCGATGGCAATGCGCTGCTGCTGTCCGCCGGAGAGCGTCGTTGGATAAGCGTGCGCCTTCTGCGCAAGGCCGACACGTTTGAGGTTCTCCATTGCAAGCGCCTGCGCCTCGTCCTTGGGCATCTTTTTGAGCTTCACCGGACCAAGCGTCAGGTTTTCCATCACCGTCAGATGCGGATAGAGATTGAACTGCTGGAAAACCATCGAGGAGTACTGCCGGTTCAGCGCCGCGCGGGTCTTGGGCGTCATCTTTTTGCCGTCGATGAACACCTCGCCCGCCGTCACTTCCTCAAGGCCGTTCATGCAGCGGATCAGCGTGCTCTTGCCCGAGCCGCTCGGACCGATGATCACGAGCTTTTCGCCCTTCTTCACATCCAGATCCATGCCCTTGAGCACTTCCAGATGGCCGAATTTCTTATGAACATTCCTGAGTTTGATCATGCGTTTCACCCCCGACGCCGCCCGGTTTTCCGAGTCCTTTACAATTTGTCGATTCGTTGCCCCGGCGCGCTTTATTGCGTTAAATTGTTATATTTCTGAAATTTCCATTTTGAAAGTTGCGTTATTTTGATTTTACGCGCATAATTACCCTGTATTTGCCCGCAAAATGAAATTTCATCTTTGTTTTCCGTCGTTATGCGGCTAGTATACCACATCATGAGGGAATTTGCAACACCCAAGTTTTCGCCCTGCACAATTGACTTCCCGTCAACTTTTCCGCCCGGAAAGGATGAATTTTTTCAAGTATACTTATGCGAAAACACAAAAAGAACGCCTTTGCACAGAAGATTTTCCATCTTCCCGCGCAAAGGCGTCCCGTTTTTTTCTGAAATTTTCTCCGGTTATTCCTGCACGCCGAACGCTTCCAGCGCGCTGTCCGGAATCTCGGCGCCGATCTGCTCCGCCGCGGCGACATACTGCTCGTAGAGCGTCGCCCTCTTCGCCGGCGCGGCGCAGTGCACGCAAGGCGTCAGCTTCTTGTATGCCGCGCTCTCCAGATCGCCGTAGGTGAATCCGCCTTCCAGCGGCAGGAACTTCGCCTTGACGCCCGGGCAGTTCTGGTCAAGATGATAATTGCTGCCGCCATTGGGATTGCGGTAGAGCGGCGTCGCCGCATCCGGAATCTCCGGGTCGTACATCCTGCGGCCCTTATCCTCCCAGATAAAGACCTTCGTGTTTTCCTTGAGGTTGTCCCAGAGCCACTGCATGTTCATGCCCTGCGCATTCTTCCTGCGCTGCACGCGCACGCAGCCGTGGCTGGCCTTCTTGCCCAGCTCCGGCTCGTAGGCGTCGTAAATCTTCGTGCCGTCGGCCGCCTTATCGTGAAGCACCTCATGAATCAGCGTGCCGCCGTTGATGCGCAGCGCGTATTTGCCGATCGTCCGGCTGCCCGCATTAAAATCGCCCGTCCAGCTGACGACAAGGAACTCGCCCGCCGGCGTCTCGTTGTAAGGCTGCTTCTTGCTGTTGAGGCCCGTGGACACCAGCAGCTCGCCGATGATCTTGCCATCCTCAAAGACGTACATCCGCTGGCGCAGCTTATCCACCAGCAGCGCATACTTGTCCGAGGGCTTCTTTTCGATCAGCCGGCTCTTTTTGATGTAGCCCTGCACCTTCTGCGCCGCGATGGACTCCATGTAGCTGCTCTCGCTCTTGGTGCCGTCGTTGGTATACGCCTCGATGAGCACATACCCATCGCCGTCCGTATCGTCCTCCACAATGCGCACGCCCTGGCTCTGTCCATGCAGCTCGCCCGCGCAGTTATCTGCATAGGGCCTTGCGCTGATGCCCGGCTGATTGGTGATGTAGATATTCTCCGTCTGATCACCTTTGATGACCGTGATGGGCTGCATCATCAGGTCCCAGATCGCCTGCTGATGCGCAGGGTCAGTAAGATCGTAAGCGTCAGGATCCATATCCCAGAAGGAGGTTGCAGCCGGAACGCCGTGTGCATCAAGCGCCGCGCCGTCATGCGCCTGCTCCTCCTGCACGGCCTCCTCTTCAAGCTGCTCCTGTCCCTCTTCCCAGAGCATCGCCTCTTCGATCACCAGCGAGGCCAGATCGAGCATACCCGTCTGCGCGTCTTCCTGTCCGTCAAAAAGGTGCACGCCGAGCAGGCTCTGCGCACTTTCCTCGCCCCAGTAGTTTTTCAGCTGCACAGCGATCGTATAGTCGCCCGCCTGCGGGCGGGATCCGTCCGGCAGAAGGCCGTTCCATTCCATCCTGCCCTCGCCGGCTTCCACCTGCTTGGCGCCGAGGTCAGACACCTTCTCCCCCGCGCCGTCAAGCAGCGCAAGCGCAAGCGCGCCGCCCTCCGTCGCAGCAAAATGAAAGCCCCAGCCTTCCTCGCCAGCGACGATACTCATCTCATCGGCATATACGTCGCTGAGCACCGGCGCAGCCAGCGCGCCGGCGGACGCGCACAGCGCCAGCAGCAAAACAAATGTCAGTAGAATATGCTTTTTCATGGTCTCTCCATCGGGAATGTTCTGAAAAAGAGGCCGTAAAGACCCGCTTTACAGCCTCTTGGTTGGGTGTGTGTGGGATGCTGCGCCGATCAGCCCGGCAGATCCAGAATGTCGCCCGGGCGCACATCCGGCGTGCTGTCCGGCATGGGCGTCACGGAAGACTTGGCATACAGCACCTCCAGCGTCAGCTTGCCGGCGATGCCGTCCGCATCCAGCCCGTTGTCCTGCTGGAACTTCTTGACCGCATTCATCGTGCCGGTGCCGAAGTTGCCGTCCGACGCGCCGCTCAGGTATCCAAGCTCCGTCAGCGCCAGCTGCATCGTCACGACATCCGGGCCTTCATCGCCCTTGCGCAGCGTGGAATAGCTGACCGCCGGAACCGGGGTCGGCGTGGGCGTCACTTCAATGCGCGGCGTCGGCGTCACCTGCACGTAGGTCTGCGGCGTGGGCGTCGCGCCAAAGACGATCAGGTTGACGTCCGGCGTCTGCTTGACCGGCGTCTGCTGCGTCTGCGTATTGCCGGGGTTTACGATGTTCGTATCGCCGCCCGCACCGAACATGGACATGACGATCATGGCGATGATGATGATCAGGATCAGGATCAGACCGATCGCGATGATCATCGGCGCCTTGTCCGTGTTCTTCTTCGTTCCGCGGCTGCCCTTGGTGTACGCCGGCTTCTTGCCCTGCTTGGCCTTGGGCTTCGCCTTCTTCACCTGCGGCTCGTCCGCCTCCGGATGCACCTGCTCCTGCGCGGATTGCGTCCTCACGCCGGCAATGTTGCCATAGCACAGCGGGCAGATGTTAGAGCCGTCCGGGATATTGTTATTACAATGGGGACAAAACATAAGCGGTCCTCCTTTTTTCCTGAATATATCTGCTTTTAGTATAAATCAGGCAGTCCTTGTATTGCAAGGTTTTTGTTAACTTTTCGTTACAAAAACCGCATTTCTTCCTCGCCGGCATCCGTTGATGCCATATATCTGTATATCCATATGACGAATCACAGGAGCTTCATGCTCCCAATCCGCTCATTTTTTCTCAATTTTCTCTTTTTTTCCATGCGCGATGATCGCCCGGGCATAAATCGTGCAGATCGCCGCCGTCACGCCCGCGCGCAGCGCCAGCCGCCCGGCGTCATCCCCATCCTGCCGCAGGACAATCTGTCCGCTGGACGCCGCCTCGCACAGCGTATCCACCTCGCGGATAAACTGGGTGTAGCCGGCGCACACGCCCTTTTCACACAGCATCGTCAGGATGGAGGAAATCTCCTCCATGGACAGTGCCTGCTTAAGAATGCAGATCATCAGCAGCATCGCCATGTGCTCACGCTCATATTTTTTGCCAGTCGGCCGGGGAATGAGCTGCACCTTGACGTAGTTGTTGACCATCGATTTGGTGATTTCCCCCTCAGGCAGCAGGCCGTCAAACGCGCGCTCAATGAGCACAATCACCTGATCCATATACAGGCCGAAATCCGGCAGTCCCTCCCAGCGCGGGATCTGCAGCATCGTTTTCATCAAACGATCCTCTTCAGGCATATGCACGACCATCCTCTCCGCCATCAATAACAATTGATTATATCATTCTCTCTGCGGCAAGTCAAACCCCGGATTCCCGCGGCACAAAAAGGGGCCGCGCAGCGCAGCTGCACAGCCCCTTTTCCATCAAATCATTCAGACAATCCGCGCATCGCATCCATCCGATGCACGCAGCGTCTTATTCCTTAACCTGCGCAAACATCCACTCAAAGAACGTGTCGTCCGCATGCACCTGCATATCCACGGCATGATACTCGTCATAGCCCAGCACGTTCATTTCCTTCTGGCTGAACAGGCGCAGCTGCGCGGTTTCGCTGCCCAGTGCGACGACCTGATCATACAGACCCTTGACCAGCACGGCCGGAACGGTGTCATCCGCCTCGTTGGCGATGAACCAGATCTTCTGGCCGACCAGCGGAGAGAGATCCACGCCGTCGGTGCCGAAATACGGACACATCGGCATGCCGGCAGCAAAGAGGTCCGGGTACTCCAGCATCGCCTTGACGGTGTTGCCGCCGCCCATGGACTTGCCGGTGACATAGACGCGCTTGGGATCGACCTTGCCCTCCGCGATCATGCCCTTGATGATTTCCACGCTCTTGGCGAGGATTTCGGTGGCATCATACGGAACCTCGGTTTCGGGATCCATGAACAGCGGACCCATGACATAGCACGGACGCACACTCTGATGATGCGGCTCAGCGAACACGGTCACAACGCGGTTCTGCAGGAGGTTGTCGTAATCGCCCCAGCCATGCAGCGCCAGAACCAGCGGCTGCGCGACGGACGTATCCGCCGGGGTGTAAAGATTGTAGTTGATAGGCGCGCCGTCGACGACGGTGAACTTCTCAAAATCGTCCGCAATCGGCGTGATTTCCTTGGAGAGGTCTTCCTTGGTGAAGGTCAGACGCGCGTTTTTGCACATGACAGTGTAGCTGTCGACGTAGAAATACTTTTCGTTAAAGTTGATAACCGTCAGTACGGCTTCGTTGCCGTCGACCTTGATTTTGCCGATATCGGCTTCAAACTCATGGAGCGTCGGATCCAGCCATTGACAGGCAAGACCGTAGATGGTGAAGTCCTTGGCGGTCAGGCCCTCAAGAACGGCGGGATCCTTGACCGTCAGATGGAATTCCTTCATCTTGTGACCCTTGGCGACGACTTCCGTCTCCAGCCAAACGTCTTCGATCAGGCTTCCGGCAGCCAGCGCAGAGACAGCGCTCAGCAGGAGCAGCATCGCAAGCATCAATGCAAACAGCTTTTTCATTGTCTATCCTCCTCGTTGTCGTCTGTTCAGGTTTACAGGGTTCCCTTCCTGTTCCACGCAGATCGGATGTACACGCCTCCCTTCCACTTTCCTCTCCGCCCAAGCGAACAGGATTTGACAATTTCTCCAAATATTCTATGTGTATTATAGCAAATATACCCCTGCACAGTCAATCGTGCAAAGAAAAAAGCGGGCTATCCGCCCGCTCAGAAGCCGAAGGCTTCATAATCTTCCCTTGTAAACCGGTGATACGTCAGGTGGCAGCCTTCGTCCGTGATGCAGTAATAAAACGCATCGGGCTTTCCATCCTCAAAGAGCAGCAGATAGTCAAACTCTCCGTTATGCAGCGCCTGAACCTTCACGCAGGACGAATATGCCTCAAACAGCGCGACGACATCTTCGATCTTTGTCCCGTGCCGGGCGATCATGGCAACAAACTGTGCAAGGAATCCGTTTTGATCCGTTTTCACATGAACATATGCCGCGCCCTCGGGCGGCACGGCGAGGCAGAAGCGCTTTCCTTTGCGGCTGACGGCAATCTGCCCGAGCGTACCGGCATGCTGCGCCGCAAATTCGCCGAGCGCCTGCATCATCCCCTGCGCGTCAAGCCGGGCGTCGAGAAAGAGATTGAGCGAATGAAGCGGATAATACAGCCGGATCGTTTCTTCGCGGTAGCCCAGCTTGAGCTGCCCTTCCTCAACAACGTCCACAATATTGCGAAAGAGTTTTTCCGTATTCATGCCATGCTCCGCTCCAGGATCACCATGTCGCGCAGCTGCACGCCGCCCTCGACAATCGGATGATCGTAGTGATCGGTAAAAAAGTCTTTTATCCTGCCCGTGGTTCTGAAGCCGCACTTTTCATAAAACGGCAGCGTCAGCGGGCTCTCGCCCGTGCCCACACGAAGAACGGCAAAACGCCCGCCATATGTGCGCACAACAAAGCCGATCATCGCGCGGCCATATCCGCGTCCCTGCCTGTCAGGCGCGACAGCGAGGTTCTTGATCTCCAGCACGCCGTCGCCCTCATCCGTTACGACGCAGACGCACACGGCGCGCGCGCCTTCAAGTCCGGCAAACATCTCCCCGCGTTCAAGATACAGGTCGATCATATCTTCCTGCTCGTCTGCGAGGAGCAGAAGGTCAAGAAACCGCTTTTTCTCTTTCTCAACCCTTACGATGTCCATCATTCAAAAACCAGCGTGCCGAAATCCCAGCGGCGGTGATAATCCGGTTTCTCGCTCGTCAGGTCGCTCCACGCGAGATAGTGCGGAATCTCCGTCTTGTCGCCGCACTTATAGAAATTGCATGCCGCCTCGCCTTCGAGTTTGAACGCCGGGCGGTAAAGCTGGATATAGGACGCGGGAATCTCGTACTCGATGCCCCAGCCGTCCGCCGTTTCAAAGGGTTTGAAGGCAAAGAGCGCCTGCGCGTCCTTGACGATCTGGCGCACGCGGGTATTGCGCGCCGCGCCGAATCCAAGGTACAGCGTGCCCAGCGGATTGACCTCAAAGTTGAAGTAGCAGGCATCCTCTGCGCACGGCGCGAAGAAGAATTCAAGGCAGCTGTCGTTGCACACCTGCTCAAGCACGCCGGCGAGCTCCTTGCGGATCTTTTCTTCCTTCGCCGTCATGCGGACGTAGAGCTTTTCGCCGTCGTGGCAAAGCTGCGCGCTCGCCTCAACGGCATTGGGCGTCAGCCACGGCTGGTGGGTGAGCGTCACCACTTCGATCTTTTCCCATTCAGGAGCAGTTACGCGCTTGACGATGTAAGTCGGTTTCATATGTTTGTCCTCCTGTCGTTTTGTCAGGTTGGGATTTTGATTGCTGTTATGGAAATTGTACTCCATTCGCATCTCTTTTTCAACAGCAAACCGGCACGCTGCCGACGGCATCACCGACAAAGTTTTGCAAACCCATCTTTTTCGCGCACGAGACCGGTTATTTTCAGCTTTGCATAATGAAAGCCGCCGCCCGAAGGCCGCGGCATGCGCTTGTCAAATACAAAACGTCATAGTATAATTGCTCCGTAGGCAGGCAGGTGCTGCCGGTGGCCTCTCCCGCTCAACCGTACAGAAGAACGGGAGGTGATCGCATGTCTGATTATGAGATGCTCATCATCGTTCTCACGATCCTTGCGCTGCTTGTCGCAGTCGATCATAAGAACAGCAGATAATGCGAAACGCCGAGCAGGAACCAGCTGCTCAGCGTTTCATCGCATAACTTCATAACAAGTTCGCGGTAGAGCCCAATGCAAACGGACTCCTGCCTGCCTACATTGTACGATATCCCCGCGGCGCTGTCAATCAGCCCCGCGGGGATTTCTTTTTCTTTCTTTATTTTGGGACACGTTGGGCTGCCGCCCAAACCCGCTCGGGAATTTCATCCCCGAACCCCTTCATCGCTTCGCGGCGGTTTTAAGACGCAAAGCTTTATTCCACCACAGCGCCCTTATTCGCGCTGGACACCAGCTTGGCGTAGCGCGCAAGATAGCCCTTGGTGACGTTGGGCGGCGGGCAGACCCACTTCGCCCTGCGCTCGGCGAGCACCTCATCGGAAACCCTGAGTTCCAGCTTGCCGCTGGGAATATCGATGGCGATGATATCGCCCTCCTCGACCAGACCGATCACGCCGCCGGAAGCAGCCTCCGGGGACACATGACCAATCGCCGCGCCGCGCGTCGCGCCCGAGAAGCGGCCGTCGGTGATGAGCGCCACTTCCTTATCAAGGCCCATGCCGCAGATGGCAGAGGTCGGGCTGAGCATTTCGCGCATACCCGGGCCGCCCTTGGGGCCTTCGTAGCGGATGACCACGACGTCGCCCGGCTTGATCGCGCCGGCATAGATCGCGGTAATTGCCTCGTCCTCGCTGTTAAAGACGCGGGCCGGACCTTCGTGCTTCAGCATCTCAGGCGCAACAGCCGCGCGCTTGACGACGCCGCCGTCAGGCGCAAGGTTGCCGCGCAGGATCATCAGTCCGCCGGTCGCGGAATACGGCGCGTCAAACGGACGGATGACGTCCGTGTTATAGTTCTTTGCCTTGGCGATCTGCTCGCCCAGCGTCCTGCCGGACACGGTCAGGGCATCCTCGTCAAGCAGGCCCTTGCCCGCAAGCTCGGAAAGCACGCCCATCACGCCGCCCGCCAGATGCAGGTCGATCACGTGATGATGGCCTGCCGGAGCAAGGTGGCAGAGGTTGGGCACCTTCGCGCTCGTCTCGTTCACCCAGTCAAGGTCAAAATCGATCTCGCACTCGTGCGCAATCGCCGGCAGGTGCAGCACAGTATTCGTAGAGCAGCCCAGCGCCATATCCAGGCACAGCGCGTTATGGAACGCCGCCTCGGTCAGGATCTTATCCGGCGTCAGGCCTTCTTCAACCATCTTCACCACGCGCATGCCGCTCATCTTCGCCAGACGGATGCGCGCCGCGTCCACCGCGGAGATCGTGCCGTTGCCCGGGAGGGCCATGCCGATGACCTCGGTGATGCAGTTCATGGAGTTGGCGGTGAACATGCCGGAGCAGCTGCCGCAGCCCGGGCAGGCGGAGGACTCGACCGCATTGAGACCGTTGTCATCCATCTTGCCCGCCTTGTACGCGCCGACCGCCTCGAACACGGCGTTCAGGTCGTAGTCGCGCGCGTCGCCCGGCATCTTGCCGGGGAGCATCGGGCCGCCAGAGACAACCAGCGCCGGCAGGTTCAGCCTGCGCGCCGCCATCAGCATGCCCGGAACGATCTTGTCGCAGTTGGGGATAAAGACCATGCCGTCAAAGCCGTGCGCCTGCGCCATGGATTCGCAGCTGTCCGCGATCAGCTCGCGGGAAGCCAGAGAATACTTCATGCCGACATGACCCATGGCGATGCCGTCGCACACGCCGATCGCCGGGAATTCCACCGGCACGCCGCCGGCCAGACGGATGCCGTCCTTGACCGCCTGCGCGATGTTTTTCAGGTGGTTATGACCCGGGACGCACTCGCTCTGCGCGCAGGCCACGCCGATCAGCGGGCGGGAAAGCTCCTCGTCCGTCAGGCCCAGCGCCTTCCAGAGGGAGCGGTGCGGGGCCTTCTCAGGCCCCTTTTTGACGCGATCAGAAACCGCCATCTTACAGCTCCTCCACCTTGTTGCCCCAGCTCATCTTGGCGCGCAGGTCCTTGCCGACCTCTTCCAGCTGGCTGCCGGCCTCGATGCGGCGCTTGGCCAGGAAGTGCGGGCAGCCGACCTTGTTTTCAAGCAGCCAGTTGCGGGCGAAGGTGCCGTCCTGAATCTCGGAAAGGACCTTCTTCATTTCCTTCTTGGTCGCCTCGGTGATGATGCGGCCGCCGATCTCGTAATCGCCGTACTCAGCGGTGTTGGAGATGGAGTAACGCATGCCGGCGAAGCCGTGCGCGAAGATCAGGTCAACGATGAGCTTCATCTCGTGGATGCACTCAAAGTACGCGTTCTCCGGCTGATAGCCCGCCTCAACGAGGGTCTCAAAGCCAGCCTTCATCAGCGCGCAAACGCCGCCGCACAGGACAGCCTGCTCGCCGAAGAGGTCGGTCTCGGTCTCCTCGCGGAAGGTGGTCTTCAGGATGCCGGCGCGCGCGCCGCCGATGCCCGCGGCATACGCCAGCGCATAGTCCTGCGCCTTGCCGGACGCGTCCTGATACACAGCGATCAGATCCGGAACGCCCTTGCCCTCCAGATACTGGCTGCGGACGGTGTGGCCCGGGCCCTTCGGCGCGATCATGACGACGTCGACATCTGCCGGCGGCTTGATGCAGCCAAAGTGGATATTGAAGCCGTGCGCAAAGGCGAGGATCATGCCCGGGCGCAGGTACGGCGCGATATCCTTTTCATACATCGCCTGCTGCTTCTCATCGTTGATGAGGATCATGATCATGTCGGCGACCTTGGCAGCCTCGGCGGTGGTCATGACGGTCAGGCCGGCGGCCTCCGCCTTCGCCCAGCTCTTGGAGCCTTCGTAGAGCGCGACGACGACGTCGCAGCCGGAGTCCTTGAGGTTGAGCGCGTGGGCATGGCCCTGAGAGCCATAGCCGACGACGGCGATCTTCTTGCCCATCAGCAGTTCGAGGTTGCAGTCCTGCGCATAAAACATCTGTGCCATTTGAGGTTCCTCCTTGAATCAGCCGCACAAACATGCACGGTCATCTGTCTATTTTATTGCGGGCATCCGCCCGTTTAAAAGCATCTTTCCATCGCCGCGAAGCGATGAAGGGGTTCGGGGACAATGTCCCCGAGCAGGATCATAAGGGCGGCAGCCCTTATCGTCCCCTAATCCCGAAGGGCCAGTTCCATCCGTTTGCGCGGGCCGAAGGCCCAATGAAAACGGACGTGCAAGCCGCTTCAAACCTGATTATACGAATCCTTGTCATTCTTTCTTATGAAGGGAATACGTTATGGGGATTTCATCCCCAAACCCCGACAAGGGATTTCATCCCTTGACCCTTTTCCGCTTCGCGCGGTTTTGAGAAAGGTTTTGAATAGAAATCATATCAATCAAAGATATCCGAGGTCATAACCCCGTCGCCGCGCTCCAGCGCCACAACGCCGGTGCGCACCAGCTCAAGGATGCCGTAATCGGCAAGCAGGCTGAGCATCGACGCAAGCTTATCGTTATCGCCGGACACCTGCAAAACCATGGAGTTCTTCGTCACGTCCAGCACCTTCGCCTTGAAGATATCGACCAGACGCATCAGGCCCTCGCGCTCGCTGACGGTCGCGCTGACCTTCACCAGCAGCAGCTGCCTTTCCACGGAGTTGCGGTTGCTCATCACCTGCACCTTCTGCACGCAGATGAGCTTATAGAGCTGCTGAACGAGCTGCTCGATCTTCGCCTCGTCGCCGCGCACGACCAGCGTGATGCGGGAGACCTCCGGATCCTGCGTGGGACCCACGGCGAGGGAATCGATGTTGAAGCCTCTGCGGAAGAAGAGGCCGGAAACGCGGGACAGAACGCCGGGTTCGTTATCCACCAGCACGCCGACGGTATAGCGCGGATGATTATCGGTCTGAATATACATCTTTGCACCTCCGTCAGTTCAGGCAGAACGAGTCGATCGGGGAACCGGGCGCGACCATCGGCGCAACCATCTCATCGATGTCAAGCATGCATTCGATGATGCAGGGCTTACCCGAGGCATACGCCTTTTCAAACGCAGCTGCAAACGCTTCCACGCTGTCAACGCGCGTGCCCTCAAGCCCGTACGCATCCGCCAGCTTCATGAAGTCCGGGCCGCGGTCAAGCGTCGTCTGGCTGTAACGATGGCCGAAGAACAGCGTCTGCCACTGGCGAACCATGCCCAGCGTGCCGTTATTGAAGATGACGACGATTACCGGAATGCTGTAATGCGCGATGGTAGAAAGCTCCGTCAGGTTCATGCGGAAGGAACCGTCGCCCGTGACCAGCGTCACCGGCCTGCCTTCGCCGTCGCCCTTTGCCGCGCCCATCGCAGCACCAAGGCCAAAGCCCATCGTGCCCAAGCCGCCGCTGGTAATCAGCTGGTGCGGACGCAGGAACGGGAAATGCTGCGCGGTCCACATCTGATGCTGGCCGACGTCCGTGGCGACGGTCATGCAGGGCGCAACCTTGGCCATGCTCTGCAGAATCTGGCGCGGCTCAAAGCGCTCGCTGGGTGCCTGCTCTTCTTCCACGCTGCGCGCCTGCGTCATCCACGACGCGTGATTCTTCTGGGAAACGCGGGAGAGCAGCAGATCCAGCACCACGCGCGCATCGCCGGTGATGTGCAGCGTGGTAGAAACGTTCTTATTGATCTCCGCGCGGTCAATGTCGATATGAAGCACCTTGGCATTGGGCGCAAACGCCGCCGCATTGCCCAGCGCGCGATCCGAGAAGCGCACGCCGACGGCGATGAGCAGGTCGCAGCGCTGCATGGCGATATTCGCCGCATGCGTACCGTGCATGCCGATCATGCCAAGCATTCTCTCGCTGCCCGCAGGCACGCCAAGACCCATCAGCGTCGCGCAGATCGGCGCATCGATGCGCTCCGCCAGTTCCATCAGCTCGCCCTGCGCGCCGGAAAGCGCCACGCCGCCGCCGCAGTAGATCAGCGGACGGTGCGCCTCGGCGATCAGCTGCGCCGCCTTTTCAAGACGCGGCTGCGCCTTCGTCTTGTACATTTCCAGCGCTTCGCCCTCGGGACGCAGCTGCGTCAGCGGCTTCTTAATGGACAGCTGCGGAATCAGCGCCTCGCCGGAAAGCGGGGTATACTCCGTCTCCGCCAGCTGAACATCCTTGGGGATGTCGATGAGCACCGGGCCGGGACGGCCGGATCGGGCGATATAAAACGCCTCGCGGATCGTCTCCGCCAGACGGTCGATGCTGGTGACGAGATAGTTATGCTTGGTCACAGGCATGGTCATGCCGGTGATATCCGCCTCCTGGAAGGAGTCGGTGCCCATCAGGCTCTGCGGCACGTTGCCGGTAATAAAGACGACGGGCGAAGAATCCATATACGCCGTGGCAATCGCGGTGACGAGGTTCGTCGCGCCGGGGCCGCTGGTGGCGATGCACACGCCGGTTTTTCCGCTGGCGCGGGCATAGCCGTCCGCCGCATGGCCGGCATGCTGTTCATGCGCGGTCAGCACGTGACTGATGCGATCCATGCGCTGGTACAGCTCGTCATAAATCGGCAGAACCGCGCCGCCGGGGAAGCCGAAAACCGTGCCGACGCCCTGCTCGATGAGGCATTCGATCAGAATCGCTGCTCCGTTTAGTTTCATTCAATCGTTCTCCTTACCTGCGGGCCGTGCCCGCCTCCACTTCCGAAACGCTCAGCAAGCTTTATTTCTTCTGCTTACGTGGCCGATGGCTTTACATCTCCATCTTGTCGCTCTGCGGGCTGTGCCCGCTTTCGCTTCCGAAACGCTTTTCAATTCCCGTTTCTTCTGCATCCGTGGCCGATGGCTTTACATCTCCATCTTGTCGCTCTGCGGGCTGTGCCCGCATACATCCGAAACGCTTTTCGCTTCTCGCTTCTTCTGCGTTCAGCTGATGGCTTTCTTCATTTACTTATGGTGCAAAAAAGCCCTTCACCCATTTTTTCGCGGGCGAAAGGCTCTTGCTTGGCATTCTCTGATAGATATTCCTATTTTCGCCTGAAAAACATGTGCACCCATCTTATCACGACGGTTACGCACTGTCAAGCAGTTATTACGCATAAAGTGAACGCGATTATTTTTTATGTTGAATAGTTTTCATCATCCTGCCGGCGTATCTTGATTTCCCCTCACAAATACGGCGTCCGCGCTCACGCGCCCAGCAGCCGCGCCAGCGCATCAATCGCCTGCTGCGCCTGCGGGCCTTCCGCCATGGCGCACACCTCGTCCCCATCGCGCAGACCTAAGGAAATCAGACCCATCAGCGATTTTGCGTTGACCGTCATATTTCCGCGCCGCAGCAGGATGCGCGCATCGATCGAACCGATCCCCATCGCAATCCGGGAGGCCGCCTTGGCGGTCATGGTCTCTCCCATGCAAACCGTAATGCTCTTTTCCATCTGTTTTTCCTCCCCTGCGTCTGGTTGTTACACGGTCATCTCGTCGAGTTCCCGGGCCATCTGTTCAATCTTTCTGAGCCGGTGGTTGACGCCGCTTTTTCCAACGGGCGGATCCAGCAGCGTTCCCAGCTCCTCCAGCGACACCTCCGGGTAGAGCAGGCGCATTTTCGCCGTCTCCCGCAGCGCCTCAGGCAGGAACGATTCACCCCGCGCCTGAATCAGCCGGCGGATCGCCTCCACCTGCCGCGACGCAGCCGTCACCGAGCGCTGCACGTTCGCGCTGTCGCAGTTCACGGCGCGGTTGGCGTTATTGCGCAGCTCCTTGCGGATATACGCATCCTCCATCGCAAAGCGCGCGCTCTGCGCGCCAAAGATGCTGAGCATATCGGTGATGGCGCTCTGTCCCTTGAGATAGACGACCGTCATCTCCCGGCGGATCGCAGAACTGGCCTTCAGGTCAAAGCGCGCGATCAGACGGACAAGCGCCTGGGCAAACGCCTCGTCGCCCAGCACAAATTCCAGATGATACTCCTTCTCCGGATCCGTCACCGAGCCGCACGCCAGAAACACGCCGCGCAGAAACGACATCCGGCAGCACTTTCGCACCGTAATTTCCTTGGGAACGGTGCGCCGCTGCAGCACTTCGATGCCGCAGCCCTCCAGCACGAAGGACGCCTCGTCCCCCTCAATCTCGATGCGGTGGGCGCTGCGCCCGCCAAGGCGCGCACGGTGGAGCGTCACCAGCTGGGGCGACGCATCAAAGACGTCGCGCAGGAGCTTGAAGCAGCGTCGGGCGACGGCGTAGTTTTCGGTTTCTATGGAGAGGCGCTTTTCTCCGCCGCCGCGCAGAATCACGCTGCCCGCGACGGAGATGATGCCGCTCAATTCCGCAAGCAGGCAGCAGATGCTGTCCGGCTCATAGCGGCAAAGCTCCTCTTTTGCATCGGATGAGTATGACATATCGTTTCCTCTATCGTTTTAATCCTGTTGCCGGATCGCGCTTCAATCGTCGCTTCTTCTTCCGGCCAGCAGCATCAGGCGCGCCAGCTGCAGCACAGCCTGCAGGGCGGACGCCACATACGTCAGGGCGGCGGCGGAGAGCACCGCCTTCACGCCCTTCACCTCGTCCGCCGGCAGATAGCCGGAAGAAAGCACGGCAACGGCGCGTCCGCTCGCGTTAAACTCGACCGGCAGCGTCACCAGATAGAAGAGCACGGCAAAGGCAAAGCACAGGATGCCGATCTTGAGCAGCGGCGCCCAGGAGAAGATCAGGCCCAGCATGAACAGCGGCGTCGCCGCCTGCGAGCCGATGTTCGCCAGCGGCACGAGATTGGCGCGGATGCGCATGGGCACGTAGTCCTTCGCATCCTGAATCGCGTGGCCCGCTTCATGCGCCGCGACGCCCAGCGCCGCAATGGAACGGGAAGCATACACCTCGTCCGACAGACGAAGCACGCCGCCCTTGGGATCGTAATGGTCGGTCAGGCTGCCGCGCACATGCTCGATGCGCACTTCGCGGCATCCGTTGCTGTCAAGAATCATCCGGGCAATCTGCGCGCCGGTCATTCCGGTGCGCGAAGGCGCCTGCTTCCAGTGGTTAAACGTGCTCGTCACCTTGAACTGCGCATACAGCGCCAGCAGCAGACCCGGGATGAGCAGCAGATACGTGGGATCATAATACCAGAACATATTGTTTCCTCCGTCAGTGCGGTTGTGTACAAAGATTCCGGCGGAGCAATTGCCCGCAGGCGCCGTTTATCAGGCTACGTTCATGATACCCGTTTTATGCATTTCCCGCAAGGGATGCCGGATAAAAACCTCCAATAATCATCCCAAATGTCATTCTATGCAAGACGTACGCTCAGCCCGTTCTCCAAAAAAGACGGCTGAAAAATCAAGAGACGCGGCAGGAGAACAGTTTCCCCGCCCGTCAGTCTATCAGAAAATCCTTTCTGACAATCAAAAGGAGCTGCCGGATAGCAGCTCCTTAAATCATGATGATCGATCAGTTCATAACCTTGCCGTTGAAGACGAAGCCCTGGTCGGCGTCGACGGTGATCGCCATGCCGCTCTTGAGCATATGCACGCTCAGGTTGGTGCGATCCATGAACAGCGGAATGCCCAGCGCCTGACAGGTCACCGCCGCGTGGCAGTTCTCGTCCGTGCTCTCCACAATCACGGCAGCCGCCTTGCGCATGTAGGGCAGCATTTCCTTCGTGGTCATCTTGGTCACGATGATGTTGCCCTCCTTGAAGGAGCCTTCCAGATCGGAAAGGGTCGCCACGTTGCACACGCGGCCATACACACGGCCCTCGCCCACGCCGATGCCGCGCAGCAGCACGTCGCCGACGATATGTGCCTTGATCATGTTGGTCGTGCCGGAGAAGCCGGTCGGAATACCCGCAACGACGATCACGACGTCGCCCGGCTTCACCAGACCGCGATCCTCCGCAACCTTCACGGCGTTGTGAATGAGCGCGTCGGTATCGTCCGCCTCCAGCATGTGCGCCGGAACAACACCGCGGGAAAGGCCGAGCTGATGGAACGCGTGATCGCTCGGGGTCGGCGCGATGATCGGGCAGGACGGATGGAAGCGCGCGACCATGCGCGCGGTGGTGCCGGAATTGCTCGGCGTGATGATCGCCGCAGCATCCAGCGCGTCCGCCATCTGGCAGGCGGAGAAGGAAACCGCATTGCCGACGGTATGAGCGGCAGCGGCGCGGGTGGTTTCCTGAAGGGCGCGGATGGCGTTGTCATCGCTGCCGCGCTGCGCCTCGATGTAGGTGGCGATGCGCACCATCGTGCGGACCGCTTCCAGCGGGTACTTGCCCGCGGCGGTTTCGCCGGAGAGCATGATCGCGTCGGTGCCGTCGATGATGGCGTTGGCGACGTCGCTGGCCTCCGCGCGGGTCGGGCGCGGGTTGCGGATCATGGAGTCAAGCATCTGCGTGGCGGTGATGACCGGCTTGGCGGCCACGTTGCACTTGCGGATGAAGCTCTTCTGCAGGATCGGCACCTCTTCCATGTCGACCTCGACGCCGAGGTCGCCGCGGGCGACCATGATGCCGTCGGAGACCTTGAGGATCTCGTCAAAATTATCAACGCCCATGCGATTTTCGATCTTGGAATAGATCTTCACATGGCTGCCGCCGTTTTCGTCGCACAGCTGGCGGATGGTCAGCACGTCGCTGGGACGGCAGACGAAGGAAGCGGCGATCAGATCGATGCCGTTTTCAATGCCAAAGAGGATGTCAGCACGGTCCTTTTCGCCGATGGAGGGCATCTGCAGATCGACATCCGGCACGGAAATACCCTTGCGGCCGCCCAGCGTGCCGCCGTTCACCACGCAGCACACGATGTCCGTGCCGTTTTCAACGCGCACGACGTTCATCGCCAGCAGGCCGTCGTCGATGAGGATGCGGTTGCCGGGCTTGACGAGCTCGACCATCTTGGGATAGGTGATGGTGACCTCGTGCGCATCGCCCTCCACCTCGCGGCTGGTCAGAACAAATTCCTGTCCGGCTTCAAGGTCCACCTTGCCGGCCGCCAGCGTCTTGGTGCGCACTTCCGGACCCTTGGTATCCAGCAGGATCGCCACCGGAATGCCCTTCTCCTTGCGCAGGCGCTTGATACGGGCAATGCGTTCTCCCTGCTCCTCATAGGTGCCGTGGGACATGTTCAGGCGGCAGACGTTCATGCCGGCGTCCATCAGCTTGCTTACCATCTCGTCACTATCGCTGGCGGGACCGAGCGTACAGACAATCTTTGTTTTTCTCAGCACGGAATTGTTCCTCCTTAAGCGGCACGACATTCAGGCCGCATATGATTTCATGTTAACATTATTCTATCCTGAATACGCATCGTAGTCAATTGCACATCAGATAGGATTACAGCCGCTGCGCCGTCATATCGATCAGGCATTCAAACGTTTGTCCTGCCGGAATGACGAGCAGACCGCTTTCGTCAATCTGTCCGCGCGCATGCATGTTGATGAAATCGGTGGCGTTGGTCTGCGGCTCGATGCAGAAGCCCGGACGGTTATGGGGCGTGAAGACGACGGCATTGCGGAAGCAATCGGAAGACGCGATGCGGATCATGACGTCTTCATATCTGACATACGCCGCCTTGTCCGCGCTCATCCCGCGGAAGACCGTATCCAGATACAGGCTTTCCACGCTCCTGAACTCGTCGCAGATATTCTTATCCTCCTGCGCCGGGAGAATGCGTCCGCTGGGAATGAGATTCTCATCCGCCTCGTAATAGCGCCTGACAGGCACCTTGATGAAGCACTTGTTCGCGTCGCCGCGCTTGGAGAAATACGGATGGATCGCAAGGCCGAAGGGCATCATTTCTCCGCCGTCGTTGCGGATCTTTGCCGCAAAATGCACGCCGTCCTGATCCAGCGTGTAGAGCACTGTCAGCGTGCACGGGAAGGGATAGCCTTCGTGCAGGCCGTCGCCCTCGCGGATGGAAATCTCGCCTTCGCACAGCGCGCAGTCGTCGCCCCACTCGATGCGCTTGACCCGGAACGGCTCGTCCATCACCAGACCATGGCGCTGGATCTTCACGCCGCGCTTTTGCTGCGTATACGTTCTGCCGTTCCAGCGGTACACGCAGTCCTTCGTGCGGTTGGGCGTGGGAAAGAGGATCGGCGTGCCGTATTTCGCGCCGAAGGCCGTGATGTCGTCCGGCTGCATCAGAATTTCATTGCCGTCGACCGTCCATGCATAGAGGTTAAATCCGTTGATGGGCAGGATTTTCACCTCGTGACCCGCGCCGGCGAGCGTGATCACCTCATAACCGTAGGGCTCAAGAATGCTTTTCGTCGCTGTAAACATGTGCTTTTCCTCCTTGGTTTCTTATGTTGAGGGGAGTTACGAAGGGCTGCCGCCCTTATACCCGCCCGGGGATTTCATCCCCGGACCCCTTCATCGCTTCGCGGCGCTTGATACGCAGCTTGGTTATACGCCTGTTCCGTCAAACGCGGGGACATACTGCGCGTCCGCGCTCTCCAGCTCCTGCCGGTAGCCCGGCAGGCCGATGGCGTCCATGTGCGCGAGCACCCGTTTATATTCCTTTTTTGTGATTTTCCGGTTCATGCCGGGGATCGAAAGCGCCTTTCCAAAGGGCGTGTACTGCCCCATCAGGGATACCGGCACACCGGGGAACTCGTCGGCAATCATCGTGAGGATCTTCATCGAATCGCCCGTCAGCCCCGGCAGCACCAGATGGCGGATCTGCGTGCCGCGCAGCATCATCCCGTCCGCGTCATAAACCGCCTCGCCCGTCTGGCGCACCATCTCGCGGATCGCGCAAAGCGCAACCTGCGGATAATCCTCCGCGCCCGAGAGAAGCTTTGCCATCGCAGGATCGATGTACTTGTAGTCCGGCAGATAAACGTCGATATACCCCTGCAGCTG
This sequence comes from Clostridia bacterium, assembly GCA_017547805.1. Classification (GTDB taxonomy): domain Bacteria; phylum Bacillota; class Clostridia; order Christensenellales; family Aristaeellaceae; genus Ventricola. Next base: position 24,434 of record JAFYOR010000046.1, read on the forward strand.
CCTGAGCGTTTCCACGCTTTCATATCCGCTGGAATTGTAGACGATCGGGATTTTCGGGCGGTACGTTTCAAGCGCATCGATCACCGCCGGCACAAACTGCGCCGCCGTGACGAGGTTGATGTTGTGCGCGCCCGCCGCTTCCAGCTCACGGAAAATCTCCGCCAGCCGTGCAGCGCTCACGATCTTCCCCTCGCCGCCGTGGCTGATCGCCTCGTTCTGACAGAACACGCACCTGAGCCCACAGCCGGAAAAGAACACCGTACCGCTGCCGCGCGTGCCGCTGATGCAGGGTTCCTCCCACATGTGCAGTCCGGCGCGGGCGATTTTCGGCTGCGTTCCCACGCCGCACACGCCGCTGCCGTCGTTCTCCCCGCGCCGGGCGCGGCAGTTTCTCGGGCAAAGCGTGCAGCCCGCCGTCATGCTCATAGATCGATAAACTCCTTAAAGCGCGGCAGGATGCCGATGCCGTCCGGGAAATGCGCCGCAAACTGCGGAATCGCATGGCTCGGGAAGGAGTTGCCCTCGATAAACACCGGTCCATCCGGCGTAATAGCCACATCCCACGCGACAAAACGCACCTGCGGCACGCGGCGCATCGCTTCAAGGCACATGGTTTTCGCTTCCTCCCAGCAGGGGATCTGCGTGCCGGGGATTCTCGTGCCGGTCATCGGATGGATCTCGTAGGTTTCGCCCTGCTTGTTGGCACCCACGCCGCAAATCACGCCGGTGTCAATATCCACCGGCGCAGCCATGCCGCCGCAGTCGACGTTGTCCATCACCTTGCCGTTGCCGATGCGGATGTAGGCGTAGACAATGCCTTCCTTCTTATCGCCCAGCAGCGTCGCCACGCGGATGGTATTGACGCTCGTCGGGCACAGGGCGGCAATCGCCTCGTGCTGGATCACCTTGTCTTCGATGATGCCGATGCCCGCCGCCTTGAGGCGATCATAGAGCGCCTTGGGATCGGCGTATTCTTCCGGCGTGCACTTGAGAATGCCCTGTCCGCTCGATCCGTCGATCGGCTTGCAGATGATGTCGCCGCGGCCCTCGAGGAATTCCGAGAATTCCTCCTCGCTGGCAGTCGTCAGGTTCAGCCAGCTGCGGCGCACCTGCGCGGCAAACAGCTCGTTGAACTCGGTCTTGTTATCAAAAAAGTGCCAGAACTTCTTGTCGTTCATCCGCGCAACGATGGAGTTGGAAATGCCGCGCGTAATCTGGGTGGCGCGCTGCGCGTCATTCAGGCGGTACATTTCCGCAATCTTGTAATCGATGTAGCCGGCGTTGTATTTCGCCGCGCACTTCACCATATCGCAAAGCAGCCAGACGCGGCTCTTCCCGGTCTTCTTGTGGAGCATGTTCGCAGTTTTGATCATCGCGCTGTAGTCCATCTTCATCGCACGCTTGATCATATAGGAAAGTCTGCTCATCGGAGAATCCTCTTTTCTTTTTCAGTCAACTCTATTGTAAACAAATTGCAAAAGGGCATACCCCTGCAATTATGATGCTTTTATTGTAGAGCATTTTATCTGATTTGGCAAGAAAAATGAAAAGCAGTGAAAAACCTTGCGGGGAAACGTGACAGGCTGCCGCTCATGCCCCTTCTTTGCTTCGCGCAGACCAACCGCTTGTTTTGGAGATTACGCCGCAACAGACGCATCTTTGCAAGTATACGAAAAAGCGAGTCCCTTGCGGAACTCGCTTCTTTGTTTGCTTTTAAGCGCTTAAGCCAGATGATCGATTACTCGAAGATCTTGGTGACGACGCCGGAGCCGACGGTACGGCCGCCCTCGCGGATAGCGAAGCGCAGCTTCTCGTCCATAGCGATCGGGGTGATCAGCGTGCACTCCATGTCGACGTTGTCGCCCGGCATGACCA
>JAFYOR010000047.1 GCA_017547805.1 Clostridia bacterium
AGGCGGGGAGTTCTTTTCGGGCAGAGCCCGAACCCACTACGCTTCGTTGCGGCTTGAACGCTTCCATCGGGCAAAAGGCCCTCGGAAGCCTGCTGCGCAAAGCGTCGCAAAAGCAAGCAGAACTCCCCGCCGAAAGGCGGGGAGTTCTTTTCGGGCAGAGCCCGAACCCACTACGCTTCGTTGCGGTTTGAACGCTTCCATCGGACGGAAGGTTTTTAGAAGCCTGCTGCGCAGCACAAAAAGCAAAAAGGAGGCTGTCGGGGTATAAACCAGATGCCTAAGAATCACTAAGTATTTTGCGGCCGAAGGTTTCCAAAGGGCGAGCGGAAAGCCCTTTGGCGGGGGTTGGGGCAGAGCCCCATCCCCTGAACAACACGGAACACTTAGTAAACAGATTCTTAGACTGTGCGGTTTTCCCCGAACAACCCTATTTGCTTATTTTCCAGCCTTGAAGTTATAGACCGGGCGGATAACGCTGATGATCTCGGCGGTCGGCGCGATGTTGGCAATAATGCTTTCCATCGGCTTATAGGCCATGGGACACTCGTCGAGCGTATCGGTGCTGACGGAGGTGGTGTAAATGCCCTCCATTGCCTTGGCGTACGCCTCGACGGTAAACTGCTCAAGCGCTGCGCTGCGGCTGAAAAGGCGTCCTGCGCCGTGCGGGGCGGAGCAGTTCCACTCCGGGTTGCCCTTTCCGCGGCAGATCAGGCTGCCGTCGCGCATGTTGATGGGGATGAGCAGCGTTTCTCCGGCCTTGGCGGAAACAGCTCCTTTGCGGATGAGGCCCGATTCAAGGTCGATATAGTTGTGGACGGTCTCAAAGTGCGGGTAATCGCCAAGCTCCTTGCCGAAGAGATGCGTGAGAATCTGGTTGGCGATGGTCTTTCGGTTCAGCACGGCGTACGCCTGACAGACCGCCATATCGTGCAGATAGGCGTCGCGGTTTTCGCCGGTGAGATAGCACAGCGCCTTGGGAAGCGTAAACTCCTGCTGGGCGGCGGCGGCTTCTGCCGTGAGCGTATCCCACGCGAGCTGCTGGTAATGATCTGCTACCTGACGGCCGAGATTACGGCTGCCGGTGTGGATAACGAGGAAGTAATTTCCGTCCTCGTCAACGTCCACCTCGATGAAGTGATTGCCGCCACCAAGGGTGCCGATGCAGCTGTAATGGCGGGCGGTATGCTTGAGATGGCCATAGCAGAGTAGATCGGCGAGCGCGGGAAACGTCGCGATGGGCGCGTTATGGACGCATTTGCCCGCAGGGACATGCGTGCGGATTGTCTGGTCCAGCTTCTCAAAGTCGGGCGCAGTCTTGCCCAACGCAACGGTCAGCATGCCGCAGCCGATATCCACGCCCACGATGCTGGGGATGACCAGCTCTCCAAGGTCGGCGGTGAAGCCGATGACGCAGCCGCTGCCGGCGTGGACGTCGGGCATGATGCGGATGCTGCAGCCCTTGGTAAACGGCTGATCGCACAGCAGCCTGATCTGCTCGGACGCGGCTTCCTCAATGATGTCCGTATAGACAATGGCGGCGCTGTACTGTCCGGTAATTGTCTTCATGTAGGGTTCATCCTTTCTGATTAACTGGTATCAGTATACTACATGATTCGCCGTTCGGGGTTGCATTTCATGCGACTTTGTATAGAAAAAGTGGCATAAAAAGCTTGGGGGATGCGCGGAATTGCAGGAAAATTTCGCAATCCGGGCAAACTGTTGTTGCAAAAGGGGCGCGGCTTTGCTATAATATCCGCATATATCGCGTGTCCCGATTTGTCGGGACAGGATGAAATTGGGCCGATGCGTTTGCGTAGAGAGCCGCCGGAGGGTGCAAGGCGGACAAGGGCGCGGCTGATCCGCTCATCCCATGCGGCAGGCGAAGAGTCTGCGGAGTCGCGCCCCTTACAGCGCTTTGAGTGATCGGCATGAAAAAGCGTCGGCCTCGTTCGCGGAAGCATCTTAATCCGGATGCATTTCGTCGGATGCGGCATCGGCACTGCCGATAAGGTGGGTGGCAACACGGAGCTTTTCGTCCCATATGGATGAGGCTCCTTTTATATTTGCAGCTGATGGCGGCGCCACAAGCATATCCGACACAGGGGCGGCGTGATTCATTCTTTGTGAACGCGAGGCCGAATGCGAGTGGGAATTGCGGTTGCGCCCAACAGACAACGATATCAAACAATCAACATGGAAAGAAAGGAAGACGACCATGATCGACATTAACCTGATCCGCAAGACGCCCGACGTCGTGCGCGAAAACATGAAGAAGAAGTTCCAGGAAGGAAAGCTCCATCTGGTGGACGAAGTCATCGAGCTGGACAAGAAGAACCGCGAGGCGATGCAGAAGGCCGACAGCCTTCGCAATCAGCGCAAGGTGCTCTCCAAGCAGATCGGCGGCCTGATGAAGCAGGGCAAGAAGGACGAGGCCGAGGCTGCCAAGGCGCAGGTTGCGGCTATCGCCGAGGAGCTTGCGCAGCTGGAGGTGCTGGAGGAGCAGTATGCGGAGGAGATCAAGACCCGCATGCAGATCATCCCGCAGCTGATCGACGACAGCGTGCCGATCGGCAAGGACGACAGCGAGAACGTGGAGATCGAGCGCTACGGCGAGCCGGTTGTGCCGGACTTTGAGATTCCGTATCACGTTGAGATCATGGAGAAGCTCAACGGCATCGATATCGACGCTGCCCGCCGCACGTCCGGCAATGGCTTCTACTATCTCAAGGGCGATATCGCGCGCCTGCACAGCGCGTGCCTTAGCTATGCGCGCGATTTCATGATCGATCGCGGCTTCACCTACTGCATCCCGCCGTATATGATCCGCTCCGGCGTTGTGACCGGCGTGATGAGCTTTGCGGAGATGGAGAACATGATGTACAAGATCGAGGGCGAGGATCTCTACCTGATCGGTACCTCCGAGCACTCCATGATCGGCAAGTTCATCGACACCATCCTCACCGAGGAGGAGCTGCCGCAGACCCTGACCAGCTATTCTCCCTGCTTCCGCAAGGAAGTCGGCGCCCACGGCATCGAGGAGCGCGGCGTGTACCGCATCCATCAGTTTGAGAAGCAGGAAATGATCGTCGTGTGCAAGCCGGAGGATTCCATGCACTGGTACAACCAGCTCTGGCAGAACACCGTCGATTTCTTCCGCACGCTGGATATCCCGGTCCGCACGCTGGAGTGCTGCTCCGGCGATCTGGCCGACCTGAAGGTCAAGAGCTGCGACGTTGAAGCGTGGTCTCCGCGCCAGAAGAAGTACTTTGAGGTTGGCTCCTGCTCCACGCTGGGCGATGCACAGGCCCGCCGCCTCGGCATCCGCGTCAAGGGCAAGGATGGCAGCAAGTACTTTGCGCATACCCTCAACAACACCTGCGTTGCGCCGCCGCGTATGCTCATCGCGTTCCTGGAGAACAACCTGAACGAGGACGGCTCCGTGCGTATTCCGGAAGCGCTGCGTCCGTACATGGGCTTCAAGGACGTCATCCGCTAAGCGGACGGGATCTGCCCGGATCCGCATCCGCCACTGTAATGTATAGGGGAGGGGCTATGCTCCTCCCTTTTTCTTGCATTCAAACGTGAATTGTGCTATCCTGTTTGCATCATTTTGATTATTCGGAGGGATATCCTTGATTATTTGCGATACCCATTGCGATACGACCAACATGCGCGTGTTTCACAAGGACGAAACGCCGTGCGTGACCATGGAGAACCTTGTTAACGGCGGAATCAGCCTGCAGACCTGCGCGCTCTTTGCCGGCAGCAAGGGCATGGCCGATCATCCGTACGAGCGGGCGATTGCGCAGCTGGAGGAGCTTAACCGCCTTGGCTGGCCGCGGATCAATTCTCCGCTGGAGGCGGAGGAGGGCAAGGTGAAAATCCTGCTGTCTGTGGAGGGCGGCGAGATTTTTGAAGGCCGTGTTGACCGCGTGGACGAGTTCTACGGCTATGGCGTGCGCATGGCGGGCGTAACGTGGAACAATGAAAACGAGATGGGCCATCCTGCCAAGCATGGCAGCAAAGAGGGCATCAAGCCGCAGGGCTGGGCGCTGCTTCGCCGCATGGCGGAGCTGAAGATCGCCGTGGACACCAGCCATCTGAACGAAGCCGGCTTCTGGGATCTCATCGACAATCACAGCCAGCCGGTGATGGCGTCCCATTCCTGCGCAAAGGCGCTGCGTCCGCACTTCCGCAACCTGACGGACGAACAGATCCGCGCGGTTGTCAGGCGCGGCGGCTGGATCGGCGTCAACTTCTATCCGTGGTTCCTCGGCGATACGGGTAAGGCTGTCGCGGAGGATATCGTCACGCATATTGACTACATGTGCCAGCTGGGCGCTGAAAAGCACGTGGGCTTTGGCAGCGACTTTGATGGCATTGAGGTCTGGCCGGATGATTGCGACAGCCCGGCGAAGGTGCATCTGATCCTTGACGGCCTGCGCCGCAGGGGCTACAGCGAAGAGGCGCTGGCGGATATCGCCGGACGCAACTTCCTTGATTATTACCGCCGGCTGGGATGGTAACTCCCTATAGGCGAAAAGGCTTGAAACAGCGCGAAGCGAAGAGGGGTCAAGGGGCGAAGTCCCTTGGCGGGGTTTGGGGATGAAATCCCCAAAAACAAAAACGGGCAGTTCATTACTGCCCGTTTTTTGTATTGTCAGATTTTGAATTCGGATTTCCGGTCGTGCTCGGCGACCGTTCGGATCAGGGAGAGGATCAGCTGCTGCGCTTCTTCCGAGCAGCCGCTGATCACCTGCGCCGCCTGATCGCTGGTGGTGCGGGCTTGCTGGCTGGGCGGCGTGCCGAAGCGCTCGCCTTCCACGCAGCCGCTGAGCAGCTGGGACAGCGATGTGCCCAGCACAAGGGCGACCTGTGCCAGCTGTTCCAGCGAGGCGGGACGCTCGCCGCGCTCCAGACGGCCGTAATGCAGAACGGAGATCTTCATCAGTTCGGCTGTCTGCTCCTGCGTCAGGCTTTTGGCTTTTCTGGCAGCGCGGATGTTGCGGCCGATCGTTTTATAGGAAATCAGCATGATGAAAACCTCCGGATGATTGTTAGGTTCATCTTATAACGAGTGGGATCAAATGAACACGTCCAAAAACTTTATAACCAACCGGAATAGAAACTATCCGAAAAAGATATTACATGCAAAACAGGTTGCTTCTCCGTGAGAGAAACAACCTGTTCTTTTTGGAATGTAAATCATAATATGAGCGAAGCGTAGTGGGAGCGGGCACCGCCCGCTCAGTCCTGGATGCCGCGAAGCCTGCGGCGTTCGCGCAGCTTGGCTTCCTGCCCCTGATCGCTGGGTGTGTAGTAGCGGCGTCCCTTGACCTCCGGCGGCATGTATTCCTGTGGGATCCAGTGCCCGGGAAAATCGTGGGGGTATTTGTACTGTGCGCCGGAACCGAGACGTTCATGCCCTGCGTAATGTGTGTCGCGCAGGTGGATGGGCACCGGACCAAAGCCGCCTTTTTGCGCATCGGCAACGCTTTGATCAAGCGCCATGACGACGGAATTGGACTTGGGGCTTTCGCAAACGGCAATGATTGCCTGCGCAAGAGACAGTCGCGCCTCCGGCAGACCGACCATCTCCAGCGCCTGCGCGGCGGCGACGGCCTGCAGCATGGCGGTCGGGTTGGCAAGTCCGACATCCTCGCTTGCATGCGCGATGATGCGCCGGGCGATCAGCCGCGGATCGACGCCGGCGTAAAGCAGGCGGGCAAACCACGCCATCGCGGCGTCCGCGTCGCTGCCGCGAAGGGACTTACAGAAGGCGGAAAGCATGTCGTAATAGAGCGATTCGTCGCAGCGGATGACCGGCTGCTGGATGGATTCCTCCGCGACGGGGAGCGTGACGCGGATGACGCCGGAGGCGTCCGGCTCGGTGGTCAGAACCGCCAGTTCCAGCGCGCCCAGCGCGCTGCGCACGTCGCCGTTGGCAATGCGCGCAATATGACGCGCGGCGTCTTCTTCAAGGACGATGGTCTGATTGCCGAAGCCGCGTTCTTCGTCGGACAGCGCGCGGCGCATGGCGGTGAGCACGTCGCGCTCTTCAAGGGGCTTGAACTCAAAGATCCGGCACCGGCTGACGATGGCCGGGGTCATCGATACGAGCGGGTTCTCCGTCGTGGAGCCGATGAAGCGCACCACGCCGCGCTCGATGGCGGGGAGGATGGAGTCGCTTTGCGATTTGCTCCAGCGGTGGCATTCGTCCAGCAGCAGGTACGTCGCCTGACCGTAGAGCGTGCGGCGGTCCTGCGCCTCCTTGATAACCTTGCGCACGTCCGCCACGCCGCTGGTGACGGCGTTGAGCTGCACGAACGCAGAATGCGTCGTGTTTGCGATGATGGAGGCGAGTGTGGTTTTGCCGCAGCCGGGCGGGCCGTAGAAGATGGAGGAGGTCATGCGGTCGGCCTCGATGGCGCGGCGAAGAAGCCGGCCCGGGCCGACGATGTGCGCCTGCCCGATGAACTCGTCGAGCGTGCGCGGACGCATGCGGTCGGCGAGCGGGCTCATGGACGCTTCGTTAGATGAAAACAGATCCTGCATGGTGACCTCCGGAAAAGTTGCTGATGCCAATATGTCTTAAAACCGCGCGAAGCGATGAAGGGGTTTGGGGATGAAATCCCCAAGCAGGTTTGGGCGGCAGCCCAAAACGTTTTTTTCCTGATGAATGGATGTGATACTTTTATTATAGCGTTGCACGTGGAAAAAGACAAGCACCGCGAAAAGCGGTGCTTGCTGATTATCGTGCGGTGATCTGCGGAATACGCCGCAGGAGAGAAGAAACGGGCTTGTAGAGCGCGAGCATGAGCACGAAATTGCCTGCGCCGTGCAGAAGATCAAAGGGAATGCCGGAAATCCACCATGCCAGCATCTGGCGAAGGCCCATCATGGCGCCGCCTGCGGACGCGCCGATGAAGAAATACGGAAAAGAACACAGAAATCCGAAGGACAATCCGTACGCGCCGGAGACGATTGCCCAGAAAAAGGCGGAATCGTTCTTTCTGAAAAGGTGCGCGATGAGCGAGAGCAGCGGCCATGCATACAGGTACATCACCCACCACAGGCCAAAGCCGTAGAGCGTTCCTTCGATGAGGATGAGCGCGGGGACGGTCAGCAGCGTCAGATGTTCGAAATGCAGCGTAAAGAGAATGAGCAGAAAGCTCGTCATCTCGATATTGGGCAGCCCCTGCATCGCCAGCTTCAATGCTTCTATGATGGCGATCATCATGCCTGCCGTGGCGACGTCACGCGCGACAAAGCGGCGGCTCACTTCGTATAGACGATGGAGAACGCATCGCCGTCATTCACAGGCTGCTCATCAACGCCGTAATTGCAGTATTCGCCGTTGACATTGAAGCTCCAGTAGGAGGCGTCCACGCTGTAGTCGGCGGTTTCGCCGTTGACGGTATCAATCATCAGGCCGTATGCGCCTTCCGTGCCGGAGTAGGTGAGGCCTTCGGCTTCATCCATTGCCTGACGAAGGTACTGCGCGTCGGTCTTCAGCGCGTAGCTGGTCGTTTCCGCCTTGGAATTGACGACGGAGATGGTGATTTGCTTGCTGCCGGCAACGGGCTTTTCGCGGAAGGTGAAATACGTCAGCGCAAGCACAGCGGCGAGGAGCACGAGCAGCGAGGCGGCGATGACATTCTTGCCGGGGAAGCGGGCGGGTTTCTTTGCAGTCATGGGGAACATCCTTTCTATGGTTGTTTGGGAATATGGACGGGCGACAGAGACGCTGCCATACGCCCGAAAGAAAGGATAGAAAAAGCCCGCGCAGATGCGCAGGCAAAAAACACCCATCCAGAAAATCGGAAATGCATGTTTTCAGCCAATAACTCGTGGCTGAGCAACTAATCTCCCCGGCAGGTCTTCTGACTTGGCGATCGGCATCCTGCCCCGTCTTCCCGGGTTTCCCCAGTGACATGGTGGCGCAGGACTCCCGCCTTACAGCGACGAGTTCGTGCAGGACTTGCACCTGCTTCCCTTTTCATTCGTCTGTCATGCATGACAGGCGGACACCGTGGATGCTCTGTTCACATACCAACAGGATAGCACAAAGGCATGCATTTGTCAAAAGGTAAGATTCGCGAAAAACGCAGCCGGCTGACGGGATTTAACGCGCGGCTGCGGATGGATTTTTGAAGAAAACCCTTTACAAATCAGAAAAATCGGATATAATAGATGGGTATATCATGAAACGCGACTGAGACAGGACGCTGCCAGCGAGGAACGCAAAGAGAGCCGGAGGATGGTGCAATTCCGGACGGGAGGCGCGGCAAGGGATCACCTGTCAAGCGGCTCCGCTGAATCAAGTAGGCGGGGACGGGGACGCTACGTTACGGCGAAATGAAGTGAGTGCGGAAACAGTCTGCTGACAGCCGGCCTCGTGCGCAGAAGAGGAACTTTTGCAAAGCGGGTTCGGAAGTGGAGGCGGCGACTCGCCGCGCTAATTTGGGTGGTACCGCGAGCAGCCTCGTCCCAATGGGATAAGGCTGCTTTTCTATATTCTGAAACGGAGGAATTTGTATGTATCAGAAAGTCTCAACCGACATGAATTTTGTCGCGCGTGAGGAAGAAGTCGTCAAGTTCTGGCGGGAAAACCAGGTCTTCAAGAAGACTGTCGAGCTGCGTAAGGGCGCTCCGGCGTTCACCTTCTTTGACGGCCCGCCGACTGCCAACGGCAAGCCGCACATCGGCCATGTCGAGACCCGCGCCATCAAGGACATCATCCCGCGCTACCGCACGATGAAGGGATTTGACGTGCTGCGCAAGGCCGGCTGGGATACCCACGGCCTGCCGGTCGAGCTGGAGGTTGAAAAGCTGCTGGGCATCAGCGGCAAGCCGCAGATCGAAAAGTACGGCATCGAGCCCTTCATCAAGGAGTGCAAGAAGTCCGTCTGGAAGTATAAGACCGAGTGGGAAGAGATGTCCGAACGCGTCGGCTTCTGGGCGGATATGGAAGATCCGTACGTCACCTACGAGGACAACTACATCGAGTCCGAGTGGTGGAGCCTGAAGGAGATCCATAAGAAGGGTCTGCTCTATCTTGGCCACAAGATCGCGCCGTACTGCCCGCGCTGCGGCACCGCGCTGTCCTCTCACGAGGTTGCGCAGGGCTATAAGACCGTCAAGGAGCTTTCCGCTTACGTCCGCTTCCCGGTCAAGGGCGAGGAAAACACCTACTTCCTCGCGTGGACGACCACCCCGTGGACGCTCCCCTCTAACCTTGCGCTGTGCGTCAACCCGCGCGATACCTACTGCAAGTTCAATGTCGATGACCAGACCATCATCATGGCCAAGGCGCTCATCGACGTCATCTATCCGGGCAAGGAAATCGAGGTTCTCGCCGAGATGCCGGGCGCGGAACTGTGCGGCATGGAATACGAGCCGCTGTTTGACTTTGCCAAGGGCAAGCTGGATAAGAAGGCGTGGTTCGTCGTCGCGGATGATTACGTCACCATGAGCGACGGTACCGGCATCGTTCACATCGCCCCGGCGTTCGGCGACGACGATAACCGCGTCTGCCAGGCGAACGACGTGCCGTTTGTCAACTTCGTCGACACCCAGGGCTGCATGACCGAGGAAACCAAGTGGCCGGGCGTGTTTGTCAAGCAGGCTGACCCGATGGTGCTGGAAGACCTCAAGAGCCGCGGCCTGCTCTTTGCCGCCGTGCCCTTTGAGCATGAGTATCCGTTCTGCTGGCGCTGCGACACCCCGCTGCTCTACTATCCGCGTCCGACGTGGTATGTGAAGATGACCGCCGTGCGCGATCAGCTCATGCGCAACAACCGCGCCGTCAACTGGATGCCGGAAAACATCAAGGAAGGCCGCATGGGCATGTGGCTGGAAGGCGTGCATGACTGGGGTCTCTCCCGTGAGCGCTACTGGGGCACGCCGCTGCCGGTGTGGACCTGCGAGTGCGGTCATGTGCACGTCATCGGCAGCCGCGAGGAGCTGGTGACCCTTGGCCACAACGTCGACCCGAACATCGAGCTGCACCGTCCGTACATCGACGACGTTGTCATCACCTGCGAAAAGTGCGGCGCGGATATGCACCGCGTCAAGGACGTTATCGACTGCTGGTATGACTCCGGCTCCATGCCGTTCGCGCAGTGGCACTATCCTTTCGAGAATAAGGAGCAGTTTGAGCGCCGCTTCCCGGCGAACTTCATCTCCGAGGCGATCGACCAGACCCGCGGCTGGTTCTACACGCTGCTGGCGATCTCGACCTGCCTGTTTGACACCAACCCGTTTGAAAACTGCATCGTCATGGGCCATGTGCAGGACAAGGACGGCAAGAAGATGAGCAAGCACATCGGCAATGTCGTTAACCCGTGGGATGTCCTCAACGCGCAGGGCGCCGACGCTGTCCGCTGGTTCTTCTACAACAACGCCGCGCCGTGGCTGCCCAAGCGTTTCCATGCCAAGGCGATTGAGGAAGCGCAGCGCAAGTACATGGGCACGCTGTGGAACACCTACGCGTTCTTCATCCTCTATGCGGAGATCGATCAGTTCGATCCCAAGGCGCATCCGCTGGCGAACGTTCGGCTGACGATGATGGACAAGTGGGCGCTCAGCCGCCTCAATACCCTCGTCAGGAATGTCGACGAGCACCTTGAAAACTACCGTATCTTTGAAGCCTCCCGCGAGATGGTCGACTTTGTGGACGATCTGTCCAACTGGTATGTCCGCCGCAGCCGTGAGCGCTTCTGGGGCAAGGGCATGGCCGGCGACAAGGAAGCCGCGTTCGCCACGCTCTATCACATCCTTGAGACGATGTCCCGCCTGACTGCGCCGTTCACGCCGTTCATGGCGGAGAACATGTACCGCAACCTCGTGTGCTCCGTGGACGCTGCCGCGCCGATCTCCGTGCACCTGACCGACTTCCCGACCGCCGATCTGTCCATGATCGATACGGAGCTTGAAGAGAACATGAAGAAGCTCCTCGAGGTCGTCATTCAGGGCCGCAGCGCGCGCAACGAGTCCGGCATGAAGGTTCGTCAGCCGCTGTCTGCGATGATCGTGTCCGGCGTGGATACGCTGCCCGATGAGATCTGCGCGCTGGCCGCGGACGAGCTGAACGTCAAGTCCGTCGTCTTCACCGACGACACCACTGCGTTCATGACCTACCAGCTCAAGCCGCAGATGCGTACGCTGGGTCGCAAGTACGGCAAGCTGCTCAAGGCCATTGGCGAAAAGCTCGCCACGCTTGACGGCAACGAGGTTGTCGCGGGCTTTGAGGCCGGCAAGCTGCTGACGTTTGAAATCGACGGCACGCCGGTGGAGCTGGAGAAGGACGATGTTCTGACCAACCCGATGAAGAAGCCGGGCTATGTTGTTGCGACCGATCACGGCGTGACTGTGGCGCTGGATACCAACCTGACCGACGAACTGATCGCCGAAGGCTTTGCTCGTGAGGTTGTTTCCAAGCTGCAGACCATGCGTAAGGAAGCCGGCTTTGAGGTTACCGACCGTATCCTCGTCACCGTGAAGACCGAAGACGAGAAGCTCGCCGCGATCGTCGGGGCGAATGTGGAAGCCATCAAGAACGGCGTGCTCGCGCTGGAGGTTGTGCTGGGCGACGCCGCTGAGGGCGCATATGCCAAGGAGTGGAGCATCAACGGCGTGAACGCCATGCTCTCCGTGCGCAAGGCCTGAGGAAGTATGGAATGATCAGGCTGAAGCTGCTGATTCTTTGCGCCATCGTACTGGGACCGTGTGCCTTTGCGTATGCAAAGGCACGACGGCCCATCGGCAGAACCCTGCCGTCCGTGCTGTGTGCGCAGAGCCTTCTGCTGATTTTCCTTGGCTATTTTCTGCCGCTGTCCGTCGGAATTGCCATTCTGGCGGGAATCAGCGTGCTGGCCTGGGCTGCCGCGTTTGCGCGGGTCAGACGGCTTAAGGAGATGGCGGCAGCGTTCGCGCTGCCCGTTGCGCTGCTTTTTGCGGCGGTGGTCCTGCTGTATGACGCATGCTCGGCCCGCTTGTTTCTCTCTTACGATGAATACAGCCATTGGGGCATCCTGATCAAAACGATTGCGCTCTTTGATGAACTGCCAAGAGCCGGCGCGGGCTCATCGTATATTCAGTACACGTATCCGCCGGCGACAGCGATGATTCCATCGATGTTTTCCGCGGTGCTTGGCTACAGGGACGGCGTTGCATACCTTGGATATGCGGTGCTGCTGCTGGGCCTGCTTCTTGGCGTGGCTTCGCGCGCGGGAAGAAAGGCCGGAGCGGCTGCTGCGGCGCTTGCGCTGCTGTATGCCTGCATGATGGCGGTGTTCCCGATGAGCATCCTGCGGCTGTTTATCGAGCCTGCGGCGGCGCTGCTGATGGCGCTGCTGGTATTTGGCGCGTATGACAGCAAACGGGAGCCTTTCTGGGAAACCTGCCTGACAGCGATGATGCTGGCGATGGTCAAGAATACCGGTCCGGTATTCCTTGCTCTTGGGCTGGCGGTCCGCTTGGGCGTCCGCCCGAAAAAGGACGAGGCGAAGCGCTGCGCTGCGGCGTTTGCCGCTGGTCTGCTTTCGTATGTGTCCTATCAGGGGTATTGCCGTGTGCAGGGAATTACGGCGGTGATTTCGCCGTCCTATCTCATGGAAAACCTTAGGGCGCTTGCCGATGGTACGCTTCATGAAGCGTATGTGGATCTTCCGGCGCGTTTCCTTCGCTTTATCTTCCTGACGCCGCTGCCCCAGTCCGGCATTTACGCCAGCTACGGCTTTGGCACATGTGCCGCCGTTCTTGGGGTGACGCTGCTGCTGTGCGCGGCGCATTGGTGGATCGCGCAGGACAGAAAACGGGCGCTGCGGCTGTGGATCGGCATCTGGATGGGCAATCTGCTGTATCTGGGCATGATCCTGCTCTCGTATTATTTCGGCTTTGATGCAGATGAGGTGCTTCGCCTTGCGGAGGCGGACCGCTACACGACGCTGGTCGCCCTGTGGACAGGCGTGTTGGCCTGCGCGCTGCTGATGGCGGAGCGGGAAACGCCGTATCCGCGCAGAAGGATGGCATTGATCGGCGCGGCGTTTGCTGTGCTGCTGCCGCTGTCTCATCCGGAAATGACGGCCAAAACGCTGATCACCCGAGAGTATGTACAAAACACGATTTGGGCGCGGGAAATGACCACGCGCATTGCCGAATTGATCGGCGATCAGCTGCGCAGCCAAGCGGACGCAAGGCTCATGTGCATCGGTGATTATGAATATGTCGAGCTGCATTTTGCGCTGACCGGCGAAATGGACATCGGAAAGATTGACGAAAGCTGGGAAAAGGCGGCGTGGAGCGGCGACGGCGAAGCAGTGCGCGCTGCCCTTGAACAGGGCGGGTATACGCATGTTTTAGTCGGCGCGGCGGCGAACGAGATTCCTGAGCTGATCATCGATGAACGCTACAGCGTGCTGACCGCGGATGGACAGCCGCTCAAAGAATATTCTCTTTATCGTGCCGAACAGGGGCAGGACGGCAGAACGCGCCTTCGCTTTCTGGCGTCAGTGCCCGAGCAGGAACAATGAGTCAGTTTATGAGAAAAATTGTAGTAGCTGGAGCGGGGGCATATCATTTTGCCCCCGCCATTTTCGAAGATCTCTTTACAAAATACAGGATGGACGCCGAGGTCTGGATGGTCGACAGCGATCTGGACATGGCGGAGCTTTCCGCCCGTGCGGGTCAGGCGCTGGCGCGCGCGTTTGGCGCGCAGTGCCGGTTTTATTACACCACGCAGCTCAAGAAGGCAACGTTTTCTGCCGATGCGGTCATCCTCTGCGCGGACTTCCTTGACGAGGACGCGTGGAAGAAGGATCTTGAGGCGCTTGACGGCGTCGGTCTTGGCAAGCAGGCCCGCCTGCGCGGCGGCATCGGCGGCGCGATGCAGACGATGCGCGTGCTGGATTTCGTGACCGATCTGGCGACGCAGATGGCCGAGGAATGCCCCGGCGCACCACTGATCCTGTGCGACAGCGGCTTTGGCGGGCTGCAGATGGCGCGCGCGTGCGAGTGTGCGCAGCGATTCTGCGGCGTACGCACGCTGGGCATCAGCGGCGTGACGGAGCAGACGAAACGCCGCCTGGCGCTTTATCTTGATATGAAGCCGGAGAACATGGACATCACCTGCGCCGGCATCAACAATTTCAGTTGGGTTGCATCCATGCGCGACAGAAAGGGAAACGATCTGATCGCCCGCTGCAAGAAGGAGATGCTGGAGGATTCCCGAGAGGAGCTTGCCGCGCAGTACATCGACTGGTATGATGCGATCCCGGCGGGCGAACGTGCGATGCAGTATGAAATGCTGGCGGATACGGAGCTGAGCCCGCGCAAGACGGTGCTTCTTTCCGGCGTTGGTCTGGCGGATTACGAGCTGCGCAAGCGCAACCTCGCGATGCTCACCGTCCATGGCCCCATCAGCCCGAAGGGACTTGAGGCATGGGGACAGATCCGCGTAAGCGGCCTTTCCTCTGTGCGCCCGGTTCAGGTGCTGCGCGCGCTGTGGGGCGAGGAGGAATGCGATGTCCAGAACCTGTGCATGCCCTGCGACGGCGCGATTGCGGGCGTACCCGAGGGACGCTTTGTCGAGGGTCCGGCGCATATCGATGCAACCGGCGTGCACGGCGTTCAGGTCCAGCTGCCCATCGAGATTGAGGATCTGCTCGGACAGCTGAGTCTGGTCAATCTTCTTTACGCCGAGGCGGGAACGACAGGCAGCCGAGATGCGCTCCGGACGGCGATGGAAGTCGATCCGGCGCTCTCTGGCGTGGATTTGCTCTATACAGAAAGCGTGCTTTCTGATATGATGGAAGGGCAGAGGGAGAAGCTGAAGCGGTTCTTTGAGTGATGGCTGTCTTCTTTTTGCGGCCGAAGGTTTCCAAAGGGTGAGCGGAAGGCCCTTTGGCGGGGGTGGGGCAATGCCCCATATCGACAGCAAATTCCGATTGTCTATTTGTGAGGATAACCATGTTTATTGCAGATAAGTGGCAGGATTATGAAGTGCTCGACTGCGGCGGCGGCGAAAAGCTGGAGCGCTGGGGCGACGTGTATCTGCGTCGTCCGGATCCGCAGGCCATCTGGCCGGCGCGTGATTCTTCGCTCTGGCGCAAGGCGCAGGCGCATTATCACCGCAGCGAAAAGGGCGGCGGCAGCTGGGAGTTTTTCAGCAAGCTGCCTGAGCGCTGGGAAGTGAACTATCGCTGTAATGAGGATGAACTCAAGTTCTATGTCCGTCCGACCGGCTTTAAGCATACGGGTCTTTTCCCGGAGCAGGCGGCCAACTGGGACTGGATGAACAATCTGGTTCATCAGCGCAGGGCTCAGGGACGCGACGTGAAGGTGCTCAACCTCTTTGCCTATACCGGCGGCGCGACGATGGCCTGCGCTGCAGCTGGCGCGAAGGTGACGCATTGCGACGCGGCGAAGGGCATGGTGCAGTGGGCGAAGGAAAACCGCGAGCTGTGCGCCCTGCCGGAGGAATCCACGCGCTGGATCGTCGATGACGCGCTCAAGTTTGTGCAGCGCGAGGCGCGCCGCGGCAATTTCTACGACGGCATCCTGATGGATCCGCCGTCCTATGGACGCGGCCCGGGCGGCGAGGTCTGGAAGCTGGAAAACGAGCTGTACGGGCTGGTCAAGGCGGCGAGCGAGGCGCTGTGCGAGGATCCGCTGTTCTTCCTGCTCAATGGCTATACGACGGGCTTCCAGGCGAGCGTGCTTGGAAACATGGTCGATATGTGCGTAACCAGCCGTTTCGGCGGCGAAGTGAAGGCGGACGAACTGTGCCTGCCGGTGACGGCGGGCGGCGTGCTGCCCTGCGGCACGAGCGGACGCTGGCAGCAGAAGTGACAGGGAACGAAAGGGAACGGGGATACGTTGGGGCGCTGGGCGGCTGCCCAGACCCGCCTGAGGGATAAATCCCTCAGACTCCCTTCTTCGCTTCGCGGCGGCTTAAAGAGGCTTTCCCTTCGCATCGCTATTGCGATGCGGTAGCAGGGTCAAGAGATGAAATCCCTTGTCGGGGTTTGGGGCCTGAGGCTCCATCGTACTCTCTACGTATCTCCCACGGAGGCAATATGCAAACCTATCATGGCGTACAGATCGTCTACGAGGATAACCATCTCCTCGTCGTCGTTAAGCCCCCGAACATGCCCACGCAGGCGGATACTTCCGGCGATCCCGACCTGCACAGCACGATGAAGCAGTACATTGCACAGACGTATAACAAGCCCGGCGCGGTGTATCTGGGGCTGGTGCACAGGCTGGATCGCCCGGTGGGCGGTCTTGTCGTGCTGGCAAAGACGAGCAAGGCGGCGGACAGGCTTTCCCAGCAGGTGCGCCAGAAGACGCTTGCGCGCCAGTATGTCGCCGCCGTGCGCGGCGCGGCGCAGGAGGAAGCCGAGCTTTGCGACTGGCTTTTGAAGGATGAAAAGACGAACACCGTCCGCTGCGTGAAGGCGGGAACGCCCGGCGCGAAGGATGCGAAGCTGCGCTACCGGTGCGTGGGCGGCAGCGATGGACTGTCGCTGCTGCGGGTGAAGCTGTTCACCGGCAGGTCGCATCAGATCCGCGTTCAGCTGATGAACAGCGGCACGCCGATCTGGGGCGACGCGCGCTATGGCGCGGGCAAGCCAGGGGAGCAGATTGCGCTTTGGGGCGCGCATCTGGGGCTTGTGCATCCGACCAAAAAAGAAGAGATGCACTTTGATGCCATGCCGCCGGCAAGCCGGATGCCGTGGAGCTGCTTTGATGCGGCGACGTGGGAAAAAGAAGGAAACTTTGCGCTTTGACGCAACAAACCGGCGCGGACAATCGTCTACTATGGGGAAACCGAGACCATATCCAACGGAGGAAAGACATGAAGAGAATCGCCCTGCTGCTGCTTGTGCTGGTGATGATGCTCGGCGCGTGTGCGCTGGCGGACCAGCGTGCGGAAGCGCTGATCAATATCGCCGTCAGCGAGCTGGGATATACCGCGACCAAGGGCGGCTACAGCAAGTACGGCGAATGGGGCGGCAACGCCTACGGGCAGTGGTGTTCGGAGTTTGTCTCCTGGTGCGTCAGCCGGGCGGATGAATACTACGGCATGAGCATGCTGGATAACGACTATCCGATGCAGACCAGCTGCGAGACGGGCGTTGAGTGGTACAAAAAGCGCGGACGCTACGTGACCACCAGCGGCGAAATCGCGGGCGAGGGCGAGCAGTTTTACCTTGCCGACGGCGTATCCGTCAAGGACAGGCCGTATATTCCGCAGCCCGGCGATCTGATCTACATCGAATGGTATCAGTACAACCGGATCGACCACGTCGGCATTGTCGAGTTTGTGACGCAGGATACGGACGGTATGTATCTTGTGCATACCATCGAGGGCAATAACCACATCCTCGGTCCGGAGCCGACGGTTGTCGCGCGCTATACCTACAGGCTTGACGATCCGTCCATCCGCGGCTATGGCGTGATGCAGGAGGGATTCGTCGGCACGAAGCTTGGCATGGGCGCGGAAGGCACGGCTGTCGTCGCGCTGCAGGAGGGTCTTTCTGAGCTGGGGTATTACGACAGCGAGGCCGGCGGCAAATTCGGCAAGGGCACGCAGACGGCGGTAAGGAACTATCAGAAGGCAAAGGGTCTTTCGCAGACGGGCGAAGCGGATGCGGCGACGCTGCGAACCCTCAACGCTGAGCTGACCGTGCTGCGCGTGCAGGCCGAGGCGCGCGCCAAGGCCAAGGCAGAAAAGGAGGCACAGGCGCGCCTTGCCACGGCGAAGGAGGCCATCGCTGCTGCGTGGTTCGGGGAATTCGATCCCTATGACGAGGAGGCTGTCTGGGCGCGGCTGATGCAGCCGGTGACCGTGCTTGACGTGGAGCAGAAGGAACGCGTGTTCCTTTCCGACGCGCCCAATGGAAACCGCAAGACGATCGATGATCATCGCGGCTTTTTTTATGGCTCGACGGTTGCAGTGAAGGTGCTTGACGAGCAGGACGGCTGGTCGCGCATTCAGGCGTACAACGATTATGACGAGCTGGAGGACGGCTGGGTGCGTCCCGGCAGGCTCAAGACGGTAACGCCCAACAGCGAATACGGCATCGTCGTTGACAAGATGACCCAGCGACTGTACCTGTATAAGGAAGGAAAGCTGCTTACCGAGCTGCTGATTTCCACCGGCACGACCTCGGGACACAACGAGGGATACTGCGAAACAGCGTCGGGTGAATTCCTGCTGGCAAGCCCGGTGGGCAACTTCTGGTCCGGAAATCTCTACTGCCGCAAGGCGATCCGCTTTAATGGCGGCGATCTTCTGCACATGGTGCCGGCTGTGCACCGCGAGGAAATCGGCATGCCCGATCCGCAGAGCTACGGCGATTACTCCGTGTGCGAGAGCGCGCTTGGAAGCCGTGCCAGCCACGGCTGCATCCGCGTGCAGCGTGCTGAAAACGCGGACGGCTACAATCACGACTGGCTGTGGAACAACCTGCGCGGCAAAAAGAACATCAAGATCATCGTCTGGGACGATGACGGACGCAAACTGAAGGAGACGGCGGACAATACGCCGATGTACTATAACCCAGACGGCGGCGAGAAGTACCATGCGGATCAGCGCTGCTCCAGCGTGCGCAGCGCATATCTCCCGCTTACGGAAATCACCTACGGCGCGCTTCGCAGCTATCCCTTCACCAATCTGCGCGCCTGCCGTTCGTGCAGCGCGCCGGATCGCCCGGAAACGGTGGAGACGTGGAACGCCGTCATCGATCAGGCCTATCAGGAGCTTGGCATGACGCCGTAAAACTGAAGAAATATCAGAAAACATGCTTTCAAAACGGGCCGTTGTGTGGTACAATAGGCCCGTTTCATTGATTAAGAGATCTGTACACGAGGCAAGGATTATGCATAAGAAATTCGTCTTCCCGGGAATTGGCATGCGCAATGTGAAGACGGCGCTGGCGGCGTCGATCTGCGCGGTGATCTATCTTGCGCTTGGCCGTAGTCCGGCGTTTGCGTGCATCGGCGCGATCTTCGGCATGGGCAGCGACATGGCGGACTCCCGCAAAAACGGCGGCAACCGCCTTTTCGGCACGCTCATCGGCGGTCTGCTGGGCATGCTGCTTTTCAGGGTGTATCTGTTCATCAGGCCGGAAGGCGGCTATTCGCTGTGGCTGGTGCCGCTGACGTTTATCGGCACGGTGCTGCTGATTCTGCTGTGCCAGATGTTCTGGATCGGCGGCGTGCAGCCCGGCGGCGTCGTGCTGTGCATCCTGCTGTTCAATACGCCGGTGGATACGTATGTCGCTTACGCGCTCAACCGCATTCTGGATACGGCGGTCGGCGTGCTGGTTGCGTGGGGCATCAGCTATTTCTTCCCGCGCGGGTGGGTGCCGATCTGGAAGCATAACATCCACGACTGGCAGGAGCATCACGCGCACTGGGGCTACGGCGTGCACCGGTTTGTCGGCAGAAAGCACGAGAAAAACGCACAAGAAGAAAAAATGTAATAAGGATCAGCTGCCGGGAAAAGGTCAGATTTCTCCCGGCGGCTTTTTTAGTTGCATGGGAAATTGCGTGAAATTGCCCGCGTGCGCCATGCTGCATATCGCGCGGACTCGGGTGGAAGTGGCGGCGCGCTTTTTTAATATATAAGAAATGCGCCAAAGTATCGGCCGCGTACGCAGAAGAAACAGAGAGCACGGAGCGTTTCGGATATGGGAGCGGGCACTGCCCGCTTTTTTGTTGTATAAGAAACTGCGCCAAAGTATCGGCCGCGTATGCAGAAGAAACAGAGAGCACGGAGCGTTTCGGATATGGGGGCGGGCACTGCCCGCTTTTTTGTTGTATAAGAAACTGCGCCAAAGTATCGGCCGCGTACGCAGAAGAAACAGAGAGCACGGAGCGTTTCGGATATGGGGGCGGGCACTGCCCGCTTTTTTATTGTATAAGAAATGCGCCAAAGTATCGGCCGCGTACGCAGAAGAAACAGAGAGCACGGAGCGTTTCGGATATGGGAGCGGGCACTGCCCGCTTTTTTATTGTATAAGAAACTGCGCCAAAGTATCGGCCGCGTATGCAGAAGAAACAGAGAGCACGGAGCGTTTCAGATATGGGGGCGGGTACTGCCCGCTTCTTTGTTTTTGCGGCGTCTGCTTGACATGGAAAGGGACAAAAACATATAATGAAATCAGCTTTGTGATGCGCACACGCGCGGAAGGAATGGGGGAAGAAAATGATCTATCGTGAACTGGGAAAAACCGGTATGATGGTGTCGCAGCTCAGCTTTGGATGCATTCCGATTCTCAAAGGCGAGATCTCCATTCTGCCGCATTATTACGGGCGAACGATGACCGAGGCGCTGGAGATTATGGAGGCGGCGTATGCGCTGGGCGTGAATCTGTATGATACCGCCGTCGTTCCGGAATACGGCGATGCGGAGATCAAGCTGGGCGAGTTTATCAAGCGCCATCCGGACATCATCGTTTCGGACAAGGCGCGCGCCTACAGCGGGGAAGACATGCAGCGCGCTCTTGAGACGTCGATTAAGAACCTTGGACGCAGCTGCTGTGAGATCTATTTTGTGCATCAGGTTGCGCCGGAAAACGAGGAGGAGACCTTTGAGGAGGGCGGCGCGCTGGATGCGCTCGCGGAGGCAAAGGCGCGCGGCGACATCCTGTATACCGGCATTGCGACGCACCATTACGACGTGGCGCTGCGCGCGGCAAGGGATCCGCGCGTCGATGTGATTCAGATTCCGGGCAACATTCTGGAACGCGGCCTGCTCGATCAGATGAAGGATGAGCCGGCGTTTGAAGGCAAGGGAATTCTGCTTTGCAAGGTTTTTGCCGCGGGCATTCTCCCGGATTATTTTGATGTCGGCAATCTGATCGACCATGCGCTGTCCTATCCGGTTTCCAGCGTGATCCTCGGCTTTGGCTCGGTGGGACAGGTAATGCAGGGAATCGATGAAAAACGCAGGGGCATTCCGTACTCATTCGAGAAAACGATCCGCCAGCTTGAACGCTTTTATGAGGTCATTCCCTGCGACCGGTGCCAGCGCTGCAGCTGTGCGGGCGGCATCGAGATCGCTTCGCTTTTCAGGTATTATAACTACTACCATCTCGGTCACAGAAACTGGGCGAGGGAGCGGCTGCTGAATCTGACAAACCGCTTCGTCGATCCGTGCGCGGAATGCACGAACCGTACGTGCAAGGGGGCATGCCCGCTGGGCGTGGATATCCAAGCGCAGGTTACACGCGTGCTTGATGAGTTTTGCCGGGAAAAGCCGCAAAAACAGACCGGCGGATACAAGCCCGGGCGTGATTACATCGGCGTGGGCGTAGGCGCGGTCATCCTGCGCGATAACCGCGTGCTGCTGCTTCTGCGCAAAAAAGCGCCGGAAGCGGACTGCTGGTCGATCCCGGGCGGCAAAGTGGAGTTTGGCGAAACGACGGAGGAAGCTGTTCTGCGCGAGGTGCTGGAAGAACTCGGCGTGGAGGGGAAGATCACGGCGCCGCTGGGCGTGACCAATCAGATTCTCCCCAAGGAGGGCATCCACTACATCGCGCCGCGTTATCTGGTGACGATCATCGGCGAGCCGGTGAACATGGAGGAGGAAAAGCATACCGACATGCAGTGGTTCCCGCTGGATGCGCTGCCGGAAAATGTGACGATGACCACGCGCATGGCGCTGGCTGGGCTGGCGACGTGGCGCAGAGAGTGACCTATGGCGCGCGGAAGATAAGAAAATCAGCCCGGCAGCTGTCTTCGGGACGGCTGCCGGGCTGTTGCTGTATGCGATTTGCTGCGGCGTCAGATGAACTGCGATGCGACGATGGAAACGAGCATCAGCGGAATGTTGTAATGCAGGAACGTCGGCACGCAGGTATCAAAGATGTGATCGTGCTGTCCGTCGGCATTGAGGCTGGAGGTCGGGCCAAGCGTTGTATCCGACGCGGGAGAGCCCGCATCGCCCAACGCGGCGGCGGCGGACATCAGCAGGATGGTCGCCGGAACGGAGAAGCCCAGCTTCTGGCACAGCGGCACGTAGAGCACGGCGAGCACGGGAACGGTGGAGAACGAGCTGCCGATGCCTATCGTGACCAGCAGGCCGATCAGGGTGATGACGATGGCGGCGATCCACTTGCTGCCGCCCATGACGGCAACCGCGGCCTCCACCAGCGCATCGACCGAGCCGGTAGCCTTCATGACCTCGGCGTAGCCGCCGGCGACCAGCATGATCATGGCGATCATGCCCATCAGCTTTATGCCGGAGGCAAAGTGTTCATCCACCTGATTATAGCGGATTGCGCCGCCGATAATCATCACCAGCACGCCGAAAAGTGCGGAAAGCGCTAGGGATTCGCTGATCACCTGTACGATGACGACGATGACAACAGCGGCAATGGTGACCAGATGCGCGCGGGTGATGGCATCGCCGACAGCCTGCGTGAGAGACGTATCCACTTCCAGCGCCTGATAACTGCGCGGCTTTCGATAGGACAGCGCAATGGCAATCATAAGTCCGGCGAACATGGCCAGCGCGAGAATCCAGTTGACAGACGCAACGTCCGCAATGGCGACCTGCATGCCGTTTGCCGTCATGTTGTCGGCGATGATGCCCATGAAGATCGCACCGAAGCCGAAGGGAATGACGATATACGGCGCTTTCAGACCGAAGGCCAGCGAGCAGGCGACAGCGCGGCGATCAAGATGCAGCGCATTAAACAACGTCAGCAGCGGCGGGATCATGATCGGGATGAAGGCGATATGCACCGGAACCAGATTCTGGGAAAGCGACGCCACGCCGGCAAGCACCAGCAAAAGAAGAAGGCGGTTCTTGCCGATGATTTTTGAAAGCTTCTTGCTCATCATATCCGCCAGTCCGGTCGCGGCGACGGCGGAAGCAAATGTGCCAAGGAAGATATACGCCAGCGCGGTTCCGGCATTTGCGCCGAAGCCGTCGCACAGAATGGACATCGCTTCCGGCACGCCAATGCCCGCCAGTACCGCGCCTGCCAGCGCAGAAATCACCAGGGACATGAGCACATTGAGCTTAAAAAGACACAGCACGCACAGCAGAATGACGGATATGAGCACGGGATTCAGGAAAATGGACATGCCGGAAGGCCTTCTTTCACTTTAACGATTTACTTGGATAAAGCGCATCTGATTCTAACATATTTTGGGGGTAGTTGGCAACGATTCCGGGTGGAAATATGGAAAAGAAATCATCGGTCGTCCGGTGCAAAAAACATGGGCTGCAGGCGATGCTCCGCCTGCAGCCCATGCTGCTTGTCCGCGCTGTTATGAAGGGTGCCAATAATGGCCGGCCCGGTTATTTGGCTGTGCCTGCGATATTGCGCGCAACGTGCACGCCGCTGGCGGAAGCATGGGAAAGCGAATGCGTGATGCCGCTGCCGTCGCCGATGATATACAGGCCCGGATGGCGGGACTCCAGCTTTTCGCTGACCTCGACCTCCATGTTGTAGAACTTGACTTCCACACCGTAGAGCAGCGTGTCGTCGTTTGCCGTGCCGGGGGCGACCTTGTCAAGCGCGTAGATCATTTCGATGATGCCGTCGAGGATGCGCTTGGGCAGCACGAGACTCAGATCGCCCGGCGTGGCGTTGAGCGTGGGCACGGTGAAGGATTCCTCCATGCGGCGGGGCGTGGAGCGTCTGCCGCGGATCAGATCGCCGAATCGCTGCACGATTACGCCGCCGCCGAGCATGTTGCTCAGGCGGGCGATGCTCTCGCCGTAGCCGTTGGAGTCCTTGAAGGGCTCGGAAAAGTGCTTGGCGACAAGGAGGGCGAAGTTGGTGTTCTCCGTCTGCTTCGCCGGATCCTCATAGCTGTGTCCGTTGACGGTGATGATGCCGTTTGTGTTCTCGTTGACGACGCTGCCTTTGGGGTTCATGCAGAAGGTGCGAACCTTGTCCTCGTACTTTTCCGTCCGGTAGACGATCTTGCTTTCATACAGCTCATCCGTCAGATGCGCAAACACCGCTGCGGGCAGCTCCACGCGCACGCCGATGTCTACGCGGTTGGACTTGGTGGGAATGTCAAGATCACGGCAGATGCTTTCCATCCACTTGCTGCCGCTGCGTCCTACGGAAATTACGCACTGATCGCATGTATAGGCCGCATCACGGCAGCGGATCTCATATCCGTTTTCAAGCGCGGCAACCGTCTGGACCGGCGTATCAAAGAAGAAATCGACTTTCTTTTCAAGATACGCAAAAAGGTTTTCCAGCACGACATAGTTGATATCCGTGCCCAGATGGCGCACGGAGGCGTCAAGCAGATGCAGGTTGTTCTGGATGCAAAGGGTCTTAAAGCGCGTTCCGGCGGTGGAATAGAGCTTTGTGCCCTCTCCGCCGTAGCGCATGTTGATTTCGTCCACGTAATGCATCAGGTCAAGGGCGCGTTTCTTGCCGATGTATTCATAGAGCGTGCCGCCAAAGTCGTTAGTGATGTTATACTTGCCGTCGGAGAACGCGCCCGCACCGCCAAAACCGCTCATGATCGAGCAGCTTTTGCAGCTGATGCAGGTTTTGACCTTCTCTCCGTCGATCGGGCAATGCCTGCGGGCAAGTGCATGACCAGCTTCAAATACGGCAACCTTCAGTCCGGGTTTGTGCTGCATGAGCTCATATGCGGCAAAGATGCCGCCGGGACCTGCGCCGATGATGATGACGTCGTAACGCCTTGCTGCCGGCTCCTTCGCTGGCTCCATGATCTCTTTGAGCAGTTCGCTTGCCTGCATCTCCATGACCTCCGCGATTTTGATCAGCATATCCATGTCGGGAACCGACAGATCCTTTTCCCATTTGGAAATTGTCTGCCTGACGACATTCAGCCTGTCCGCCAGTTCCTCCTGTGAAAGGCTTCTGGCTTTGCGCAGCTGTTTCAGTTTTTCGCCCAGCATAAAACAGCCCCCTTTCCTCCTGATTCTATTATAGATGGTTCCGGGGTCGGGATCAAGCAACGGATGTTAACATTCGCGCAGACAAAAGACCTTCCGCCAAGGGAAGGTCTGGGGTGAGCGTTTTGCGTTGGCCGGAGGCTTGTTTCAGCGCTCGCCAGTACGCTTCTGCTTGATCTTCAGCATCTCGTTTACCCTTTGGGTATGTCTTCTGGTGAGGGAGTAAATGACTGCCCAGACAGCCAGATAGCCAAGGAGGAAAACGACAGAAAACACCAGAATCGGCGTGAGGCCTGACTGAAGCCAGCCGTTGAGCAGATAGGTGAGCAGATAGCACAGATACAATACGCCGCCGTGAATCAGGATGGCGATCATCAAAGGCAGGCGTTCGATCTGATAGATGACATTCATGCCGCCTGCAATAAAGGCGAGCGCGGAAAGGGACACGATGCCAAGGCAGACCTCATTGACGCTCAGGGTTTCTACACCGGCTTGGTGCTGCAAAATCAGATAGAATACCGCCAGAATCAGGGGACCAAAGCCGCAGGCGACCATGCCGCGGCGGACGAACTCCGAAGCGATCTTTTTCATATTCCCTCATACCTCCTTCTGATCTCTGCAAAGCAGCGCCTGGAAACATATTCCCGGTAGCCGCATTGAAATTCAGCGTCCACGCTGCCGCTGAACACCGCGTTGAAGCGAAGGATCCGGTGTTCGTTGGCCAAGGCGGATTTGTTGATGCGGATAAAATAGGAGGGAAGGATACTTTCCAGATCGCGCAGACGCTCCTGTATGCGATAGTGACGGCCCTTTGTATCAATGACCATGACTTTTCTGTCAAGAACGGTGATACATTCGATTTCATCAAAAGTAAGCCTTCGCATCTCATCGTTCCGGTGGCCCATCAGGAAGTCTGCGCCGGAATAGCTGCGGATGAGGTTTTCGATCTGCTGCGTCAACGCGGATGGGGCATGAACGACTGCGACGATCTCTTCCTGCGCTTCTTTGTCGATAATGAGTTTGTATTTCATCGCATCAAGTCCTTATTGTTGTTTCATTTGCCAAAGAAAACAGCAGACGGCAGCCGCTGTGATCAGCACGCTGTAGAAAAGAACCGGCAGGAGATGGGAGGCCGCCAGCGTGAAATTGCCGCCGACAAGGGCTTTGACCAGTTCTACCGCATGGACAAAGGGCAGCGCATGGGCGACCTTTTCAAAAACGCCGCCTATGAGTTCAAGATCGAACCATATGCCGGAAAGCCATGCGGACAGATTGGTCAGCAGCGCGCCGCAGACGCCGCCCACCTGCTTTACGCTCAGTAAGCTGCCGCACAAAAGGCCCAATGCGATATTGAAGACAGCCATGGGGATCAGGCCGATGACGGCATAGAGGATATTCACGCTGAAGGTCAGACCCAGTGAAAGCGCAAACAGATAGCAGATCACCGTTTGTCCCACGGCGATGGGCAGAAGCGGGAGCATATAGCCCATGATGAAGTCAAAGCTCGTCAGGGGCGTCGTATATAACCGCTGCAACAGGGCGGTTTCCCTGTCTTTGGCAATCAGAGTTGCGGCAAACAACGTCATGAATGACAGCCCGAATACGGTGATGCCCGGAGTCAGCGTATTGATTTCAAACAGGCTTACTGGGATGCTGGCCTGCATTGTGCTCAGCAGCAAAAGCAAGACCAGAGGAAAACCCAGACCAAAGCCCAGATTGATCGGGTCGCGCAGGATTTCTTTTGTGCATCTTCTGGCGAATGTCATCATTCTCATGCGCGCACCTCCTTCACAATGGAAACGAATGCGGATTCAAAATCGCAGGTTCCGGCCCGTTCTTTCAATTCATCTGCTGTTCCTGTCGCGAGAAGGCGGCCGTCTTTCATGATGCCGATGCGGTCGGAAAGGGCCTCGGCTTCCTCCATGTAATGGGTGGTCAGGATCATGGTCACGCCGCCTTTCAGCGCGCGAATCGTGTTCCACAGTTCATGCCTTGCGATGACGTCCAGCCCCAGCGTGGGTTCGTCCAGGAACAGGATTTGAGGTTCGCTGATCAGCGCCATGGCGATGCTGACCCTGCGCTGCCAGCCGCCGGAAAGCTTGCCGGCCTTTTTGTGAAGAATGGTTTCAAGTGCGAATTGCCCGGTAAGCTCCCGGATTTTCGCTTCTGTTTTTTCTTTGGAGAACCCGTGGATGCCGCAAATCAGCTCGAGGTTTTCCTGAACGGAAAGGTTCGGCGCGATGGCGGTTTCCTGAGGGGAGACGCCGATCAGGCGTTTGACCTGTTCCGGCTCGTTGGTGATGCTGTAACCGCCCACAAGGGCGTCGCCGCTCGTGGGTTTTGTCAGGCAGGAGAGCATTTTGATGGTCGTGCTCTTTCCGGCGCCGTTGACGCCGAGGAGAGAGAACAATTCGCCCTGCTCAATGTCCAGATTGAGCCGATCCACGGCGGTCAGGGCTTTGTACTGCTTGACAAGCGACGATATTGTGATGGCTTGCATATGAGCGTTCCTCCGTTTTGTTTGCTTTCGCGTACATTATAGCAAACACCAACGGAGAAATACGGCTTCTTGCCTGTTCGGCAGTTTTTGATGTCTGATCGGTTGAATAAAAGCGATATCCGATTGCAAAAACCGGGTATCGCCTTCTTGCGCTGCCGTTGAGCGGACAGATTACACCGAAGGGGGCGCACAACCGTCGTCCTGATGTACGGCAAGCAGCTCAAATTCGTTTTTCCTGAAGGAAATGATCCCTTCTTTTTTCATCTTGCTCAGTTCCGCGGACATGGCGCTGCGCTCCACGCAGAGGAAATCTGCCAATTCCTGACGGTCATAGGGAATCATGAACCGGGAAGTGCCGCTTTTCTGCTTCTCGGTGCTCAGGTAAGCGATCAGTTTGCTGCGCGTTG
This sequence comes from Clostridia bacterium, assembly GCA_017547805.1. GTDB lineage: Bacteria > Bacillota > Clostridia > Christensenellales > Aristaeellaceae > Ventricola. Next base: position 27,821 of record JAFYOR010000047.1, read on the forward strand.
AGCGGCGGGAGAGGATGCTCAGCTTCTGGGAAAGACGCAGATTCTTGCGCGCGATGCTCCGCATCAGATTGGTCACGAGGAGCGAATGGGCCATGCAGCCGTTGCGGCAGCCGGTGATCACACGCTTATACTCCAGAAGCATGATCACGCTGTCTTCAGCGGCGATGACGCTTGCCGGAATGGAATCAAGCTCGGCGCAGGCAAAGGTTTCCGCAAAAAGATTTCCGTGCTGAAGATGTGTTACCAATGTATGGTTTCCGCTGATGTCGCTGGAAATGATGTTGACAGAGCCATCCAGAATGATGCCAATGAACCTGGCGGGTTCTCCCTGATGCAAAATGATATTTCCTTTTTCGAAATGGATCACCTGTGCGTTCAGGCAGTTCAGCGAACGAAGCAGATCGGCTTGGGGAATATGCTCAAAAAGCAGGATGTGCGAAAACTGTGTCAGATATTGTTGCATGATGGCCTCCGCTTTGTTGGAAAACCAACGTATTTATTGCATTGATTATCCTATAATACAGAAAGAATGTCAATATAGACATTTTAACAGAGTGTGATGCGGCCTTCATTGCACTCAAAAGAAAGGGGAATTTCAACCATGAAGAGAATCCTCACGGCTGCTCTGCTTGTGATGATGATGCTGTCTGTGTGCCTGTCCGCTCAGGCGGCAACCGCTACCCAGACCGGTACCGGCGTCACGGTGATCAAGGCGGCGGATTGGGCTGCGACCTATCCGGAAGTTTACGCGTCTTATGAAAAGAACGCGGAGAACGAAGCTGTTATTGATCATGTGGAAGAGTATCCGATGATCGCCACCGTCTATGAAGGCATGGCGTTTAACAAGTATTACAACAGCGCGCGCGGCCATTATTACACCGTGCAGGATGTGACCAACACCGGTCGTCCGCATGCGCTGGCCAACTGCTTCACCTGTAAGACCCCGGACTTCACCGCCAAGGTGAACAACGAGGGTGTCAGCGCGTATACCATCAAGTTTGAGGATATGCTCGCTGAGGTGAACGAGAGTGTGAGCTGCTACAACTGCCACGCAAACACCGGCAACGAGCTCGTCGTTACCCACACCTATCTGGCGGACGCCATGGGTGCGGACTTCGAAAAGCTCAATGCGGAAACCGCGTCCTGCGCGCAGTGCCACGTCGAGTACTACTTCGCCCCGGAGACCAAGGCTGTGACCCTGCCCTATGACAGCATGGCCGCGATGCATCCGGACGCGATCCTTGAGTACTTTGAGGAGATGCAGTTTGCGGATTACACCAACCCGCGCACCGGCGTCAAGCAGATCAAGGTGCAGCATCCGGAGTTCGAGACGTACATGGGCACCGGCAGCGTGCACGCTTCCCAGTTCTCCTGCGCGGACTGCCACATGGAAAAGGCGACTACCGCTGACGGCAAGACCTATGCCAGCCATTACTGGGTAAGCCCGCTGGCCAGCGAGTCCATTCAGGCGAGCTGCGCGGGCTGCCACCCGGACCTCAAGGGCTTTGTTGCGGGCATCCAGACCAAGGCAGAGGAGCGCACCGTCGCCATCGGCACCAAGCTGGAAACCCTGACTAACAAGCTGGCGGACGCCGTTGCTGCCGGCACCTACACCGAGGACGAGCTCAATGCGATCCGCAGCCTCAACCGCAAGGGTCAGTTCTACTGGGATTTCGTCTTTGTTGAGAACAGCGAAGGCGCGCACAACTCCCGCCTGACCAACGAGTGCCTTGACAAGGCTGAAAAGCTGATCGACGAGGCGCTTGGTCTGATCAAGTAATCTTTAATCACCGGAGCGTGAGCAATCACAAGGCTGCTCCGGTATTTTGCCGGAAGATTCATGTTCTTATCATTTTGAATATAAAGGGGAAGTCTGTTTGAAAAAGGCAATCGCATTTCTGCGTTCAATGAAGTTTGGCATGCTGCTGCTTGTTCTGGTGATCGGCTGCTCGCTGGCGGGCTCGCTGATTGTGCAGCAGAGGGAGCCGATGGAATATGTCAACCGTTACGGCTCGGAGATGGCGCAGGTTATTCTCTTTCTTCAGTTTGACGATGTGTTTTCTGCGCCGTATTTCATTGTGCTGATGGCGGCACTTTGTCTGAATCTGACGCTTTGCTCGCTGGTGCGGCTGCCGCGGGTCATGAAGGCAAAAAAGGAATTGGAAGCACAGGCTGATCATGCCATGCTGCAGAAGGAGGTTTCTGCGGCGCAGGCAAACAAGCTTCGCGCGTATTTTGACAAGCGCCATTACCGCCGCCGGGAACATGCCGGACGCTGCGTGTATACATGCAATGGGCTTGGTTATTACGGATCGTTCCTGACGCATCTGTCCTTCCTGCTGATTCTGCTCGTCGGCGCCGGCGCTGTCATCGCTGCGGATGTAAAGGATCAGACGGTGATGCCGGGGGAGACGATTACCCTGTCCGACGGAACCCGCTTAACCGTCGATTCCTTCCGGATTGAGGATGAAACGGGCAGACTCGATTATGCGAGCATATTGAGCGTTGAATCGGCCGATGCGGGCAAGCGCATTCAGCAGCAGATCCGCGTCAACGAACCGCTGAGCTTTGGCAGCTATAAGATCTATCAGCAAACCTACGGAACGGCGGGCGCGGTGCGCATTACCAACCTTGTCACGGGCGTAAGCGAGGAGATGGCGCTGACGGAATCCTGCTTCCTGACGCTGGATGGGCGAAACGGCATGTTCTTCAATGCGCTGTATCCGGGTTATGTCACGGCGGAGGACGGCAGCGTGACGCTGGTAACGAGCACATCCGGCGCGTACAGTGATCCGGTGTACGATATCATTTCCGTGGCGGATGGCGCGATGACGACTGTGCTGGCTTTCCCGGAGGAAACGCTGACCATTGGAGACGTGAGCTTCACGATGCTCAAGCCCATCAGCTATCCGGGACTTCGCATCAAGCATATGCCTTCCGTGATTCTTTGGCTGCTGTATGCGACGTTCCTGCTGATGGTCGTGGGACTGTATCTGTGCTTCTTCATGGTTCCCACGGCGATTGTTGTGGAGGATACGGGTTATACAGTGCTCAGCCCGAAAACGCAAACGGGACTTCTGATCGAACTGGAAGCATTGCTTGAGGAGGAATAAGAGATGGAGATGCTGTTTTTTGCAGCGGTTGTTGCGTATTTTGCAGCGATGATGCTGCAGTCCGCCGGCGCGATGCTCGGCAATGAGAAGCTTTGCCGCGCTGCGCATGGCGTATTTGCCGCCGGTTTTGCGCTGCACACGGTGTTTACTGTCTGGCGCGGCATTGCTGCAGGCCGTTTGCCTCTGGCCAATCAGTTTGAGTTTGCGTCTGGCTTTGCATGGTCGGCGGCGATCATGGGCCTGATTCTTCATGCGAAGCTGCGTCAGGAATGGACGCTGACGGTGAGCATGCCGGTTGCGTTTCTGGTGCTTTCCTATGCTGCGTTTCAGCCGATGCAGATCACGGATCTGATGCCCGCGCTGCGCAGCACGTGGTTTGCGCTGCATATCGGCTCTGCAACGTTTTCCTATGCGTCTTTTGCGATTGCGGGCGGCATGGGTGCGCAGTATCTGCTGATGCTCAGGCGCGGCCATGCACAAGACGAGACGCGCATGAAGCAGACGGACTACATGTCCTACCGGCTGATCTGCCTTGGCTTCCTGCTGCTGACGGTCGTGATTCTCTCCGGCGCCATCTGGGCCGAGCAGGCGTGGAGCCGCTGGTGGAGCTGGGATCCGAAGGAGACGTGGGCGCTGATTACGTGGATTCTCTACGCGATCTATCTGCATCAGCGCATGCGCATGAAGTGGCAGGGCAAGCGCATGGCATGGTTTGCGGTGATTGCGGTGCTTTGCGTGCTGTTCACCTTTGCCGGCGTCAATAAGCTGCTGCCGGGTCTGCATTCCTATGCGGTATAAATGAATGAATGAAAACACCCTTCTCAAAGCGTCCGGTTTAGCGCGTTGGGAGGGGTGTTTTTGCGGGGGATTGTTGACTGCAGGAGGGGAATCTCCTCTCGCGGCTTAGGCGGAGCGAGGGTTGGGCGGCTCTGAGGGCCCACTGGGCCCTCATTCACTACCGCCCCAGGTTCGATTCCCCTCATCCGTGATACTCAAATAAAAAACACCCCGTGAAGGGGTGTTTTTATTTGAGTGGAGGTGAGGGGAACTCCTCTCGCGCCCTCGACGGGCACTCGGTCAGGGCGGCTCTGAGGCCACACTGTGGCCTCATTCACTCCCGCCCCAGGTTCGTTTCCCCTCACTCCTTTTTCTCAAAATCAAAAAGCACCCTTTAAGGGTGCTTTTGACTTTGGTGGAGGTGAGGGGAA
>JAFYOR010000048.1 GCA_017547805.1 Clostridia bacterium
AGCTTGGCATTGAAGAAGTTCATCTGCGGGCTGCCGATGAAGGAACCGACGAACAGGTTGGTCGGATAGTCGTACAGGTTCTGCGGGGTGTCGACCTGCTGGATGAAGCCATCCTTCATGACGACGATACGGGAAGCCATGGTCATGGCCTCGGTCTGGTCATGAGTAACGTAGATGAAGGTGGTCTGCAGGCGCTGATGCAGCTTGGTGATCTCGGTACGCATCTGAACGCGGAGCTTGGCGTCCAGGTTGGACAGCGGCTCGTCGAACAGGAAGACCTTCGGGTCACGAACGATGGCGCGGCCGAGCGCAACGCGCTGACGCTGACCACCGGACAGAGCCTTCGGCTTACGGGTGAGCAGCTGCTCGATGCCCAGAATCTTAGCGGCTTCACGAACCAGCTTGTCGATCTCGTCCTTCGGCTTCTTGCGCAGCTTCAGACCGAACGCCATGTTGTCATAAACGGTCATGTGCGGATACAGCGCGTAGTTCTGGAAAACCATCGCGATGTCGCGATCCTTCGGAGCAACGTCGTTAACCAAACGGTCGCCGATGTAGAGCTCGCCCTCGGAGATCTCTTCAAGGCCAGCAACCATGCGCAGGGTGGTGGACTTACCGCAGCCAGACGGTCCGACCAGAACGATGAACTCCTTGTCCTCGATGTCCAGACAGAAGTCGGAAACGGCAGTAACATTGCCAGAGTAGATCTTGTAGATGTGGTTAAGCTTCAAGCTTGCCATGTGTGAATCCCCCTTCAATTTTCAATAGCAGACCGAACTACCGATCTTAACGTCCATCGGTGTTCTGATTGACTATATTATAAAGCTTCTATCCACGTTTTTCAACGGAATAAGTTCACAAATTTTTCGCAGAAAGCACTTCTTAAACACGTTTTTGTTTCACAATCAATCCTTCATAATTCCTCGTAATTATCCATTGTGTCGATTTATCACCTTATATCTCTCTATTACTCACTCTTACTCTGTTTTTCTCAGTATTTGGTCATTATTATCATCGCTGGAATTCACATATCCGGCATCATCTATGAGCCATTTTCATTTTTTCCATATTCTTTGTTTTGACCCCTTTGTTTTCTTGTTTTCTTGCAAAAACATGCCAGTCACTTGCATGAATCCTGCATTTTTCTTCTGATTTTAGTCGCAACAGATTATTGACTATTTTCCGCTTTCAATTCGCACTTGAATTGTATTGTGCATTTTGCACATATACAAATTCCAACACACATTTTCTCCGAACTTTTTCCTTTTTATTGAAAAAACAGCATGCTTACACATGCTGTTATTGACTTATTCCTATGCAATTGTCATCTTCCTTCAACACGAATCATGCTGACGCCGGCAATTGTGGCACTATCCATCCCTTTCAGCGCCTGACGAACGGCGTGCTCCCTTGCTTTATGGGTCAGGAAGATCAGTTGAACATAGCCGCTTTCGTCCCGTTCTCCCTTCTGAATCATGGAAGAAATGCTGATTCCATATCGGGCGAATTCGCCGGCAATCAGCGCCAGAACACCCGGCTCATCCACAGCACGCATTCTGACAAAATACTCGCAAGACCAGTCTTTAGCGAGCGGACAATCCTCATCTTCTACCGCCGGCAGTTCATGACGCTTCGCCTTTCCGGCACAGATCAGATCCGAAACCAGCGCGCTGGCAGTAGGCATCGGACCCGCGCCGCGGCCGTAGAACATCGTCTCGCCGCATGCATGCCCATCGATATACACCGCATTGAATGCATCGCTGACGCTTGCAAGCGGATGATCATCCGGGACAAACGTCGGATGAACGCGCAGCTGAATCTTTCCGTCGCTTTCCTTTGCCACAGCAAGCAGCTTCAGCGTCAAGCCCAGCTCTTGTCCGCACTGCACATCCAGCGGCGTAACTTCGGTGATCCCCTCGCGATAGATGCTTCCCACGGAAACATAGCGATGAAACGCCAGCATGGCAAGGATGGAAAGCTTATAGGCTGCATCATACCCCTCAACATCCGCCGTAGGATCAGGCTCCGCCAAACCCAAGCGCTGCGCATCTGCAAGCACCGCATCATACGGCGCCCCTTCTCTGCTCATGCGGGAAAGGATATAATTCGTCGTGCCATTGATGATGCCCATCACCGAGGAAATTCTGTTCGCCTGCAGCGAGCTGCTCATCGCTCTGATCACAGGTACGGCGCCGCATACGCTGGCCTCAAAATACAGTCCAGCGCCGCCGGACCGGGCTGCGCTGAGCATTTCCTTCCAATGAAGGGAAAGCGCCATCTTATTTGCGGTTACAACCGTCTTTCCGCCCCGTAGCGCACGGATCACATAGTCTGCAGCAGGCTGTTCTCCGCCCATGAACTCCAGAATAATCGAAATATCCGGATCATTCACCACTTCCTGTGGATCATCCGTAAAGACACCTTCCGGAACATTCAAGCCTCTTGACCTGCGGACATCCCTGACGAGTATCTTTTTTACTTCAAAGGCCACGCCCTCGTTTATCTCAATCTCGCTTCCCCGCTCTTCAAGAAGACGATAGACGGCGCTGCCGATATTCCCGCATCCCAAAAAGCCTATTGCTATTCTCTCCATTTTATCTCCTGTGCAAGACGTCTTCAAGGGAAGACGCTGCTGCTTTATTCTCATGCTCTGCAGGATTACACTGCCTGATTCTTTTCGTAAATCAGCTTAAGCCCTGTCAGCGTCAGATCCGGATTGATGATGTCGATGACATCGGAATTCTGCTTGACCATGTGCGCCATACCGCCGGTTGCAATCACCTTGGCATTCGGACACTTCATCTCACGCTTCATTTCACGCACGATTTTCTCAACCGAACCGATATAGCCATACAGAATACCTGACTGAATGTTCGTGATCGTTGTTTTTCCGATCACCTGCGGCGGAAGGACAAGCTCAATGCTGGGCAGCTTGGCTGTTCCGGTAGAAAGCGCAGCATTCATCATCCGCAGACCGGGCCCGATTGCGCCGCCAAGAAACTCATTCTCTTCAGACACAACGCCATATGTCGTCGCCGTGCCAAAGTCGATGAAGATCGACGGGCCGCCATACAGAGAAGACACCGCGACCGCATTGGCAATGCGGTCGCTGCCCAATTCGCGCGGGTTTTCATACCTGATCTTCAGGCCAGTCTTCACACCGGGCACCAGCAGCTTCGGCTCAACGCCAAAGTAATCCTTGCACATATGGTCAATGGTGAAATTAATTGTAGGCACAACAGAGGAAATCATGATGCCTTCAATATCCCCCATGTTCAAGCCATGATATCGAAACAGATCCGCCATGATGATGCCGTACTGATCGGATGTCATAGAGGTATCCGTCGCACAGCGCCAACGGCGCACAAGCTTGTCTCCCTCAAAGACAGCGGCTTTGATATTCGTATTGCCGATGTCCATTACAAAAACCATAACCGAATCCTCCGATTCTCTAAATTGTTTCTATTTGTTTTATCGTCTGATGCGCATTCTGCCCATTGCGCGGTCAAGAGCAAGCGCGATAACCGGCGCAATGACAGCAGCGACAATCATTTCCGGAATGCCATTGGTCACGCCCAGCACAGCGATGCCCGTTCCGACACCTTTCTGAGCAATCGCCTGCGGTACCCCGGCGCCTTCAGTCAGCATCTGCGCGATCTTCTGGGCATTAAGCAGATAGATCATGCCCATCACCATCGTCGTATGCAGCGCCGTTCCGATTGCACTTGCCGCAACATACGTCACAACGCGGTGCGGATCAAACCGCGAAAGCATGCGTTCCAGAGACTTCGCTATGAAATATACAGCCACCGGAAACAGAACGCGCGGCAGAACAGAAACCAGTGGATTAATAAAAAAAGGCGCAAAGAAAGAAGCGTTCGTCAGGTTGCTGATCAGACTGTTCACACCAAAGACAAGGCCTGTAATCAGCCCGGCTTCAATCCCAAGAACGAGCGTAGCGATAATCACAGGGATATGAAGCGTTGTCGCAGTCAGAAACGGCATCTTAATCAAACCCAGCGGCGTATTGGCCAGCACCAACGTCACAGCAACCATCATCGCCGTACCCGTCATCCATTGGATCGTAAGCTTTTTCTTCGGCTTTCTTGTATTCATTTTCTTCCTCCGTTCGGGTTCATCATGGATACCCGACAAGTTAATTGCAGCAAACAAATAATACATTCGTACCCGGTCTGCGCCAATCAGGTCACAGCCGAATTCAACAGTATTGTATCAAACTTTCCTGTATGATGCAAGTTATCCCATTCATTTCTATCGAAATCGACAATTTGAGTAAGAAAGTGTTGACAATCTGCCTGTTGTGATGTATAATCGAACATGTTCTGCGGGAATGGCGGAATTGGCAGACGCGCTAGATTCAGGTTCTAGTGAAAGCAATTTCATGCAGGTTCAAGTCCTGTTTCCCGCACCAATAAACGAGAGATCATCCAGAGGATGGTCTCTCGTTTATTTATTCACCGGGCAACAAGGACTTGAATAGCTCGGTAGTGAATGAGGCCACAGTGTGGCCTCAGAGCCGAGCTGACCGAGCGCCCGTCGAGGGCGTGAGAAAAAGTCCTGTTTCCCGCACCAATGTGAAGAGATCATCTGAGTGATGGTCTCTTTTTCTTTCCTTCCACCTCGCCCGATCAGCCAAGCACAGTTGCTCTGATTTATGATAAAGGAATTCAGCCAGATGCGTCGAATCAGCTTTCATAATTGTATCATTCCCCTCTCTTTTACTGCAATCAAAATGCAATGACGAAATTCGATGAGGATGACTATGAACAGAACGCCGATATCCCTGCCGCTTTCTTGTATACCTGAAGAATTCCATTCGCTCCTTCACGACGCTAAGGTATTCGACAGTAGCTGTTCCCGACAGGCAAAGGTTTATTTCGTCGATCGTGATGACGGCTACTACCTCAAGTCTTCCCCTGCCGGAACGTTGAAAACTGAAGCCGAAATGACACGCTTCTTCCATAAAAAATCCCTTGGCGCACAGGTTCTTTCCTATATCAACGCACTTGACAGAGATTGGCTTCTCACGCGCCGCGTTCCGGGCGAGGATTGCACGTTGCACAAGTATCTTGATGATCCACAGCGCCTGAGCGTAACGCTTGCTGTGCATCTTCGCAAGCTGCATGAAATTTCATTTTCTGGCTGCCCTGTTGCAGATCGGATGGTGTCATACAGGGAAACTGTAGAACGCAACTACCGTCATGGCATGTATGACCATTCCCTTTTCCCTGACAACTGGGGCTTTACTTCCGCAGAGGAAGCCATCGCCCAGGCACGTATATGCATGCCAGACTTCCAGAGCAGCGTTCTTATTCACGGCGATTACTGTCTGCCCAACATCATGCTCAATGACTGGCAGTTTTCAGGGTTCATCGACGTGGGAAATGGCGGCGTGGGAGACCGACACATTGATCTCTTTTGGGGCATCTGGTCTCTGGCATTCAATCTGAAAACCACCGCATATACTGAACGCTTCCTCAGCGCTTATGGTAGTGATCTGATTGAGCGCGAAATGCTTCGGGGTGTCGCTGCGTGCGAGGTTTTTGGCTGATCTTTTTGATGACTCAACGAATCTGAATGAAGCGCACACGGTTTATCGCATCATCTGCGCATTTGCATCCTTTTCAGATTTCATGAAACGTTTGCCCTGTGAGTTGCTGATTCAAACTCCGCATCCATAAACAAAACCCGCCTCTGCCGGAACAAGCTTCCTGCAAAGACGGGTTTTCTTCATTTACTTTTACCAACGCGGCTGATCCGCAACGACAAAAGCACGATAAATCGCACGAGTTGCCGTCTCAAAATCAAGGCTGTCGACGCCAACGATGATGTTGAGCTCGCTGGAGCCCTGATCGATCAGGCGAACATTAACGCCGGCCTTCATCAGCGCATTAAACAATCTCGCCGATGTTCCCTTGGAGCGAACCATGCCGCGGCCAACTGTCGCGATCAGCGCAAGGCCGGAGTGAATTTCCACAGAATCCGGCTGGCAGAGCTCGTGAATGCGGGATACAAGGCGTTCCTTCTTCCCATCAATTGAGCTTTCTGCAACGACAACACACATGGTATCGATGCCCGAGGGCATATGCTCAAAAGAAACCTGCTCCTCCTCCAGCGCCTGAAGCACGCGGCGGCCAAAGCCGAGTTCGGCGTTCATCATCGCCTTTTCAACAGAGATAATCGCAAAGTTTTTCTGTCCTGCGATACCGGTAATCATGTGCTCGCTGTCATAGTCCTCCGCCTCATAGCAGATGACCGTACCCGGTTCTTCCGGCTGATTGGTATTACGGATGTTCGTAGGAATTCCGGCAATGCGAACCGGGAAAATCGCATCCTCATGCAGAACGGAAGCGCCCATGTAGGACAGCTCACGCAGTTCACGGTACGTGATATAGCGGATCGGTTCCGGATTGCGCACAATGCGCGGATCAGCCATCAGGCAGCCGGAGACATCCGTCCAGTTTTCATACATGTCGGCGTTCACCGCACGCGCAACAATCGCACCGGTGATATCGCTGCCGCCGCGCGAAAAGGTTTTCACCTTACCGTGCGTATCGCAGCCATAGAATCCCGGAACGACGGCATATTCATGCCCGGCAAACAGCGCGCCAAGCATTTCCTGCGTCTTTTCGCTGTCAAGCTGCCCCTGTGCGTCAAAGAAAATACCTTGCTGCGGATCCACAAAATCCCAGCCCAGATAATCAGCCAGCAGAATACCATTGAGATACTCGCCGCGGCTTGCAGCATAATCTTCACCGGCGCCCAGCTGAATCTGCTTGCGCACCTCGCTAAGATACGGCTCAAGATCAATCGTTACGCCAAGCTCCGCAGCAATCCCATTATATCGCTCGACAATCTTGTCAAACGCCTCATCAATATTCTTGCCAGCCGCTGCCAGACGGTTGCACTGATAGAGCAGATCCGTTACCTTGATATCGACAGAACTACGCTTGCCGGGCGCGCTGGGAACAACAATGCGCCGATCCTCATCAGCAAGCAGAATATCCCTGACTTTCTTGAAGTGGGCCGCATCGGCCAGCGAACTTCCGCCAAATTTCGCAACTTTCAAACCCATTCGGAAGCCCTCCGATTCAATTCATACACAATATGATATAGTGAAACAGATACAATTCTATCTTTTAGCGCACGCAAAGTCAAGGGATTTTGACTGCGATGGATAAAATGTGCGGTTTTTGCTGAAAAGATTCCCATTTATCCGTTGTATTTCATCATCAATTCCTATCTTCTATCAGTTTTTCACCCTCTAATTTCCCGCGATATCCTATGCCAGCCAGCGCGCCTGCGTGAACCACAGCGCCATGACCGTTCATCACAATTGTGATCTTTCAAAAAAGGATAAGGCAGCGCAAATCGCCGTCTTATCCTTCATGATACGCCGCATTCACCTGCGGTGTTTTTTTCTCTTCCCCATTCTCTTTTCCCGTCTGACCGATCATTTCAAGCGCCTGAGGAATCATCTCCACCAGCTTTTCCACAGGAGAAGCACAGTCTGCGCTGAGCATGCGTACGCCATTGCTTGTACAGATCAGAAATCCCATCGGATGTACGCTCACGCCTGCGCCTGCCCCTCCTGCAAACGGAAGATTTGCTATCGACTGCTGCGCACCGCACGCATATTCCCCTCCGCCCGCCACAAAACCAAACGATACCTTTGAAATAGGAATGATGGTTGAGCCATCCTGTGTCTTAACCGGATCTCCGATGACGGTATTGACGTCGACCATTTCCCGTATGCTTTCCATAGAAGTCCCCATGAGGTTTTCGATGGGATGCTGCTGCATGGACAATCCCCTTTCCCGACGCCCGCCTGCCGGCCGTCCTGATTATGCTGAGCATAATATCGCCGGCTGTCACAGAAAATATGCATCCGACCTGAATGCAGAAACACGCAGAAGAAAACTCCGGAACAACGTTTACTGCAACACACGACTTCTTGCGCAGCATCCCCAACATCGAAAGCACAGAAGCACGAAATCCGCCAGCCGCCAACGCTGTACTCCATGCTTCCTCCAGACCAATTCGTGCATCGACACGAATGCTATCGATCTTTGCACACCAAAACAATACCTTTTCCAGTTCAAGATGTCCCAACGGACGCATGGTATGCTTTCCTATATTCCGGTTTTTCAGCAGCATCAGTATCTGTGAAGCGCCGATGTCTCCCTTCTGATCGTTTGCCCAAAGTCCTGTACGGCGCACAAAGCAAATCCCTCCTGCGCTGATACGGATCAACGCCTCTCCTTGCCTGCCGCTAAGCGAGGCTTGGACCATTCCGCGCAGGGGCGCCGCCATGATCAGATAGACAACTATCACCACGATCATTCATCGCTGCCTCCCGCCTGTGAATTTCTCTCCGGCTCTTTTCAAACCCGCATCATATCCTGTATAATAACAGCATGAACATGCTTTTATTCGCCGGATTTGCGCGGCATATGGAGGAACCATGAAACTGATCTCCTGGAATGTGAACGGACTGCGTGCATGCCTTGGCAAGGGCTTTGCCGATTACTTTGCACAGCAGAACGTAGACTTTTTCTGCCTTCAGGAAACGAAGATGCAGCCCGGACAGGCGCAGATTCCTCACGAAGGCTATCACGAACACTTCTATTCCGCTGAGAAAAAAGGCTACTCAGGAACAGCAATCCTCGCCAAGGAGAAACCGCTTTCCGTCGCCTTTGGCATGGGCAGCGAGCTGCATGACCATGAAGGCCGACTCATCACGCTGGAATATGAAAGCTTTTATCTCGTCACAGTCTATACTCCCAACAGTCAGCGGGAACTGACGCGGCTTCAGTATCGTCTTTGCTGGGAGGAAGACTTCCGCATGTACCTGAAAAAGCTTGACGCCATAAAACCCGTGATCGTCTGCGGCGATATGAACGTTGCCGCAACGGAGATTGATCTCAAGAACCCAAAGTCAAACGTAAACAATGCCGGCTTCACCCCTCAGGAACGCACGGCGTTTGCCAAACTGCTTTCAAGCGGCTTTGTCGATACCTTCCGCCATCTCTATCCGGATGTCACCGGCGCGTACAGCTGGTGGAGCTATATGTTCAACGCCCGGGCGAATAACGCAGGATGGCGCATCGACTACTTCCTTGTTTCCGACCGTATCAAGGACAAGATCACCGCTGCTCGCATCGATTCGGAAGTCATGGGCAGCGACCATTGTCCGGTTGTGCTTGAAATTGATCTGTAAATAATCCTTCAGAAAGGTGATTGATTTATGAAACTGCTTTTTGCTTCTGATATCCACGGATCCCGCAGCGCGATGGAAGCCGTCCTTCGTCAGTACAAGCTGGAGGGCGCAGACAGGCTTGTGCTTCTTGGCGATTTGCTTTACCACGGTCCGCGCAACGACCTTCCGGATGCTTATGATCCCAAGGGCGTGACTGCTCTGCTCAATGCACACAAGGACGAGCTTCTTTGCGTGCGCGGAAATTGCGACGCAGAGGTCGATCAGATGGTGCTTGAATTCCCGATTCAGGCAGATTACGCGCTCTTTGATCTGGACGGCACAACCGCCTTTGTTACCCACGGTCATCTGTTTAACCTCGATCAGCTTCCGCCGCATAAGGCCGGCGATCTGCTCATTCACGGTCACACCCATGTGCTGACTGTCAAGGAAAAGGACGGCATGACCTACATTAACCCCGGCTCTGCCGCGCTCCCGAAAGAAGGCAACCCCAAGAGCTATATGGTATATGAAAAGGGCGTCTTTGCGATCAAGACGCTTGAAGGCGATACGATCCAGGAATTCCGCATTTAAGATTCTTCTGTATATCAAAAGAACGTCCGCTTTTCGCGGACGTTCTTTTATTCCTATTATCTTTCTCTCTTCTGGCCTTCATACAGCGCAGCTGCGCAGTCAGGCCCGGTATTGGAGCAGACCGCGCTGCCCAGATGGATGATCATCTCCGGCGGATAGCCGATCGCCTTGGTCAGTGCTTCAGCGTATTCTTCGCGGTATTCCGGATTCGTCACACCCACATAATACTTCGTTCCCGGCGTCATATGACTTTTTACGTGATTGCAGAAAGCAGTCACCACCGCTTTATCGCCGCGAACCTTTTTGACCACCTGACTGACGCCATCCACCAGCGTAAAAATCGGGCGGATGCCAAGCAGGTCGCCGGCAATCGCCGCAGCGGCGCTGATTCTGCCGGACTTGCGGATAACCTTCAGCGAATACGCCGTCAGCACAAGTTCCATACGTGCAAACCGGTCATTGAGATATTCCACAACCTCTTCCATCGGCTTGCCTTCGCTGAGCATCTCCTCCGCGCGGCAGCATTCAAGACCATAGGTAATGGAATAGCTGTGACTGTCTACAATGGTGATTTCCATCTTGCTGTCCGGGTATTCCTCGCGGAATTCCTGCACAGCGCCCTGCGCGGCAGCATAGGTGCCAGAGCCAGTTGCATTGATGCAGATATAGAGTACCTGCTCCACGCCCTGCTGATGATACTTTTCAAATTGCTCAAAGAATTCAAACTTCGTCACCTGAGACGTCGTCGGCATTCCCTTTGCATTTCGCAGCATTTCACTGAACTCTTCGCTTGTAAAATCAACACGCTCCGTATACCCCTCGCCATCGAGCGCGATTTTGAAGCACATGATATCGATATGATGCTTGTCGGCGAGCTCCTGCGGCAAATCGCACGCAGAGTCGGTCATAACGACAAACTTCTTCATTTCTTTTCTTCCCTTCCTTGTTGATCAAGAAAAATAAACTTTGACCGATATCATGATACTATATCCTGTGATTTTTTTCAAGTCCATCAAGGACAAAAGAAAAAGCTGCTTCCGGAAAAGAAGCAGCTTTTTTCTTTCGGTCAATTACGCCTTGCCATTGCAGCCCAGGACATGGATCAGCTTGTGGCGAACCAGTTCCTTGATGTTGGCACGGGCCGGCTTGAGGTACTCGCGCGGGTCGAACTTGTCCGGATGCTCCGCATAGAACTTGCGGATCGTGCCGGTCATCGCCAGACGCAGGTCGGAGTCGATGTTGATCTTGCAGACCGACAGCTTCGCAGCCTCACGCAGCTGAGCCTCCGGGATGCCGATGGCGCCCGGCATCTTGCCGCCGAAAGCGTTAACCATCTCGACATACTCCTGCGGAACGGAAGAAGAGCCGTGCAGAACGATCGGGAAGTTCGGCAGACGCTTGCAGACATCCTCAAGAATGTCAAAGCGCAGCTGCGGGTTGGTACCCGGCTTGAACTTGTACGCGCCGTGGGAAGTGCCGATGGCGATGGCCAGAGAGTCGCAGCCGGTACGGGCAACAAACTCTTCAACCTCTTCCGGGCGGGTGTAGTGCGCATTCTCAGCATCGACGCTGACTTCGTCTTCAACGCCAGCCAGAGCGCCCAGCTCCGCCTCAACAACAACACCGTGATCGTGCGCATATTCGACGACGCGGCGGGTCAGGGCAATATTCTCTTCAAACGGCTTGGAAGAAGCGTCGATCATGACGGAGGTAAAGCCGCCGTCGATGCAGGACTTGCAGGTCTCAAAGCTGTCGCCGTGGTCAAGGTGCAGAGCGATCGGGATCTCCGGGCACTCCAGCACAGCGGCCTCAACCAGCTTCACCAGATAGGTGTGGTTGGCATAGGCACGGGCGCCCTTGGACACCTGCAGGATGACCGGAGCCTTTTCCTCACGGCAAGCCTCGGTGATCGCCTGAACGATCTCCATGTTGTTGACGTTAAACGCGCCAACCGCATAGCCGCCGGCATACGCCTTCTTAAACATTTCGGTAGTCGTAACAAGAGCCATTGGTTATTCACTCCTTTAATTCTCGCGCAGACATGAGGTCTGCGCAGTGTAAGCAAATTGCAACGCATACATTATAACAATTATTTCCCTGTTTGAACAGCCCAAACGCAAGAATTGATAATTTTTCGTCTTGGTGAGCTGTTTTCTCCTCTGCCAACCTTTCACTTTTCACAAAAAACAATTGACGCATCTGTTTACAGGCTGATATACTAAAATGTAATGCATCAACAATAAAGGAGAATCGTCATGCACGATCACTTTGAATGGATAGCCACCGCAGCCTTTGGTCTTGAGGGCGTCGTCGCGCGCGAGCTCGACCGTCTGGGCATTCCGGCAAAAGCAGAAAACGGCGGCGCACGCTTCACCGCAACGTTTGAAGATGCCATGCGCGCCAACCTCTGGCTGCGCTGCGCAGACCGCGTTCTGCTTGTCATGGACCGTTTTGAAGCGCGCAGCTTTGAAGAGCTTTTCGAAGGTGTAAAAGCTCTGCCGTGGGAAGACTTTATCACCGCGAAGACGCGTTTTCCCGTCAGCGGCAACTGTGCGCGCAGCCAGTTGATGAGCATCCGCGACTGTCAGTCCATCACCAAAAAGGCCATTGTCGAGCGACTGAAGAGCAAGTACCGAACGGACTGGTTCGAGGAAAGCGAGGAAACCGTCGCTGTCAGCGTTACGCTGCACGGGGACATCGCTCAACTGACGCTGGATGCCAGCGGCGTGGCGCTCAACCGCCGCGGTTACCGCACATGGAACGGCGAAGCGCCGCTTCGTGAAACGATGGCAGCCGCGCTCGTTTCCCTCTCCCCGTGGCGGCCCGGCATGCCGCTGCACGATCCCATGTGCGGCACAGGCACGCTGATGATTGAGGCTGCCATGCGCATGGCCAATCGCGCGCCGGGACTGACGCGCAGCTTTGCCATTGAAGAATGGAAGAACATGCCGACAGACGCCTTTGCACAGATCCGCGATGAGGCAAAAGCCGCCTTCACGCCGGAGCGCATCGAGGGCATTTCCGGCGCGGATATCGATCCGCAGGCCGTCGAACTTGCCCGCAGGCATCTTCATCAGGCCGGACTTGACGGTAAAGTACGCTTTGAAGTTGCCGACGCCCGCAATTGCCAGCTCGAGGGCGAACGCGGCGCGTTCCTGTGCAATCCGCCCTACGGCGAGCGTCTGAGCGACAGGAAGGAGTGCGAAGCGCTTTATCATGAAATGGGCCTCCTTCTTCGCCGTCATCCCGGCTGGTCGCTCAGTGCAATCACCTCGCATCCAGGATTTGAGCGTAGCTTCGGCCGCCGTGCAGACAAGAAGCGCCGCTTCTACAACGGACGGCTGGAATGCGAATTCATGACCTTCGGTCTTCCCAAGCCCAAGAAGAAATAACCGCATACATCAATAAGAGCTGCCTGATCCTCTCAAGCAGCTCTTTCTTTACTTCTCTTTACTTTTCTTCTGTCTTTACATATAGGTGATGAAATAATTCTGCATCGCAGCGACCGCCGCCTCTTCATCCTTTCCCTCGACCATGACCGTCACTTTGCTTCCGCTGCGCATGTACAGCTCCACAACGGACTGCGGCTGGCTGACCAGCGCGTTCTGTTCGCCATCGCTGAGCGAAATCCGGCTGGTGAATCGGCTGGCTTCACGGGACAGCATTTGCATCGCCTTGCTCTGCTGCGCTGCCTGATTGGTTAACACATAGCTGAACTTTCTCATGAACATCACTCCTTATCAGCAATGAAAACCTGTTCGGAAGCGTTTCCGAACGACGAGGCGATTATAGCGCATCTTGGTACATCATGCAAGCGCCACAGCGCGTCGCCAACGAGACGCTCCGTAAAACTGACGATATTGTAGGATGATTTTCGTTCAAAGCGCATTGCTGATAGGATACAGTATTTTTGAGCGAAATGACCGACGTTGAGAAAAGCAACAAAAAAACGCCGGAATGCATGCACATTCCGACGGTTTTTGCCTGAGAGTAAAATTCATTTCTCCGATGAAATGTTCTCACGTTCTCTGTTTGAATCATGAATTCGATCACAGCTTTACATATGCACAATCGATTCGGAGTTCATAACGTAAAGCCATCCACAGCTCAATTCGTAAAGAACCCCAACTTTTTGAAGCAAAGCTTTGGGCGTATGCGCTGTTCTCCTGCTCGATTGTCCATACGCCACGCTGTCGTCATATGCTTTCCTCAGTTGCCGCGCATCCTCATACGCCGAATCAATTCCTGCAGCACGAAGACAGACTTCGATCCCCGCCTCGCTTCCATCAAAACCGAAGATTGCCGTCCCACTCTCTTTCATCTGCTCTTTTATCAAAAACCCTTCACAATAAACTCAATAAAAGCTCAGTCCTCTGCAGGAACTGAGCTTGGATTTATTGTGTCAGGCTGCCATCCTTGATAAAGACGGCGTCCGTAATGTTATCGGTCAGGTCTGCAAAGGTCATCGTCAGATCCTGATGCAGCCATGTAAAGAGGCTACTGAGCATCAGCAGGAGAATCACGATGGCAAGCCCAGCTCCGGCAGCGGCAAACACATCAAAAACGCCGGCTGCAACCTGAAAGCCAAGTCTGCTTTTTTTCTTTTTCTTCGCCATGTGTCTCCTCCTTTCTCACCGCTTTTCTCTATTGTACAGGATGCGCGCATCGTGTGTCAAGGCATCCGCCAACTACGCCTTTTTCTTCCATTACAGGTAATCCATCCACGCGCCGGGCGCTTCTTCCCGTCCGGTAAGGGATCCGTGATCCAGCAGATGCGCGAAGCTGTGCTGACGCAAAGCTTCGTATGTCACGATAGCCACGGAGTTTGACAGGTTCAGGCTTCTCGCGCCTTCCACCATCGGAATGCGGATGCAGCGGTCATACACGCGCTCAAGCAGATTCTCCGGCAATCCGCGCGACTCGCGGCCGAAGACGAGGAATACGTCCTTTGGATACTCAACCTGCGCGTAGCTTCTGGGCGCTTTGGTGCTGGCATAGTAAAACTCCGCCTGCGGATACTGCGCAAGCAGCTCGGCAAAGTCCTTATGAACGTGAACATTCACCAGATGCCAGTAATCCAACCCCGCTCTTTTCAGGTACTTATCCTCCAGCTTATAGCCAAGCGGTTCGACAAGGTGCAGTTCACTTCCCGTCGCTGCGCAGGTTCGCGCAATATTTCCTGTATTCTGTGGGATCTCCGGCTCAACGAGTACGATATGAATCATGGTTTCCTCCATGGCGTATTTCATGTTGACTCATTTTACCGCAAACAAACCAACAATGCAAGGCACGCTTGACAAATCCGATCATTCTCCATTATGATTAGATTTATCTTCATTTTAGGAGGTATTCTTTTGCAAAAGACGTTTACAAAGGCACAGGGTCTTGCGCTGCTCATTGCAGTCAACGTCTTCTGGGGGCTTTCTTTCATCTTCTCCAAAACCGTGCTTGAAGAGGGAATGCCTACGCTGACATTGGCTTTTGTGCGGTATGTGATCGTCTGTCTCCTTCTCGTTCCGCTCTGTTTGCGCACGGAAGGCAGCATTCGTCTTGGCAAATGGGCGCCGCGCGCATTTGCAACGACGCTGCTTGGAATTACCGTCTATTATTTCTTTGAATACACAGGACTTACGCTCACAACCGCATCAGCCGCTTCGCTGATCTTATCCCTTGTTCCAATGATGACACTGCTTTGGCGTGTTCTCTTTCAGCGTGAACGCATCTCCCCGCTTCGCTGGGGGACGGTCGCGCTGTCGCTGACCGGCGCTTTTTTGGTGATCGGCGCAGATTTTACGCCCGGCAGCCGTGCGCTGCTAGGCAATCTTCTGATGGTCTGTGCGTGTCTTTGCTGGGTGGGCTATATCTTCATCTCACCCAAGCTCATGAATGCATGTTCCTCTATGCGCGTTACGACGTGGCAGGCCATCGCCGCTACTTTCACCTTTCTGCCTTTCGCCTTAGCCGAACGCAATCTCTGGGTGCCAATCTCATCGAAGGCCTGGCTGTGCATCATCCTGCTGTCAGTCGTTTGCTCCGCCCTTTGCTATGTGCTTTATGGCATCGCTATCCGCAGTGTCGATCCGCTGACCGTATCTTTGACGATCAACATCAATCCCATTGCCGCTTGCATTGGCGGCTGGCTGTTTCTTGGCGAGCAGCTGACCGCTCTTCAGCTGCTCGGCGGCATCATGATCATGCTTTCCGTACTACTGGATTCGCTGGCGCCGCAGATGAAAATACAGGGTTGACAAGGCCTTTTATTCCTCTTATAATACGAGAAGACGCGAAGATGGGAACAAGTACATCCGTCCAATCTGCTTAAGAGAACTGCCGGTCGGTGCAAGGCAGCAGCAGACGGCGCATGGAATACATCCCGGAGCTCGGCCCCGAACGTCCATCCGACCAGTAGGCCGCCGCCGGTACGCCGGATACAGCGTGCAGCCCGTGTCAGCGGGCGGTAAGGAGGTTTGCCGTAAGGCAGCCTTAAACGGAAGTGGTACCGCGTGTTTCACGCCTTCCCGATCAAAACCCGGGAAGGCGTTTTTGTATGCTTTCCCCATCATTAACAGGAGGGATTCCCCTATGTCTCAGCACATTCTTGACATCCTCAAGGATCGCGGCTTTCTGGCCCAGATGACCTACCCGGAAGAGCTCTACGAGCAGCTCAAGAATCCGACCACCTTCTACGTTGGCTTTGACCCGACCGCCGATTCTCTGCACATTGGTCATTACATCCCGATCATGGCGATGGCGCACATGCAGAAGGCCGGTCACAAGCCGATCGCGCTGATGGGCGGCGGCACCGCGATGATCGGCGACCCGTCCGGCAAGACTGACATGCGCAAGATGATGACCGTTGAAACCATTGATGACAACGTTGCCCACATCAAGCAGCAGATGAGCCGCTTCCTCGACTTCTCTGAGGGTCAGGCGATCATCGTCAACAACGGCGACTGGCTGCGTCACCTGAACTTCATCGAGTTCATGCGCGACATCGGCTCTGCCTTCTCCGTCAACAAGATGCTCACCGCTGACTGCTACAAGGCGCGCATGGCGACAGACAACGGCCTCTCTTTCCTTGAGTTCACCTACATGCTCATGCAGAGCTACGACTTCCTCGAGCTCTTCAAGCGCTACGGCTGCCGCCTGCAGATGGGCGGCAACGACCAGTGGAGCAACATGCTCGGCGGCGCCGATCTCATCCGCCGCAAGGAGCAGACCGCTGCGTTCGCCTGCACCTTCCAGCTTCTCCTCACCCACGACGGCCGCAAGATGGGCAAGACAGAGAAGGGTGCTCTCTGGCTGGATGCCAAGAAGACCACGCCCTATGACTTCTATCAGTACTGGCGCAACGTCGATGACAGCGATGTGGAAAAGTGCCTCGGTCTGCTGACCTTCCTGCCGATGGAAGAGGTTCGCCGTCTGGGCGCGCTGGAAGGCAGCGCCATCAATGAAGCGAAAAAGGTGCTTGCATACGAAGTCACCAAGCTCGTTCATGGCGAAGAAGAAGCCATCAAGGCGCAGGAGGCTGCCGCCGCCCTCTTTGGCGGCGCCGGCATGGGCGGCTCCATCCCCACCACCGAGATCACCCGCGAACAGCTCGCTGCTGATGCGCGCGTGACCACGCTGCTCGTTGCTTCCAAGATCGCTGCATCCAACTCCGCTGCACGTCGCCTGATTGAGGGCGGCGGCGTGTCCGTCAACGATCAGAAGATCGACAAGAGCGAAGTGAACGCCGTGGTGACCGAGGACATGTTCACCGGTGACGGACTGATGCTCAAGAGCGGCAAGAAGAAGTTCCATCTCTTCGTTCTCAAGTAATCCTTGCTACAAATTCAGAAAGGGAGGGACTTCCCCTCCCTTTTCTTCCATCAACTCCCTGTGCAGGAAGGAAACAAACATGGCAGAACAGCTCGCTTACAAAACGCTGCGTGAAGAAAATTCCGCAGAATTCATCATCAACAAGTCACGTTTCATTGGCTACGGCTGTCCCTGTCAGACGGAGGAGGAAGCGCTGGCTTTCCTCGCCCGCATTCGCCAGAAGCACAAGGATGCTACCCATAACTGCTATGCTTACATCATCGGGCTAAACTCTGGCATCATGCGCTATAATGATGACGGCGAACCCGGCGGTACGGCAGGCATGCCGATTATTGAAGTCATGAAGGCGCGCGGCGTCGTCAACTGCGCCGTCGTCGTCACCCGCTATTTTGGCGGCGTCCTTCTTGGCGCAGGCGGACTTGTTCGCGCCTACGCACAGGGCAGTAAAACCGCGCTTGATGCAGCCGGCGTTGTGGTGATGGAAAAGAGCGCGCGCCACATGGTTGAGGTTGATTATTCCACATGGCAGCGTCTTGAGTATTTCCTGCGCAGCGCGCCGGTCATTATTGAGCATACGGAATTCGGCGCAAGTGTTGTCTGTACGCTGATGGTTCGCAAGGCAGACGAGGCGCATCTGCTTTCCGAAATCACGCGGGTTACAGACGGTGTGGCTGAAACGCTTCCGGAAGATGAGCTCTTCTATCCGTGGCCATCAGAAGATTGATGAATCACAAAAGACGGCTTTGGTGTTATCCAAGCCGTCTTTTCTATTTTTCTGAGTAATTTGTTTCTTTCGCGAACGTGGACAATACGACGCAATATTGTTCAAAACAAAAAAGAGACCGTCGGTCGGACGATCTCCTTTTGTTATCGGATTACACCGGCATCGTCTGGGTAGCCGGATCGTACATTGTCTGATCGATCTTCAGCTGCTGTGCCTGACGATACTGGAAGAACTTCGGCGCAACCTTCGGGAAGAGCGCATAGGACAGAACGTCCTCTTCCTGCGTGTAGTATTCGCGGATCTCTTCGCGATACTTATCCATTTCCGGCTTGATCTGGTCAGCCGGACGGCAGGTGATGACTTCCTGATCGCCGATAGCGAGCCTGCGGACTTCCTCGTTGACCTCAGCCGGCAGACGACCATATTCGCCGCGCAGCAGACCCTTGGACTCCGTCGGGAAGGTCTTATAGCGGCCGAACAGAACGTTCATAACCGCCTGAGTGCCGACGATCTGAGAGGTCGGGGTAACCAGCGGCGGATAACCGAAGTCCTTGCGGACGCGCGGAATCTCAGCCAGAACCTCATAGTACTTGTCCATGGCGTTGAACTGCTTGAGCTGACCAATCATGTTGGAGAGCATGCCGCCCGGAACCTGATACTTCAGGGTGTTGGCGTCAACGCGCAGCACCTTGCCCGCATCCAGCCAGCCATCCTTTTCAAGACGCTCGGCGACCTTGCGGAAATGCACGGCGCACTCGTTCATCATGTCCATATCCAGACCCGGATCATACTCGGTGCCGCGCAGAACAGCGCACAGGGATTCGGTCGCCGGCTGAGCAGTACCTTCGGCCATCGGGGACAGCGCGGTATCGACGATATCGCAGCCGGCTTCGATCGCCTTAAGGATGGTCATCGCGCCGGTACCGGCGGTATTGTGGGTATGCAGGTGAATCGGAAGCTTGGTGTTGGCCTTGAGCTTCTTGACGAGGCTGTAGGCATCATACGGCAGCAGCAGGTTCGCCATGTCCTTGATGCAGATGGTGTCCGCGCCGAGCGCCTCGATCTGCTTGGCCAGCTCGACGAAGTACTCCTCAGTGTGCACCGGGCTGATGGTGTAGCTGATCGCGATTTCCGCGATGCCGCCGTACTTCTTGCAGGCCTTGACCGCCGCTTCCATGTTGCGCAGGTCGTTGAGCGCGTCGAAGATACGGATGATCTCGATGCCGTTCTCAATGGCCTTCTTCACGAAAGCGTCGACAACGTCGTCGGCATAGTGCTTGTAGCCCAGAATGTTCTGGCCGCGAAGCAGCATCTGCAGCTTCGTGTTGGGCATTGCCTTCTTGAGCTGGCGCAGGCGCTCCCACGGATCTTCGTTCAGGAAGCGCATGCAGCAGTCAAAGGTCGCGCCGCCCCAGCACTCAACAGAGTAGTAGCCGACCTTATCCAGCTTCGCAGCGACGGGCAGCATCTCGTCCAGGCGCATACGGGTCGCAGCCTGAGACTGATGCGCGTCGCGCAGAATGGTATCGGTGATACGCACCTTTCCCATATCGAAAATTCCTCCTTAAGTCTCTCCCCGCCGCTACGGGCGGGAAAGCCGCGCGCGGAAAACCGCGCGCTGGCTGTTGGTCCGTAATTAGCCGAACATGGAGATGAACACGCCCGCGGCAACGGCAGAGCCGATAACACCAGCAACGTTCGGGCCCATGGCATGCATGAGCAGGAAGTTGGCCGGGTTCTCCGCCTGACCGACCTTCTGGGAAACACGCGCCGCCATCGGAACGGCGGAAACGCCGGCAGAACCGATCAGCGGGTTGATCTTGCCGCCGGTCAGCTTGCACAGCAGGTTGCCCAGCAGAACGCCGCCCGCGGTGCCGCCGCCAAAGGCCGCGACGCCCAGAACGATGATTTTGATGGTTTCAAGCTGCAGGAAGGTATCGGCCTTGGCAGTCGCGCCGACGGTGAAGCCGAGGAAGATCGTAACGATGTTCATCAGCTCGTTCTGCGCGGTCTTGCAAAGACGATCCGCAACGCCGGACTCCTTGAAGAGGTTGCCCAGCATAAGGCTACCGATCAGCGGAGCGGCGGAAGGCAGCATGAGGGAAACGATAACGGTAACGGCGATCGGGAAGATGATCTTTTCCGCCTTGGAAACCGGGCGAAGAACACCCATAACGATCTTACGGTCCGCTTCCTTGGTCAGCGCCTTCATGATCGGCGGCTGAATAACCGGAACGAGCGCCATGTAGGAATACGCAGCGATCGCAATCGGACCAAGGAGGCCCGGAGCGAGCTTAGTGGTGACGTAGATGGCGGTCGGGCCGTCCGCGCCGCCGATGATGCCGATGGCACCCGCTTCAGCCGGAGAGAAGCCCAGCAGCAGCGCGACGAGGAAGGCAGCGAAGATACCCAGCTGCGCGGCAGCGCCCAGCAGCAGGGAGATCGGGTTGGCGATCAGCGGAGCGAAGTCGGTCATCGCGCCAACGCCCATGAAGATGAGCGGCGGGAAGATGCCCAGCTTGACGCCCTGATACAGGTAGTAAAGCAGACCGCCGTTCTGTTTGACATACTGATAGCCAACCAGAACATCGCCATTATAGATCGGCACACCGTTCTTGCCGTGGTACACCGGATTGGAGATGATCTCGTAGATCGGCTCATCCATGATGCCAGCCAGCGGCAGGTTGGTCATGAGCATACCGAAAGCGATCGGCATGAGCAGCAGCGGCTCAAACTGCTTAACAATCGCCAGATAGAGCAGCACGAAGGAGATGAGGATCATCAGCGCGCTCTTCCAGTTGCCAGTGAGAATGTCGTAGATACCGGAATCCTTGACGATACCGGCGATGGTGCCGCCGATGGTGAAGTCGGCGATCGCCTGCTCAAGGGAACCGATGGCGCCCTCAGCCTCTTCATCGACGTAAACGGGAATCAGTTCAGCCGGATCGCTGACCAGTGTGGCAAACGCACGGGTCTCGGCGACTTCGGCGGCGGGCTGGGCCACTTCCTCAGCCATGCACGGCAGCACGAACAGCATGCAGCACAGCAGAGCGAGGACACACAGAATCTTTTTCACAGCGTATAACCCCTTTGCTTTTGCTTTAGGCTTTCGCGAATTACTCGAGAACGACCAGCGCGTCGCCGGTGTTGACAGTCGCGCCCTTGGTGCAGGCAACCTGAGCGACCTTGCCGTCGCGCGGAGCCATGATCTCGTTCTCCATCTTCATGGCCTCAAGAACGACCAGGACGTCGCCCTTCTTGACCATCTGGCCGGCAGCAACCTTCACGTCGAGGATGTTGCCCGGCATCGGCGCATTGATCTTTTCACCGCCGGCGACGGGAGCCGGAGCGGCAGCCGGAGCCGGAGCAGCAGCCGGAGCCGGGGCCGGGGCCGGAGCGGGAGCAGCAACAGGAGCCGGAGCGGCAACAGGAGCCGGAGCGGCGACCGGGGCGGGAGCAGCGACGACCGGAGCAGCGCCGGCGGCGACTTCTTCAACAGCAACCTGATAAGCAACACCGTTGACGGTAATGACAAAATTACGCATAATGGATTTCCTCCTAATATTATATGGTCGTGTTGTTTGTTGTTATTATGGCTCGCGGCCTCGGGTATTCAGGTATAACAATTGCAAACCCGATTCATCGAAGCCGCGAAGCGGTTACATTCTGCTGTAGACCTGCTCCTCGCGGCCGGCGCGGTTCCACGCGGGCGCGTTGGAGATGCGGCGGATGGAGCGCACGACGAACTGCGGCTGAGCGCTCTTCTTCTCGCCCTTCGCCTCGGCTTCCTTTTCAAGGACGGTAGCGATAGCCGCGGTGATGACAGCGACGACTTCCTCGTTGCCCATCGCGGTGGTATCGATGACGATCGGCGTTACCTTCGGCTGCGGACGAAAGGAACCCAGCAGATCACCGGTGTTCACACCCGCAAGTACCTTTTCCATCGCTTTGATCAGGCCGATCAGAATAACCAGGCCGGTGAAAACCGTCAGCATGCCGACGAAAGCGACGGACAGACCATAGAACAAAACATTCATTTGTTAATTCCTCCCTGATTACAGCGGCATGTTGCCGTGCTTCTTGGGCGGGTTGGAATCGCGCTTGCTAGAAAGCATCTCCAGCGCAGCGATGACCATGATGCGGCTCTGCGCCGGATCGATGACATCGTCAACCAGACCGGCGGTCGCGGCATTGACGCCATCGGCCACCTCAGCCTCGTACTTGGCAGCGATTTCCTTCTTCGCCTCGATCGCGTCGCCGGTGCTGGCCTTGATCTCATCGAGCTTCCAGAGCTGGATCGCAGCTTCGGCGGTCACCGGGCTGATGACGGCGCCCGGCCAGGCGTAGGTCACGTCCGCGTTGGCGCTGCCGCCCATGGCGACATACGCCGCGCCGATCGCGTGACCGATCACGAGGGTCACCTTCACGGTGGTCGCCTCGCTATAGGCATAGATCATCTTGGACGCAGCCTTGATGACGTTCATCTGGCGATCAACGGTCTTGAAGAGCTCGAGGCCGGTGGAGTCCACCAGAGAAACAACCGGAATGTTGTAGCAGTCGGCGAAGCGGACAAAGCGCGCGATCTTTTCCATGCGCTTGTCGCAGGTGTCGCCCTTGCCGGTGTACACGAAGGCAACGGTACGGCCCGCCAGCTTGGCAAACGCCGTCACAGCGCCGGTGTAACCCTTGCCCGCTTCCATGACGCTGCCCGCATCAGCGAGCTTGGTGATGACGTCCAGTCCGTCCGCACCGGCGGCAAGGCCTTCGGTCAGACGGTTCATGTCCTCTTCAATCGCGAAGGGCGCGTCTTCAAGGTTGTTTGCCGGGAGGATCGCAAGCAGGTTCTTCACCTTGGCAAACGCATCTTCCTCAGTCTCGCAGGCGAAGTGTGCCGCGCCGTTTTCAACAGCGATATCAGCGCCGCCCAGTTCTTCAGCCTTGACAACATCCTTGCCCATGGTGGCGCAGATGACCTGCGGGCCGGCAGCCAGCAGCGCGCCGGCAGGCTTGGCCATCACCACAAAGTCGGAGAGCTGCGCAACCATCGCCGCAGCGCCGATGCACGGACCGGCAACAACGGTGATCATCGGCACAACGCCGCTCAGGCGGGCCATATGCGCAAAGATATCGGCATACGCCTCAAGCGCAGCAGCGCCTTCGCCCACGCGGGCGCCGTTGCTGTCGCACACGAACACGACCGGGGTACCGGTCTTGCGCGCAAGCTCGAGAACCTTAACGATCTTCTTGCCCTGCTTCACGCCCACTGCGCCGTTCATCACAGCAAAATCCTGGGCAACGACATACACCGGGCGTCCATCCACCGTGCCGCAGCCGGTTACGACGCCAGCGTCCGCCACGAGCAGGCTCTGCTCGAGGAAGCTGCCGTCATCAAGCAGCAGATACACGCGCTCACGCGCGGTTTTCTTGCCGCTCTTCTTCTGCTTCTCAACGCCCGCAGAATTCTCATCGAGAATTTCCTGCTTGCGCGAGAGCACCTGTTTGAGGTCCTGAAGGGTGCTCATTCCACTAATCGCCTCCATTATCATATCTGTTCCGAACAACAAAAGGTAAAACCTCTCGTAATTCGGACACAATTTTTCCCTTTTCTAATTTTCTACAGAATTCTCCTGAATCCTTCTCATTCTGTCAAAAAAGCCACAATTCCGGTAATCTTAACATATTTGTAACTTATAAATTCTTCTGCACAAGAATCAGTCTAGGCGTGCCGGGCGCTGCACAGATAAAATGGTGATGCAACACATTATATGTGCGTACATTCAGCGCACCAGCCCATTCAAGCAGCGCCGCCAGTTCACGGCTTCCTTCTTCATGACCGGGATAAACGCAGATTGTCATCACACCGCCTGGAACAAGCAGCTGCGCCGCTGCATTCACTGCCTGAAGCGTCGTTTCCACCTTCGTGGTCACGGCGTGCGCTGCGCCCGGCAGCCACCCCAGATTGAACATCACCGCGCGAACCGTCTCCTTCACGTGGTTTGCCATGTTCTGATGACCGTCGAGAATCAGCGTAGCGCGTTCGGACATATCCGCAGCCTCAAGACGGGCGTGCGTATTGTCAATGGCGCTTTGCTGGACGTCAAAAGCGTACACATGTCCGCACGCCCCCACAAGACCACACAGAAACTGCGTGTCATGTCCATTGCCCATCGTTGCGTCGATGGCAATATCTCCCTCACGTAGTGTCCTGATCATATAATCCGCCGCCAGATGCCGCGCATTGCGCAGTACAAAACGCTCTTCGTTCATTGCATCAGCCGCCATATGCAAACTCCTCTTCTTCATTCAAACTCAACCGCCAGTGCCGGACTTCGCCGTCTGTCACGCCGATATTCATCATGCCAATCCTGTCGTCACTCATCCTGCAGGTGTATTTGAGAACATATTGGCCTGCATCACCAGGAATCAGCTCGCCATATGGCGCCAATCCCTGCGCTTCTCCCGCCAGATACAGCATGCCGCCAGAAGAAAACACGTCGTTATCGCAGCGCAGCAAACCAGAAGCCTCCTGTGCATCCATCCCAACCCTCACGCCGCGCGGACCGATAACAGACGGCTCCACGCAGATCAGCGAACGCACCAACTCGACGCCTGTCATCTCATCGAACATCAGTTCAGCCACGCAAAAACCGTAAACCAGCATGCGTCCTTCTCCATCCGGAAGAACCTGAATCTCCTGCGGTTCGCCCAGTAGGGCAATCAGCTCCTCAACAGGAATACCGACCACCGGTCTACCATTGAGCGTAAGGTCCTCCTTTCTCAATTCCAGCTGATCATTCTGCGCAACAAGCAGCTCTCCACGCTGTTTTTGCGCAATTTCTTCAGCAGTCTGCTGTCCCTCGATCGCCTGTGCCTGCGTGGCGTCCGCCACTTTCAGACGAATTGCCGTAATTCTTCCCTCGGCGATAACATACGTCAGCGTATATTCCTTCAAAGAAGGTTCACCGCCGTAGGTGATATACTCCACACCATATACGCTGCCGTTTGCCGCATACGCCCAATTCCATCCGTATCCGGATTCCTGCGTGGAAAGCACATAGAGCGGCAGATTCCCGGCATTGATTTCACGCCCGCCAATGATATCCTCTAGCGTCTGTCCAACCTGCAGACCAAGGCAGTCCTCCCTGCCGGGCATCGTCAGCTCCACACAGAGAATATCGTCAGAAAGCAGCTGTCCTGTCTTCGTGCCAAGCACCGTGCCGAAGTCGTATTCAAGCAGGTATTGTCCTGGACGCGCCGGATCCGACGTCGTGCTTACATCATTTCTGGTATTGAGCTGCGCTGTTTCCGCAGTAAAGCTCACCAGCCATTGCTGCACAACCTGTGCATCAAATTCAGCGCAAGCGCCGGATGCAAAAAACAGCATCAGCACCAGAATAAACACGGAAATCAGCCTTGGCTTCATTGATTTCATCCTTTCATGACGGCAGCAACGCGCAGTTGTTTGCTGCATTTGCATTACACGCCCTTGTTTTTTTTCAAAAAAGTGGTATCATATTATGTATTCGGCGGTAAAAAACCGTTCCATAATATTATACCAGAGTTTATGTCCGTTCGAAAGGAGTAATTTCCGTGTCTGAAGAAATCAAGCAGGGCTGCGCACCGAGCGAATGCGGTACCAAACCGGCATGCGCCGGCTGCAGCCACAACCATAACAATCAAGCCGCTCAGCAGGCGCCCGCAAAGCCCGCCCCGAAGGTACGCAAGGTCATCGGCGTGGTCAGCGGCAAGGGCGGCGTCGGCAAATCCCTTGTCTCCGGCGAACTGGCTGTCATGCTTCGCCGTATGGGCTACAAGGTCGGCATCCTCGACGCCGATATCACCGGCCCGTCCGTTCCGTGCATGTTCGGTGTGCACGACAAGGCTTTCGGCGACGGCGAATACATCTATCCCGCTGAAACTTCCACCGGTATTGAAGTGATGAGCATCAACCTGATGCTTGAAAATGATGACGCACCGGTTATCTGGCGCGGTCCTGTCATTGCCGGCGCGGTCAAGCAGTTCTGGGAGGACGTTGCCTGGAGCGAGCTGGATGCGATGGTCATCGACATGCCTCCGGGAACCGGCGATGTTCCGCTGACCGTCTTCCAGAGCATCCCGCTTGACGGCGTGGTTGTCGTTTCAACCCCGCAGGATCTGGTCGGCATGATCGTGCGCAAGGCTGTCAACATGGCCGGCATGATGAATATCCCGGTTCTTGGTCTCGTTGAAAACATGTCCTACGCGGTCTGCCCGGACTGCGGCAAGAAGCTCGAGATCTTCGGCAAGTCCCGCATCGCAAAGGAAGCTGCTGAGCTGAGCCTTCCGGTGCTTGCGCAGCTGCCCTTTGATCCCAGCGCGGCAGCCCTCTGCGACGCTGGCGAGATTGAAAAGGTCGATAACCCCGCCATGATGGACGCCGCGCGCGCCATCGCCGGTCAGGTTGGTCTTTAATCCGCAAGCATCTGACGCTGACATTCACGCATCCTCAGAAGAGAACAGACTTTAAGTCTGTTCTCTTTTCTGTATAAAAGAAAGGCTTCCTGAAAAGGAAGCCTTTCTTCTTTTGCATTTATCGTGCCGTGAATCCAAAGTCGACATTCCTGATCGTCTGACCAGAAAGGATCGTCATGACATCCGTTTCGCCGGTCTGCGGATCTGCATCGCTGTCGATCTCAGAAAGCGGCGCGCCAATATGCTTGGTAAGCACATCGCCCTCTTCGAGCACCACGCGCAGAACATAGCTGCCCGGGCGTAGATCGCCGAAGGCATAATATCCATACGCATCGCTTATGACCGAAGCGATCTTCTCCTTTTCACCCTCTGCAGAAACGCGCATCAGTTCCAGTTCAACGCCGGAAAGCTGCGGCTCGCGGTAATCCATCATGCCATTGCCGTTGACATCCAGGAATACGGTATCGCCAATGCTGCAGGGCAGAATGCCGCCAATATTCATCCAGTCGACGTTCTCTCCCTGTCTGACGGCAAACACATCCGTCGTGCTTACGCTGCCATTCACAGGCGGGACACAGGATTCTCCCGCTTCTCCCGTCTGATCGGCGAAGAGAACACCGCTGCCAAGCGTGAAACGAACAGCATAATTGCCGCTTCTAAGCAGATCAAATCTGTATTCGCCGTTATCGCCGGTCTTCTTGCTGGCAAGCACCGTGCCGTTTTCATCAAGAAGCTCCGCATAGACGCCCTTCATCGCCTCTTCCTGCGCGTCGATTCTTCCATCGGTATTGGCATCCAGCCAGGCCTTGCCGCTGATCTGCGCCGCACGAACGGCCGCGACCGCTTCTGTCTCAACCAGCTGTCCCATGGATAGCGTAATCTCGTCCGTCTCGCCCTCCTGCGCATCGGCAGAAGCCACAGTGAGATTGACGCCGCGCGAGAACAGCATGTTCTTTGTAAGCGCTACACGGATCCGATAGGTTCCCGGCCTGAGGCTGTTAATGGCGAACGTGCCGTCCTCCAGCGTCTTTTCACTGGTTACAACCGTTCCGCCCTGCATGACGGTAATCACCGCTCCGGACAGACCCGTCTCTCTGGAATCAATGACATCGTTTTCGTTGGCATCGATCATCACACTGCCCGTGATGGAAGCAGGAACGATTGCGCCGGCATTCATCCCCTCAAAGCTCTGCCCCAGACTGACGTTCAGCCTTTCCGTTTCTGCAGAGGAGGCGTCCACCATCGCAACCTTTCCATCGCCTTCGCGGGTAAAGATCATGCCGTCCGGCAGAACAAACCTGAGCGTGTATGCACCGGGACGCAGATAACCGATCCGGTATTCGCCGTTTTCATCGGTCTGCGCGGTGGAAACCTCAGCGCCATCGGCTGCATTAAGCAGGACAACGCGCGCGCCGGAGACACCGGCTTCATCTGCATTGATTCTTCCGTCATACTGTGCATCCTGCCACACCCTGCCGCTGATGCTTCCAACCGGCAGAACACCAACATCCATACCGCTGACACTGGCTCCGCTGACAATACCGAAGGCTGCGCTGTGCGCAACGCGATCATTGCTCATCGGCACACAGCTGACGCGGCGAGCGCCGGACACCTTCTTGGCAAAGCCATATCCGTCAGCAATCTCAAAGCTCAGCTGTGCTTCTCCCGGCATGACGCCGTCAAAGCGGTATCCGCCTTGCTCATCGGTTTTTGTCGTGATGCTCTTGCCTGCATCCTTTCCGCTGTTCATCGTCAGCGTTACATGAACGCCGGAAACGCCTGCATCGCCCTCTTCCCGCCTGCCGTCGTTGTTTTCATCAAGCCAGACCACGCCGCTGACGCTGGCAGGACGGAGTGCGCCAATCGCAATGCCATCCATCGTTCCGCCCATCTCCAGACTGCCAAGATAGAGCGACGCGGTTTCCTGCTGGACACGGTCGATCAGCGAATCGCTGCCGCCGGCAGTAAAGACATAGCCTTCATTGAGCACAATGCTGAGCACATATTCGCCCGGCAGCAGACCATCGAACGCAAATTCACCGCTGCGGATGGTGTTCTTCTTTGCAATCTCGTTGCCGTTCATATCGCTGAGCGTAATCACAGCGCCACGCATGCCTTCTTCGTTTTCGCCGATGCATCCGTCGAAGTCCTCATCAATCCATACGCGTCCACGAATCGTGCCCTGCGTAAGCAGACCGAAATTCAGATCATTCGCCTGCGCGCCGCCCAGCAGTTCAAACGCAGCGCTGTAGCCGCGGCCTTCGCGCATGTTATTCAGGCTCAGCGGGCTGCTGATTTCCGCGCCGGAGAAAGCATATCCCTGCGGCGCGTCCATGCGGATCAGGTAAACACCGGGCGTAATACGATCAAAGCTGTAACGGCCGTTTTCGTCCGTGACCGTGCTCATGAGGATATTGCGCGCGCTGCCGTTCATCAGGTGAACCGTCACGCCGGAAAGCCGTCTCTCCGTCTCATCCATCACACGATCAGCGTTGCTGTCCTCAAAGAGGAAGCCGGAAACGCCCGCAAGACGAACGATACCCGCATGCGCCGTATTGAGCTTACTGCCGGCAGTAACCGTCAGCTGGCGGGTCTGGGAAACGGACGAGTCGCTCTTCTGCACGCCTCCGCGGGTCATGGAACGCTCACTGCCCGAGAACCCGCATTCCGCCTGTGCAGTGAAGCGTACCGTATAACGTCCGGGCGCAAGGCCGTCAAAGACATACTGTCCATCTTCACCCGTCATGCGTGTATCCAGCACAGCGCCATCCGCGCCAAGCAGCTCAACAAGCACCCCACTGCAGCCCGGCTCATTCTCTGCGATGCGTGCGTCCGCATCGTTATCATGATACACCGTGCCGGAAATCTGACCGGAGAGCATCGCGCCGATGAACCTGCGTTCATTGTTTTCGCCCATCGCAAGGGCAAACACTTCGCTGCGTCCGCTGCTGAGCGTCGTCTGCGGCACAAAGCTGGTGGGATACAGTTCGCTCGTCACCTGCTTCGTTGCGCGATAAATGCCCGGCATCTGATACGCCAGCACGTATTCGCCCGGCGCAAGGCCGTCAAAGATGGCAAATCCGTCGCTGCCTGTCGTCATACTGATCTGCTCGGCGTCTTGTCCATTCTCCTGCCGGATCAGGGTAATCACTACGCCATCAAGGCCTTCGTCGTAAGCGCCTTTCTGTCCATCAGCATGCTCATCAGCAAAGACAAACACTTCCAGCTTCGCCGGAATCGTCGCGCCTGCGCTGATGTGTTCCATCATGGTTCCGGGCAGCAGCTTAAAGCTCTGCGTGCTGCCGCTGGTGGATACAGCACCGTAGACCTTGGAATCCTGTCCAAAGCGCGTGAATGTCCAACCATCTTCCAGTTCAAAGAGCACGCTGTACTCTCCGTCATAAAGATTGTCGAAGAAATACGCACCGGATTCATCCGTATGGGTCCATGCAACAGCTTCAGTATGTCCGTCAATGTGCTTAAGAAGCGTAACCTTCACACCAGAAACCGCCTGCGAGCCTTCGCTGAAAGCGCCATCGCCGTCAGCATCCACATAGACGCTGCCGGAAACAGTTGCCTTGAGCATCACCGTGAATTGGCCAAGATCAAGTTTTTCGCCCTGCGCGACAGTAATGCGCTGCTTGATGACACCATCAACAGCCTTTTCGCACAAATCGTTCTGCGAAAGCTCAATCCTCACATCGTATTCGCCCGGGAGAATACGCGTCACGCCAAACATACCGTCTGCGTCCGTCATCACGACAACGGGCTCTTCATCGACGCTGCCGACGGGCATGAATTCAACCATCAGGCCTTCATATCCCAAGATCTTGCCCTCGGCTGTTTTCTCTGTGACCCTGCCGTTTGCCTGCGCGGCATAAATGCAGCCTGCATTCACAACGTAGTCCGAATGATCTCCATCAAAGCGCAGCACGCCGCTCACGCCGTACTGCTTATCATCGATACCGGAAATCACATGCTCTGTGTATCCTTCGCCGGAAGAAAAGACCAGCTTGTCTCCCGCTTCAAACTGGAGAACATATTCGCCGCCGGAGATGCCGCTGAACTCATATCGACCGCTTCCGTCCGTCCTGCAGGAAGAAACAAGATCAAGCGCCGGCGTCATCAGCGAAACCGTCATGCCGGCATAGCGCGCCTGTTCTGCCGCATCCATGACGCCGTCCGCATCCTCGTCAAAGAAAACAACGCCTGTGATTCTGCCGTCCCGTCCAGCGCTGACCGTGGTAAACACGCCTTGTCCCGCCGCTTCGAACTGCAGTTCACGCCGCTCGCTACGGGAAAGAAGCTGCGTTTCACCGCCGCGCCGCGTGGTATACGCATATTCGCCGGTAAAGGAGACTTCCGCAATGACCGCATGCGTATCCTCCGCACCGATTTCCGCATTGAGCGACACCTGACCCGGGTTAAAGCCGCTTTCAGCCTTCTCTTCTCCCGTGTCTGCATGGATGTAGGTAATGCGAACAGCAGAAATGTCATCTTCCACGTCGGCAAGGCTGATGCATACCGGCGCGGACAGTTCGCCTGTCATGCGCGCATCGGAAGGCTGCCAGCCGCCGCCCTGCAGACAGTATTCCACGCGGGCCTGATACTTACCGCCAAACGCATCTGTTACGCCGCTGAGAATCACGCTGCCGATGTCCGTGCGGGAGCCGTCTTCGCCGGCAATGCGCAGCGTCATCTGCGGCACCTGCAGCGTTTCGCCTGCAGCAAGCGAGGCGCCCTCGACCATCACAAAGGTCAGGCCTTCCTGATCGGCTGCGTAAAGATCGCCGATCGCGCTGATCGCGCTGCCTTGCGGAATTCTGGCGCTGGTCATCGCCGCATGCGTAACCGTGCCGCCCTGCGTCAGGTACGGCTCAATGAACACCGCGCACTGCGCCGGTTCGCTCATGGCATACCCTTCACCAGCACGAATCTGACGCAGCGTATAGTCGCCGACAGGAACCGCCATCGCATTTCTGTACTGCTCTTCGCCCAGCGTAAAGCTGAGCACGGGTTCATTCGACGCATTATCAATCAGCTCAAACTCGCCGCCGGCGATATGTTCACCTGTCGCTGCATCCGTCTGCGAGAAGGTAAAGAATCCCCGGTCGCTGGATACCGTGCAGGATACCGCTGCCGTTTCACCGGCGCAGAGCGTCACTTCATGATACTCATGATCGGATGTGAATCCGGCTGCGCCGCCGATTTCCTTGATATAATAGGTTGTTCCGTCAACCGCTGCCGGCAGCCGCAGGCTGGATGTCCGGCCTTGTGCAATCTGTTCCGGGGTCACATTAGCCCAGACGGTCATCTGCTCATCCTCAGAGGGATACGGCCTGATCCCGCCATCCACGCCGACAAAGACGCCGTATTCTCCGCTGAGCGGAACGAGATACGTCTGCATGCGATCGTTAAAGGTGATGCCGTGCTTCTCGACCGTCAGAACCGCATATTCCTCCAGCGGAACCGCAACCTGCGCAGCGCTGCCGCCGTAAACCTTAACCGCCATCTCCTTGGCAAGCGTATAGCCCTGAGGAATCTGCGTCTGTCTGAGCGTATACTGCCCCTCGGGGAGACCGGACGCGCAGAACATCCCCTCAACCAGCGTAAGCGCATAGCTGACGCCGGTGTCATCCACCGTTTCAAAACGAACCTGCGCCATCTCTTCTTCGCTCAGTTCGCCGCCGGTAAGCCTGATGCTGATGCCGCCCAGCGCATCCATACAGACCAGCTGCGCCTCAATACTTTGCGTGTTGCTCACGTTAAACGCCGCGCCGCTGCCCTCAGAATAACCATCCGGAAGGGTTTCAGCGTCGATCTGCGCCACATAGCTGCCGGGCTTGAGCTGCACGGAAACCGTGCCGTCTTCAAGAGACACAAGAGACAGCTCCGTATCAATCAGCGTCTGCGCGTCATCTTCGATGCTGTAAAGCTTCACACTTGCGCCGGGCATCGCATGAAGCTGCGTTTCACCCCTCGCATTCACGCGCTGAACATATGTCTTCAGATTCACAACGCCGTATGCGGGATGCACAACCTGCACCATCGTCGCCTGACCGGCCGGCGCAGCAACCGTCATCACCTGCGCTTCATCGTGATTCGCCGGAGAAACAATGCTCTCAATGCGCATTTCACCCACAGCAAGCAGCGGCGTTACACCCTGCGCTTCGCCATCCGTCTTGACGACGTACTCATTTCCCGCACTGTCCAGAATGCTGTATGTTGCGCCGAAAACAGGTTCCCCATTTTCATCGACGCTCATGAGAATCAGCCTTGCACCGTTTGCAGCAAAGCGGATGGATTCCTCATCGCCCGGAAGAACAAACGGCTCCGAAACGGGAGTGATCCCCCACTGCTGCGCCATCGCTTCATCCATGCGCATGCGGTATTCACCGCTCAGCGCTTCCACCTGTACCGCGCCATTTTCAGCGGCAAACGCGGAAACTTCTTCACCATCGGCATCGATCAGGGTCAGTTCATGTGCGCCGGAAAGGACTTCCTGAGCAATTTCTCCCAGATCGTCGATCCTCTGCGCATACAGACTATACGTCTGTTTTTCCATTGTCAGCAGTTCAAGCGACAGCTCCGCCGCCTTGCCCGGTTCAATGCTGAACGTAAATCCGTAATCTGCATACGCCATACCGTCGTACGCAAGCGCACCGCACTGCGTATTGTCCGGCGCAGTCAGCTGCGCAATGCGATACTGACCGGCAGGCATTTCCTCCGAGATCACGGAAGCTTCGACGTCAAAGGCATAAGGACCGTACAGCGTTCCATTGAGGATATCCTCAAAAGCGACGCTTCCGCCCTTCGTTTCCCTTTCGCACTGGCTGCTGACCACAACACGGCCAAACAGACGCGCTGCCTCCAGCTCAATCACCGTGCGTGCGCCGCTGACAACCTGAAGCTGTCCGCCCGTATGGGCAAGCTCGATTTCTTCGTTTCCATCGTAGCCGAAACGAACCTCGTATACGTTTTCAAGGAGCGGCAGACTGACAAAACCATTTTCATCTGTCCTGACTGTCTGCGCGGCGTCTCCAAGGATTTCCATCGTCACGCCGGAAAGCGGCGTCTTTGTCTGCTTTCCGTTCTCGTCAATCTGGGTCAGCACAGCCTGCAGCTCAACAGAGCCGGAAGCCGGATGGACAAACGTGACCCGCGTTCTCTGCGCAAGGTGAACCTGCGCCCGCGCGCCCTGTGTCTGTTCGCCATTGATCAGCGTGCGAATCGGTTCAAACGCATTCTCCGGCAGAGCAGTCTGCGACACCTCAAAAAGACCCGCCTGACCCATTCGGATCACAGCCTCGCCGTTTGCGTCGGTAACTGCGTAATAGACCTCGCCATCCTCGCCCACCGCCTGCATGCTGACGCCTTCAAGCGGCTGTCCAAGTGAATCCTCGGCACAGAGCACCAGTTCGCCCGGCATTCTGTTGGTGACAAGAATCTCATCGCCCTCAACAGGAATCGGAACCATCTCATCAAACAGATACCCCTGAGGCGCGCTTTCCTGAATCAGATAGAACGTAATCCCCTGCGGCAGGCTGAAGGTGGTTTCGCCTTCTCCGGTGAGGATGCGCATCTGCTCACTGGGATAAAGCGGATTGGCCCAGGGCTTGAGCTCTCCATCCTCTGATACAACATATACGCCGAATCTGGCGCCGGCAAGAGAAGAAACGTAAACAGGCTGATCACTCTGCGCCTGCAGCGCTTCGCCCTCCACACGCAGGCTGATTGATCCCACGCCTGCGGCAGTATTCATCGCCGGAACATAGATATAGCTGCCCAGATGCCTTTCCTCCGCATAGACAAAAGTACTGGCAAGCAGCATCAGACCTGCGCAAAGCGCCGCGCCCATTCTCTTCAAACGATTCTTCACGTTAACTCCCCCGTGTATTGCCGCCGCTTCGGCGGACGAAATGAACGAAGCGTCTTTTCAGCCGCTTCTGCCTCTTGTGAATCATTCGGGCATAAATCCCCACTATGCATAATTTTAATCCATCAGACAGCACTTGTCAAGGAAAGTGAATTGTGTTATGCTGGCACTATCTTCAGGCGGAGGTCAATTATGCAAAAAACCTTTACGGAACATTTTACCGTTCGCGGCGGCGAATGTGACATGTACAGCCGCATGCGCCTTGATGCTGTTTTCATGACCTTGCAGGAAGGCGGCGAACGCCATGCAAAGCTTCTTGGTCTTGGACATGACGCAATGCTGAACAAAGGTCTTTTCTTTGTCCTTTCCCGTACGCATGTGAACATCAGCCGCATGCCGCGCTGCGGCGAAACCGTTATTCACACCACATGGCCCGGTGCATCCAACCGCTTCTTCTGTCCGCGCTTCCATACGCTGACGCTTGAAGACGGCACGCCGCTGCTTTCCGCAGGCGCGCTTTGGGTGCTGCTGGATATTCAAAGCCGCAGAATCGTCAGCCCGCTGAAGGCTGAGCTGGCCTTTCCGGATAACAGCGATATTCCGGATCCCGTTTCTCTGCCCATCCGCATTGCGAAGCCTGGCGATCATCCCGTCCTTGCCCATCGCGTGCCCATGTTTACCGAATTTGATATCAACGGCCACGTCAACAACACAAAATACATCTCCTGGATCTGCGACGCACTCGGGGCCGAAACGCTCAGAGATTCTTTCATTGCCGATCTGACCGTCAGCTATGAAAAGGAAATCCGTGAACAGCTACCCCTTTCTCTGGAGCTTTCCCTTGCTGATCAGCAGTTTACCTTTCAGGTTCTTTCCCAGGAGGCCGGAAAGCATTTCTTCGCTGCCGGTGAATTGAGCAAGGAGGCTGATCCAAATGAATGATATTCTTGAAAGCATGCGTGATCGTGCGCACCGGGACGAAAACTTCCGTCAGGGGCTGCTCAAAACCCGCGAGGCAGCCGATCCTCTCAGCGCGCTGTGTGATTTTGCCGCAGCAAACGGGTATCCGCTCACCCTTGGCGATGTGATTTCTGACGGAGAAGAATTTGCCTGCAACCAGATGAAATCCACCAACGGCGGCAACCCAATGCCTTATGATTGTTTCGGCTTTGATGACGCCTACGAAATGTTCTTCATTTCCATCTCATAAACGGGGCATACCCTCTCAAGTGGAATACCGCAGCCTCATTGCCGCCCTGACATGCTCGGCTGATGGTTTTTCTCAATTCTCTATGAAAGCAAAAACAGCGCACATCCGTCAAACCGGATGTGCGCTGTTTTTTGATCGGGCTTTACTTAATCGGTGCGTCACAATCTTTGCACGGCTTAAGCTTGTTATACGGGCTGTCGCCAAGCTTGCTGAACTCAAAGCTGGCCAGCGGCAGATACTTCTTGCCGACGGACGTACACTCAGGCTCAGCATGATAGAACGAACCGCCGTTCTTATTGTAATACATCTTCGTTTTGGGATTCGTAGTCGGTTCCGGTGTCGGCGTGGGCTCAGGCGTCGGCGTCGCATTGGGATCCGGCGTCGGATCCGGCTTGGCTACCAGAATGCCGGAGGAAAGCGAATTGGGATCGACATACCACTGGTCGTTTTCCTTAAGCAGCACCGCATCATATTGATATGTACGGACAGCGCCGTTGTAATTGACATCCGCGACAACAGTAATCGTTCGCGCCGTGCTCGCCTCCGTACCGGTAGGCTCAGACTGCTGGCTCCACTCAACCAGAGGCTTTTGTCCGAACTTCCAATAGAGCTGCTGAGAAGCGTTTTCCTGATCAGCACGCCATGCCGGCGAGGTCAGTTCAACCATATCTGCGACGATCGTTTTACGCCACTTTTCCATGAAGTTTTCCAGCGTGATTTCCGCGCCGCTCTTTTCCTTCTTCATGCCGCTTTGATCCGCAGTATATACATTATATACGCTTGAATCGTCCGCATACGGATCATCACCCGTGTAAACATCCGGCGCGCTGGTGCCCATCGTGTTATACATGGAAGAGAACGCAGACGTAGCCGCGGGCACAGGCGTAGTATTCAGGAAATCCGTGTGCTGTCTGATGCGGTTTTTCGATGTTCCCGCGCTGAGCGCCGTAACAAGCGTAAAAACCAGAACAAGACCATACACCGCAGAAAGAATCATTCTGCCCGGGAAAAGGAACGCGCGAATCAGCCACATGACCGCCAGAGCAGCAATAACAAGAATCATAAAGATCCAGCGGATCGGCTGCAGGAAGATGGCCAGCAGGCCGATAACCGGCAGAACGATGAAGAAGACCATCAGCAGAAGCTGATTCCACTCACGCTTGGATTTTCTGGGCCTGGGCTTACGATCAAGCGCTTTGGAGGATCCCGCAGGCGAAGAAGAATAAGTAGGCCTGTTTGATCTCATAAGTCGCCTCCTGTATATTCTTTAATCATTTAACGAAATATGACCATGATTTCATGCATCTGCATGCTGTTTTCGGGGAGAATCCCCCTATTGTCAGTATCGGACATTATAGCACATATTTCGCAAACGGAAAAGAGTTTTTACGAAAAAGCGGGCGGTGCCCGCCTCCACATCCGAAATTCTCTGCAAATCCCGATTCTTTTACGTACGCGGCCGTATTTCTTGAAATACCAAATCATGCGAAGGCGGGCGGTAC
Organism: Clostridia bacterium; assembly: GCA_017547805.1. GTDB lineage: Bacteria > Bacillota > Clostridia > Christensenellales > Aristaeellaceae > Ventricola. Next base: position 37,396 of record JAFYOR010000048.1, read on the forward strand.
CCGCCTCCACATCCGAAATTCTCTGCAAGTCCCGATTCTTTTGCGTACGTGGCCGTATTTCTTGAAATTCCAAATCATGCGAAGGCAGGCTATGCCCGCCTCCACATCCGAAATTCTCTGCAAGTCATGATTGCTCTGCAGACGCGGTCATGTTTGGGGTATGTTTTCATGCTGCATGGCAGACGCAATCATATAGCTTTCCCGAGGTCCTGTGCTGCTTTTTTAAGGAGCAGAAAACAAAAGAAGGATGTGGTCAAACCACATCCTTCTTTGTTATGCATTCAGGAGAAGCAAATCGTTTCGATTACTTCTTGTCCTTGATCGCAGCCTGCGCAGCAGCGAGGCGGGCGATCGGCACACGGAACGGAGAGCAGGAAACGTAGTTCAGGCCGATCTTGTGGCAGAACTCGATGGAAGACGGATCGCCGCCGTGCTCACCGCAGATGCCGCAGTGGAGGCTGGAGCGAACAGCCTTGCCCTTCGTCACGGCCATATCCATCAGCATGCCGACACCGGTGGTATCCAGGCGGGCGAACGGATCGGACTCGTAGATCTTGTTGGCATAGTAGGCCGGGAGGAACTTGCCAGCGTCGTCACGGCTGAAGCCGAAGGTCATCTGGGTGAGGTCGTTGGTGCCGAAGCAGAAGAACTCAGCCTCAGAAGCAATTTCGTCAGCAGTCAGACAGGCACGCGGGATCTCGATCATGGTGCCAACTTCGTACTTCAGGGCGACGCCGGAAGCCGCGACGAGCTCGTCAGCGGTCTTGACGACGACGTCCTTAACGAACTTGAGCTCCTTGACCTCGCCGGTCAGCGGGATCATGATCTCCGGAACGACGGTCCAGTCCGCATGACGGGCCTGAACAGCCAGCGCAGCCTTGATGACAGCACGGGTCTGCATCGCAGCGATTTCCGGATAGGTGACGGTCAGACGGCAGCCGCGATGACCCATCATCGGGTTGAACTCGTGGAGATCGTTGATGACCTGCTTGATGTACTCGACAGACTTGCCCTGCGCAGCAGCCAGAGCAGCGATGTCGGCCTCTTCGGTCGGCACGAACTCATGCAGCGGCGGATCCAGGAAGCGGACGGTCATCGGGAAGCCCTCGAGAGCCTCGAACATGCCCTCGAAGTCAGCCTGCTGCATCGGCTCGATCTTGGCCAGAGCAGCTTCGCGCTCCTCAACGGTCTCAGCGCAGATCATCTCGCGGAACGCGCCGATGCGGGCCGGATCGAAGAACATGTGCTCGGTACGGCACAGGCCAATGCCCTGCGCGCCGAAAGCCATCGCCTGCTTGGCGTCGGCCGGGGAGTCAGCGTTGGTGCGGACGCCCAGCTTCTTATACTTGTCAGCCAGCTCCATGATGC
>JAFYOR010000049.1 GCA_017547805.1 Clostridia bacterium
AGATGGTCATGCCGGGCGACAACGTCGACATGGAGTGCACCCTGATCACCCCGATCGCCATGGAAGAGAAGCTGCGCTTCGCTATCCGTGAGGGTGGCCGTACCGTCGGTTCCGGCGTCGTTACCAAGATCTTCGAGTAATTTTTACATAGATTATTCACATAGATTGCGGTTCACGCGCTCATAAAGCGAAAAAGAAGCGAGTCCCTTCGGGGGCTCGCTTTTTTGCTGCGCAGCGTGCGCATGTTCGGCTATGAAAAGAAGTCCCGCACCGGGCTGCATTGAAAATCAGCCGGCGCGGCGGTATAATGGACGGCATAAGAGACGATAAAGGAGGGGAGCGCCATGCGCAACAGAAATCATGCGTAAGCGCTGACTACAGAATTCAAGCAAGGAGACTTTGTGTAGCCAGTGCTTTGCCCGAAAGAAAAAAAGCAATTTTGGGAGGCGGCTGTGCGCTATATCAAAGCAGAGGATATCCTGCCGGATGAGATCGTCGAGCTCATCCAGCAGTATGTGGACGGAGAGACCATCTACATCCCGCGCAAGGCGGAAAACCGTCTGGCATGGGGCTGCAGGACGAGCTATAAGGAAGAGCTGCGCCAGAGAAACGGATGTATTCAGCAGGAATACGCATCGGGCGCAACCGTATATGAGCTGAGCAAGCGATATCATTTATCCGAAAAAAGCATTCGCAGGATTCTGAAAGACCGATAAAGATGCGGGCCGGGCATGACGTCCGGCCTGCGTTTATTTCTCGGTTATTTTGGCGTAGGGTATGCCGCGTTTGATGATTTTGAGGACAGGAAGCAGAAAATCACCAGTATGTTTCATGCATAAGATCAGCATATATCATAGACGGAACACATTGCGGAAAAACGGAATGTTCCGTCTTTTTTTTGTGCGCCCTTGTCAAAGAAACGAAAATGACATACAATAAGTATATACAATTCCCGGAGTATGCCCGGAGGGCATTTTGCCGATGATATAGATATCAAATGCGAATCGAGGCTTATGAACAATGAGCAGACTTTCCTATATGATCAAGCGCGCGATGAAGATGGATTATCGCGCTATGCTCAAGACCGCGAATATGCTGCACGGAAAGACCGGAAAGAGCCGCATCTGGCTCCTTCAGGATATGGTGAAGTGCGCGGCGAAGTATAATGCGGGCTACATCGATTATAAGATTGCCGAGATGTATCGCCTGAACGACGCGCAGCGCAGGACGCAGATCACGCGCGGCATTTCCAACAGCATTGTCGCGAGAATGAACGACAAGAAGTTCTGGCATTTCTTCGACAACAAGACCGAGTTCAACGAGCTCTTTGCCGATCAGGTGAAGCGCGGCTGGATCAACCTGACCACCGCCACGCCGGAGGAGTTCGCGGCGTTTATCGGCGCCGAAGGACGCGGCGACATCATCTGCAAGCCGATCGACGGCAGCAGCGGACAGGGCATCCTCAAGTGTACGCCCGATGAATACGCAGACCCGAAGGCGCTGTATGAGCGCCTGAAGGCGGCGGGCATCGGCATCGTGGAGGATAAGGTCATTCAGCACGAGGCGCTTTCCGCCCTCTGCCCGACCTCGGTCAACACCATCCGCGTGGCGACGCTGCTGGGCGACAAGAAAGAGGGCATCGTGTATGCCTATATCCGCATCGGCAACGGCAAGGTGATGGACAACGTGGATTGCGGCGGCATGGCCGCGCCGGTGGATATTGAGACCGGCGTGATCAAGGCTGTCGGCGCGAACAAGGCGGGCGAGGCCTACGAGATTCACCCGATGACGGGCAAGAAGATCCCGGGCACGCAGATTCCGTACTGGGAGGAAGCCAAGGCGATGTGCCTTGCTGCGATGAAGGTCGTGCCGCAGGTGCGCTTTGTCGCCTGGGACGTGGCCATTACGCCGGAGGGCCCGGTGTTCATCGAAGGCAACTCCTTCCCGAGCCATGCGATTCCGCAGTTTGCGGCGCATTTCCCGGACGGCATTGGCATCCTGCCCCGCTTTGAGGAGTTTATCAATCTATGATGGAAAGTCGCTGTACGCTCTGCCCCAGAAACTGCCGGGCGGAACGCGGAGAAACCGATGGACGCGGCGTATGCGGCGTGGGCAGCGAGCCCAAGATTGCGCGCGCGGCGCTGCACATGTGGGAAGAGCCCTGCATCAGCGGCACGCGCGGCAGCGGCGCGGTGTTTTTCTCCGGCTGCGGCCTCAGGTGTATCTTCTGCCAGAACGAGGCGATCAGCCACGGCGGCGAGGGCGAGGTAGTCAGCGCGCAGCGGCTTGCTGAGATCTTCCGCGAGCTGGAGGCGCAAGGCGCGCACAATATCAATCTGGTCACGGCAGCGCAGTTTGTGCCCGCGGTCATTGAGGCGCTGGAGATTTACCGGCCGAACATCCCGATTGTCTATAATTCCAGCGGATACGAGCGTGTGGAGACGCTCCGGATGCTGGAGGGCTATATCGATATCTATCTGCCGGATTACAAGTACATCGATCCCCAGATGGCGAAGCTGCTTTCCGGCGCGGAGGATTATCCCGAGGTTGCCATGGCGGCCATCGCCGAAATGATCCGCCAGACGGGGTCGGCGCAGTACGACGAGGCGGGCATGATGACGCGCGGCACGCAGATCCGGCATCTGGTATTGCCGGGGCTGACGGGCGACAGCATGAAGATTCTTTCGATGATCGCCGACGAATTCCCGGGCATTCCGGTGAGCCTGATGGGGCAGTATACGCCCTTTGGCAAGGCGCTGAGCATGCCGGGGATGAACAGAAGGCTGAAGAAAAAGGAATACGCGCGCGTGCTTGCGCACATGGAGGCACTTGAACTGCCGGGCTACCGGCAGGAGCTGGAATCGGCCAGCGAAGCATTCGTACCTGCGTTCGACGGCACAGGCGTTTCTTAAAACAGGCAATTCCCCGCACAGCGCGGGACGCAATAGAGAATAAACATGAGGAGGAAGATCCCAATGATTAGGAAGACGAAAATCGTCTGCACCCTTGGCCCGGCGAGCGATACCGACGAAATGGTCGGAAAGCTCATGGACGCCGGCATGAATGTCTGCCGACTGAACATGTCCCATGGCTCCTATGAGGAGCAGGCTGAGCGCATTCAGCGCATCAAGCGCCTGCGCGAGGAGAAGAACATTCCGGTGGCCATCCTGCTGGATACCAAGGGTCCGGAAGTCCGCACCAAGACGCTGGCGGAGGGCAAGGTGACGCTGGAAGCCGGTCAGGAGTTCGTGCTCACCAGCCGCGAGGTGGAAGGCAACGAGCATGAGGTTTCCATCACCTATCCGAAGATGGTGGAGCTGGTCAAGCCGGGCAACCGCATCCTCATCGACGACGGCCTGCTGGCGATGAACGTCGTGCGCATTGAGAACGGCACCGACGTCGTCTGCTGCGTGATCAACGGCGGCGTGCTGGGCGGCCGCAAGGGCATTTCCGTGCCGGACGTGGACCTGCAGATGCCCAACATCGGCGAGAAGGACCGCGCCGACATCCTCTTTGGCATTGAGCAGGGCATCGATCTGATCGCGGCTTCCTTTGTCTGCCGCGCCGGCGACGTGCTGACCATCCGCAAGCTCTGC
>JAFYOR010000050.1 GCA_017547805.1 Clostridia bacterium
CCCTTGAGATCGAGCATCGGGATGCCATCATGGCAACCGAGCATGTTGACCACACGGATCTTCTTCTCAATCAGTTCCTTCGCCCAGCTGGCAAGCGTCGTACCGTCGCTGTTTTCGATCGCGTCAATCAGCAACCCCGGCAGAAAGAAGTCGTAGGTCATGTAGCCCTTGCGTGAGAGCTCTTCGTAATTTCCCTCAGCGTAAGAAGCATGAATCTCCGGCAGCAGCGTCAAGCCATACTTGTCTGCCATCTGCTTCACTCGCTCCAGTACGACCCACGTGTCCGGCTCGTTGAGGAAGTTACGTGAACCCGGTTCCTTGGGCGCGTAGGCAAACGCATCCAGACGGACGATTGCCGCACCGTACTCACTCAGCGTCTTCAGCGTCTGGTCGTAGTATTCCCACACCAGATCGCTCTTAAGATTCAGATCCATCTGGCCCAAGTACTTGCGGCGGGACTCCAGCAGATTAACCACCTGCGCACGGTATCCCTCATAGCTGCCAAGATCCATCTTCGCAGGCTTTTCTCCCTTTTCGAGTCCCTTGGCAATCAAACCGGAGAGCTCCGTCGCCTCACCAAACTGGATGTCCATCGCGCGCATGAGATCCTGCGCGTCCGGCGCGTCATAGCGCACCTCCTGATAGAACGTGTTCCAGTACGGCACATCGCGGCCATCCGGGAATCGAACCATCAGGATCGGCAGACCCGGCTTGCGGAAGAACATGTCCTTGATCAGCTCGGCGTCCGGCTGGATATAGCCCTCCGCCGTCATCTCGCCCTTGCCCTGCCAGAACTTGTTCCAGTCGATGAAAAAGTCGCGATACTTTGCATTTTCGCCATTCTTCACGATATCCTGAAACTGAGGAGAGAGCACGGACAGATGATTGAGAATAAAGTCGAGCTTGAGATCCAGACCTTTTTCATGCAGAACGTCCAGATCCTCGCGCTTTGCAAACTTTCGATCCAGATCATAGCTGATTACAGAGAAGCCGCGATCCAGATCCGTATGAAACAGGCTGGGCAGCACATAGAACGAGCGGAAGACATCCGCAAATTCCGGCCTGCTGATCAGCGCTGCCGCGCCGCCGAGACAGCCGCCCAGACTATCGGGATACGCATTGAGCATTGCGCCATTGTTCATGGAATATGCCTCCTTATTCCGCTGCCATCAGCTGGCGATACTGGCTGTAGGTGAGCAGTTCGCCGCTCTTGGAGAGGATGATCTTCGCCTTGTAGGCCTGCGCCTCCAGCTTCTTCTGCTCCAAATCCAGCACCATGGTGATGAACGCGCTGTCCGGCTTGCCGTCGCGATTGCGCGCGCGCCTGTGGGCGAGCGTCTCTTGAGGCGTGCTGTTGAGCAGAATCGGAATATCCACGCCCTCCACAAAGCCGCTGTTGCCGTGCGTCCATTCGATGATGAGAACCTGCACATTGCGCATATCCACCTCATCGTACCACAGCACGGTCGTCTCGCGGCCCATGCGCTTGAGATACAGCGTATCCGCGCCCTGCTTAAAGCGGGCAATGATGCCGGAAACCTCATCAAAGTCGATCTCATTATTCGTGCCCAGATACGCGTCCAGACTGCGGCGGCCAGCCTTCTGATAGGTCGCCAGCCACGGATACGTATCGGCCTGCTCCGGCTCAGCGTCCACATCCGCCTCCCAGAGTGCCTTCAGCGTCTTATTGATCTCCTCCGTGCACAGGCCCGCTGCCACCAGACCACGCAGGCCGCCCGTGCGGAACACGCGCAGGCGCTCCGCGTCGTTATCGCGCGGAATACGGTGCGGATAGTTATCACCGGACATCGTGTAGCTGCCGATGCCGATCTGGTTCAGATAATACGAAAGCAGGGAAGCCGTCTCGCTCTTGCCCACGCCGCTGCCGCCGCACACGGCGATCACCGCGCGCTTTGCCGGATTCTGCACAAGCACAGGGGCCAGCTGCTCCATCAGCGCCGGGAAAATGGCATTCGCCTTGGCGATGTGCCCCTCGCCGATGACCACCTTATCGCCCGGCATGTCGCCGTGCGGAATATCTTCCGGAATCGCCGGAGCAGTCCATGGCTGTCCGAAAATCAGCAGATTCTCCATCTGGATTCCTCCTCAACGTTAGTCTTTTTTCAGGAAGGCAAAGCAGTCTTCCAGCTGGCCATCCCAGTAAGGAATGTCGTGCACACCTTCGCCTTCGACATACTCCAGCGGCACATCCTGCTCGGCCAGATATTCCTTAAAGCTGACGCATGCATCGTATACCAGCGGGTCCTGCATGCCGCAGCACATGTACATCTTCGGAATGTCCGCGCCTTCCTCCTTGAGGTCGGCAATCGCCTTGCGCGGATTCATGTAGGAATCCGCGTACGCCTTTTTGCCAAAGAGCATGCTGTCCATCATCGAGCCGGAGAACACCTTCATGCCTTCCAGCTCCACCGCAAAGAGCTGCTCCACGTCAATGGCCGGGGAGAGCATCAGGATCTTGGAGAACGTCTTATGGCCGTGCATACCGTGCACAGCAGCGCCGTAGCCGCCCATGGAGATGCCGCCGATGAACGTATCCTCGCGCTTATGGGAGAGCTGCGGGAAGAGCCTTCTGGTGGTCTCCACCAGCTCCTCTTCCACAAAGCGGCCATGGAGCGTTGCGCGCTCCGGATGATCGCTGTAGAAGGAGTTTTCGCCGTCGGGAATCACGATCGCAATGCCGTACTTCGCGCTCATCTGGCGCATGGGCAGGCAGGTCGCAATCTCCTCCGCGTTGGCGCTGTAGCCCGGCAGGAAATACAGCGTCTTGAACGGAACTTCGGTGTCCGGATAGCCGTCATGGAAGGGCAGGAACACATGCACGTCCGTAGCGCGCATGAGCATTTTTGATTTGACCGTCGCGCGGATATACATACCTTACTTCCCTCCCTTTCCCGTCAGGAATTCGCAAAGGGGCGTCAGCGCCTGCTTCCAGAACGTATGGTCATGCAGGCCTTCGCGCTCATAGAAGGTGATCGGATGGCCAAGCTCATCCATCATCTTGCTGTAGCGTCTGCTGGCCGCGATGACCAGCTCATCCTGCTTGCCGCAGCCCAGGAAGATCTCGGGCAGCTTGCCCTCTTCAATCGCCTTTTTGGAGGCGAAATTCGGATCCTTATAGGTACCGATCAAGGTTTCTTCCTTGCCGATGGTGCCCTCCAGCTCGCCCAGCGGAATCGGGCAGAGCTCGGGATTCTCCCTCTGACGCGCATGCATTTCCAGCGCCGGGGAGAGCATAGCGATCTTGGAGAAGGTATCCGCATAGCGCAGGCCGTTAATCAGCGCGCCGTAGCCGCCCATGGAGATGCCGCCAATGAACGTATCCTCGCGCTTATGCGACAGCGGCAGGAATGCACGCGTCGCCTCCACGATCTCCTTGCCGACGTACTGGCTGAACTTCGCTCCGCGCAGATCGTCGTCCACGTAGAACGAGTTTTCGCCGTCCACCAGGATGATGGCGATGCCGTACATCGCGGCATACATCGCAAAATTGGTGAACTGCGCCGTCTCCAGTCCGCCGCCGGAATAGCCCGGCAGGAAATACAGGGTCTTATACGGCGGCTGGCAGTCGTTCCAGCCGTTGTAATCCGGCAGGAACGCCACCGGATACACACTTCTGGACAGGCTGTCAGACCTGAAATTGATATGAAGGTTGGCCATAATGTCCTCCTTAGAAGAAAATGCTCCCTGCACACTGGCAGGGAGCTTGTCTTTGGCTTTGCCGTTTAGCCCTTAACAGCGCCCTGAACAACACCCTCGAGGATGTGCTTCTGGCCCGCCAGATAGAACGCGAGCATCGGCACGATGGACATCATCAGGCCGG
>JAFYOR010000051.1 GCA_017547805.1 Clostridia bacterium
ATGAATCAGGCCCCAGTGGGGCCTGATTCATTGCCGGGCTGACCGACGAGTGTCGAGCGAGGAGAGACAAATTCCTCCGTCAAGCGAAAGAAAATAAGTCCTGATTTTATTGGAAAAATCGGGGCTTTTTTATTATCGAAAAATGCATTTGTCCACAATTCTGACCACAACTATTATTTCGCCTCACTGAGAGTGTCGTAGAAGCTCTGCATGCGTTTTGCGCTTTCTTTCTGCATGTGATCGGAGACATGTCCGTAGACGTCAAGGGTAAAAGATGCAGTGGCGTGCCCGACATTCTGCTGAACGGTCTTGAAGTCATCGCCGTTTTGCAAGGACAACAGAGCATGGGTGTGGCGCAGACGGTATAAAAAAGAGTGCTGGAAGGCAGCACTCTTTATTTGTTGTGGTTTTCTGAAGGGCGTTGTGCGCCGGTTACAAGGGGAGGGACGTTCCGGGCTTCAGGCAAATGCCCTCTGCGCCGAGCTGTGCATACAATGCGGACGTGCTTTCGCAGTTTTCGGCGGGTGAGTGGAAAAAGACGGTTTTGTGTGCATGCAGATGCTTCTGCATTGCTGCGGCATCACGATCATCCAGATGTACCTTGATGATCAGTTTGCCGACTTGCATGGCGATGGCGTTGTCGCTTCGCCACGCGGCGTCGAGCAGATTGCCGCCCAACGTGCCGGGCGCCGCATGGCCGGAGATAAGCACCCGGTTCTGCGCGCTGTCAGAAAGAAGCCGGAGACACAGCTGGCCTTCCTCCGTGGTCAGCATGCCGTCTGTGACAAGAAGAATGCTGCCGGAGCAGGAACAGGCTTTTTTGTAGTCCTCATGGGTTTCAAGCGGGCGGACACGGCGGAGAATGGTTTCCTCGGGCAGGCTGTCACGGAGCCATTTGCGGTTTTTCATCATCTTGCCGGTATTGGTGATGATGCTCTTTGCCGCAAAGACCTGCGCATCATCGCCGGTGTGACGAATCAGACGCAGGAGCATATCGCAGCCGCGTCCGGTCGGCGGAACGGGGAGAAGAAGACAGCTGCCGCTGCAGGCGGCCTCCTTTGCGAATGTGATGAGCGTATCGTATTGCTCATCCTGATTAAGGATCTGTCCGGCATACGCACAGTTCAGCACGGCGGCGTCGCATTCGGGCGGAGCGTCGTATGCCAGAGAAGCGGCGCATGTGCACATATCTCCGGAATAGAATAGCTGAAAGCCTTCTTCCTTCCAGCCAAGGGCGATCCACATGCTGCCCACGGTGTGTCCGCTGCGTCCTGTCATCGCGCGCAGACCGCCGAGCGTGCTGCTGCCCAGCGCCAGCGCGGCATATCGGACTTTTGAAGCATCCGCAGAAGAATAGGGGAGCGTTCCGCCCTGCTTCCTGACAAAGGTCATCCACTTTTCGATCATCTGCCCGGCGGAGGCGATCGTCTCCGGAGAACCGTAGACAAAGCCTTCATATCCCAATGCATAGAGCAAAGGAAGCGCTGCGCAGTGGTCCTCGTGGGCGTGGGAGAGAAATACCGCCTGAATGCCGGCGACAATTTCGCGGTTCAGCAGCGGATATTCGCCGACGTGATCGGGCGTGACAATGCGCTTGACGCCGCAGTCGAGCAGAATGCTGCCGGACGGCGTTTCAAGCAGATAACAATTCCGGCCGTTTTCTGCGCTGCCGCCCAATGCGGTCAGTCGGGGTAAGCGGGACATATGAAGAACCTCCTTAAGAAAAAGCTGATGGGAAACCGTCAGCTTTCTTTGTTTTCAGGGCGGAACTGCAGTCGGTACTGGCGCGGCGTGAGACCGGTTGCCTGCTTGAAGCGGACGAAGAAGTACTGCATATTTTCCACTCCCAGCTTTTCGCCCAGATCCATGACTTTGATATCCGTGTGGGTCAGCAGGCGCTTTGCTTCTTCAATGCGCAGCTGATTGATGTAATCGGAGATGGACACGCCCTGCGCCTGCTTGAAGATGCGGCTCAGGTAAGCGGAAGACATGCCAATGGTATCGGCGAGGAATTGGGCGCTGAGGGTCGGATCCTGATAGCGGCTGTGGATGAGCGCTACGATATCGTCGAGCATCTGGGACTGTTTGCTGCGGCGTTCATGGCGGATGTGCTCGGTGATTTCGGTAAACCAGGAGAAGAAGACGGATTGCAGATCGGAAATTCTGGAGATTGTGATCAGAGAAGCGTCAAACTGCGCTCTGGCGGCTTTGTAATCGGGCTGGGCATCGGGAAAATGCTCATAGTAGAGCTTAAGGACAGAACGCGCAAGCTGCGTCAGCGCGGTGTATACGCTGCGGTAATCCTTGCCGGGAAGGGCGGTGATGAAGGCGGCATATTCCTTCTGCGCCGATTCAAGATTGCCTGTTTTCAGCGCAGCGATGATGCGCTCGATGAACGCTTCGCTGGCGACGGAATAATCTTCCAGCACCATGTCGCGGGTGATATAGCGGACATTCTGATCAGGATAGAGGAAATGCAGTTTATAGAACTGATAAAGCTGATTGTAAAGCTCGCGCAGATCCTGTTCGTTTTGTGCAGGAACGGCGATAAAGATGTGACGACCGGGGAGGATCGAAAGCAGCTTGTCGCAGATGGATGTGAGGATATCCGGCGTATCGGGCTGCAGCAGCAGCACGGTATGATCGCCATTGAGGGTAACGCCTTCGCAATGGGGACAGAGCGGGCGAATGATGTCGAGCATCGGCTGAACACGGATGCTGGATACCAGCATCGGGGTAATGGCTTTGCCTGCTAGGAGCGCCAGATGCTCGCTGGCGGCTGCGGTGCCTTCCGTCTGGTCGTAGCCCATCAGAAGGCTTCGAAGCGCTTCCTCGCGCAGCATGGACCGAAGTGCGCTCTTAATGTGTGTGGAGTCCGCGCTGCGGCGCACAAGCTCGTTGAGCTGGGCGATCGGATCGCCCGAAGCGTCCTGCATATGCGCAGACAGCTTGTCCTGAATCGTCCGGAAGGGGAAGATCACGCGGTAGGAGAGAATGATCGAGGCGACAGCGCCGATCAGGAACACGCAGGAGAAGAACATGTAGGCCTTGCTCTGCATGCCGGAAAGGCCGGAGAGGTATTTGGCATAGGGAACGGTGTGGATATACGTCCAGCTGCGCTCCGGCATGCTGGAAAAGAAGCAGAGTTCCTCTTCGCCATTTTCAAGATCAAAAATCAGAAAACCATTGTCCGAAGAAAGCTCTTCCTTCTCAAGGAGATGGGCGAGAATATGCTCGCAGGCTTCGATACTCGTTCCGGGGGAGCGGAAAAGCAGATCGCCATCGGCGTCGACAATAAAGGCGACGGTATCCAGATCCTCGCCGAAATAGAGCTCCGAGAACCATTTGCTGCTGATGTTGAGCATCATGGCGTTGTCTGCGTTCTGGCTGTCCACGGAGACGTCAAAGACCAGAACGGAGACCATCTCCTGATTGGTCGTGCTGCTGGCCGCTTCGCTGATGCGGGGGATGGGAATCATGCGGTCGCTCGGAGCCCGGTTTTTGATGAGACGGACTGCATCGGCGTCCTTGAAGGAAGAGGCATAATCGCTCACCGCGCCAAAGGACAGCGTGGAGTAGATGTAGTCCTGTTTTCCACTATAAATATAGATGGAGTCGACCACGGTGCTGGAGGCGGTGAAGTCGTTGAGAAGCCGGAGACCTTCGATCATTTCTGAATTGCTGATCGTCGGATAGGTGCGCAGCCTCAGGACGCTGCGCATGTTGAATACCTGCGACGCCAGATTCTTCAATACGTTTTCCGCGGAGCGCGCCGTGCTGTTGACACGATGGACAAAGTCAAGGCTGAGCGTGTTGATGGATTCCATCATGGCATACTGGTAGCTGCTGTACAAACCGTAAAAAACCATGAAAACAATACAAAGATAGATGCAGCCAAGAATGACGGGATGCTTATCCCGGAGTTTTTTGCGGACATCAGGTACGAATTTCAAAGAATCACCCCGTTTTTTGTCTGAGAAAAGTATAGCATAAAAGAAATATGAAATACAAATATGTTCAAAATTGGAATATTTGAATTCCGGATAATGATTCGAAAATATGATTTTTGCGATTTACGGGTGAATCTCCTTTGAATTATAAAGAGTACAGCAACAAGATCCGGCATTGAAAGCAATATGACCGGGTCACAAAAGAAAGAGAGGACATTCCCTATGAAGAAGATTCTTGCTCTGGTCCTTGCGTGCATGCTGATGCTGTGCGCCGCTGCCTTTGCCGCCGCCGAGCCGGCCGGCAACGTCATGATCTACTCTTCCGCCGGTGAAGACGTCGTTCTGGCGATCAAGGAAGCCTTTGAGGCGAAGTATCCGGGCGTGAAGCTGGATTACTACGCTGCCACCTCCGGCAAGTGCGTGACCAAGCTGGCCACCGAGTTCCAGTCCGGCACCGTCGCGTGCGACGTGTTCTGGCCGGCGGATTTCTCTACCACCATCAGCCTGAAGAACAACGGACAGCTCGAGCAGTACGTTTCCCCGTTTGCCGAGAACATCGACCCGCAGTTCAAGGATCCGGACGGCTACTTCGCCGGCGCCCGCATGCTGGTTTTCGGCCTGACCTATTCCACCATCGCCTGCACCGAGGATGAAATCCCGGATAATTACGATGGCCTGCTGACCGACAACTTCTACAACCAGATCCTCATGTCCGACCCGTCCGGCTCCGCCTCCACCCGCGCGCTGGTCTATGCGTTCGTCAACAACGAGAAGTACGGCTGGGAATTCTTCGAGAACCTGAAGAAGAACGCTGCGGAGCTGGAATCCTCCTCCGGCGCGGTCAACAACAAGGTTGCGTCCGGCTCCTACAAGCTGGCCTTCGGTCTTGACTACACCTCCCGCAACCTGATGGCGGACGGTTCCCCCATCAATTACAAGGATACCACCGATATGGTCGCCATGGCGGCTCCGATCTGCATCCCGGTCGGCGCGCCGAACCTTGAACTGGCGAAGCTGCTCTACGACTTCATCCTCGATCCGCAGGGCGGCCAGAAGATCCTGACCCAGTTCTACACCACGCCGGTCGTTTCCGGTGTTGACCTGCCGGAAGGCATGCTGGACTCCGCCTACATCGCTGAAAAGTGCATGCCCATCGATTTCGCGGATCTCTCCGAGAAGAGCACCGAACTGCTTGACCGTTTCGACGCGATTTTCAAGAAGTAAGCGAAGAAACTTGTCAATAGGCGTTCTTAATGAGCTCGAACGCTTTGCCGGCTGCGGTTCGCTGCAGCCGGTGATTTCTTGAATGCTCAATTAAGCTTCGTCCACCCCTCCTCCCACCGCCCGGCTGGCATGGATCGAGCTTCCCGTGCCGGTCGGGCGGGCATTTCCAAACATACTCTTCGCCGGCGCGCTGCGCAGGCGGAATCAAGAAAGGAGCCTGAGAGAATTGGCAAAGATCAAGTTCGACCATGTGACTGTCAAATACGGCAATCACACCGTCGTCAAGGATTTCTCTCTGGAAGTCAAAGAAGGCGAGATTCTGGGCATCGTCGGCCCGTCCGGCTGCGGCAAGACCTCGCTGGTGCGCAGCCTCGGCGGTTTCCTCAATCCCGACGAGGGCGATATCTATATCAGCGACAATCTGGTATACAGCAAGAAAAAGAGGATCAACCGCTCCCCGGAGACACGGCGTCTGGGCATTGTCTTCCAGGATTACGCGATCTGGCCGCATCTGTCGGTATATGACAACGTCGCCTATCCGCTTAAGAAGCGCAAGACGCCCAAGGCGGAAATCGACAAGCTCGTGCGTCAGGCGCTTGAGCAGGTCCGCATGACCGGCTATGAAAAGCACATGCCGGCGCAGCTTTCCGGCGGACAGCAGCAGCGCGTCGCCATTGCCCGTGCGCTGACGTCCTCCAATGACATCATCATCATGGACGAGCCGATCACCAACCTTGACGCGAAGCTGCGCGAGGGCATGCTCGACGAGATCCGTGTCCTGCAGCAGAATCTGCACACGACCATCATTTATATCACCCACGATCAGGAAGCTGCGCTGCAGCTTTGCGACCGCGTGGTCATCATGGAGCCCAACGGCAACATCTGCCAGATCGGCACGGACGAGGACATCATCGAGCGTCCGGCTAACCGCTTCGTCTTCAAGTTCATCGGCGTGAGCAACTTCATCCCGGTGGTGGAAGAGAAGGGCAAGTACTATGTCTATCAGGCGAAGAAGGAACTGTGCTACGCGGAGAAGAAGCCGAAAGGCTTCATCAGCGGCAAGCCCAGCGTGATGGGCATTCGTCCGATGGATATCGTGTTTGACGATGAAAGCCCGGTTAAGGGCGTCATCACGCAGGCGGTCTTCCTTGGCACGCTGTTTAACTACTTTGTCAAAATCGGCGGCGCCGAGCTGCGCGTGCAGCGTTCGATGCTCGATTCGCTCGATGGACGCGAGTATAAGGAAGGCGAAACCGTCGGTCTGCGTTTCCTGAATGAAAAGTACTACGACGCTGAAGAGGGGGAGGTACGCAAATGAGCATGTCCTTCACCAGAAAGAATTCCGACCTTGCCCGCATGGACGGAAAGAAGTTCGGTCTTGACCAGATCATGACCGTGCTGTGCTTCCTGATTCTGACCACGGTCGTCATCCTGCCGGTGGTCATGATCATCTACAACACCTTCTGGGACGGCACGAAGATCGACCTTGAGATGTTCGGCCGCGTGATTTTCCGCGAGGAAAACCTCACGGCGATGAAAAACACGGTCATCATCGCAGTCATTTCCACGATCTTTGCGACGATCATCGGCGTGTTCTTTGCGTGGCTCCTTGGCCGCAGCGACATTCCGATGAAGGGCCTGATGCGCTGGCTGTTCTCCATTCCGTTCATGATTCCGCCGTTCCTGGCGGCCATGGCGTGGGATATGATGTTCTCCGGCCGCGGCGGTTATGTCAACCGCTTCCTGATGAGTATTTTTAACCTCAAGAGTGCGCCGTTTAACATCAACACATTGGCGGGCATCATCGTCATTGAGGTTGTGTATTATTTCCCGTTTGTCTATATGCAGGTCGTTTCCGCGCTGGAGCGTATGGACCCGACGCTGGAAGAATCCGCCCGTATCGCGGGCGCCAAGCAGTGGTATGTCATCCGCACGGTTACGCTTCCGCTGACGATTCCGGCGATCTCTTCCGGCACGCTGCTGGTACTCATTACGTCTCTGTCCAACTACGGCATTCCGCGCATGGTCGGCAGCTCGAAGAATATCTTCACCCTGCCCACCAAGATCGTTGACCTTGTCAACCGCGCCGGCGGTGATTTCCAGGGTATCCGCGAGGCCACCGCGCTTTCCGTCGTTCTGGTCATCGTCGTGTCCATTGCGCTCTTTGTCCAGCGCAAGCTGCTCAAGGCTGGCCGCTATGACATCATCAAGGGTAAGTCCATGCGCCCGACGCTCATCAAGCTGCGCGCGGCGAAGTACCCGCTGCTCATCGTCTCCCTCGTGTTCCTGACGCTGGTCGTTCTTGCACCGCTGGTCATCATCGTTCTGGTCAGCCTTCTGCGCGCGTATGGTCTGCCGTTTGCATGGGAGAACTTCACGCTGGCGAACTACACCAAGATTCTCGTGAACAACAAGGCCGTCACGGATTCCATCCAGAACTCGCTGTTCCTTGGCTTCAGCTCCGGCTTTGTCTGCCTGTTCCTGGGCGTTATGCTTTCCTACGTCATCTACAAGGTCAAGCCGAAGGGAAGCGGCATTCTGGAGACGCTTGCCGTTCTGCCGTATTCTCTGCCGGGCACGGTTATGGCAATCGGCTGTATCCTCGCTTGGTCCGGCGCGGTGTTCGGCATTACGCTGTATAACAGCATCTGGATCATCATGGTTGCGTATATTGCGCGCTACCTGTCCTACACCCTCAAGAGCTGCTCGGCTTCCCTGCAGCAGGTTCACGTATCGCTGGAAGACGCGAGCCGTGCCTGCGGCGCTACGCACATGGAATCCCTCGCTGACGTGACGCTGCCGCTGATCAAGCCGGCGATGATTTCCAGCTTCTTCATGGTGTTCCTCCCGGCGATGCGCGAACTGACGACCTCTGTCCTGCTCTATGGCCCCAACAGCCGTACGCTGGGCGTTGCGATTCAGAACCTGCGCGACAACGGCTATATGACGCAGGCGGCTGCGCTGTCCGTCGTGGCGATTATCATCATCATGGTCTGCAACGGCGTGGTCAAGTTCATCACCCGTGACCGGAAGGGAGTGTAAGGCATGGATCAGATCGTTCTTAAGAACGTAACCAAGCGGTTTACGACCAAAACGCTGGGAACTGTTACGGCGGTCGATAATTTTAACCTCAACGTCAGGGAAGGCGAGTGCTTTTCCTTCCTCGGTCCCTCCGGCTGCGGCAAGACGACCACGCTGCGAATGATTGCGGGCTTTGAGGATCTTTCCGAAGGCGAAATCTATCTGGGCGGCGCGCCCGTTTCCATCCGCTCCAGAAATCTGTATGTGCCGCCGGAGGACCGCGGTCTGGGCATGGTGTTCCAGGCGTTTGCGGTCTGGCCACACATGAACATCTTTGATAACGTTGCTTATCCGCTCAAGGTCAAGAAGGTTCCGGCGGCTGAAATCCGCGAACGCGTGAAGAAGGCGCTCAAGCATTGCAGCCTCGACGGTATGGAGAAGGTCTTCCCGTCGGATCTTTCCGGCGGACAGCAGCAGCGCATTGCGCTTGCCCGCGCGATCGTCACCAGTCCGAAGGTTATGCTGCTGGACGAGCCGCTTTCCAACCTTGACCCGAAGCTGCGCGAGACGATGCGCTTTGAGATCAAGAAGCTGCAGAAGGAATTCAACTTTACCATCATCTTTGTTACCCATGACCAGAGCGAGGCGATGGCGCTGTCCGACCGCATGCTCGTCATGGATATGGGCGTTGTCAAGCAGATCGGCACGCCGACTGAGCTGTACAACAACCCGACGGATAAGTTTGTGCACAGCTTCCTTGGCCAGTCCAACTTCACGAACGTGGAGCTTTCCGGCGGCCGCGTGTATCTCAAGGGTGACCGCAGCGTCCCGCTGGGCATGGAAGCGCCGAAGACTGGCGAAACAGAGATGCTCCTTGCGACGCGCCCGAACACCATCGAAATCAACCGCGAGGAAGGTTTCAGGGGTACCGTCGTCAAGCGCGTTTTCCTGACGGATTTCACCGAGTATATCGTTGCGCTGGGCGATCAGACCGTCCGCGTGCAGGCGCCGCACCGCAATATGTTCCGGGCGGGCGAAACGTGCTACCTGCGCTTTGCCAATCCGATCTGGTATTCCGCGAAGAAGGATGCCTCCGACGCGGAGCGTGAGCGCAGAACCCTCGTTTAAGTCGATACAGGGAAAACCCTCTCTAGCTGGAAGGGCCGTATGCGGCACGGAGACACAGATCTGTGTGTTCGCGCGGTATACGGCTCTTTCTGTTCTGCTTTGAGGATTCCCGGCGAAGGCATCTGGAAAGGATGAAACATATGAATAAGGTTGAAGGACGCGGCGGCGCGAGCCTTGCTGCGGCAATCAGGGAAGCATATCAAAGAGGCGCCGGCGATTATTACATGGAGCCGCTGGTCGCCGTGGATGAATCGGGCAAGCCGGTAGGCAAGGTAGAGGATGGGGATTCGGTCATCTTCTGCTGCCGCCGCGGCGAGCGAGAGATTGAGCTGACGGAAATGTTCACCGACGAGGCGTTTTCGGCGGTCGAGATTGAAAAGCGCAAGGATCTGCATTTCGTCCTGTTTACGCTCTATCACGAAAAGTTTGCGGGCATGCCGGTTGCCTTTGGCCCGGAGAAGCTTGTGGGCACGCTGGCGCAGGCGATCAGCGAAGCGGGAAAGACGCAGCTGCACTGCGCGGAATCGGAAAAGTACGCCCATGTGACGTTCTTCTTTAACGGCGGAAACAATGTTCCCTACGCGGGTGAAACGGATATCCGCATTCCGTCTCCGCGCGGCGTGGCGTTTGAAACCGTACCGCAGCTGAGTCTGCCGGAGGTCACGCAGCGCGTGATCGGCGAGCTGGGCAAGACGGACTTTGTTGTGGTGAATTTCGCCAATGGCGACGTCATCGGTCACACTGCCAGCAATGAAGCGAAGATTGAAACAGCGAAGTGCGTCAGCGAGAATCTTGATCAGCTCGTTCAGGCGGCGAAAGAAAAGGACTACGTGATCATGATCACGGCGGATCATGGCAACCTTGAACTGATGACCACGCCAAAGGGGACGCCGGACGTCGCGCATACGAAGAACCTCGTGCCGTTTGTGCTGATTGATCCGCGCGGCGAATCCGTTCTCCTGAAGGAGGGAAAGAGCCTGTCCTGCGTTGCGCCGACGGTGCTTGAGTGGATGAATATCAATAAGCCGGCGGAAATGACGGCGGAAAGCCTGACGGCCTGCGCACCGGCGGACGGCGGACGCAAGGTTCTGCTCGTGATTCTCGACGGCTGGGGCATGGGCCGCGAGGACGAAACCAATCCGATTCACATCGGCCGGACGGAGCTGTGGAAGAAGCTCTTTGCTTCCTATCCGCATACGCTGCTGCATGCGTCCGGAAAATGGGTCGGCCTCGGCGAAGGCAAGGCGGGCAATTCCGAAGCCGGACACAGCAATCTCGGCGCTGGACGTACCGTTCCGCAGGACGATATGCGCCTTGCTGCCGCGATGGAAGACGGCTCCTTTGAAAGCAATCCGATCTTCCTTGAGGCGATCGATCACGCCCGACGCAGCAAAAAGGCGCTGCATCTGCTGGCCTATCTTACGAAGCTTTCTTCCCATGGATCCATTGTTTACGCCCAGAAGCTGGCCGCGATGGCGAAGGATCTTCCGCAGGTGTATTTGCATCTGATTCTGGATGGGCGCAGCACAGAGCCCGGCAGCGCGCCGGAACTGGTGCTCGAGCTGGAAGAGGAGCTTGGCAAGATCGGCGCAGGCGTGATTGTTGACTGCGTAGGCCGCGGCATCGTTCTGGATCGCGACCTTGATTATGCAAAGGTAAAGCGGGGCTATGACGCGATGGTGCTGGGTACGGGAACGGCATATTCCTTCAAGGGATAAGGATGATCGTAAGTGAAAGCGTTTCGATGGCTGAAAAGAGATAAACAGGCGCAGGCAAATGAAAAGGCAATTGTTTATGTGCTGAGCGTGGAATGTGCGGTGTCGGATAATCGGGATGCGTTTTTTGCTGATTATTTTGATCGTCATGGAATCGGCGTTCTCCGCAGCCAGAAATGGAATGAAGGCGCAAGAACGAGATATGTCTACACCGTCGTTCTCCCGGACACGATAAGCAGTGCGTCTTTGGTGGATAAGCTGGCGCGTGTTTCCGGAATTCTCGCAGTAAGGATCCACATGGATTACAGGATACTGCGTAAAACGCTCATCGAAATATAGCCCTGCAGCCGCGACGGGTTTTCCATCTGACTGCAGGGTGAGGGGAGAAGGCGCTAACGTCATTTGACGACAGTTTTGACCACAATGCCGACTGAATTGGGTTTACTTGAGTTATCGAACCTGGACTGAAAACGCGAAAATGTTATTGAAAACTGACCGTCGTTTCCGCTGATTTCAGTGTTCTTGATTCTATCAATCCTTCTGTCGGGCGCCTAAAAGAGACTTTGAGAAATCGGAGTCTCTTTTATTTGTTTTGTGGCTTTCTCAAAGGTTGAATCTGCTTCCTGCGAAGGCTGCGGACGAGCTATGGATCCCCGTAAAGGGGAGCGGCTTTGCATCGCATGCCGCAGGAAGAGAAAGTGAGGAAGAACAATGGCGAAACTGGGCTTTTTGCTCCTGAGCGGCGGCAAGTCGAAGCGTATGGGCTGCCACAAGGCGCTGCTTGAGCTCAATGGCAGCACGCTGCTTGATACCGTCGCCAAAGCGGGAGAAGGATTCGATGTGCGTATTCTTTCCGCCAATGATCCTCAGATCCCTACGCCCGAAGGCTTTGTCCGTTGTCAGGACGTTTTCCCCGACTGCGGCCCCATGGCGGGCATTCATGCCGCGCTTTTGATGGCGGACTGCGATGCACTCGTCGTCGCACCCTGCGATGCGCCATATTACAGTCAGGCGCTTGCTCAGTATCTGGCGGCGCAATACGAGGAGGGGCTTGATGCGCTGGTGCTCATGGATGGCAGCGGGCGCGCTCAGCCGCTCAGCGGCGTTTACGCCAAGAGCTGCCTGCCGGTGCTGCAGGAGCATCTTGAAGCGGGAAAGCTTAAGATCATGTGGATGCTGGAAGAGATGAATCTGCGTAAAATCAAGCTGCCGGAAAATCTCGGCGCACAGGTATTTGAGAACCTCAATACGCCGCAGGACATGGAAAAGCATAGCAGGAGGTAAAAGAATCCTGCATAACAGTCGTCCCTTTTTCCCGGAGCGGGCGGGAGTCTGCTGATGAAGGCGAGAGTATCCCGCGCGAACGAGGTATCAACCGGCAGGAATGCCCTCCTTTGTGGTGGGTTTCCTGCCGGTTTTTGTTTCGAGCTGTGCAGCCTGACCGCAGGAACAACCGGGGCTGGACATGGAAGGTGAGAAATGGTATGCTTTGGTTAGGCATGGATCCCCATGACCGGTATACGCTGCGCGGGCGCTCAAGCCGCAGCGCGCTTGATTCGGAGGTAATAAAGCGATGATTTTGTTTGTGTTTGCTGTGTGCCTTTGCGCGAGTACGATTGGCGGTATCTGCGGCATCGGCGGAGGCGTGGTCATCAAGCCGCTGCTGGATGCGACGGGCATCATGAGCGTATCGACGGTGTCTTTTCTTTCGGGCCTTACCGTACTGGCGATGTCGCTGATCTCGGTATACAAGAACCGGAAGACAACGGAGCTGGACGCGGCGCGCAGCGTTCCGCTTGGATTGGGCGCAGCCGTCGGCGGCGTGATGGGCAAGCGTCTGTTTGAAATCATCAGGCGGGCGGCGCAGGCGGATCAGCTGGTCGGCGTGATTCAGGTGGTCGTGCTGGGGCTGATGGTGCTGGGTACGCTGGTTTATGTGCGCAATAAGTCCCGCATCCGCGCCAGAAACGTTCAAAACCCGTGGGCAGCAGCGGTCATCGGCTTGCTGCTGGGCTTGTGCTCGTCGTTCCTTGGCATCGGCGGCGGCCCGATGAATCTGGCGGTGCTGTATTATTTCTTCTCCATGGGAACCAAGCAGGCCGCGGTCAATTCGATTCTGATCATCCTGATCAGTCAGATGATGAGCGTGATCGTAAGCCTTGTCTCGGGCAGCGTGCCTGTGTTTGAAGTGCCCGTTCTGCTGGCGATGGTCAGCGCGGGCGCGCTTGGCGGTTTTGCGTCCGCAAAGCTGCACAAGAAGCTGTCTGCAGAAACGACGGACAAGCTGTTTTCTTGTCTGCTGGTTGTGATACTCCTGATTTGCTGCTATAATGCGGCGAAATGGATGTAATGCGCCTCGCATGAAAGCCGGCGGGCAAGCCTTCCGCCACGGCAGAAGGGAAACGCGCACGGATGCAGAATCTTTCCTGCGATGATAGACAAAGGGGAACAAAAGGATGAACGAAGCACAGTTTCATGCACGGTTTTTGCAGCGCCGGGACGAACTTGAGGCGCTGTTTATGCAGCTGTATGATGATCCGGCAGCGTTTGAAACGCTGAAGATGGCGATGCGGGCAGCCTATTTGGCCCGCGGGGAAGCGCTTCATGCGCTCGACGCGCAGCGCGAAAGCGATCCGCAATGGTATAAGCGCGCCGACATGCTCGGCATGACGATGTATACCGATCTTTTTGCCGGATCAATCCGCAATCTGATCTCCAGACTGCCGTATCTCAAGGAACAGAAAATCCGTTACCTGCACCTGATGCCCCTGCTTAAGATGCCCCATCCGCATAACGACGGCGGCTATGCGGTGGAAGACTTTGCCTGCGTGGATCCAATGCTTGGCACGAACGAGGATCTTGCCGCGCTGACGAAGGAGCTGCGCGATGCGGGCATCAGCCTGTGTCTGGATTTCGTGATGAATCATTCTGCGTCCACGCATGAATGGGCGATGCGCGCCAAGGCGGGGGAAAAGGCGTATCAGGACATGTACTTCTGCTACGACGACCGCACGATACCGGATCAGTTTGAAAAAACCATGCCGGAGGTATTTCCGGCGACGGTTCCCGGCAACTTTACCTATTGTAAGCAGATGGGCAAGTGGGTGCTCACGACCTTCCATGATTATCAGTGGGATCTCAATTACGGCAATCCGGCTGTGTTTGTCAGGATGATGCAGAGCATGCTGGCGCTGGCAAACCTTGGTGTGGAAGTGCTGCGCGTGGATGCCACGCCCTACATCTGGAAGGAACTTGGCACCAGCTGCCGCAATCTGCCGCAGGTGCATACGATTGTGCGCATGGTGCGTCTGGTGCTTGAATGCGTCTGTCCGGCGGTGATCCTCAAGGGAGAGGTGGTCATGGCGCCCAGAGAACTGGCTGCCTACTTTGGCACGCCGGAAAAGCCGGAATGCCATGTGCTGTATAATTCCTCCGTGATGCTCAACCTCTGGGGCGCGCTGGCGGCAAGAGATGTGCGCCTGCTCAAGCGCCAGATGGACGTCTTTCATAGCCTGCCGGCGCATTGCTGGTTTGTCAATTATCTGCGCTGTCATGACGATATCGGCTGGGGATTTGACGAGGATGCCGAGCGCGCGCTTTACATCGATCCGCAGATGCACAAGGAGTACGTCTATCGTTTCTACGAGGGAACGTTCCCGGGCAGCTGGTCCATGGGCGAATTGTATAACTACGATCCCGCTACGCGCGATGCGCGTACCTGCGGCACGGCAGCGAGCCTTTGCGGCGTGGAAAAGGCGCTTGGCGAAGGCGATGGAGCGGCGCTTGATCTGGCCGTGCGGCGCATGCTGCTCTTGCATGGCGTAATGCTCTTTGAGCAGGGGCTGCCGATGCTCAACTGCGGCGATGAAATCGCGCAGCTCAACGGCTGGGATTACAGGGAAAACGAGGCCCTTGCCCATGACAGCCGGAACCTGCACCGCAGCGTCTTCTCCCATGAAAACGCATCGCTTCGCCATGAACAAGGCACGCTGCAGGAGCGCGTATTCTCCGGCCTTGCTGCGCTTGCGCGCCTGCGCAAAGAAAAGGCGTTTGACCCGGACGCTTACGTGAGCACGTGGGACACGGGGAATGACGGCGTGCTTGCACTGGTGCGCTTTGGCAAGGCGCAGACGATGGCCGCGCTGTTTAACTTTACGGATGCGCCGGCGCATGCCCGTCTTGAGTGCCTTGACGGCACGTACCGGGAGCTTAGCAGCGGCGCGGCGATACGTCCCGACGCGGTTTCCCTTCAGGCATATGAAATGAAATTCATCGTCTGCGATGGAAAATGAGGAGGAATGCATATGAAGAACAACCTGCCGCAATACCTGCGAATGCAGACGGATGCTGCGCCTTATGACCAGCAGGTTTTCTGCGTTGAGGATATTCGGCTGACGGTGATCACCCCGCGTCTGATCCGCATTGAGCAGGGGACGTTCACGGACGATGCGACGCTGACGGTGCTCTGCCGGCGCGTTGAAGAGTGCGCCTGCGCGGCGGAGGAAAGCGAAAACTGCCTGATCCTGCGCACGGATGCGCTTGAAATTGTTCTCAAGAAGGGGCTGCCGCTTGAAGAAGGATTGACCATCCGCCACCTTGGCGAGCCGGCATTCCTGTGGCATTACGGGCAGAAGCCGCTGCATAACCTTGGCGGAACGACGTCCACGCTTGACGAGGTGGACGGCGCGTGCGAAATCTCTGACGGTGTGTGTTCGCTGGACGGCTTTGCGCTGATCGATGACAGCGGAACGCCCGTCTTTGACGGCAGCGGCTGGTTTGCGCCGAGGGCGGCTGGCACGGACGTGTATTTCTTTGGCTATGGCCATGCATACACGAAGGCTGTTCAGGATTATTGCACCCTGACCGGACGCGTGCAGCGGCTGCCGGCGTTTGCGCTGGGCAACTGGTGGAGCCGGTATTTCGCCTACACGCAGGAGGGGTATCTTTCCCTGATGGACCGCTTTGCCAGGGAGGATGTGCCGCTTTCCGTGGGCATTGTGGATATGGACTGGCACCTGACTGCCGGCGAGGGCAGAACCTATCATGACGGCTGGACGGGCTATACGTGGAATACGGAGCTGTTTGCGGATTACCGGGCGTTTATCGCCGCGCTGCATGAAAAAGGGATCAGGACAGCGCTGAACCTGCATCCGGCGCAGGGCGTCCGCGCGTACGAATGCCAGTATGAAGAGATGGCGAAGGCCATGGGCGTTGACCCGCAGACGAAGAAGACCGTTCCCTGCAACTGGCTCAGCCCCGAATACCTGAAGGCATACTTTGAAATCCTGCACTTCCCGTATGAGCAGGACGGCGTTGATTTCTGGTGGCTTGACTGGCAGCAGGGCAACGATTTCAAGATGCTCGTGGGAGAGGAAGCCGACGCGCACGGGCTGGAGGCGATTCACCCGCTTTGGATGCTCAACCACATGCATTATCTGGCGTCCCGGAGGGCGGGAAAGCGCGGCATGATCTTTTCGCGCTTTGCCGGCTACGGCAGCCAGCGTTATCCCATCGGCTTTTCCGGCGACACCTATGTGACGTGGGACAGCCTGAAATTTCAGCCGTATTTTACCGCGACGGCTTCAAACATCGGCTACGGCTGGTGGAGTCATGACATCGGCGGACATATGGGCGGCGTGCGCGATGACGAGCTGGCGGCGCGCTGGATCCAGTTCGGCGTATTTTCGCCGATCTTCCGCCTGCACAGCACCAACGGTTTGTTCAATACCCGCGAGCCGTGGAGCTATAATCCCAGAAGCGAGCGCGTGATAACGGATTTCATGCGCCTGCGTCATCAGCTTTTCCCGTATCTCAATACGATGAATGCGCGGGCGGAGCGCGAACAGATTCCGCTGATGCTGCCGATGTATCATATCCATCCGCAGGAGCAGGCGGCGTATCAGGTACCCAATCAGTACTGGTTCGGCACGGAGATGATCGCTGCACCCATTACGCAGCCGATGGATGAAGGCGGAATGGCCTGCACGGATGTGTTCTTTCCGCAGGGCCTGTGGACGGATCTGTTTACCGGCGCGGTCTATCGCGGCGGGCGGGTGCTGTCCGTCTGCCGGGCGCTTGAACAGATGCCGGTCTTCCTCAAGGCGGGCGCCATCGTTCCGCTGCAGGCGCATGTGCCGGGCGAAAAGAGGCTTGGCAACGCGAAGATGATGGAGCTGTTTGTTGCACCGGGCGCGGACGGCAGCTTTACGCTCATCGAGGACGACGGTGAAACCCTTGATTACCGTCAGGGCATGCAGAGCGAAACGCGCTTTGCGCTTGCGTGGCAGCAGACGCAGGCGGAATTGACAATCGGCGCAGCGAAGGACAATGCGCATGTGCTGCCGCAGACGCGGCGCTGGGATGTGCACTTCATCGGCTTTGCGGCAGCGTGCACGTTTACAATTGATGGAAAGGCTGCGCAGAGCGTCTATGACGAAGTGCGGCGGATGCATACGGTCAGCGTCGTTCTGGCGGCGGGAGAAGGCGCGCAGATCGAGGTGCGCAATGATCGTGGGCTGATTGACGAAGGAAGCGACGCTTACGAGCGCTGCGTAGACCTGATTACCCGCGCGCAGCTGCCGATGATCGCCAAGAACCAGTTCAAGGAGAAGCTTGACTGGACGGTGGAGCGCATCCAAAATGGCCTGCCTGTGCGTAGGGCGCATTTCGGCACGGACTGCTCAAAAACGCTGGGATTGGCGCTGTATGAGCAGATGATGCGCCTGAAGTAACGGCGAGGGCGGAGGCGAAACAGATGGAGAGAGAAAACCGTTTGATTTCCGATGCGATGCAGATTGTCCGGACATCGATTGCGCAGGTGCTGCCGGATGAGGCGGTTCGGCGTACGCTCAGCGGCGTGCAGTTTTCCCGGCCGGTGACGCTCATCGCGCTCGGCAAGGCTGCGTGGCGGATGGCGGATGCGGCGTACCGTACGCTGGGCAAGCAGCAGATCAGGCAGGGCGTTGTCATTACCAAGTATGGCCACTGCGAGGGCGAGATCGGCTGCCTTGAACTCTACGAGGCGGGGCATCCCGTTCCGGATGAAAACGGCGTGCGGGCGGCGCAGCGCGTGCTGGAGATGGTGCGCGGGCTTGGCGAAGGGGACGAGGTGGTGCTGCTCATTTCGGGCGGCGGTTCAGCGCTCTTTGAATCGCCTGCGCCTGACGTAACGCTTGAAGACATCGCCGACGCAACGCGCCAGCTGCTTGCCTGCGGCGCGGATATCACGCAGATCAATTGCATCAGAAAGCGGCTGTCCGCTGTCAAGGGTGGAAGGCTTGCGCTTGAAATTGCGCCGGCAAAGACGATGGCGATCGTTCTGTCGGATGTGCTGGGCGATCCGCTGGACGCGATCGCATCCGGTCCCGCATACCCGGATGAAACGACCTGTGAAAAAGCGATGGAGATTGTCAGGCAATACGGGCTTACGCTCAGCGATGCTGCCATGGCGGCGATGGGCAGGGAAACGCCCAAGATGCTCAGCGGCGTAAAAACGGTGATCGCGGGCAATGTGCAGGCGCTGTGCGCGGCGGCAGCGCGGGAAGCGCAGCGCCTTGGCTACAGCGCACAGATCGTGGAGGAAGGACTCTGCTGTGAGGCGCGCGACGCCGGCTTGATGCTGGCGGAAAGAATCCGGACGGAAAAAGGTCCGTGCGCGCTGATCTGGGGCGGCGAAACGGTCGTTCATGTGCGCGGAACGGGCAAGGGCGGCAGGAATCAGGAGGCGGCGCTCGCCGCGGCGTTGGGCATTGCCGGCATGGATGATGTGTGCGTGTTCGCGGTGGGCTCGGATGGAACGGACGGTCCGACCGACGCCGCCGGAGGCATTGTGACGGGCGCGTTTGCGCAGCGCGCAGGGATGGAAAGCATCAGGGCGCATCTTGAAAACAACGACGCCTATACGCTGCTCAGCGCGATGGATGCGCTGATCATGACCGGACCGACGGGAACGAATGTCAATGATCTCTATGTAGCGCTCAAACGCTGAAGCTGCTTCCCCCGCGCGAAGCGAAGAAGGGTCAAGGGGCAATGCCCCTTGGCGGGTTTGGGCGGCAGCCCAACGTATCTCCCAAAAAGAGCAGCATCCCGGTTTTATGAAAACAAACCGGGATGCTGTTTTTGTATGGTGTGTAGGGGCGGATATCATCCGCCCGGTTCTTGAATTGATTACGCCTTCCCCATCGCAAAGGGGATGAACTTGGCGATCTCCTCGTCCCAGAAGGCCCAGGAGTGCGTGGTTTCGGGCTTGTCAAAACGGGTGACATTCCAGCCGGCTTTCTCGGCGGCGGGTACGAATTTCTGATGCTGGTGATAGAGGAAATCCTTCGTGCCGCAGGAGACATACAGGCGCGGCTTGCTCTTGGCCTTGGCATTCTTTTTGAGCAGGTGAAGCAGGTCGTCGCTGGTTCCGGCGATGCTGTCGTGGGAACCGAAGATGCGGTCCATCTGCAGCAGGCTCTGCTCGCTGCGGTGGGACATGTCGGCGATGTCCGTCACGCCCGAGAAGCTCGCGGCGGCGCCGAAACGCTCGGGATAGGTCAGCGCCAGCTTCATCGCGCCGTAGCCGCCCATGGACAATCCGGCGACAAATGTGTCTTCCGGCTTGTCGGAGAGACGGAAGAACGTATGCATCACGCGGGGCAGTTCATCGGATACATAGTCCCAGTAGCGCTCGCCCTGTACCTCATTGCAGTAGAAGGAGTGGTTGACGGCGGGCATGATGACGGCGAGGTTGTGCTGCGCGGCATAACGCTCGACGCTGGTGCGGCGCATCCAGATAGAATGGTCGTCGCTGTAGCCGTGCAGAAGATAGAGCACCTTGGGCAGCGTGCCGACTTTGCTGGCGTCAACACCAATTCCCTGATCGGCCTCCGGGAGGATGACATTGACGGTGGAACAGACATTGAGCGTCTTAGAATAGAACTGAACCTGAAGAAAAGCCATGGCAGATGCCTCCTGTTGACCGGATGCTGTATCCGGGATTTCACCTTTATGATACGGCGGTTCAAAAAAACTGTCAAGCGGCGTTTTGTTTGCGGACCCAAAACGGCAGGGAAAGGATAAGGATTTTTTTACATACGTCATTGCCAGAAGGATTCGGGATATGCTATAATCAATCTATCCAAAACTGTCTGCTTCTTCATGGAGGGATGGTA
Organism: Clostridia bacterium; assembly: GCA_017547805.1. Lineage (GTDB taxonomy): Bacteria > Bacillota > Clostridia > Christensenellales > Aristaeellaceae > Ventricola. The sequence goes on from JAFYOR010000051.1 coordinate 20,194, forward strand.
CAAACAAGAATTGGAGGAATGTTCTATGCCTATGCAGATGGGTTTCCGTTGGTATGGCGAAGGCAACGATAAGATCAAGCTTTCCGATATCAAGCAGATCCCCGGCGTGACCAGCATCGTTTGGGCGCTTCACAGCAAGATGCCCGGCGAAATCTGGACCGTCGAAGAGATTGCCGAGGTGCAGAAGCAGCTTGAGCCCTACGGCTTCAACATGGACGTTGTCGAGTCCGTGAACGTGCATGACGACATCAAGATCGGTCTGCCGACCCGCGACAAGTACATCGAAAACTACAAGCAGTGCATCCGCAACCTCTCCAAGTTCGGCGTCAAGGTCATTTGCTACAACTTCATGCCGATCTTTGACTGGACCCGCTCTGACCTGTTCCATCCGGTCGGTGACGGTTCCACCGCGCTGTTCTACGAGAAGGGCATGATTCAGGATGACTACAACGCGATGGCGAAGTACATCCTTGACTTCACCGAGAAGTACAACATGACCTTCCCGGGCTGGGAGCCGGAGCGCATGGCGAAGCTGGACGAGCTGTTCAAGGCGTACGCCGGCGTGGATCACGAGAAGCTCTGGGCGAACCTGAAGTACTTCCTTGAAGCGATTATGCCCACCTGCGAGGAGTGCGGCATCAAGATGGCGATCCATATGGACGATCCGCCGTGGGATATCTTCGGTCTCCCGCGCCTGCTGATCAATGCCGAGAACATCGAGCGTTTCCTGAAGATGGTCGATCATCCGTGCAACTGCCTGACCCTGTGCTCCGGCAGCCTCAACGCGGATCCGAACAACAACGTCGCCGAAATCGTGCGCAAGCACTGCGACCGCATCGCCTTTGCGCATATCCGCAACGTCAAGCACTTTGACAACGGCGACTTCTCTGAGGCCAGCCACCGCGACTGCGACGGCGATACCGGCATTCTGGAGATTCTCAAGGCGTACCACGAGTGCGGCTACGAAGGCTACATCCGTCCGGATCATGGCCGTCACCTCTGGGACGAGGGTCCGGGCAACGTCCGTCCGGGCTACGGCCTGTACGACCGTGCGCTGGGCATCATGTACATGCTGGGCGTGTGGGATATGCTCGAAAAGCTCGCGGGCAAGTAATTCATATCTGATTCAGCCGCCGGATTTCCGGCGGCTGTTTTTGTCGCATGGGACGCAACCGGCAGCCTCTTTAGTATGGTATGCTGGTATCATCCCAAAGGAAAGGAACGAAATCGCGTGGAAAAGAGAACGGTTGTGTTCCCTGCGACATTCAGCCCGGCGACGAAGGCGCATCTGGCGATCATGAAGGCTGCCATGCAGGCAGTCGGCGCCCAGAAAGGAATCTTCCTGCCGGAACCGCTTGCGGCGGCCCGGAGAATGGCGAAGGCAGAAGAACGCAATGATATCATGAATGATCGGCTGCGTGTAGACCTGCTCTGTGCGCTGTGCGACGGGGATGAACGTCTGTCGGTCGACCGAACTGCATTTGAAGGAACGGACAAGGGCATCTCGCCCCGCCTATGGGGCGTGCTGAAGTGGAAGCATCCGGATGAACATCTTTTCGTCATCCGCAATCAGCGCTGGCCGTATCTGCTTTCCAAGCTGCCGGAGCGCAATGCGGTCGTTGAACGCTTCTCGTTTGCGATCCTGCAGCAGCCGGACGAGGATGCGGCGAAGGCATTTGACCGTAGTGAGTGGCTGGATAAGCATAGGGATGCGTTCATCGTTTTTGACCTGCCACAGGGACTTGAGGAGATGCTGCCGTCCGATGTGCGGCGCGGTCTGCGTGCCGGAGAGGAACGATACCGCGAGGCTGTCGGCGAGACGGGCTGGCAGATGCTCAATTGCTTTGGTTATACCGGCTATAACCGTGTGGGCTTGTTCCGCGGAGAATACCGCTTCCTGAGCAATTTCTATCCGGCGAAGGTCGAGCTTGATGGAATTGTGTATGATAATTCCGAGGCGGCATATCAGGCGCAAAAGTGCGTCACCCGCGAGGAGCGCGAATGGTTCAGGTCGTTGGAGCCGCTGGATGCGAAGAACCTCGGCGCGTGGGTTTACCTGCGGGAAGACTGGAACGAAGTGAGGTTTGATGCGATGGCTGCCGTCCTGCGCGCGAAGTTCACGCAGAATCCCGAACTGGCAGCGCTGCTCGTGGGCACGGGTGATAAGGTGCTTGTTGAAGGCAATACGTGGAATGACCGTTTGTGGGGCGAGAATATCTATACCGGCGAGGGAGAAAACCATTTGGGACGTCTGCTCATGGCGCTGCGCAAAGAGCTGCGCGATGCGGGTGTGCAGCCCGTCAGTCCCCTCTCCGGCCAGGAGCCGGCGCTGAACGGACAGCCTGGATGGGAGCGCCTTTTGCCGGCGGAAAATGATTGACGCACAAGCGGCGGCAGGCTACAATAAGAGCATGCAAAAAGAACCGTGAGGTGAACGCATGAACTTTATGGACATCGCAAGGACGCGCCAGTCCTGCCGCAGCTATGACGAAACAAAGCCGGTTGAAAAGGAGAAGCTTGATGCGGTGCTGGAGGCGGCGCGGCTCGCGCCGTCGGCCTGCAATGGGCAGCCGTTTCATCTGACCGTGCTGACGGGAGAGAAGGCGACGGAAGCCGCGCGGCTGACGGTCGGTCCGGCAGGCATGAATAAATTCGCCGTGCAGGCGCCGGTGATGATCGTCATGTCTGAGGAGGAGTATGTCAAGAGCGCGGGACTGGGCGCGAAGATCAAGAATAACGATTATCGCTCGATGGATATCGGCATCGCCTGCGCCTATCTGACGGCGGAAGCGACGGCACAGGGACTGTCTACCTGCATCCTTGGCTGGTTTGACGATGCGAAGGTGCGCGCGCTGTGCGGCATTGAACGTCCTGTCCGGCTGATGATCACGCTGGGATACGCCAAGGCGGGCGACGCGCTGCGCAATAAGAAGCGCAAAGCGATGGAAGAACTCGTGACCTTCGTGGAGTAAATGCCATTCCACCCAAACGGCGTAAATCCGCGCGAAGCGATGAAGGGAGTCCGAGGGAGAATCCCTGCGCAGGGTTGTAGGGGCGGCAGTCCCTGACGCTTCCATAACGAAAAGCCTGCGAGAGCACGTATGTGCTTTCGCAGGCTTTATGCATATATGCAGGGGTTTTAAGAAGCTGCCGTTCTATCAAGGAAAAACTTCGCTGCGCCGATCAGCCCTGCGTCGTTGCCAAGGCTTGCGCTTTCCACCCGCAGGCCTTCGCCAAAGCGCGGCATAACCGTTTGGAGCACCCGCTTTTTCAGCGGCTTGATGAGCAGCTCCTCCTGCGCGGATACGCCGCCGCCGATGAGAATCATCTGCGGATTGAAGATGTGCACAAGGCCGGAAAGGCCGGCGGCAATATCGCCAATCCAGCGGTCAAGCACGCGCAGCATAGCGGCATCGCCTGCCTGCGCACGGGAAAACACGATGCGTCCGGTCAGCTTGTCTTCGCCGGTTGCTTCCTTTGCAAGACGGACCAGCGCCGACGTTGAAGCGTATGCTTCAAAGCAGCCGCGTCCGCCGCAGGGGCAGGGCAGGCCGTCAGCGTAGAGGGGAAAGTGACCAAGCTCTCCGGCGATGCCGCGCGTTCCGCCGTAAATCCGCCCGCCGAGCACAATGCCGCCGCCTACGCCCGTACCGAGCGTGACCATCAGCACGTTGCTCAGGCCTATTGCGCGTCCGGCGAAGGCTTCGCCCAGCACTGCGGCATTGGCGTCGTTGAGAACGTGGGTTTCCAGCGCGAATTCCCGTTCAAAGACCTCCTTGAGCGCGGCGCCCTCGTAGCCGGGAATGCTGCCGTTGGTGCCGATGACCACGCCGAGTGTGTCGTCCACCTGACCGGTTGCTGAAATGCCGATGCCGGAGACTTTTGCGTTTTCGCGGCGCAGGAAGGCATGCGCCTCCCTGATCACGGTGTCAAGAATCGGCGTGCGGTAACCGTCAAAGCAGACGTCCGCTTCGTGCTTTGCGTGAAGCAGACCGGATTCATCGACGAGCCCAGTTTTCACGCTTGTGCCGCCGATGTCGATGGCGAGGATCATAAGGTTGCTCCTTTCTGAGAAAACCCTCCCCGAAGGGAGGGCAAAATCACGCGTGAAAGTCCTTAACGGCAGCCATAAACCGGCCGGCGATTTCCAGCGGCCGCGTGATTGCGCCGCCCACGACGACTGCCCATGCGCCGATTTCCAGCATCTTTCTCGCCTGATCGGGCGTATGAACGCGCCCCTCGGCAACGACGGGGCATGGGAGCGCGGCGACCATTTCGCGCACAAGCTCGTAATTGGGCTCGCCCTTGCAGTGGGCGGTGGCGGCGGTGTAGCCATTCATCGTGCTGGCAACCAGATCGGCGCCGGCGGCATAGGCGGCCTTTGCTTCTTCAAGCGTCGCGCAGTCCGCCATGATGATGATGTTGGGGTATTTTTCTTTTACCAGCTTGAGAAACTGCGGTGCGGTCAGACCGTCGCCGCGGACGGTGTCAGTGCAGTCGATGGAGACGATATCGCTGAGCGCCTCCATACATTCGTCCACCTCGCGCATGGTCATGGTGATGCGGCCGGTGTAGCCGGGATACTCGCGTTTGATCAGACCGATGACCGGAAGACCGGTTTCTTCCTTGATTTCCACGATATCGCGCACGGAACTGGTACGGATCATTTTCGCGCCGGCCTGCTTTGCCGCGCGGGCCATGAGATACATGATGGACTGATCCTTCATATAGAGCGGTTCACCGGGTGTCGCCTGACAGGAAACGATGATCGTTCCCTTCATCAGGTCAAAAAGTTCCTGCTTGGTCATGGCGCTGTCCTCCTGCGCAGAGCGTATGCAAATATTCTTTATGGAGCTATTATAATCTTAGCGCCCTGTGTGCGTCAACTCCTGCTTGAAAATCATGCGGCGGCGTGGCATAATACAGTCAGCAGACAACCCATGGCAAAGGGAGGAAAAGCGAATGAATCGGCTTGAAAAATACTGCGGGGTGATTCCTGCGTTCTATGCCTGCTACGACGATGCGGGAAAGGTGAGCGCGGAGCGCACGAAGAAGCTTGCGCGCCATCTGGTTAAAAAAGGGGTAAAGGGACTGTATGTCGGCGGTTCTTCCGGCGAGTGCATCTATCTTGAAAAGGAGGAGCGCATGCTCATCCTTGAAGCCGTCATGGAAGAAGTGGGAGACGAGTGCACAATCATCGCGCATGTCGCCTGCAACAACACGGAGGAATCCTGCGAACTGGCGGCGCATGCCGAAAGCCTCGGCGTTGACGCCATCGCCGCCATTCCGCCCATTTATTTCCGCCTGCCGGATTATGCGATCGCGCAGTACTGGAACGATATTTCCGCCGCTGCGCCCCATACCGATTTCATCATCTACAACATCCCGCAGTTGGCCGGCGTGGCGCTGAGCGTGAGCCTCTTTAAGGAAATGCGCAGAAATCCGCGCGTGATCGGCGTGAAGAACTCCTCCATGCCTGCGCAGGATATTCAGGGCTTTGTTGACGCCGGCGGAGAAAACTGCGTGGTCTTCAACGGTCCGGACGAGCAGTTCATCGCCGGACGCGCCATCGGCGCAAAGGGCGGCATCGGCGGCACATACGGCGCCATGCCGGAGCTGTTCCTGAAGATGGATGAACTGGTCAGGAATGGCGAATTTGTCAAGGCGCAGCCCATTCAGCACGAGGTCAACGGCATCATTGCCGATCTTTGCTCCTGCCGCGGCAACATGTATGCGGTGATCAAGAAGGTGCTGGAGATCAACGAAGGCGTCTTGTGCGGCAGCGTGCACAGGCCGATGCCCGGGCTTGCCGCGCAGGATATGGAAAAGGTGCAGGCGGTAGCCGCGCGCATCCGTACGGCGATCGGAAAATACTGCGGATAAGCGCAGAAAGAGGATGACAATGGACAGAAGTAAACAGCTGCGCATGACCGGCTTTATCGCGTTTTTCTTAAGTGGCGTGAGCGCGATTTCCAGCGGCGTGATTGTCAGCATCCTGCAGGAAATGCATGGATTCTCCTTCGCGGTGACGGGCACGCTGCTTTCGCTCATGAGCATCGGCAACATGAGCGCGTCGTTCCTGACGGGACTGCTGCCAGCGAAGATTGGCACAAGGATGACGGTGATGATCCTCTGCCTTGGTTATTCCCTTGGCTACGGACTGATGGCTGTCACGGGCGTGACGGCGCTGCTGATGCTCGCCTTCCTGATGGTGGGCATGGCGAAGGGCTGCGCCATCAACACCTGCACGGTGCTGGTGGGCAACAATACGGATGACCGCGCCCGCGCGATGAGCATCATGCACGCGTTCTATGCGACGGGCGCGCTGATCTGCCCGTTCATCATCGCTGCGATGCGCGGCGTGGGACAGACGCTGCCGATGATCGCGGTGGCGCTGTGCGGCATGGCGATGTGGGCGGTGTTCATGAGCGCGAAGCTGCCGGGCCGCACGCAGGAAGCCGCGCAGAAGGAAAAAACGGACTTCTCCTTCCTGAAAAATGCGAAGTTCTGGCTGCTGACGGCGCTGGTTTTCTGTCAGAATGCGGCGGAAACGAGCGTCACCGGGTGGATGGTGACCTATTACAAGAGTCAGGAGATTCTCTCCGGCGGTCTGAGCACGTATACGGTGACAATCATGTGGGGCGCGACGCTGATTGCGCGGCTGCTTATCGCGTTTGTCTTCCCGATCAAGGATACTTTCAGGGCGCTGGCGGTGATGGGCCTTGGCTGCACCGCGCTCTATGGCGCGATGATGTTCATGAATACGCCGGCTGCGGCGATTGTGATGCTCTTTGCCTTTGCGTTCTCCATGGCGGGCGTTAATCCCATCGCTGTGGCGGGCACGGGAAAGCAGATGAGCGCGGCAAGCATGGGCATTCTGCTGCCGACGGCGAGCATCGGCGCGATTGTGATGCCGTGGATCATCGGTCAGGTTGCCGACAGCGTGAGCCTGCAGGCAGGCATGGCCTGCAACCTTGTTCCCTGCGCGGGCATCATGATTCTCAGCCTGATTGTCAAGAAAATGGAGACGAAGAAAGCATAAACTCCGGGCGGGACATCAATATGTCCCGCTTTTTCGTTGCACAGGAAATTGCGTGAAATCGCCCGCGTGCGCCATGCTGCATATCATGCAGACCCGTGCGGAGGTGGGGGCGCGCTTTATTATTTGGCTGCATTTTGTTGCATGGCCTGCGACTGCGAAGGCTGCCGCAGGTGATATACTGATGATATAAATGGAGACGAGGAGATGAGGGGAAGCATGATGAAAACGGAATACGCTCTTGATGGTCTGTTGGGGCTTGCTGTGGGTGACGCGCTGGGCGTGCCCTATGAATTCAGCAGCCGCGAGAAGATGCGGCGCAATCCCGCGACGGATATGGTGGGCTTCGGGACGCATTATCAGCCGGAGGGAAGCTGGTCGGACGATACGGCGATGGCGCTGTGTACGGCGGACAGCCTGCTTAAGGGCCTTAATCCCGAGGACATGATGAAGAAGTATGCGGCGTGGCTGCATCGCGCGCAGTATACCGCTGCCGGCGTGGTTTTTGACAGCGGACTGACGTGCAGAAGAGCGATCGACCGGTATGAAGCAGGCGTGGATATCGATCTGTGCGGTGATTACAGCGAATGGGGAAACGGCAACGGCGCCCTGATGCGGATCTTTCCGATTGCGCTGTGGCAGAGCCTGAAGACGCCTCGTGAGAAAAAGGATACGGCGCAATTCCTTCAGCCGGTCCATGCCGTTTCGAGCCTGACCCATGGGCATGAGCGCGGGCTGATCTGCTGCGGCATTTACACGATGATCCTGGACGAATGGCTGCACAGCGGCGGGGAAGAGACGATGCTCAATGCGTTCAGCCGTGGATTTGAACGGGCGAAGGCGCTTTATACAAAAATGGGCGGCGCATTCAGCCAGGAGATGAATACGCCGGGCTTGTTTATCCATCCCGAAGCGCTCAGGACATACGCGATGGACGATCTGCGGGCATCCGGCTATGCGGTTCATACGCTGCATGCGGCGCTGTGGTGCCTGCTGACGACGGATAACTACAGCGACTGTGTGCTCAGGGCGGTCAATATGGGCGAGGATACGGACACGACGGCGGCGGTTGCCGGCTCGCTGGCGGGCGTTGTCTACGGCAGAAAGGCGATTCCGGAAAAATGGATGGAGGCGCTCAAAAACCGGAAGCTGGTTGAAATGATCGCGCAAAAGCTGGATAACGCGATGGCGGACGAAAAGGAAGAAATCCGATGCATCGACGCATTTGAGAAGGAACATGCGCATATGGCCCTGAAAGCGCCGGCAAGGATCGAACTGGACGGCGTTGTTTATGGCAATGCGCAGGCGGCGTTTCTGGCGCAGCGCGTTGAGATGGAGGAACGGGTGCGGTTTGCCGTGCTCAATGCACATCAGGCGCGGCGGCTGGCAAAGCAGCTTGCGGTCCGGGAAACGTGGGAACAGGAATGGGAGGCGGCGCTGTATGACGTTTGTTGGGCGAAGTATGCGCAGAATCCGGAACTGGCGCAAATGCTTCTCAGGACGGACGGGCTGGAGATCATCTATGACACCACCGGCGCGCATGACAACGAACTGGGGCGCTGCGCCTGCAGCGCGTGCGCAGAAAAGGAAGCGAGGAACCTTTACGGAAAGACGCTCATGCGCGTGCGCGAAGCGCTGAAAAAGTGACAAATAAAACGCAGCGGGACAAAGGATGTTCCCGCTGTGTTTGTGTTTACTTTACGAACCTGACTGCCGTGCCGTAGGCAATGACCTCGGCTGCGCCCTGCATCACGGCAGAGGAGGCGTAGCGGATGTTGACGATGGCGTCTGCGCCGAGCGCTTCCGCTTCCGCAACCATGCGCTTGGTCGCGATGGCCCGCGCTTCGTTCATCATCTCGTTGTAGGCTTTCAGCTCGCCGCCGACCAGCGTTTTGAATGCCTGCGCGATGTCTTTGCCCAAGTGCTTAGAATGGATGGTGCTGCCCTTGACAAGGCCCAGCATTTCGAACTGTTTGCCGCTGATATAATCAGTATTGACTAAGATCATCTTCTTCACCTTTCTTGATTTCGTCGATTCGTTCCATGCAAACTTTGATCATCACGATGGACAGCACAAGGGGGATGACGCCCAGCGCGTATTTCCATATGCCGTCAAGCATCGTAATGAGCAGACCGAAGTAAAGGATGTAATACAGGATCATGAGGAGCGACACGATAACCGGCGCGATCATTTTTCTTTGATGCGGCTTCATGCGTTGTCACCTCTTTTTGCGGTTCCTGACGGCGGCGGTCAGGATGTATTCGATTTGCGCGTTGATGGAGCGGAAATCATCCTCCGCCCATGCGGCGATGTCGTTCCACAGGGACGGCGAGAGGCGAAGAAGCACCTGCTTTTTCGCCTTTTCGCGTTCCTTGGCGGCCTTTTCCTGCGCCTTCACCTGCGCTTCAAGCGCGGCGATGCGCGCCAGCCGCGCCCTTAACTGTTCCTCTTTTTCAAGAAGTTCCTGTTCATTCATCGGGATAACCTCCGGGTGATCCCCGCGCCGCGAAGCGGTGCGAAGAAGGGGTCAAGGGGTTGAAAACCCCTTGCAGGGGTTTCGGGGGACAGCGTCCCTGATCGTTCCCCTAATCAATAAATGCTGCCGCTGTTGACGATGGGCTGCGCGTCCTTGCTGCCGCACAGAACGACGAGCAGGTTGGAAACCATCTGCGCCTTGCGCTCCTCGTCAAGGACGACGACTTCTTCCTGACCGAGCTGGTCGATGGCCATCTTGACCATGCCGACCGCGCCTTCCACGATCTTCTGGCGGGCGGCGATGATGGCGGTTGCCTGCTGGCGCTGGAGCATGGCGGCGGCGATTTCCTCGGAATAGGCCAGGGTGGTGATGCGCACGTCCTCGATGACGAGGCCGGCAGCGCTGACGCGCTCCGCCAGTTCCTTCTGCATGATCTCGGAAATCTCTGCCGAGGAATCGCGCAGCGTCATTTCGTCCTGCGTCTCGCTCATGGAATCATAGGGATAGAGGCGGGCGATGTTGCGGATGGTGGAATCGCACTGGATGGAGAGATACTCCTCAAAATTCTCCACGGCAAAGATGGCGGCGGTGGGGTTTTCCACGCGCCAGATGACGATGGAGCCGATGATAATCGGGTTGCCCAGCGCGTCGTTGACCTTCTGCTTGCGGTTGTCAAGCGTGCGGGTCTTCAGGGAGATCTTCTTGGGCTTGGAGGTGATGGTCGTGGTGGGAACGCCGTTGACGACGGTTTTCTGCGCGGTTTCCGTCGGCTCGCCGTTCATGACGGCGGGCGCGTTGGCGGTGACAAAGGGATTTACCGCGTAGAAGCCCGGCTCGCGCAGCGTGCCGTAGTATTTGCCAAAGAGCGTCAGCACCAGCGCCTGATTCGGCCCGACGACCTTGTAGGCGGCAAAGAGAATGCACAGGGCGATGAAGGCGATTGTGCCTGCGGCGAGCAGGAGACCGCCGCCCAGAAACGCTTCACCGGCCAGAAGGATGGCGCCCAGCACGATGCAGGCGATGGCGGCAATGAGACCGAGGATGTTGAGCAAGAGGACAACAAAGCCGCTATAGCAGGGGGCGTTCTTTTCCTGCGGAATGGTAGAAGCGAAAGGACGGGTTATCATGATCGTCACTCCTTTATATGGTATCAAACTGATATCATCATGATAACGCATGACAGGAATGCTGTCAAGTGGTTTTGGATAAAACTGCGAAATGCGATCCGGTCTGCGTTGCGCGGACGGCTGTGAGGTGATATAATAAACTGATTGAATATGGCAAAGCGGAGGAGAGCAGATGCTCATCAGAAGAAGAACGCCCATGCAGTACGGGGACGGTGCCCAGCAGCACCTTGCGCAGGATGGATTCAGCGCATCTGTGCGCGGGGCGCAGGAAAAGCATGCGGAGCGTATGCCGGCTCCGGCAAGCAGCGTGCAGCCAGCGGCGTTCGTGGGACGCCGGGTGCTGGATATCGCGGACAATGCAGACGGCACGGCGACGGTTGTGCGGTGCATGGATCCGCTGGCGGAGGATATCGACATCCAGTTTGAGGCGGGCGTGCGGACGATCACAGCCATCGCGCCCAAGGCGTTTGAAGGCTGCACGGCGCTGCGGCGGGTCATTCTGCCGGAAACGCTGCGCCTGATCGGCGAGATGTCGTTTACCGGATGCACGGGACTTGAGGGCGTCGTGATTCCCGGAAGCGTGCAGAAGGTCGGCACGCTTGCCTTTGCCAAATGCACCGGACTGCGGCGCGTGCGGCTGGAACCGGGCGTGCAGTCGCTGGGGCCGAGCTGCTTTTCCAAGTGTATCCGCCTGACGCGCGTGGACATTCCCGCCAGCGTGCAGGCGTTTGGCGGAGGCGTGTTTTTCGGCTGCCCGAAGGCGCTGACGCTCTGCGGCGGCGCGGGAACGATGGCGGAAAAATACGCGAAGTTCAACGCCGTCGCCTACGATACCCAGAGCTTTAAGGAGGATGCGCAGCTTGTCCTTGCGGAGGAAACGGACGGCACGCTGACGGTGCTTGCCCCCAGGGATACGCAGTGCACGGTCATCGAGATTCCAAGCGAGCTGTGCGGACGCAGGATCGCGCGCATTGCGCCGAAAGCGTTTTTTGCCAGCAGCACGCTGGAAGCGCTGATCATCGGCAGCGGCGTGATGGAAATCGGTGAAAACGCGTTCTTTGGCTGCAGGCGGCTGGCGCTGCTGTCGCTCAGCCGCGGGCTTGAGAGAATCGGCGAGGGCGCGTTTGCCGGCTGCGATTCCCTGACGCAGGTGACGATGCCGCTGGGCACGGGAAGCGTGGGCAGGATGGCGTTCTTTGGCTGCTCAGCCCTTTCCTTTGTCAAGATGCCGCCCACGACAAAGGTGGAAGACATGGCCTTTGACGGCTGCTCGGCGCAGCTGCGCGTATTTGGCGGCGTGAATGCGGGCAGAATGGCGAGCAATACAGGACTCGTGTAAACAGGCTGAACGGCAAAAACTGCCTGTGAAATTCAGACGCAATCCCTTGAAACAAAACGTCAATTTTGATATACTGATTGAGTTGTTTTATCTGTAAGCATGAGCGTAAGACGGGAGACGGTCAGATGAAGAAGATCGGTTTTGACAGCCAGAAATACATCCGCCTGCAGTCCCAGCATATCCGGGAACGCATTGAGCAGTTCGGCGGCAAGCTGTATCTGGAATTCGGCGGCAAGCTCTTTGACGATTACCATGCATCCCGCGTGCTGCCGGGCTTTGAGCCGGACAACAAGATCAAGATGCTGCTGGAGCTCAGGGATCAGGCGGAGATCGTCATTGCGATCAACGCAAACGATATTGAGAAGAACAAGCGCCGCGGCGATCTGGGCATTACATACGATGTGGACGTTACGCGTCTGATCGATATTTTCCATAACTTCGGTCTGTATGTCGGCTCCATCGCGCTGACGCAGTATGCTGGTCAGCCCAGCGCCAATATCTTTGAAAGCAAGATGACGAAGCTTGGACTCAAGGTATACAAGCTTTATCAGATTCCCAACTATCCCAGCGACCTCAAGCTCATCGTTTCCGATGAAGGCTACGGCCGCAGCGATTATATCGAAACGACGCGTTCGCTGGTTGTGGTCACGGCGCCCGGTCCGGGCAGCGGCAAGATGGCAACCTGCCTTTCCCAGCTGTATCACGATCACAAGCGCGGCATCAAGGCCGGATATGCGAAGTTTGAAACCTTCCCGATCTGGAATCTGCCGCTCAAGCATCCGGTGAACCTCGCTTATGAGGCGGCGACGGCGGATCTCAACGACGTGAACATGATCGACCCGTTCCATCTGGAAGCGTACGGGCAGACGGCGGTCAACTACAACCGCGATGTGGAGAGCTTCCCGCTGCTGCGCACCATCTTTGAACGCATTTTTGGCGAGTGCCCCTATAAGAGCCCGACGGACATGGGCGTGAACATGGTAGGCATGTCCATTGTCGATGACGAGGTCTGCCGTGAGGCGAGCTATAATGAGATCATCCGCAGATACTTCAAGGCGGCGTGTCAGGTGCGTCAGGGCGTCTCCACGAGCGAAAACGAGGTCGGCAAGATCGAAATGCTGATGCGCACGCTGAAGATTGAGCCGGAGATGCGCAGCGTCGTTCCTGCGGCGATTGAAATCGCGGAACAGACGGGACATCCTGCGGCAGCTATCGAACTGCCGGACGGTGCGGTCGTCACGGGCAAGACGACGGAGCTCTTTGGTCCCAGCAGCGCAGTGCTGCTCAACGCGCTCAAGAAGCTGGCAGGGATTGCTGACGAGGTGAAGCTGATTTCTCCCGAGGTTATCCGCACGATTCAGACGCTCAAAATCGATTACATGAAGAGCCAGAACCCGCGACTGCATACGGATGAGATGCTGGTTGCGCTGGCCATCAGTGCGGCGAGCGATGAAAACGCGATGAAGGCGATGCAGATGCTCGACGCCCTCAAGGGCTGCGACGTACACATCTCTGTCATTCTCTCCTCGGTGGACGACAGCGTCTTCAAGCGCCTTGGCATGAACCTGACGTGCGAGCCGACATACGAAAACAACAACCTGTATCACAAGTAAACCAATCCCGCTTCTCGCTGAGATGAGAGGCGGGATTTTTGTATTCGATCTGTACAAAATGTATAATAACGCACAACAAGGTATATTTGACGCAAAAAGGTGGATAAACATGCAAATTGTTCTTGAAAAGCCGGAGTGTGATTGCTATAATATACCATACAAAAGATGTGGCAACACACAGAGACGGAGGATGCGTAATGGAAAAACAGATTGCATGCCGATTTCTGGCGGCAGCGCCTGAATGCGCAAAGGCGAGAATTGAGGAGATTCTTTATGCAATCGGTTTCACTCCGGACGGAATTTGTACAAGCGGCGAAGATATTCTTGCGCAGGCGGCGGGAGAGCATGTCCTGCTTCTGACGACCTACCAACTGCCGGATATGACGGGAATGGAACTGGCAGAACGCTTGGGGGATCAGGCGGATGCGATGATCATCGTGCCGGCGGATTACGACGAGAGCGAGGCGTCGGGCTGCGATGCGCTTTTGCTGAGGAATCCGCTGAGCCAGGATGCGCTGTATCAGGCCATCCGTGCGACGCTGTTTATGCAGAAAAAGCTGGTGGCCAGCCGCGCAAAGGCTGAAAAGCTCAGCCGTATGCTGGAAGAGCGCAAAGTCATCGATAAGGCGAAGGGTCGCCTGATGGATGAGCTGCATATGACCGAAAAACAGGCGCATTACCATATTCAGAAAAAGAGCATGGACATGGGCAGGCGAATTGCCGACATCGCTCTTGAAATCCTCAACGCGGAAGAACTGACCGGCGAAGCGTGAGTGATAAAACCGAATATAGACGCATCTGTTGATTCAAGCAGATGCGTTTTTCCGTATCACTTGAAAAAGCCAGACTGCCTGAGCAGTCTGGCTTTCATGCATTAATCCGGATTGCGTATCAGAACGAATACTCGTCCCCATGCGCCTGAATCTGCGCATTGAGCAGGTGGATGTTGCCGCAGCTCATCGTGATCACCAGATCACCGGGCTGCCAATTGGCGCGAAGGAACTTTTCGCAGGCGTCAAACGTGGGCGTATAGTGAACGCTCTTGCCGGTTTTTTTGATGGCGTCCACCAGCATCGTGGAATGAATGTCGCCCGGATCCTTTTCGCGGGCGGCGAAAATGTCGGTGATCAGGATTTCATCCGCCAGATCGCAGCAGTGGATGTAGCCGTCAAAGAGCGTCTTGACGCGGGAATACGTGTGCGGCTGCATGACGGCAAACAGGCGGCCGTGCGGCTGCTTGCTCGCGTTTTCCAGCGCGGAGGCCATCTCTGCCGGATTGTGGCCGTAGTCGGTATACAGTTCAACGCCGCAGACCGTGCCCGTGTGTTCAAAGCGCCTGTGCGGCGGGGCAAAGCGGGCAAGGGCGTCCGCAATGGCGTCGGGCGCAGCGCCGACCTTTACGCACGCAGCGACGGTGGACAGCGCGTGCATGACGTTGAATTCGCCCGGCACATGCAGCGAAATATGCGCGACAGTCTTTCCATCCTTCGCGGCATCAAAGCTGGCGCAGCCGTGATCGTCGTAGGTGAGATTCATGGGGCGCCAGTTGTTGTTTTCGCCAAAGCCGAAGGTCTGCGTTTCGCAGGTCAGCTTTTCCATCTCGCGCAGGACTTCGGGATCGTCGCCGTTGCCGATGCAGCAGCCGTCTTCGGGAAGCAGGGAAAAGAATTTGCCGAATGCGCGGCAAATGTCGTCAAGATCCTTGTAGAAGTCGAGATGATCTTCTTCAATGTTGGTGACGACGGCGATGGTGGGATGGAACTGATGGAAGCTGGCGTTGAACTCGCAGGCTTCAACAACAAAGGTTTCATGGCTGCCCACGCGCGTGCTGCCGCCGATGCAGTCAAGCTGTCCGCCGATATGCACTGTCGGGTCGATGCCCGCGTCAAGCAGTACGGCGGCGATCATGGAGGTGGTGGTCGTCTTTCCGTGCGTGCCGCAGACGTTGATGGCGTGGCGATAGCCCTCCATCAGCTGGCCCAGCAGCTCGGCGCGCTCCATCTGCGGGATGCCAAGGCGAGCGGCTTCTGCGCGTTCGGGGTTTTCCGTGGAGATGGCTGCGGAATAGATAATCAGATCCGCGCCGGGCACATTCTTCTCATAGTGGCCGATGGATACGCGGATGCCCTGCTCTTTAAGCGCGCGGGTTGTGTAGGATTCGGATGAATCGGAACCGGAAACGATGACGCCGCGCTGTTTGAGCATCAGCGCAAGGCCGTTCATGGAACTGCCGCCGATGCCGATCATGTGCACGCGCTTTCCGGTGAAATCGTTGATATGCGGCATGATGTGCCTCCTCGCTCTGCCGGAGGACCGGCAGCGAAATAATTCCTGTTTATCTATTATACGGGAAAAGCGTACAGACAATCAACAGAAAAAAGAAAAAACGAACGTTCGGGACTGGATTTATTCGTATTCCTGAATTATAATAGAGATGTCCGATTGATTATTCGTATCCGGGAGGGATTGTATGGATCGTATCCGCAGAAATGAGCGTCTTGCCGCCATGTCCAGAATCTTGGTGGAATCGCCGAATAAGATTTTTACCCTCGGAACATTCTGTGAAATGTTCGGCGCGGCGAAGTCGACGCTCAGCGAGGATATCGATATCCTGCGGGGCGTGTTCAGCCAGTTCAACCTTGGTCAGTTGGATACCGTCACCGGTGCTGCCGGCGGCGTCCGCTACCGTCCGATTCCCTCGGCGGAGGACGCGTATCGCTGCGTCAAGGATCTCTCGCGCATGCTCAGCTCTCCGGGACGCTTGCTGCCGAGTGGCTTCCTGTATATGGCTGACGTGCTGGCGATGCCGGATATCGTCGCGCGCATGGGCGCGATCATCGCGTCCCAGTTTTACCGCGCGGAGCCGGATTTCGTGCTTACGATGGAAACCAAGGGCATCCCGATTGCCATGATGACGGCAAAGGCGCTGGGCGTTCCGCTGGTCATCGTCCGCCGGGATTCCAAGGTATACGAGGGGCCGGCGGTGAACATCAACTACCTGTCCGGTTCCGGCGGCAAGGTGGAAACGATGAGCCTTTCCCGCCGCGCGGTCAAGGAAGGACAGCGTGCGCTGATCGTGGATGACTTCATGCGCGCGGGCGGCACAGCGCGCGGCATGGTGGATATGATGCGCGAATTCGCGGTGACGGTCGTTGGCGTGTGCGTGATGATTTCCACGCAGGAACCGGTCAAGAAGCGGCTGGATGGCGTCAGATCCCTGCTGGTGATTGAAAACACCGATGAGAACACCAGCTCCGTCAACATCCATCCGGCATCCTGGCTGCAGGTGGCGGCTGAAAAGGCGAGAACCTGAAAAAAGACGAACATTCGACATAAAACCCGAGCGGGGGCGTCCTTGTGGCGCTCCCGCAGTTGGTGTTTTGGCAAAGTGAAGCATGGGGGGACATATGCATATCATCATTGGTCTGGGCAATCCGGGCAAAGAATACCATAGAACAAGGCACAACGTCGGCTTTGACGTGATCGACGTGCTGAGCGAAAAACTGAATATCCAGCTGACGAAAAATGCCATGCATGGCCTGATCGGCGAGGGATATATCGGCGGGGAAAAGGTGCTGCTGGTCAAGCCGCAGACGTTCATGAATCTCTCCGGCCAGTGCGTGACGGAGC
The DNA here is from genome assembly GCA_017547805.1 of Clostridia bacterium. Lineage (GTDB taxonomy): Bacteria > Bacillota > Clostridia > Christensenellales > Aristaeellaceae > Ventricola. Next base: position 37,419 of record JAFYOR010000051.1, read on the forward strand.
TGGTGAACTGGTACAAGGTGGACATGAGCGATGTAATGGTCATCTTCGACGACATCGATCTGCCGCTGGGCAAGCTGCGCCTGCGCAAGGATGGCAGCGCCGGCACGCATAACGGCATGCGCTCCATCATCGGCCTGCTGGGCAGGCAGGATTTTCCGCGCCTGCGCGTGGGCGTCGGTAAGAAGCCGGAGGGATGGGAACTGGCAAACTGGGTGCTGTCCCATTATCAGACGGAGGAGGACCGCAAGGTGCAGTTTGAAGCGTTCCTCCGCGCTGCGGACACCGTAACGGACTGGGTGAAAAACGGCATGGACAGCGCTATGCGCACGGCAAACACACAGAAATGACCCTCTGAGAAAGGAAAAACATGCAAACCCATTTTTTGTTTGACCTGATGGCAGACTATGCGCCTTATCAGCGCATCGAGGCGCATGCCAGGGAGAAGGGCGCGGTCATCGCCGCCAGCGGCATGACGCGCGCGCAGAAGATCCATCTGGCCTGCACGCTTGCCGTGCGCACGGGCAGACCGCTTCTGTATCTTTGCGACAGCGAACGCGCTGCCGGCAGCGTTACCGAGGATATGACGGCGCTGTTGGGCGGCGGCGTCAGCCAGATGCCTGCACGCGATATCACGTTTTATCAGGATGTGGCGGCCAGCCGCGATGTGGCGTACCGCCGCATCGAGACGATGCGCAGGATGATCAGCGGGCAGGCGCGCGCCGTCGTTGCGCCGGCGGATTCGCTCGTGCACAGGCTGATGCCGCGCAGCGTGTTTTCCCTGCATACGCTTTCCATCCGCGTTGGCGACAGGATGGAGATGGATTACCTGTGCGAGATGCTGCTGTGCGCCGGTTATTCGCGCGAATACATGGTCGAGGGCAAGGGACAGTTCTCCGTGCGCGGCGGCATTGTGGATATCTATCCCGCGGACAGCGCGGGCGCGGTGCGCGTGGAGTTCTTCGATGACGAGGTGGATTCCCTGCGCATGATCGACGTCATGAGCCAGCGCTCGCTGACCAACCTTCAGGAAATCGTCATCCCGCCGGCCAGCGAAGCGCCCGTGCCGGAGGATGGGCTTGATGAGATTGCGGACGCCATCAGCGCCGCGGTGGAGCGGCAGAAGCGCCGCGTGCAGCGCGCCCGGGAAAAGGGGGCGGAGGATGCGACGCTTGCGGATTTGCCCCTTGAGGAGGGTGAGGTTGCCGCGCCGGAGGCGTTCACCCGCGAGAGCCGGACGCTTGAGCGGTTTGTGGAAAACATGAATGCGGCGCTTGCGCAGCTCAGGAGCGGCATTTCCAGCCGCCAGCTGGAGCGGATGATCCACATGCTCTATCCGCAAACGGAAACCATTCTTGACTATATGAACCGTCCGATCGTCGTGCTGGATGAACCGGACGCGCTGTTTGCGCGCCTTGACAGCCGGCTTTCCGAGTTCCATCAGGCGTATTCAAGCGCGATAGAGCGCGGGGAAGCCGTAAAGGAGCAGGAAAGCCTGATCCTGACAAAGGATGACGTCATTGAAGCTGCGCTGTCCCATACGGCGCTGGCGCTGACGAGCATCCTGCGTCCTGTAGCGATGCTCCGCCCGACGCTCCTTGAGCAGATGGGTGGCATGGACGCCGGCAGTTATGGCGGGCGTACGCATGACATGTGTCAGGACATCACGCGCTGGATACACGGCGGCTGGCGGGTGCTGGTCTTCTCTGGCGGCTCGGCGCGCGGCGAACGCATGCGCCAGTCCTTTGCCGATGAGGGTGTGAAGACCGTCTTTGATGATCTGGGCGAAAAAGCGCCGGCGCAGGGCGAATGCCGGATTTATCCGCTGTCGCTTTCCGGCGGCTTCCAGTATCCTGCACTCAGGCTGGCGGTGATCGTGGAAAGCGACGTCTACGGCGCGAAGGGCAGCAAGGCGAAGCGAAAGAAGGAAAAGGGCAGCAAGATCGCAGCCTTTACCGACCTTGCCGTGGGCGATTACGTCGTACACGAAACGCACGGCATCGGCGTCTATCAGGGAACGACGCGCCTGACCAGCGAGGGCGCGAGCCGCGATTATCTGATGGTGCAGTATCTGGGCAGCGATAAGCTGTATATCCCGGTGGACCATCTCGACCGCATCCAGAAATATATCGGCGGCGGCGAAAGCGCCGCGCCCAAGCTCTCCCGACTGGGCGGGAAGGACTGGGACAAGCAGAAGAGCAAGGTGCGCGAGAGCCTCAAGGAGCTGGCGTTTGACCTTGTCAAGCTCTATGCCGAGCGTCAGCGCAACAGCGGCTATGCTTTTGAGGCGGATACGTCGTGGCAGCGCGAGTTTGAGGAAAACTTCCCCTACGAGGAGACGCCCGATCAGCTGCAGGCGACGGAGGAGATCAAGCGCGACATGGAGCAGGTTCAGCCGATGGACCGTCTGCTCTGCGGCGACGTGGGCTACGGCAAGACGGAGGTCGCCCTGCGCGCTGCGTTCAAGGCTGTGATGGGCGGCAAGCAGGTTGCGATTCTCGCGCCGACGACGATTCTTGCCCAGCAGCACTACAACACGCTCATGCGCCGTTTCGAGGGCTTCCCCGTGCATGCGGATGTACTCAGCCGTTTTTCCACGGCGAAGGAACAGAAGGACACGCTGCAAAGGCTTGAATCGGGTGAGATCGATATCGTGGTGGGCACGCACAAGCTGCTGGCCAAAACGGTCAAGTTCAAAAACCTCGGTCTGCTAATCGTCGACGAAGAGCAGCGCTTCGGCGTTGGTCATAAGGAAACGATCAAGAACATGAAAAAGTCGGTGGACGTGCTGACGATGTCCGCCACGCCCATTCCGCGCACGCTGCATATGTCCATGGTCGGCATCCGCGATATGAGTTTGTTGGAAACCCCGCCGCAGGCGCGCTATCCCGTTCAGACGTATGTGATGGAGTATCAGGACAGCGTCATCCGCGACGCAATTCTGCGCGAGCTGGGACGCGGCGGTCAGGTGTTCTTCCTGTACAACCGTGTGGCGTCGATCGATCAATGCTACGCCAGACTGCAGAAGCTCGTGCCGGAAGCGCGCATCGCCATTGCGCACGGACAGATGAAGGAGAGCGTGCTGGAGGATGTGATGCTTGACTTCAGCCAGCAGAAGTTTGACGTTCTGCTGTGTACGACGATCATCGAATCCGGTCTTGATATTCCGCTGGCCAATACGCTGATCATCTATGACGCAGACCATTTCGGTCTGTCTCAGCTCTATCAGATGCGCGGACGCGTCGGACGCAGCAACCGTCTGGCGTATGCGTACTTCACCGTCCGTCCGGGCAAGGTGCTTTCCGAAACGGCGCAGAAGCGCCTTGACGCTATCCGCGAGTTTACGGAGTTCGGCTCCGGATTCCGCATTGCGATGCGCGACCTTGAATTGCGCGGCGCCGGCAACCTGCTTGGCCCGCAGCAGAGCGGTCATCTGGCCAATATCGGCTACGACCTGTACTGCAAGCTGCTGGAAGAGGCGGTGTTGGAGGCGCAGGGCGAAACGCCGAAGGTCGACCGCAGCATTGAGACGCGCATGGACGTCCACGTCAATGCGTATCTGCCGGCGGATTACGTTACCGGCGACAAGCAGCGGCTGGACGTTTACAAGCGCATCGCCTCCATCACGACCGCGCAGCAGCGCGACGACGTGGAGGAGGAGCTTGTTGACCGCTTCGGCGACGAGCCGCAGGCGGTAGCGAACCTCGTTGCTGTGGCGTATCTCAAGGCGCTGTGCGCGCGGCTGGGCATTGAGCGCGTGCATCAGACGGACGGACGCATCGACATGAAGTTTTCGCCCAAAACGCGCGTGGACGGCCAGAAGCTCTTTAACGCCATGCAGAAGTTCGATCCGCGATTGACGTTTGCCAACATGCCGCCGATGCTCATCATGCGCGACCGGACAAAGGCGAGAGATGACATGCTGCATCTGACGCTGAGCGTGATGCAGCGGCTGATTGAGCGCTACGAGGCGCAATAAAATGCAAAAATGCATTTTGCAGAAATTCCACTTGCTTTTTTACAGCCCATCGGTTACAATAGCAAGGTAGAATGTGATGACGGATGGAACCCATGCAATGCGAGGGTGTGAACCTTGTCAGGGCCGGAAGGCAGCAGCAATAAGCATTGTATCGTATGTGCCGTGGGAATTTTCTGCCCCGAGCATTCTACGTCTTAAGCGATCAAGGCACCGGTTGACCCGGTGCTTTTTTTCGGTTTGCCTGTGATTTTGCAGCCGCGGATGTGGTAGAATGTTGTATTCATGAGCGGAGGAAACGGTGATGAGGGTAGGGCTTGTGCTGGAAGGCGGCGCGATGCGCGGTATGTACACAGCGGGCGTGCTGGATAGCTTTCTTGACTGCGGGATCGACGTGGACGGCATCGTGGGCGTATCGGCGGGCGCGTGTTTTGGCTGCAATCTGTTTTCCGGGCAGCGCGGGCGCGTGCTGCGCTATAATCAGCGCTTTGCCGGCGACGTGCGCAACGTGAGCCTGCTGTCGCTGCTGCTGACGGGTGATATCGTCAACAGGAGATTCGCCTATTACATTGTGCCCACAAAATACGATGTTTTTGACGAGGCTGCGTTTGAAGCGCACGGCGGGGAATACCGGGTCGTGGTGACGAACGTGAATACCGGCGAGGCGGAGTACATGCAGATGCACCATCTGCTGCAGGATATCGAAATGATGCGTGCCAGCGCGTCGATGCCGTTCTGCTCGCGGATGGTGAAGATCGGCGGTCAGAAGTATCTGGACGGCGGCATTGCCGACAGCATTCCCGTGCGCGCTGCGCTGGAACTGGGGTATGACAAGCTGATCGTCGTGCTGACCCAACCGGCATTCTATCGCAAGGAGGCGATGGATCCCCGGATGATCCGGGCGTTTTACGGCAGGTATCCGAACCTCTGCCGGACGATGATTGACCGGCATGAGCGCTACAACGCGCAGTGCGATGACGTCGCGCAGCTGGAGCGGGATGGCAAGGTGTTCGTCATCCGCCCCAAGGAGAAGCTGAGCATCAGGCGGCTTGAAAAAGATCCGCAGGTACTGGCGCGCGTGCACGCAATCGGTCTTGAGGACGGGCTGGCCTGCATGGACGCGCTGAGGGCGTATCTTCAGGCTTAAGTCGATTAGGCACGAAGACTTTGCGCAAAAAATGACAAATCCGGTCATGCCTACTTTTCAACGGCGTCAAATGATGTTATAATGGATCGGATAGAAGAAGCTTTTAATTCGATCCCGTGAGGTCGGCAAGGCAGATAAATGGTTAATCAGGGCAGCAGTGCCCTTGTTTGCCCTGTTCTGATATGCGGGACAGGGCTTTTTTGCGGATTTTTTGTGAGAAAGAGGCGAAAAACATGGCGAAGACATTCAAGCTCAAGGCCAATATCATGGATAAGCAGGCCATGGAGCGCGCGCTGCGCCGCGTTGCTCATGAGATTATTGAGAATAACCGCGGCGTGGAGGGCATTAAGCTCGTGGGCATTCAGCGCCGCGGCGTGATGCTGGCAAAAATGCTGCGTCAGCTGATCAAGGAGGTTGAGGGTGTCGAGCTGCCGCTGGGCGTGCTGGATATCACCTTCTACCGCGACGACCTGTCCATCCTGCAGGAGCATCCTGTGGTCAATGCGACCGATCTTCCCTTCCAGGTGCAGGACGCCAAGATCATCATGGTTGACGACGTAATTTACTCCGGACGCACTGCCCGCGCGGCGATGGACGCCATCTGTGATCTGGGACGTCCGGCGCTGATTCAGTTTGCCGTGATGGTTGACCGCGGCCATCGCGAGCTGCCGGTGTGCGCCAACTATGTCGGCAAGAACCTGCCGACCAGCAAGAGCGAGATGGTTGGCGTGCTCGTGCCGGAAATCGACGGAGAGATGGGCGTCGTGCTCTACGAATAAAGCAGGCCAGCGTGATCAGCCGGCTGAAGCCGGATTTCATATGATACAGCAAACAATCTGCACAACAAGAAAGACCGACCGGGAGGATAAACTGATGAGAAGAAAAGACCTGCTCGGCCTTGACGGCGTCAGCCGCGAGGAGATTACGGAGATCCTGGACAATGCTATGACCATGCGCCAGGTGCTGCGTTCGAGCAACAAGAAGACCGCGCACCTGCAGGGCAAGTCCATCGTGACGCTGTTCTATGAGAACTCCACCCGCACCCGCATGTCCTTTGAGCTGGCGAGCAAGTACATGTCCGCCGCCGCGGCGAACATCTCCGCCAGCGCGTCGAGCGTCGCCAAGGGCGAAACGCTCATTGATACCGGCGTAACGCTTGATCAGATGGGCACGGACGTCATCATCATTCGCCATCCGATGTCCGGCGCGCCGGCGCTGCTGGCCAAGCATGTGCGCTCCAGCATCATCAACGCTGGCGACGGTATGAACGAGCATCCCACGCAGGCGCTGCTGGATATGTTCACCATGCGCGAGCATCTGGGCGATCTTGAGGGCATCAAGGTTGCTGTCTGCGGCGACGTGATGCATTCGCGCGTCGCGCGCTCCAACATCTATGGCCTGACGACGATGGGCGCAAAGGTCGTGCTCTGCGCGCCGCCCACGCTGATTCCGCCGCGCATTGAGGAACTGGGCTGCACCGTCGCTCCGACGATTGAGGACGCCTGCGAAGGCGCGGACGTCGTGATGGGCCTTCGTATCCAGCGCGAGCGCCAGCAGAAGGGTCTGTTCCCGTCCGTCGCGGAATACTGCGACAACTGGGAGATCACGCCCGAACGCGTTGCGCTGGCGAAGAAGCATGCGCTTGTCATGCATCCGGGCCCGATGAACCGCGGCGTGGAAATCGCTTCCTCTGCGGCGGACAGCGCGCAGTCGGTCATTAACCAGCAGGTCGAAAGCGGCGTTGCCGTGCGTATGGCGCTGCTGTACATGTTCACCAGAAAGGAGATCTGATATGGAAAAGATGCTTCTTCGCGGAGGCCGCGTCATTGACCCGGCCAGCGGCGTCAATCAAATCGCCGATCTCCTGATTGAAAACGGCAGGGTTGCGGCAATCGGCGAGAATCTCCCGGCAGACGGCGCGCAGGTGTTTGATGCGGCGGGCAAGGTGGTTGCGCCCGGCTTCATCGATATGCACTGCCATCTGCGCGATCCGGGTCTTGAGTATAAGGAAGACCTGATTTCCGGCACGAAGGCTGCCGCGCGCGGCGGCTTCACGGGCGTTTGCTGCATGCCCAATACCAAGCCGGTCAACGACAATGCGTCCGTCACCCGCTATATTCTGGAAAAGGCGCAGTGGCAGGGCTCCGGCGTGCATGTGTATCCCGTCGGCGCGATTTCCAAGGGGCTTGAGGGCAAGGAGATGGCCGAGATCGGCCGCATGAAGCAGGCGGGCATCATCGCCATTTCCGATGACGGCAAGCCGGTCACCAATTCCAACCTCCTGCGCCTTGCCATGCAGTATGCCGATTATTTCAATGTTTTCATCATGAGCCACAGCGAGGACAAGAACCTCGTGGGAGACGGCGTGATGAACGAGGGCTTCATTTCCACCAAGCTTGGTCTGCCGGGCATTACCCGCGCGGCGGAGGAAGTGATGATCGCCCGCGATATCCTCGTGGCGGAGGCCGAAGGCAAGCGCATTCACCTGTGCCATGTTTCCACCAAGGGCGGCGTGCAGCTCGTGCGTGAGGCCAAGAAGCGCGGCGTGCGCGTGACCGCGGAAACCGCGCCGCATTACATCGCCGCGACGGACGATTGGGTCATCGGCTATGACTCCAACTGCCGCGTGAATCCGCCGCTGCGCGAGGAAAGCGACCGCCTGGCCTGCATCGAAGGCCTGTGCGATGGCACGCTTGATGCGATTGCGACCGACCATGCGCCGCATCATCTGGATGAAAAGCGTGTTGAATTCCACATCGCCGCAAGCGGCATCAGCGGCTTTGAGACGGCGTTCTGCGTAAGCAACACGATGCTCGTCAAGTCCGGCGCGATGACGCTTGACAAGCTCATCGAGCTGATGAGCGCGAATCCGGCGAAGCTGCTGGGCGTTGAGGGCGGCTGCCTTGCCGTGGGCAGCGCGGCGGATATCGTCGTGCTGGATCCTGAGCGCGAGGTAACGGTGGATGCAGACAAGTTTGTCTCCCGTGGACATAACACCCCGTTCCACGGAAAGACGTATTTCGGTGCTGTCTGCGCGACGATCGTCGGCGGCAAGGTTATCGATCAGGAGGGCTGAACCCACGCCCGCATCCGCCAGAGTCAGGTGTAAATGATGCTTTGACGCACGCGAACGAAGCCGTGTTTCCTTCGGGCGGAAGGCCCTCGGAAACGCGATTCAAGATGCGAAGAATAAAGATACCCACGCACCGCGCAGCGGTGCGATGATAAGCGGCTTAATACCGCGCGAAGCATGATGGGGTCAAGGGGCGAAGCCCCTTGGCGGGGAACGGGGCAGCAGCCCCGTCGTACCAGACATATATAGGAGGAAAAACGTTATGCATATCATGGATAAGCTCTATGCCCGTATCAGCGAACTGAAGAACCCGACCGTCGCCGGTCTTGACACCCGCATTGAATACCTGCCGGAGGAGTTCATCAAGGAAATCATGCCCGGCGGCATCAATTCCTTTGAGGACGCCGCCGAGGCCGTCTACCAGTATAACGTCCGCCTTGTGGACGCGCTGTATGATATCGTGCCGTCCGTCAAGGTGCAGGTTGCCTACTACGAAATGTACGGCGTGGCCGGCATGGCTGCGTTTGAAAAGACGATGGCTTACGCCAAGTCCAAGGGTATGATCGTCATGGCCGACGTCAAGCGCAACGACATCGGCGCGACCGCCGCCTGCTATGCCAATGCGTATGTCGGCGAAACCGAGATGCCCTATGGCAAGGTGAAGCCGTTCTCCTCCGATATCGCGACGATCAACCCGTATCTGGGCGTTGACGGCATCAAGCCGTTCACCGATGCCTGTGCCGCCAATGGCACCGGCGTGTTCGCGCTGGTGAAGACGAGCAACCCGTCTTCCGGTCAGCTGCAGGACCTCAAGTATGAAGACGGCCGCACGCTGTATGAAGCGGTTGCCGATCTGGTTGAGGAGTGGGGCGAGGGCACCCGCGGCGAAACCGGCTACTCTGCCATCGGCGCTGTCGTCGGCGCGACCTATCCGCAGCAGGGCACTGCGCTGCGTGCGCGTATGCCGCACACCTTCTTCCTTGTTCCGGGCTATGGCGCGCAGGGCGCGACCGGCAAGGACATCGCCGGCTGCTTTGACGCCAACGGCAACGGCGCGATCGTCAACGCTTCCCGCTCCATCCTGTGCGCTTGGAAGAAGCGCGAGGGTGTGGCGTTCGACGTCGCGGCGCGCGACGAGGCGATCCGCATGCGCGAGGATCTGTGCAGCTGCCTTGCGGAGATGGGCAAGGCAATCGTCTGATTTTGCTGATGGAGGACGTATGGGGACGCTGTCCCCATACCCCTGGCAGGGACATTGTCCCTGCACCCATCATGCTGCGCGATGCGCAGCATAGATAAATCCAGTGAACAGCGTATAAACCGCGCGAAGCGATGAAGGGAGTCTGAGGGATGAAATCCCTCAGGCGGGTTTCAGGGCGGCAGCCCTGACCGTCTTCCCCCAAAGGAGTTTATCATGATCGATATCGATGCGAAGGTTCTTTCAAGCGAAGTGCTCGCTGAGGGCCTGATCCGGATTATCCTGCATGCGCCGGAAATTGCCAAGGACGCAAAGCCCGGCCAGTTCATTCAGATGCTTGTCCCCGGCGAAGCGCATGTGCTGCGCCGTCCGATCAGCCTGATGGCGATGGATGCTGCTGCCGGCACGCTGACGCTTGCCATCCAGCCCAAGGGCAAGGGCACGCAGCTGATCTGCAGCGCCAAGGAAGGCGACACCATCCGCTGCCTCGGCCCGCTGGGCACGGGCTTTGACGGCAACGGCGCTGAAACGATTTACTTTGTCGGCGGCGGCGTCGGCGTTGCGCCGGTGTGCGGCGCGATGGACGGTTTTGCCACCGAAACGTCTCATGCGTTCTTCGGCTTCCGCACGAAGAACCACGTCTATGGTATGACGCAGGCGCCCTGCGCGGTGACGGCGGTTTCCGACGACGGCTCCATCGGCGAAAAAGCGCTGGTCACCAAGCCGCTCATGGAGGCGATTGAGGCAAAGCGCCCCGACCTGATTATGGCGTGCGGTCCGACCCCGATGCTGCGCGCGGTGCAGAAGATCGCGGGCGAGCTGAACATCCCGTGCCAGCTTTCCCTTGAGGAGCGCATGGGCTGCGGCATCGGCGCGTGCCTTGGCTGTAATGTGAAGGTCAATCTTGAAGACGGCAGCTGGACGTATAAGCGCGTGTGTAAGGATGGCCCGGTGTTTGATTCGAAGGAGGTAGAGTTTTAATGGCTGATCTGTCTTTGAATCTGTGCGGCGTTCACCTCAAGAACCCGCTCATCGCTGCCAGCGGCACGTTCGGTTTTGGCCGTGAGTTTGACGAGCTGTACGATATTTCCCAGCTCGGCGGCATTTCCGTCAAGGGTCTGTGCCTTGGCGGACGCCTCGGCAACCCGCCCAGCCGCATCACCGAGACGGCGAGCGGTATGCTCAACTGCGTCGGTCTTCAGAATCCCGGCATCGAAAGCTTCATCGAGCACGATCTGCCGTGGCTGCTGACCAAGAATGTCGCGGTCATCGCGAACTTCTTCGGCACGTCGATTGACTCCTACTGCGCGGCGGCGGAGGCGTTTGCCCCGACCGGCGTGCACATGCTGGAGATGAACATTTCCTGCCCGAACGTGCATGACGGCGGCGTGGCCTTCGGCGTGAAGCCGGAGGGCGTGTATGAGATCACCAAGGCGGTCAAAGCGCATAGCAAGCAGCCGCTGATCGTCAAGCTCAGCCCGAACGTTGCGGACATTACGGAGAACGCGCTCGCCGCGCAGGAAGCCGGCGCTGATGCGATTTCCCTGATTAATACGCTCACTGGCATCGCCATCGATGTGCATAAGCGCAAGATGATTCTGGCCAACAACACGGGCGGCCTTTCCGGCCCGGCGGTCAAGCCGGTTGCGCTGCGCATGGTCTGGCAGTGCGCCAAGAAGGTTTCCATTCCGATCATCGGTCTTGGCGGCATCATGACGGGCGAGGATGCGGCGGAGTTCATGCTCTGCGGCGCGCAGGCTGTCCAGGTTGGCACGGCGAATTTCACCGATCCCTACGCCATGCCGCGCATCGCGCGCGAGCTTGACGCCTACTGCGACGCGCAGGGCGTGAAGAATGCGCAGGAGCTGGTTGGCACGCTGATTCAGTATTGATCCTGATACGGCACGGCTTTCAAAGGCCGTGCCGTTTTTATATAAAACCAAATGTTTAACAAAAGAATCTTGACAATTTTGTAGTGACGTGACAAAATAAGTATAAGGAAAACTTTACGTTTATTTCGATGTGAGGCTCGGGATAAACGTGGGGCGAATCTGAATTAAATCTACGGAGGGACAAAACCATGAAAAAGTTTCTGACCCTGATGCTGGTTGCGATCATCGCGCTGTTCGCGCTGTCCGCGCTGGCTGAGGAAAATCCGTTCGCCACGGTTGAAGAGTTTGCGGCTGCCGTTGAGGAAGAGCTCAAGGTTGCCCGTGAAGTCGTCTACTACCCGCATGCTTTCGAAGGCGACTTCGAGCAGCTTTACGTCAACTTCCACAAGCTCTCCCGCGCCCGTTATGAGACCGTTGCCCCGGCCACCGAGAAGGGCATCGTGATGGGTCACTATGACCTGTACAAGAACCTCAAGGAAATCCGTGAGACCATGGTCAAGGTCGCCGAGCCGGCCGACACCGTTTGGGACATCTGGGAAGACGACATGGCCGTTGAAGATCCGCTGCCGACCGAAGGCTGGGAGATCTCCTACGACAACCCGGGCTTCCGTCCGTTCCTGAACCCCTACCTGCTGGCTGACCAGACTGCCGTTAAGGGCAACGTCGTCATCATCGCCGGCGGCGGCTCCACCCACCGCAACAACGTCGTTGAAGGCTACCCGGTTGCTGAGTTCTTCAACGAGAACGGCTACAACGCTTTCGTTCTGCAGCGCCGCGTCAATCCGTACGCCGCCGCTGACCAGTGGCTGGACCTCCAGCGTGCCATCCGCTACATCCGCTACTACGCCGAGGCGAAGAACATCGCCAAGACCGACGTCATGATCACCTGCGGCTTCTCCGCTGGCGGCATGAACATCATGTCTGCGATCGCCAACGTTGGCAAGACCCCGGATTCCGTGCATGCGCACTATGTCTGCGATGAGATCGACAAGGTTGACGACAGCATGACCATCGCTCTGCCGATCTACGGCCTGTTCACCACCGGCCTTGACTTCACCGGCATCGAGAATCTGCCGGCGGTCTTCGGCGTCATCGGCCACAAGGACGGCCTCTATCAGATGATTCTGCCGGGCCTGACCGACGTTGCTAAGACCTTCCCGGATTTCGCGTTCTACCTTGCTCCGGACGCTCCGCACGGCGTTGGCCTGGGCACCGGTACCCGCAACTACGTGAACGCGTTCACTCAGCTGGCGCAGTGGCCGCAGATGGCGCTGAACTTCATCGACAGCCGCCTCGGCCTGCAGCCCAAGAGCTACGATCTGAACCAGACCATGAATTCCTGGTAATCGATTCAAGCGATCACATGTGCGTTTGCCTCACGAACGCAAAAAAAGAAGGAGCTCCGAAAGGAGCTCCTTCTTTCAGCCTGTCAAATAGATTTTGACAGGCTGGTGGACGGGGGAACTCTTCCCCCGCCACAACCACCCCTTTCATTTTCCAGCCGCGCCCGTTGGGCACAACTGAAAAATGCAAAGAAACGTTTTTTCTTCCGGGAAATGGGATTTCCCTGCAGAAAAAAACGATGCGGTCGCGCCGTACACGCCGCCGCGACCGATTTCATTTGCTGATCAATGCAGGCTTTTGACAAACAGAAGGGAGGAGCTCTATGAGGAGCTCCTCCCTTTGGTTTTGGTCTTATTTGATTTCGCCGTCGGCGATCAGCTTTTTGCTCTGCGCATCGTAGAGCAGCATGTCGCTGCCCTTGAAGGCGAGGTAAACGGTGCTGTCCACCGGGAAGTCGATGCCGCCGAAGACGACGGATGTGATGATTTCTCCGCCGAGCTTGAGCTTTACCGTCGTTTCCATGCCGGCGGGCAGCGTGGAATAGACGCTTGCCGGGATGCTGCTGTCGCTCACGATGGAGATGAACTCCGGACGGATGCCAAGGACGACGTTTTCGGGCAGGGACGCAAGCGGCTTGCCGGCGGTGAATGTGCGCGTGAGGCCGCAGAAGGAAAGCTCGCAGCTGGTTTCGCCGGTTTTCTTTGTCTTTGCGGGCAGGAAGTTCATCGTCGGGCTGCCCATGAAGTCAGCAACGAACAGGTTTGCCGGACGCAGATACATATCAAGCGGCGCGGCGTATTGCTGGAGCAGTCCCTTTTCCATCAGGCAGACCTTCGTTGACAGGGTCATCGCCTCAAGCTGGTCGTGCGTGACGTAGACGAAGGTGGAGTCCGTATCCACATGCAGGCGCTTGAGTTCGGTGCGCATTTCGGTGCGCAGCTTGGCGTCGAGGTTACTAAGCGGCTCGTCCATGAAGAGAACCTTCGGGTTGGGCGCGAGGGTACGGGCGATGGCGACGCGCTGCTGCTGACCGCCGGAGAGCTCGCTGGGATAGCGATGCTCGAACTCTTCGATTTTGAGCATCGCCAGCAGCTCGTCCACGCGCGCGCGGATGCGCTTCTTGTCCCACTTGAGATTCTCAAGACCGAAGGCGATGTTCTGATACACCGTCATATGCGGCCAGAGGGCGTAATTCTGAAACAGGAAACCGACGTCGCGCTTGTTGGGCGGGATGTTGATGCCCTTTTCAGAGGAAAAGACCGTCACGCCGTCGATGATGATTTCGCCCTCGGTCGGCGTTTCGAGGCCTGCGATCATGCGCAGGGTCGTCGTCTTTCCGCAGCCGGAGGGACCCAGCAGCGTGATAAAGGAGTTGCTGGGGATGGTCAGGTTCAGGTTATCAACCGCGACGAACTTGTCAAAGCGCTTCGTCACGTTTTTCAGGATAATCTCGGGCATGGCTTAACCTCCTACGCCTTTGTCGATGGATGCGCCGGTGAGCTTGTTGACGATGCCGTTTACCAGCAGCACCACGATGATGATCAGCAGATTGATCGCGTTGCCGAACTGCGCCCAGCCCTTTTCGCTGTACTGCATGAGCATGGTGGTCAGCAGCGTGTTGCTCGTGGGGACGAGCAGCACGAAGAGCGACAGCTCGCGCATGCAGGAAACCATCGGCAGCAGATAACCGGAGAGGAAGCTGCTCTTCTGGATGGGGAAAAGGATTCGCAGCATGCGCTTGGGCCACGGCACGCCGACGATGACCGCCGCCTCTTCAATCTCGCCGGAGAGCTGGAGCATGGCGTTGATGCCCGAGCGCGAGGCGAAGGGCAGGTACTTGACCGAGCCGACCAGCGCCAGAACGGTGAAGCCGTGCAGGAAGGGAACGCGCGTGCTCAGCGCGAGATAAATTGCGCCGAAGGCGAGGGAAGGCATGAGATACGGGAAGAAGGAGAGGTTGTTGACGATGGTGGCGAGCTTGCTGCCGCGGCGCTTGACCACGCCGTAACCCACCAGCACGCCGCAGGTGCCGGCAAAGAAGGAGCAGGTCAGCGCAAGCAGGAGGGAGAAGCCCAGCGCCTTGATAACCTTGGCGGAGAGCAGGATGCCGGTGCTGTCGCCCTGGTCAAGGTACGTGAGATTTCGTCCGATCCAGAAATCCAGCGTCATGTTGGAAAGCGAGTAGTCGCCCGCCTTGATGATCACGGATTCCAGCGCAAAGGTGAGCAGCGGCACGACGGCAACCAGCACCAGCAGTACGGTCAGGCCGATGGCGATGGGTAGATTGGCCTTGCGCAGGTTGATCAAAGAGATCTGCGCGGCCTTGCCGGTGACGGTGGTGTAGCTCTTGCGGCTGCCGGTGACGTACTGGTTGAGCGCAAGGATCGCCACGCCGAAGATGATCATCACGCCAGCGATGATGTAGCCCTGACCGGGATAGTTGTTGATGAGCGACATCATCTTTGTGGAAAGCACATAGTAACGTACCGGGCTGCCAAGGAACACGGGCACCGAGTACGCGCTCATGGAGCTGGCGAAGACCAGCAGGAAGGTTGAAAGCAGCGCGGGGCGCACGATGGGCAGCGTGATGCGCCAGAGGATGCGCACGCGGCTGGTCTTGAGGATCGTCGCGGCTTCTTCAAGGTTGGCGTCCATGTTGCGCAGGATGCCGCCGATAAGGATGTAGGCAAAGGGCGCATAGTGCAGGCCCAATACCATGGAAATCGGGAAGAAGCCATAGACGAACCATTCCGGCATATTGACGCCGAAAACGGCCGCCATGATGCCGTTGGATGTGCCGGCGCCGGCGTTTACGTTCTTGAAGAATGTCTGCCACCACGTCGCCAGCGTCCATGCGGGCATGATGTAGGGGAAGACAAAGACGGTGGAAATGAACTTCTTGAATTTGAGGTTTGTGCGCGTGATCAGCCACGCGACGCTGCCGCCGAAGACGATGGAAATCAGCGACGCCGTGACGGCGACGGCCAGGGTGTTAAACAGCGGCTCGTAGAAGGTAAGCTTGCTGTACTGGTTTTTGGCCGTGGCAAAAATGCGCTCAAGGCTGTAAAGCGTAAAGTCGCCCGCTGTGAGCTTGACGGCGCGCGCCTCCTTGCCGGCGTGCACCGTGATGGTCTCAAGGAAGAGAACGATCAGCGGATAGAGCGTGAGCATGCATAGCAGCACACAAAACACCACGAGAATCACGTTCGCGGGCTTTGAAAAGAACGCGCGGAGCTTTGCACGCTGCTTTGCAGAGAAGGGATTTTGCATGGGTTCACCTCAGCTTTGTCTCAGCTTTGTAGGGAAGAAAAAGGGCTGTAAAGCTTGCGCTTTACAGCCCTCTTATTCGTGCGTGAGCAGTTTCGGAGGGCTATTTGCCCGAACGAAACGGGTTTTTAAGCCGCCGCGAAGCGGGTGCGGGCACAGACCGCCGCTTACTGAAGGTACATGGTCACGAAGGAATAGACGTCCTCGTAGTTGTCAAGGATGTACTCCGGATCTTCCATGACGAGGGAAGCCTTCCAATCGGAGAGCGGCAGGTCGTTGTCCAGCGGCGCGATTTCGGTGTTGGTGGAGTAGGCGCCAATGCTCTTGCCCCAGGGCTTGAAGCCGTCGGCAGTCATCAGATACTCGATGAAGAGCATCGCGGTGTAGGGACGGGAGGCGTTGGAGGAGACCAGCGCATACATCGGATACATGAAGCCGGAGAACGGCTCGATGATGGTGCCGACTTCAGCGGCAACGTACTGACCGACGGTCAGGTTCTCGGTGTAGACGGAAGAGGAGCGCAGCTTGGAAAGAACGAACAGACCGGCCTTGCCAGCGGCGGTTTCCTGAGAAAGCTCCTCAGCGAGGGTCGTATCGGAGTTGCCGAAGGAGCAGTTCGCCAGGAACTCGGCGATCCACTTGTAGCCGGCGTTTTCGAATTCGCCCAGCTCGATCTCCTTGCCGTAGAGGTTCTTGTAGGCTTCGGCCAGCTTGCCGGACCATTCCTCATTGGTGAGCATGACCAGGAAGTTCATGTTGACCTGCTCGGCGTCCGGGGTCTTGAAGAGGATGTTGCCCTTGAACTGCGGCTCGGTCAGCTGCCAGACGTTGGTGATGGCGGGAACGTTTTCGCCCTTGTTGTTCCAGATGAAGACCTTGTTGATGAACTGATGGATCAGCGGGTTCTGGTCGCCCTCGGCGATGTTGGCCTTGACGGAGGCCGGAACGAAGTTGACGAGGTAGCCGGTGTCAAGCGCCATGGACTGCAGGGACGCGCCGTCCTGAATCATGACCATGTCCGCGCCCTTCGCCTTGCCTTCGATCTCGGCGGAGAGCTTGGTGTAGATTTCGGCGTCCTTGAGGTTGCTGCCCTCAAAGGCGATGCCGTAGAGCGCGCCGAAGTTCTCGGCGGCGGTCACGATGCGGCTGGTGTTGCCGTAGACGATGAAGGTGCCTTCTTCAGCGAGCGCCTTTTCCACGAGCTCGTCATGGGTCAGGGCTTCGCCGGCTGCGCAGATGTCCGCGATGGACTCGGCAAAGGCGGAGGCGGCGGTGAGCGCCAGAAGCGCGCACAGGAGCAGAGCGATAAACTTCTTCATAGATGGTCCTCCCTTTCGGAGCGGTTTTTAGTTGGTTTTATTATACATGGAAAACATGAACAGTTCAAATGTTTTTCGCAAAACAGACAAGGGAAATGCATGCAAATTGAACTGATCCCATACTAAGCGCATAAAAAGACGCGCGGAATTCATCCGGATGCTCCGTTTTGCTGAAATGGGAATAATGGTATAATGACGGCATCACACGGACGGAGGCGAGGGTATGGAACTGGGCGCGAATATCAGAAGCATGAGAAAGCAGCGCAGCATGACGCAGAAGGCGCTTGCGCAGGCGATGAATGTCACCGTGGGCGCGGTGTACAAATGGGAAACGGAAAAGTGCGTGCCGGACATACTGAGCATCATGGAGCTGGCGGATCTGTTCGGCGTGTCGGTTGACGTGCTGCTTGGATACCATCTGCGGGAGAACGGCAGAAAGGAGCTCGTGCAGCGGCTCAAAACACTGCGCAGGGAGAAAGCGGGAGAAGCGGCGCTCTGCGAAGCGGAAAAGGCGCTTGTTCGTTATCCCAACAGCTTTGACGTCGTCTATCAGAGCACAGAACTCTATGCGGCTGTCGGAATAGAGCGGCACGAACAGGGACAGCTCAGGCGGGCGATCGAGCTTTACGAGCATGCATGCCGGCTCATCGATCAGAATTCGGATGGATAAATCAGCGAACTTTCCATCCGTATCGACATTGCGTATATGTATGCTGCGATCGACGAGGCGGAGTGCGCGGCTGCGATTCTGAAGGAAAACAATCCCTGCCGCATGAACCATGCGGGAATCGGGTATCTGCTTGCATCGGGTCTGAACGGACCACAGGAGGCGGCGGAGTACCTTTCCCGGGCGCTGCTTGACCAGATCATCGTGCAGTTTCAGATGGTGATGGGTTATCTGAATGTATATATGAAAACGAAACGCTACCGGGAAGCGGCGGATATCCTCAGCTGGCAGATCGCTGTATATCAGGGGCTGAAGGAACCGGGCAGGGTGAGCTTTCTATATAAGAATGAAGCGCTGCTTGAGGCTGTGTGCGCGCAGATGTGGCTTAATCAGGGAGAGAGGGGCGCGGCGCAGGATCACCTTCGCCGGGCGAAGGCGGCTGCGCTTTGCTTTGATGCCGCGCCGGATTATCACGCAAAAGGCATCCGCTTTTTTGAAAGTGCCGAACCAGTTACGACGTATGACGACATGGGCAAAACGGCGATGGAGGCGATTGAAAAGCATATCAGGGATGAAGCGTGCGAGAAACTGAGTGCGATGTGGGAAGAGGTGAAAAATGAAGAATGAAAATCATGGTTTGCGCGCCGGCCCTCTCCGTCTGCATCCGGCAGCCACCTCTCCCAAGGGGAGAGGCAAGAACAGCCGTAGCTGCGAAAGAATCTTGGCTCCCCCTTCGGGGGAGCTGGCGCGGCGAAGCCGCGACTGAGAGGGCTTTGCTGGCGCATAAATCATAGAATAAAAAGCAGCCGCATCCATCCGGGAAAATCGGAAAGATGCGGCTGTGATTGTTTTGATGAGACCAGCCCGCAAAACTGCGACGTAAGGCAGAAGCAGAGGATCGGAGCGCCTGTTGCACGAACGCAGCATAACAGCGCTCGCGTGCGCTAAAGCAGCACATGCGTTAAACAATGGCGGAAGTGGGTGCGGGCACAGCCTGCCAGAAGCATAGACCGCGCTGCGGAGCACCTTCTGCGCGAACGCAGCATAACAGCGCTCGCGTGCGCTAAAGCAGCACATGCGCTAAACAATGGCGGAAGCGGGTGCGGGCACAGCCTGCCAGAAGCATAAA
>JAFYOR010000006.1 GCA_017547805.1 Clostridia bacterium
AACGGCAGCACCTACGACTCTGACTCGTATTGTCTAGGTTCGAATCCTAGTTCCCCAGCCATCTGCCTCCATGGTCAAGCGGTTAAGACGTTGCCCTCTCAAGGCAAAATCAGGGGTTCGATTCCCCTTGGAGGTGCCAAAGAACCAACTTCGGTTGGTTCTTTTTTTGCTTTGTAAGAAATTGCGCAAGGCATTTGGCTGCGTACGCAGAAGAGGCTTGAATGCATGAGTTTTCTGCCGGACGTATTTTCCGCATCATTTATGTCGTAAAGTTGTCATTCCGCCGGAAATGTGGTATACTGACATTCGGTTTGTTTGTGAACCGATGATGCACAAAGGAGGTATGTATTTATGAAGAGAATTCTTCTGATCGCCCTCGTGACGGCCCTTCTGCTTCTTTCGGCCTGCGCTATGGCGGAGCCGATCAATGTTTATGCCCTTAAGGGCCCGACCGGTATCGGCATGTCCTATCTGATGGACGACACCGATTCCTATGCCTTCACCCTTGCCGGCGCTGCGGATGAGATTGTCGCCGCCGTTGCCAGCGGCAGCGCGGATATTGCCGCCTGCCCGACCAACCTCGCCGCGACGCTGAATGTCAAGACCAACGGCGGCGTGCAGCTCCTTGCGCTCAACACGCTGGGTGTACTGCATATCGTCACCAACGATCCGACGATCGATTCTATCGACGATCTTGCCGGCAGGAAGCTCTATGCCACTGGTCAGGCGGGCGTTCCGGAATACGCGCTGGATTACATTCTGACTCAGAACGGTCTCAAGGACAGCGTTGAGGTTGAGTACTTCTCCGAACACAGCGAGCTGGCGACTCTGATGGCCGCGGGCGAGGTGAGCGTGGGCATGCTGCCCGAACCGCATGTCACCAGCGTCCTCATGCAGAATAAGGATATGCGCACGGCGCTTGACGTGACCGCGCTTTTTGACGACGCTGCCAAGAAGGCGGGCAATGACAGCATGGTGCTGACCATGGGCTGCGTGCTCGTTCGCCGCGAATTTGCTCAGCAGAACCCGGAGAAGGTTGCCGCGTTCCTGGACGCGTATGCCAAGTCCGTCGAGCTGGTCAATGCGGATCCTGCTGCGGCGGGCGAAAAGGTGCAGGCGCACGGCGTGATGCCCAAGGCTGCCGTCGCCGCCAAGGCCATCCCCAACTGCCACATCACCTTTGTGGAAGGCGAAGCGATGCGCGCGCAGGTTGAGCCGCTGTATGAGCTGCTCTTTGCGGCGAACCCCAAGTCCATCGGCGGCAAGCTGCCCACCGATGAGTTCTACTATGTCCGTTAAGATGAAGAGCCCGCGCGCCGCTGATTTTCTCCGGCGCGCGGGCGTTTTGCTGTTTTATATCGCGCTCTGGGCGCTTGCCGCGTGGAGGGTTAATCAGCCGCTGCTGCTGCCCTCGCCGCTCAGCGTGATGACGCGGCTTGCCGAGCTGCTGCCGCAGGGCATGTTCTGGAAGACGCTCCTTGGCACGCTCTTGCGGACGGTTGAGGCGTATGCGCTGGGCATCGCCGCTGCAGTAGTGCTGGGCGCGCTGTGCTGCCGGTTCGCGCTGGCGGATGCGCTGATTTCCCCGGCGCTTTCTGCCGTGCGCGCAACGCCGGTGACGAGCTTTATCGTGCTGGCGCTGGTGTGGCTGTCCGCTGCGCGCGTGCCGGTGCTCACCGGCTTTCTGATGACGCTGCCGGTCGTCTTTTCTGCGCTGACGCAGGCGGTGCGCGCCATTGATCCCAGAATCATGGAGATGGCGCGGCTGTATCGCTTCGGCCGGTGGGGAACGCTGCGCCATGTGATCCTGCCGTCTGTGCTGCCGGCGTTTGCGGGAAGCTGCCTTGCGTCCATCGGCCTTTGCTGGAAGGCTGTCGTCGCGGCGGAGGTGATCGGCGTGCCGAAGATGGCTGTGGGCAGCCGATTGTACGAGGCGAAGATTTACCTTGAAACCGACAGCCTGCTGGCGTGGACGCTGATGATCGTGCTGCTGAGCGTTCTGCTGGAAAACCTGCTGCGCAGGATCGCGGCGGGCGTTTCGGAGGTGCACCATGATTGAAGTGAAAAACGTATCGGTGGCCTTTGGGGACAAGCAGGTGTTGAGCGGCTTTTCCCATCATTTTGAAAAAGGGAAGCATTATGCGCTCTTTGGTCCCTCCGGCTGCGGCAAGACGACGCTGCTGCGCGTCATCGCCGGGCTGCACAGGCCGGACAGCGGCGAAATCATCTGCGAATCCGGCGTGCGCATGGCTTTCTGCTTTCAGGAGGACAGGCTGCTGCCATGGTACACGGTTGAGAGGAACGTAATGCTCGCCCTGCCTGACGATGTGCAGCGGGACAGGGAAAAGGCTGTGCGCATCGCGCAGACGTGGCTTGCGCGTGTCGGGCTTGAAAACGAGGGCGCCGCGTATCCCGCGCAGCTTTCCGGCGGCATGAAACGCCGCGCGGCGCTTGCGCGCGCGCTTGCGTTCGACGCGCCGGTGATGCTCATGGACGAGCCGTTCCGCGCGCTGGATGAAGCGGCGCATGCGCAGATGCTTCACCTGGTCAAGAGCCTTGCGCAGGGGAAGACGCTGATCCTCGTTACGCACGATATCCGCGACACGGAGGGCATGGAGGTCATCCGATTCTGACGCCGACCGGCTGCTTGATGCCGCCGCGAAGCGATGAAGGGGTTCGGGGACGTTGTCCCCGAGCGGGGTTTTAGGGGTGACGCCCCTAACGTACTCTGTATGCAATATAAAAGGGACGAGTAATCGTCCCTTTTATGATTGCTTATGGTATACGTCAGGGGCGGCTGCCCCTGATACCCTACCAAGGCGTAGTATCCCTTGCTCCCGCTTTGCTTCGCGCGGATGAAAGCTTTTTTCAATTAATCGAGGTTCGCCAGCTCGACGGCGATCTTTGCCGCGGCGCGCGCGTTGTTGAAGGCGAGCTGCATGTTGGTCTTCAGGCTGTCGCCGCCGGTCAGCTCGACGATGTGCGCCAGCAGGAACGGCGTGATGTTCTTGCCCTTGACGCCCGCAGCGTCCGCAGCGGCCATCGCGCGGTCAATCACGGCGCTCATCTCGTCAAAGTCCATCGCGTACTCCTGGGGAACCGGGTTGCCGATGAGCATGCCGCCGTCAAGGCCCAGATCCCACTTCGCCTTCGCGATCTTCGCGACGTCCGCGGCGGTCTTCGCGTTGTAGTCCACGCCAAAACCGCTCTTGCGGCAGTAGAAGGCCGGGAAGTCGTCCGTATCCATGCCCAGCACCGGGACGCCCATCGTCTCCAGATACTCAAGGGTACGGCCGATATCCAGAATCATCTTTGCGCCCGCGCAGACGACCATCACGTTGGTATGCGCCAGCTCCTGCAGGTCGGCGCTGATATCCATGGAATCCTCGCCGCCGCGATGCACGCCGCCGATGCCGCCGGTGGCAAAGACGCGGATGCCGGCAAGGCTGGCGATGATCATGGTCGTGGCGACGGTGGTCGCGCCGGTCAGCTTATTGGCGATGACGATGGGCATATCGCGGCGGGAAACCTTGCGGACGTTTTCGCCCTTGCACATCGTCAGCAGCTCTTCCTCGGTCAGGCCGGCCTTCAGGCGGCCGTCGATGATCGCCAGCGTCGCCGGAACGGCGCCCAGATCGCGGATTTCCTGTTCGATCTTCTTGGCGAAGTCGACGTTTTCCGGATACGGCATGCCGTGGCTGAGGATGGTGCTCTCCAGCGCGACGATCGGCTTGCCCTGCGCCAGCGCCTGAGCGACTTCGGGCGCAATGTCCATGTACTGCATCAGCATTTCCTTGTTCATACGATATACTCCTTTATCATGTTCTGAATGGCTTCAACTGACATCTTCTGATTGATGGTGTCCGGCGAACTGATGGCGACCATGCCGGCGCCCATCGCAAAGAGCAACGTTTCCTCAGCGGTCATGCCTTCGCGGCTGGCAAAGACGATGCCTGCCATTGAGGCGTCGCCTGCGCCGGTCGCGTTCACCATCCTGTCAAACGGACGGCGGCACTTTCTGTGAATCGTTCCCTCGCGGCCCATGTAAAGCATGCCGTTCGCGCCCATGGACACGAACACACGCCTGACGCCCTGACGGATCAGCACGCCGGCTGCATGCTCGATTTCTTCCACTGTTGTGCAGGGGCAGTCCGTCAGCGCTTCCAGCTCCAGTGCATTGGGCTTGATCGTGTCGAAGCTGGCGATGAAGGGCTTGAGTTCCCTTGCCCATGTGGTTGATACGGGATCCAGATACAGCGGGCTTAAACAGATTTCTGTAAGCCGTTCCACGGTCTGCGCGGAGAGGTTGCCGTCGCAGATGACCATATCCGCGTTGCACAGAAGCTGCGCATTGTCGTCAACAAGCTGCGCGTCCAGCCGCTTGATGATGTGCATGTCGCTCATGGCCAGCAGCATATCGCCGTCTTCGTCCATGATGGAAACGTAGCTGGAGGAGCGTTCGCCGGGAATCACGCGCGTGGCGCTCATGTCGATGCCGACGGCCTCGCAGCCGCTGATGATGTTCTTGCCGCGATAGTCGTCGCCCACAACCGTCACCATCTTGACCTGAGCCCCGAGCAGCGCAAGGTTCTCGCAAATGTTGCGGCATACGCCGCCAAGTGACGTGTGAAGCGAGCCGGGGTTGGAATCCCGCATGATCAGCTTTCTGTCGCCCTTGCCGTGGATGTCCAGGTTGGCGCCGCCGATCCCCGCAATATAACCCATGGCTTTCTCTCCTTATTATGTGCAGATTGATCGTTTATGTGTATTTTACTCTGATTTCATGCAGCGCGCAAGTGTATTTTCTGAATATGCCTTTTCCGGCGGAACCGGCAAATATTGAATATGTCGGAAATTCAAGGCGGCACTTGCATTATTCGCGTTTTTCCCGTATAATTGTCGACGGACTGGACGGAAAATGAAGTGCAGTTCCTATCAATCATTCATGCAAAGGAGAATTCTTATGGAGAATAATGGTATCCGCGACGCGCGTTCGCTGGGCATGCCCAAGATGCTGGTTCTCGGCCTGCAGCATATGTTTGCCATGTTCGGCGCGACGGTGCTTGTTCCGGCGCTGACGGGTCTGAGCGTGTCTGCGACGCTGCTGTTTGCCGGCCTTGGCACGCTGCTGTTCCACTTCCTGACCAAGGGAAGGGTTCCGGCGTTCCTTGGCAGCTCTTTCGCGTTCCTTGCGGGCTACGCGGCGATTGCGCCCAACGGCGAGGCGGAGCTTCTGCCGTATGCCTGCGTGGGCGTCGCCTGCTCTGCGATCCTCTACCTTGTGCTTGCCGGTCTGGTCAAGGCGTTTGGCACCCGCAAGGTGATGAGCTTCTTCCCGCCGATCGTCACCGGCCCGATCATCATCTGCATCGGCATGACGCTCGCTAACTCTGCCATCAACAACTGCACCGGCCACTGGGGCATCGCGCTGGTCGCCATCGTGACCGTCATCGCCTTCAATATCTGGGGCAAAGGCATGTTCAAGATCGTTCCGATCCTCATGGGCGTGCTGGTTTCCTATGCGCTGGCTGCGGTGCTGGGTCAGGTCGACTTCTCCGGCGTGGCCGAGGCGAGCTGGATTGGTCTGCCGGTTGCCTTTGAAAACACCGTCTTCTCCCTCTTTGGCAAGGCGGACGGCAGCCTGCTCCTCTCTGCTGTCATTGCGATCATGCCCATCGCGCTTGCGACCATGATCGAGCACATCGGCGACATCTGCGCGATCTCCTCCACCGTGGGCGAGAACTTCATTGAGGAGCCGGGTCTGCACCGTACGCTGATGGGCGACGGCTTTGCGACCGCGCTGGCTTCCCTCTTCGGCGCTCCGGCGAACACCACCTACGGCGAAAACACCGGCGTGCTTGCGCTGACCAAGGTGTATGACCCGGCGGTCATCCGTCTGGCTGCGGTCTTCGCGATCATCGCCTCCTTCTGCCCGAAGTTCTCCGCGCTCGTTTCCGCGATGCCGGTGGGCACGATCGGCGGCGTCTCCCTGATCCTCTACGGCATGATCTCCGCGATCGGCGTGCGCAACCTGGTTGAAAACAAGGTTGACCTGACTGCCAGCCGCAACGTCATCATCGCTTCCCTGATCATGTCCCTGGCGCTGGGCATCACCTTCTCCGCCGCCGGCGCGATCAAGATCGCAGTGTTCGGCGTGTCCCTGAACTTCTCCGGTCTGGCTGTCGCCGCCGTCGTGGGCATCGTCGCCAATGCGATCCTGCCGGGCAAGGACTACGAGTTCTCCAATTCCTATGCCAGCGGCAAGCCGCGCAGCAAGCACGACTGATCGAGCTTTTTGACAGATTGTGGACGGAGAACCACTCTCCGCCGCGACAGGTTCTGTGCAAAAAAACTCCGCTTCGAAAAGAAGCGGAGTTTTTTGATTGGAAAATTGTGAAATCATCGGCCGCGTATGCAGAAGAAACAAGGGCGGCAGGGTGGTTCGGATGCATGCGGGCACTATCCGCTGCTTATTTGCGATCAGCGTTTTCTGCGGCTTCGATGACGATGTCGTCGCCCTGCGGCGCGTCTTTCGCTGTTCGGAGAACATCGTCGCCCTGCGGCGCATTCTTTTCGTCCACCACGACGTCATCGCCGGTCTTTTCTTCACAGATGAGGGTATCCTCGCCCGGCGTCTGTTCGTCCTCTTCGCTGTGCGATTGTTCCTCTTCCTTTTCCTTTTCGCAGCGCCCGACGGCCTGCAGCATTTCCGGTAGGAACATCAGCAGAACGATGACCATGCCGAAGCATCCGGCCATGACCTTGCCGGCGGTCGTCTGCAGCATCGTTACAAAATATCCGATGTAGGGAATGGAATAAACCGGAACGCCGATGACGTTGTTTTCGTGCACGAGCGTCGCGTCGTCAATCGGGTTGGCGTCGCCGCGCGTCCTGAAATAACAGACCGGTTCATCCAGCGGGATTTCCTGCATAATGGGCTTTCCGTCCCGTCCCATCGCTGCCTTTCCGTTTTCATCGATGATCGGCTCCTGCGTGGAGGTGCGGATGTTCACCTCGACCACGCGATGGGTGACGATGACCAGATGTTCGTTGGCGACGAAGGTGATGGGCATGCCGGTTTCGATATCTTCCGCCGGAATCTTGCGGACATAGAGCAGATCGCCCACGCTGTAAGCCGGTTCCATGGAACCGGAAAGTACGCTGTACGGGGTCAGCCCGATGAAACGGGCGCCAACCAGAAGCGCGGTGAGCGCCAGCACAGCGATCACGGCAAGGGTGCTCAGGGCGCTGATCAGCCTTTTGATCATGTATCAGGAATCTCCATTCTGCGGATGAGCAGGCATCCGGATTTCGTTGTTCGCTGTTCATCTTACTACAGTTTTTGTGGGGTGTCAATCGCGGGCGTGCGGCTGGAAAGGGAAAAGCCGGACAGAACCACGGGGTTCTGCCCGGCTGATGTGCTTATGGGAATCAGAGGTTTTCGCCGTTTTGCTCCATGACTTCCTTGTACCAGTAGAACGAGTCCTTGATGGTTCTCTTCTGCGTCGTGTAATCGACGTAGACCAGACCGAAGCGGTCAAAGTAGCCAAACGCCCATTCAAAGTTATCCATCAGCGACCAGGCGAGATAGCCGATGGCGTCAACGCCGTCCTCCGCCGCGCGCTTGTATTCGCGCAGATAGCGGTGCATGTAGTCCTGACGGTTCGGATCGTGCACCTTGCCGTCAAGGGATACGGCGTCATGGGCGGACATGCCGTTTTCGGAGATGAGGAACGGGGTCTTGTAGCGTTCATAAAGGAGCTTGGGTCCCCAGTAGAGCGCCTCGGGCGTGATGAACCACTGGATGGCAGTCTTGGGATGGCCGGGCTCAAAGTCGACAAACTCATAGCCGTATTCGTTGTCCGCGGCCTTCACGATGCGGCCGTTATAGATGTTCTGCGCGTAGAAATCAAGCGGCTGGCAGATGGTTTCCATGTCTTTTTCCCAGCCGTCGGGCAGATACTGACCAAGCTTACTGAGCCCCGCTTCGGGATAGCAGCCCAGAATCGCCGGATCGCTCCACCAGCTGACATTGAATGCCCAGCCGGCAGGATCGTCGCCAACGTCAAAGTAGGACTTGCGCGCGGCTTCGATGTCCGCGGGGGAATCGGAGGCGGGGATGCGCGCGTCGCCGCAGGGGGCATAGCCCACGCGCACGCCCGGCACAAGCTCGCGCAGCTTTTTCACGGCAAGACCGTGCGCAACCAGCACGTGATGGCTCATCGGTACGGTGGCGTTGAGCGGGAGGCGGTAGCCGGGGGCGTGCACGCCGCTGCCGTAGCCAAGGCCGATGAAGCACTGCGGCTCGTTGAAGGTGATGAAATCCTTCACGCGGTCGCCAAAGGCACGCGCGCAGATTTCGGTGTAGGCTTCAAACCACTTCGGGCTCTCGGGATTGGTCCATGCGCCCTTTGCCTGCAGGGCGGAAGGGTAGTCCCAGTGGAAGAGGGTGATGAACGGGCGGATGCCGGCGGCAACCAGCTCGTCAATCAGCGCGTTGTAAAAGTCGATGCCCTTCTGGTTGACGGCGCCCGTGCCTTCCGGCAGGATGCGCGCCCAGGACAGCGAGAAGCGGTAGTTCTTGACGCCCATCTCCTTCATCAGCGCGACGTCCTGCTTGAAGAGGTGGTAGTGATCACAGGCGACGTCGCCGGTGTGACCGCCAAAGACGTTGCCCTTGGCGTGAGTAAAATCGTCCCAGACGTTTCTTCCCTTGCCGTCCTCGAAGGCAGCGCCCTCGATCTGGTAGGACGCAGTCGCGGCGCCCCAGATGAAATCCTTCCTAAAGCTCATGGGAACCTCCTTTGATGGTTTTATCTTGATGGTTATATCTTTGGTGGTTATGTTGATGCGGCGGCTACGGTTTCTCCGTGCAGCAGCCTGCTTGGAATCGGGATGATTTCGGGATAGGTGGTCCGCGGCTGTTCAATCAGGTGGACGAGTTGGCGCGCGGCTTCTCTGCCGATGCGCACGGTGTCCTGCCGGACGGTGGTCAGCCTCGGCTGGCACATCTGCAGCAGCGGCACGCCGTCGTAGCCCGCCACAGAAAGATCCTGTGGAACGCGCAGCCCAGCGGCGGCAATGGCTTCCAGACCGCCCAGCGCGGAATAATCATCCGGCATCAGGATGCAGGTGGGGCGGGGCGAGAGCGCAAGCAGCCTTGAAACGGCTTCGCGTGCCTTTTGCGGGTTGTGATAGGGGATGGAGATGAGATGTTCCTCCGGCACGGTAAGGCCGGCAGCGTTCATTTCGCGCAGGAAGCTTGTCAGCCGGATGCCGGATACGGTTGCCTCCGAGCCGTAGACAAAGGCGATGCGCCTGTGTCCCTTGCCGATGACATAGCGCGTCAGGTCCGCCATGCCTTGCCTGTTTTCGCTCTGGATGCAGGTGTGGTTGTGGAACATGTGGTCGATCGTGACCACGGGCAGGGGGCTGGTGATCAGCTGGGTGATTTCCGGGTCGTCAAAATGCGTGCAGACGATGCACACGCCGTCCACATTGCGGTACAGGCAGTGATCCAGATAGGTCATCTTCGGCGTGGTGCGGTGGGTGATGAACGTGATGTCGTATCCGCGGCGCTCGGCTTCCGTCTTGAAGGACTCCAGCACGGGCGCAAAATAATTGTGCGTAAATCCGCTGCCGCTGTCTTCGTTGAAGAGCACGCCGAGGTTGAACGTGCGGCCGATTTTCAGCCCGCGGGCGATGGCGTTGGGACGATAGCCCATCTGCGCGGCAACGGCGCGAACCTGCTCGCGCGTTTCCTCGCTGACGTCCGGATAGTTGTTGAGCGCCTTGCTGACGGTGGATATGGACAGACCGCAGGCCTTGGAAAGCTCCCTGATCGTGACTGCCATGTGCGCCCCTCCCTTGCTTCGCCATCCTGCTAAAACGATTTCGCCTATATCATATCATCCGACAGAAATGATTGCAAGAGAGAAACGGTATTTGTGCAGAAATATCGAATGCGGAGCAAAAAAACCAGGCGGAATACTTGATTTTGCTGCGCGGACGCGGTATATTTAGATCAAAGGATCTGCGGTTTGTATCGCGGGACTAAAACGTTTTCGGCGACTGAAACAGGCGCTTTTTGTGTTGATTTGTGCATCGGCAGGGAGGTCAGACGGATGAACTACGGCTATTTTGACGACGCGGCGCGGGAATATGTGATCACCCGCCCGGACACGCCTTCGCCCTGGATCAACTATCTGGGCAGCGAAGCCTTCTTTACCCTGATGAGCAACACCGGCGGCGGCTACAGCTTCTATAAGGATGCGCGCATGCTGCGCATCACGCGCTACCGCTACAATAACGTCCCCACCGACGCGGGCGGACAGTATTTTTACATCAATGACGGCGGCACGGTCTTCACCCCCGGCTGGATGCCGGTGAAGACGGCGCTTGACGCGTATGAATGCCGCCATGGTCTTGGCTATACGCGCATCGCGGCGAAGAAAAACGGTCTTGCTGTCGCGCAGACGAGCATGGTGCCGCGCGGCGTCAATGCGCTGGTGACCAAGCTGGAGCTGACCAACGAAAGCGAAGCGGCGAAGGAAATCAAACTCTTCAGCTTTGTGGAGTTCTGTCTGTGGAATGCACAGGACGACATGACCAATTTCCAGCGCAACTTCTCCACCGGCGAGGTGGAAATCGAGGGCAGCGCGATTTACCACAAGACGGAGTACCGCGAGCGGCGCAATCACTATGCCGTTTACGCAGTGAATGCGAAAATCGACGGCTTTGATACCGACCGCGACAGCTTCCTTGGCAGCTACAACGGCTTTGACCATCCGCAGGCGGTGTTTGACGGCGCGGCGGTGGGCAGCGTTGCCAGCGGCTGGGCGCCCATCGGCAGCCATCAGCTCGATGTCCGCCTTGAGGCGGGGCAGCGTGCGTGCTTTGTGTTCGTGCTGGGTTATTGCGAAAACCCGGATGAAGAGAAGTTCATCGCGCCGGGCGTCATCAACAAAGCGCCGGCCTATGCGCTGCTTGAGCAGTTTAAGACCGAGGCGCAGTTTGACGCGGCGTTTGCCGCGCTCGCCGATTACTGGACGGAGCTGCTTTCCACCTATCAGGTGCGCAGCGGCGAGGAGCGGCTTGACCGCATGGTCAACCTCTGGAACCAGTACCAGTGCATGGTGACGTTCAATATGTCCCGTTCTGCCAGCTATTTTGAGTCGGGCATCGGCCGCGGCATGGGCTTCCGCGATTCCTCGCAGGATCTGCTGGGCTTCGTGCATATGATTCCCGAGCGCGCCAGAGAGCGCATTCTGGATATCGCGGCGACGCAGTTTGCCGACGGCAGCGCGTACCATCAGTATCAGCCGCTGACCAAGCGCGGCAACTATGACGTCGGCTCGGGCTTTAACGACGATCCTCTCTGGCTGATCTTCGGCGTGGCGGCGTATGTCAAGGAGACCGGCGACACGTCGATCCTTTCGGAGATGGTCGCCTTTGACAATGATGAATCTGTCGCGCAGCCGCTGATGGAACACCTGCGCAGAAGCTTCCACTATACCATCGACCATCTCGGCCCGCACAGGCTGCCGCTCATCGGCCGGGCGGACTGGAACGATTGCCTGAACCTCAACTGCTTCTCCAAAACGCCGGGAGAAAGCTTCCAGACGACGGCGAACTTTGAATCCGGCGTCGCGGAGTCGCTTTTTATCGCGGGCATGTTCATCGGCGTCTGCCCGGATTATGAGGCGCTGTGCCGGCTGCATGGCTGGACGCAGGAGGCGGAGAGCGTCGCGGGATACAAGGCGGCGATGGAGGAGGCGGTGCTGGCGCACGGCTGGGACGGCGAATGGTTCCTGCGCGCGTACGACGCGTTCGGCAAGAAGATCGGCTCCCACGAATGCGAAGAGGGACAGATTTACATCGAGCCGCAGGGCTTCCTGATCATGGCGGGCGTGGGTGTTGACAACGGCTATGCGCAGAAGGCGCTTGATTCCGTGCGCACGCACTTGCTCAGCGAGCACGGCGTGGCGATCCATACCCCGCCGTACACCCGCTATCATCTGGAGCTGGGCGAAATCAGCTCCTATCCGCCGGGATACAAGGAGAACGGCGGCATCTTCTGCCACAACAATCCGTGGATTGTGATGGCAGAGACGCAGCTGGGTCACGGCGGTCGGGCATACGACGTATACAGGCGCACCTGCCCGGCGTACATCACCGACCAGAAGCTGCACCACACCGAGCCCTATGTCTATAGCCAGATGGTCGCAGGTCCCTATGCGCCGCGATTTGGTCAGGCGAAGAACTCGTGGCTGACCGGCACGGCGGCGTGGACGTTCTATGCTGCGTCCCAGAATATTCTGGGTGTCAAGCCGGATTACGATGGACTGAAGGTTGATCCGTGCCTGCCCAAGGAGCTCTCTGACGTGAAGATTACGCGTAAATTCCGCGGCAGCACGTATAATATCCGCATCCTCAACCGTTCGGGCGATGAAAAGGGAGCAATCCGCATCACTATGGACGGCAAGCCGATCGACGGCTGCGTGATCCCGGCGGACAATGCGCCCGCCGCACACGAGGTTGAAGTTATCGTCGGATAAAGAAGCTTCTTAAAACCGCGCGAAGCGAAGAAGGGTTTTAGGGGCGGTTGCCCCTAACGTCCCCCCAGTTGAAAAAAAGTTCCGGAAATCCTATGATTTCCGGAACTTTTCTTTACTTATCAACGATATATCCGCCTGCCCAGCACAAGCCGCCTTGCGTACATGCGCACAGCCTGCGCAAAGGTCAGGCACTCCAGCAGCGCGGCATAGACGCTCTGCGCATGCTCGATCTGCTTTCGGCTGACCTTGTGGCGGCTGTAGCGCGCCGTGCATACGCTTCTGCCAAGGCGCAGCAGCTCAACCTGGCGGCCAAGCTGTTCCTGCGCGCGGTTGAGGAAGGTCGCGGGCGCTTCGCCGGCGTCGGGAACGATGCCCAGCGTAAGCAGCGCTTCGGCAATCGCGGCATACCAGATGAGCAGCGCATCGTTTGCGGACTTCGCGCGTGCGGCGAAGGACGGCGCCGCGCTGGTCAGCCGCCAGGCAATCAGTGCGATCAGAAGCAGCGCCAGCAAAGCGATGATCAGCCAGACCCAAGGCTCGGGCTGATCCGGCTTGTCCGGTCCGGCAGGCGGCGTCGGCGTGGGCGCGGGG
>JAFYOR010000052.1 GCA_017547805.1 Clostridia bacterium
GGCAACGCCGACGCCGAAGATCACGGCAACGCCGACGCCTAAGATCACGGCAACGCCGACGCCGAAGATCACGGCAACGCCGACGCCGAAGATCACGGCAACGCCGACGCCGAAGATCACGGCAACGCCGACGCCGAAGATCACGGCGACCCCGACGCCCAAGCCGACGGCGACTCCGACACCCAAGCCGACGGCGACCCCGACGCCTAAGCCGACGGCGACTCCGACACCCAAGCCCACGGCGACCCCGACGCCCAAGCCGACGGCGACTCCGACACCCAAGCCCACGGCGACCCCGACGCCCAAGCCGACGGCAACCCCGACACCCGAGCCCACGCTTGCGCCGGCGGCGGTCATGGTGGATATTCAGCAGGCCCTGGTCATCGGCGATCCGTACACCGTCAAGGGCTACGAGAAATTCGTGATCTACATCGGCGCTGAAAACGGCAGGATTACGTCTGTCAGCGTACCGGTGCATGACGAGCTTGCCGGCGCGCCGTTCCTGACGGACAGCGCGTTGTCGGTGCTGGTTGGACAGCCGCTTTCCCAGGCGAGGGTAGATGTGGTTTCCGGTGCGACGATGACGAGCAATGCTGTCAATACTGCGATCCAGATGGCGGCGATGTTCCATGGCGAGACCGTTGTGATGGAGACGCCGACACCTGCGCCGACGCCGACGATGACCCCGACGCCGACGCCTGCGGCAACGCCGACGATGACCCCGAAGCCGACGCCCACGGCAACACCGACACCTACGCCCAAACCCACAGCTGTGCCGAAGCTTACGCTGGAGTATTACATGGAAAACTATCAGCTGCCGTCCTCCGAGATTGGTTATTTCAGCAAGGGACAGGAGCTGGCGGTTTATACCGGCCCCAGCCGCAGCTATTACCGTGCCAGCAAGGGCAAGGCGACCGTTTCCACGCTGGGCGAGGTCAAGTGCTATGGCACCGACGACGGCGGAGATTACTACGTCATCCGCTATAAGCTCAACAACGGAAACCGCCGCATCGGATATATCCGCAGGAAGGATATCGTCGGCGGATACGATCTCCCGGAGACGCCTGTGCCCAGATGCGATGTGCCGGTGGTGTTCACCAAGGATGCAACGCTGACGGACGATCCGGGCGCGGGAAGAAGCAATGACAAGCTCTGCAAGATCCGCAAGGGAACAAAAGGAACGCTTGTTTTCTTCAGAGACGATTATGCCTGCGTGGAGTTTGAAACCAGCGACGTGGGCAAGGTGCGTGGCTTCGTTCCGTATACGAGCATCAAGCTTGTTCAATAACCGAACAGAGAAAACAGCCCGGACGCATGTCCGGGCTGTTTTTGCATATGG
This sequence comes from Clostridia bacterium, assembly GCA_017547805.1. Classification (GTDB taxonomy): domain Bacteria; phylum Bacillota; class Clostridia; order Christensenellales; family Aristaeellaceae; genus Ventricola. The sequence continues at coordinate 1,340 of JAFYOR010000052.1, forward strand.
ATGCAAGGGGAGGAGGAAAAGGGCGTCGGCCTGGAAATGGCTGAAAACGATTTCAGATGAAGGTTGACAAAGGTAGAGCAATCGATCGCTGGAATATGCGGGAAAGTTAGTAAAAAGATCACAAACATCGGACGTCAGATATTCGAAAACGATGAAATTGAACGAAAATTACGAAAACAACTGTGTAGATTGACCTACTGCCCTTGACAATGTGTTGGGTTGTGATATAATATTACCAAACTAAAGGGACGCGTGTCCCTTTTGCGTAAACCGATGATTTACGCAAAGAACAGCGGTTCGCCGCAAAAATAAGAAGGAGGTTTCCCTATGAAGAAGATCCTTTCTCTGGTCCTGGTTCTCGCGATGATCGTGATCGCGGGCGCTGCTTTCGCCGAGGAGAAGATCACCCTGAACGTGTGGTCCTTCACCAACGAGCTGGAAGGCATGATCGAAAAGTACTACAAGCCGTCTCATCCGAACGTTGAGATCAAGTACACCCTGTATCCGACCGACGGCGGTGAGTACACCTCCAAGGTCGACACGATCCTCGCCGCTGATCCGACTGGCGCCGAGGCTCCGGACGTCTTCACCCTCGAGGCGGCCTTCGTTAAGAAGTACGTCAACAGCGATGTCACCGCTGACCTGATGGCCACCGTGGGCATCACCGAGGAAGAAGTCGCTGCTGCGATCCCGGTCATGAAGCAGATCGGCACCAGCAACATCAACGGTCAGCTCAAGGGTCTGTCCTGGCAGGCCACCCCGGGCGCGCTGATGTATCGTGCTTCCCTGGCTGAGAAGTACCTGGGCGTCACCTCTCCGGAAGAAATGCAGGCGAAGGTCGCGGACTGGGATACCTTCATGGAGACCGCTGCTGAGCTCAACGAAGCCTCCGAAGGCGCTGTGAAGATGGTCGTTGGCGCTGGCGACATCTGGAACGCCTATCAGTACAACCGTACCCAGGGCTGGGTCGTCGACGGCAAGCTCGTCATCGATCCGGAACTGTATGACTACCTCGACCTGTGCAAGGTTCTTGAAGAAGACGACCTGTCCAACAAGGGCGCCGCTTGGTCCGAAGTCTGGTTCAACGGCATGAAGAACGACACCACCCTGTGCTTCCTGCTCCCGACCTGGGGCCTGCACTACACCCTCAAGCCGAACTGCGGCCTGACCACCAACGACACCATGACCGACGAAGAGATGAAGGCTGCCTGCGAAGCGGACGGCGGCACCTATGGTGACTGGCGCATGGTCGCTGGCCCGGTCGGTTACTCCTGGGGCGGCACCTGGATCGGCGCGACCGAGGCCAAGGTTGCCAACATGGACGAAGCCACCAAGGCTGCTGTGAAGGACTTCA
>JAFYOR010000053.1 GCA_017547805.1 Clostridia bacterium
ATAACGGGGCGCTGTGCGCGCCGGGCGAGTGGCGGGAAGAGACCATCGCCGCCGCGCTCGCCGCCGCGCTTGAACCGCTGCACCTGAGCGTGCTGCCGCTGCGCGGCGCATGGTGGGCGCAATCGTTTTTCTCCGCTTCCCTGCAGGTTTTCATCCCGCCGCAGGAGCGAAACGGCGCATACTCCGCGGAGGCTGAGCTGCTCGGCGCGGACGGTGCGCGCATTGCGTTTTTCAGCCGGGACGTCAGCGGACAGGAAGGGCCGCTGGGGATCCTTGAGGGACGGCTGCCGCAGCAGGCCTGCGTGCTGACGCTGCGCGCAAAGCTCAAGCGCAGCGGCGCCGTGGTCAGCATGCAGGAGTTTCCCGTGTATGTCGGCGTGCGCGGACCGCTGGAAGCAGCGTTTGAATAAACCTTTGCAACACACAAAGGGACTGTCAGGATAAAACCGAGCATTCTAAGAAGAAGTTCTCTAAGTATAACTTGCTTTTGAGGCATGGGGGCTCAGCCCCATTGCCCCGCCAAAGGGCTTTCCGTTCGCCCTTTGGAAACCTTCGGTCGCAAAATACTTAGTTTTCTTAGAATATCTGGTTATTATCCTGACAGCCCCTTTGTTGTATGAGCATGTCGTCTTATTTTGTCAGCTTGGCAAGCAGTCCTTCGCACCCGGCAAGCACATCGCCAAAGCACACGTCAAACCGGTCGGTGTACCACGGATCGGCGACGTCGGCGCAGGAACCGGCATACTCCATCAGCTTGTGAATCTTGCCCTGCGGATCGCCGCCGAGCATGCGCAGCATGTTGCGGATGTTGTAGCCGTCCATGCCGATGAGCAGATCGTATTGCTCATAATCCCGGCGGGTCAGCTGGCGCGCGCCGCGCTTTTCGCAGGGGATGCCCTGCCGTGCCAGCTCTGCCCTCGCCGGCGGATAGACGGGATTGCCGATTTCCTCCGTGCTCGTCGCGCAGGAGGCGATTTCAAAGCAGCTTTCCAGATGCCTGCGGCGCACAAGCTCCTTCATGACCATTTCCGCCATGGGGCTGCGGCAGATGTTGCCGTGGCAAACGAACAGAATACGATTCATACCGATCATCCTTTTCATGGATTATGGCGATATTCTACCACATTCCCCGGCGGTTTGCCATCCCCGCTAAGAAGGCGCGGGATTGAAGAGCGCACAGGCACATGGTATAATGCGCAAAAGACCCATCAGGACAGGAGCAATGCGCCATGTTTGAAACCCTTGAACAGTTCCGCGCAAGGACGCAGTACATCTGGCAGCCGCTGCCGCAGAACGGCTTTGAAACCGCGCCCGGCTGCGCCGCGAAGGTCGGCGCGGACGGCAGACTGCTGCCCTTTTACGGAAATACGACGATTTTCGATCTGGCAAAGGACGATATCGCATGGCTGACGCAGCTGCAGGATGCGCTGTATGCTTCGTGCGCAGACCTGCTCGGCGAGCGGCTGCGTCCGCAAACCTTTCACATCACGCTGCACGACCTCCTGAACGGAAATGACTGGCAGCAGCTTGAAAGCGGCGTGCAGCAGACGCATGCGCATGCGCAGACGGTAGTCCGCGGCATCCGGGAATCCTTTCCCTGGGGCGTGCATGTCCGGGCAAAACGCCTGCTTAACATGGTCAACACCAGCGTCGTGCTCGTCTTTGAACCGGTGGATGATGCAAACTGCCGTGCGCTCATGGAAATGCACGCAAGGCTTCAGGCGGTTGTGCCGCTTTCCTATCCGCTCACGCCCCATGTCACGCTGGCGTATTTCCGTCCGGGAATAATCGCCGCACAGGATGTGCTGCGGCTGCAGCAGGCATTTGACGCGGCGAATGTAGCGGAGCATGTGATGCACCTTGACGCCGCGCGGCTGAACGCCTGCACGTTTACCGACATGAACCATTATCATATTGAGCAAAGCGGATATGATCTCAATCGTTTTGCCGCCGCGCAGGCGCACAGCTACGCGCGGGCGCTCGGCGAAATCCGCGCCGGCCAAAAGCGCAGCCACTGGATGTGGTACATTTTCCCGCAGCTCCGGGGGCTTGGGCGAAGCTATGAAGCCAACTACTATGGGATCGATTCTCTCGGCGAAGCGCAGGCCTATCTGGCGCATCCGCTGCTGGGTCCGCGGCTTTGCCAGATCACATGCGAGCTGAACAGGCTGCCCGGCAGCAATCCTACAGCTGTAATGGGAAGACCGGACGACATGAAGCTGCGCTCGTGCATGACGCTCTTTGAAGCGGCAGGCGGCGGCAATGCATTTTCCGATGAACTTGAAAAGTATTACGGCGGCAGGCGGGACAGAGCAACGCTTGAGAGGATTGGTTGATGCAGTTTGTATTCTGAAGTCTTTCTTAAAGCTGTGCGAAGCGCAGAAAGGGGTTTGGGCGGCAGCCCAACGTATATCCCAAAATAATAAAAAAGCGGCAGCGCCGCTTTTTTATTATTCGCAGTACGTCAGGGGCTGATCCCCTTGACCCCACACCGCTTTGCGCGGCTGAAAGAGGGTTATTCAAACGGATACTTAACGCCCCACTGCGCGCGCAGCGCGTCCATGATTTCCATGATCATGATGCTCTCGCTGTGCGGCATTTCCGGGCATTCGATTTCGCCCTTTTCAAGCGCGCGCAGGCAGGACTCCACCTGATACTCATAGCCCGTGAGCTGCGCAGGCACGTCGATGCGGCGGGTGAGCGCAAAGTTCGCCTTCTTTTCGTAAACCTCGATGACCAGCGGATTGTTGACGTTATCAACGACGAGATAGCCTTCCGTGCCGCTGATCACGCAGCGGCGGTCGGAGCGGCAGGTTGTGCCGGCCCACAGCTGCGCCATGCGTCCGTCGGCATAATAAAGGGTGATGCTCTCCTGACGGTCGACGCCCGTCTTCATCAGCTCGACGCTCGACTCCATGCGCGCAAAGTCGTTGCCGAACATCATGGAGGCAAAGTTGAGCGGATAAACGCCCACATCCAGCAGCGCGCCGCCCGCCAGTTCCGGCTGACGGATGCGCTCGATATGCTCGATGGGGTAGAAGAGGTTGCTGGTCAGCAGCTGCGGCTTGCCGATAACGCCCTCGGCGATGAGGTCAAGCAGGATCTTGCGGGAGGGCATATAGCGCGTCCAGATCGCCTCGGCGACAAGGATGTTCTTTTCCTTCGCCAGCGCGAGCACCTCTCGCGCCTGCTGCGCGTTGGCGGTAAATGCCTTTTCACACAGCACGGCCTTTCCGGCTTCAAGGCACATTGTCATGTGCAGCGCGTGATGGGAATGGGGCGAGGCGATGTACACCAGATCAACCTTGGGATCTGCAAGCATCTCTTCGTAGGTATAGGCCTTTTCAAAGCCCTCGCTCAGGGCGAATTCCTTCGCCTTTTCGATGCTGCGGGACGCAGCGGCATACAGGCAGAGGCTGTCGCCGCGCGCCTTCATTTTGCGCAGGGTTTCCGCCATGGAATAGGCGATGGAGCCGCAGCCGAGAATGGCAATATGGGTCATGGAAATCTCCTCCTTTATGTATGCAGGCATGTTACGCTTCAAACGGATATACCATCTTCCACTGTGCGCGGATGCCGTCCATGATTTCCATCATGCGGATGGTTTCGCTGTGCGGCATCTCCGGGCATTCGATGCGCCCTTCCTCAAGCGCTTTCAGGCACGCTTCGATTTCGTATTCATAGCCGGAAATCTGCTCGGGCAGCGCGATATCGTGCGCGACGGCATAGTTTTCCTTCGCCAGATACAGCTTGACGCTGCGCGGATTCGGGCAATAATCCACGGTGATATAGCCCTGCGTGCCGCAGATTCTGCACACGAGGGGATAAGGCGCGCTGACGCCCGCAAAGAGCACCGCCATGCGTCCGTCAGGATAATGGACGGTAAGCGTTTCCTGCCGGTCAACGCCGGTGCTGAGCATCTGGACGCTGGAATCGATGCGATCAAATCCGTCGCCGAAGAACATGGACATGAACGTCAGGGGATAGATGCCCACGTCCAGCAGCGCGCCGCCGGCCAGCGCGGGATTCCAGATGCGCTCGATATCCTCCGCATAGCCGCTCAGGTTTGCCGTCAGCAGCTGCGGCGTGCCAATCGCGCCGCTCTCAATCAGGTCGCAGATGATCTTTCGGGAGGGCATGTAGCGTGGCCAGATCGCCTCGGCGACGAGCACGTTCTTTTCCCTCGCCAGATCAAGCACCTCGCGCGCCTGCCGGGCGTTGACGGTGAAGGCCTTTTCACACAGGATGGCCTTGCCGTGGGCAATGCACAGCTTCGCCTGTTCAGCGTGGTGGGAGTGGGGCGTGGCGATATAGACCAGATCCACGGCAGGATCCTGCACCAGCGCTTCGTAGCTGCCGTAGGCCTTTTCAAAGCCTTCCTTTCCGCAGAAGGCCTGCGCCCGATCAAGCGTGCGCGCCGCTGCGGCGTAAAGGGTGATGGGCGCGCCGCGTTTTTTCATCTCGCGCAGCGTACGCGCCATGATCGAGGCGATCACGCCGCAGCCCAGAATAGCGATGTTTTTCATGGAGATCAGCTCCTGTCTGAAGATGGATGAAATCCGGCTGGCTTCATGATAGCCTGCCGTACAGAGGTTGTCAATGACAAGTGTACGGCAGATGTTCTTTTTCGGCGTCACTCGCCGAATCCGCGCGCATAGCGGCGCAGGCGGACGGGCGAAAAGTCCGTGAACGTCCCTTCGCCCACGGCGGCGCGGACGAACGCTTCTACGCTCGGGGGAAGCATGGAGTAGGCGTTGACAACCGTCAGCGCGCGTTCAAAGTACTGCTCCGCGAAATAGGGCGAGCCGAAGGAGACGATCAGCGTCTTTTCCCGCGCGCACTGCAGCGCGCGCTGTACCTTCGCCGCCTCGCTGCCCATGAAATCAAGGAAGCCCATCGGGCGGAAGGGACGGGAGAAAAGCGCGTAGAGGATCAGGTCATGCTGCGCTGTCTGCGCATCTGTGATGCCGCATGGATACTCCTGCACATCAAACCCGCGCTCGCGCAGCAGGCGGCACAGCAGCGCAGATTCCTCCATCGCGGGCTGATAATGCGTCACGGGAATGACGGCGATGCGCTTTCTTGTCTGCGGCGACATCGGGAAAAGGCCCATCTCGTCGCGCAGCAGCGTCAGCGACTTATCCGCCGTGCGCCGGGACACGCCGCGCACAAAGTCCAGCTCCTGCGCGCTGAGCATGCGAACGTCCTGCGAGCGGAACAGCCCGAGCTTTTCCTTCATTTTCAGGATCCTGGCGACGGCGTCGTCAAGACGCTCCATGGGCACCTCCCCGGACTCCACCGCGGTAACGAGGTTATCCACGTACTGCGGCGTGGGCCACAGCAGCATATCGCAGCCCGCCTTGAAGGCTTCAATCTCCGTCTGATGGAGCGAGGGATACCAGCCGTTAAAGCCGCCCATGTCCATCGCGTCGGTGACGACGACCCCCTCAAAGCCCATCTCTCCCTTGAGCAGATCGCAGATCAGCTCGCGCGAGAGCGTCGCAGGCAGGCACATGCCGTCCACACGTTCCTTCTGGTAGGCTGGCAGGGAAATATGTCCCGCCATGATGGAATACACGCCCGCGTCGATCAGCGCCTGAAATACCCTGCCGTGCTGCGCCTTCCATTCCTCCATGGAAAGGGAATTGACGGTGGTGACGATGTGCTGGTCGCGCCAGTCCACGCCGTCGCCGGGGAAATGCTTAGCGCAGGCGGCAAGCCCGTTATCCTGCATGCCGCGCACGATCTGCGGCAGAAGACGGCAGGCCAGATCCGGATCGTCGGTCAGTCCACGCACGTTGACCAGCGGATTGCGGTCGTTGACGTTCAGATCGCAAACGGGAGAAAACGTCCAGTTCGCCCCGACACTGCGCGCCTCCAGCGCGGTTGCCTTGCCGTAGTCATAGGCCAGCTGCGCATCGTTCGCTGCGCCAAGGCTCATCATATACGGCAGAATCGTCAACCCTTTGAGCATGCTGCCGCAGCCGTTTTCAAAGTCGGAGGTAATCATCAGCGGAATGTCGGCATTCTCCTTATAGCGGGCGAGCAGCCTTCTGCCGTTTTCAAGGCCGATATCGCTGGCCTCGGTGATGATTTCACCGAAAAAGAACGCCGCGCCGACCTGATCGGCGACAAACTGATCCCTGCGGATGCGAAGCACAGCCGTCTGCTGCGCCTTCTGGCGGATGGACAGCGTGGAAAGCACGGAAAGACCTCCTTTGCATATGCCGGTATGTTGCTGATTCTGCGCGGGCGGTCCGCTTTCCTGTTGTGCGCCGGCGGAATGAAAAAAAATACTCCGGGGCTATAGACGGGACAATTCATACTTTGTGTACCAGCGGTATTTCTTCTGGTATATGTAACAGGTTGGAGAAAAATGAAGAAATATGGAACGTGTGGGGAGGAGGACCAGGGGGGCGCCCCTGGTCCCGGGGATGAAAGCGCTGCAATGAGAATCCTACTTACGAATCAGGATGCGAAACTCTGGATTTATCGGTTGAGCGGATGCGATTCTGAACCCGCAAATGCAATCCTGCTTTACAGAAAATAGCTGCAAAGATAAGAAGCGCTGCGTATACGAGCCATGGGTCCAGGGAGCCCGCAGGTCCCCTGGTCGTGAGAAGGGGTGTATGGGGTGCAGGGGATCTAGAGGGGGAACCTACGAAATGTTCCCCCTCTGGTCTCCTGCCCGGGGTTTGGGGACGGAGTTCCCAAGCGTTTTCCCGAATGAGACTATTTGGAGAAAATGAAGAAATATGGAACGTGTGGGGAGCTCCACTCCCCACGCCCCAGGGGATGAGGACCAGGGGGATTTTCGATTCTCCCCCTTGGCCCTCCTCCACCACCCTTACCCCCTGCAAACGACCAGGGGGGCGCCCCTGGACCCGGGGATGAAAGCGCTGCAATGAGAATCCTACTTACGAATCAGGATGCGAAACTCTGGATTTATCGGTTGAGTGGATGCGATTCTGAACCCGGGAATGCAATCCTGCTTTGCAGAAAATAGCTGCAGAGATAAGAAGCGCTGCGTATACGAGCCATGGGTCCAGGGAGCCCGCAGGTCCGAAAGAAAATAGAGCCGGAGAGGCTTCTCCGGCTCTTTGATGCAGCCCCGTCATCCATTGACTGGCTCCTTTTGCATCCGCCCTCACTCCGCGCCCTGCTCAAGCCCCTCAATATACGCGCTCAGCTGCGCAAAACCGCCCTGCGGATAGGCGGACAGGTCCCTGCCGCTTTTGTTAATCAGACAGTCGGTGAGCAGGAAGACGCGCATGCCCAGCTTTTCTGCGATCATGTCCTCATCGGCGTCGTTGCCGACCATGAGGCATTCCTGCGCCGCCAGCCCCAGCTTATCAAGAATTTCCTGATAATAAGCAGGATTCGGCTTGCAGAAGCGCGAGTTTTCATACGTGGTGTACAGTTCAAAGTCGCCCGCCTCAAGCCCGGCCCATCGGATGCGGTTTTTTGTCGCCTGCGCGGGAAAGAGCGGATTGGTCGCCAGCACGAGACGATACCCGCTTGCCTTCAGCGCGCGCACGAGCGGCGCTGCCTCCGGCGCGAAGCCGCAGGCAGCCTGCGCCTGATTGAACTCGTTGAGATAGAACGCATCGAACACAGGCTTATCCTGCACGGCCGCCTCGCCGTAAATGCCGACAAAGAACCGCCAGAACGCCTCTTCGTTTGTGCAGCTGCCGTCGTTTGCGATCATCGCAGCCGTTCCGCCCCAGACCGCCTTCACCAGCTGATCGGGCGCATAGCCCAGCGGCGCGATCTTTTTCGCCAGCAGACCGAAGTAGCGCTTCACAAACGCATCCTGATCCATCGGCAGCAGCGTGCCGTCCAGATCAAAGAAAACAGCTGTAGGCTTCATGCACATCATTCCTTCCTCAGAATATCCTGCGGAGCAGATTTATCTGAATAAAAATCGTTTTTCAGGCAGGATTTTGCCCTTTTGGGTTGAATATATACTGTCCCTTTTTTGCTCTCTGATCCGATCCCCCCGACAGCCTACTGCATCCACACAACAGCGACTGCATATGGAGGAAAGCAAATGAACAACGGGAATGAACAAAACAGCTGCTACGACGTGAGCATCATCGGCTTTGATTCCGCCGCGGCGGATACGCTCGTTGACGCCTTGTGCCGGTGCATCCAGGGATGCACAAAGGAATACGCCGAACACATGCTGCTGCATCTGCCCGCGAATATCGCGCACGGCGTTGAGGCTGAGGTCGCGCTGGTGACGACGTTCGTCCTTGAGGAAGCCGGCGCAGAGGTTCACGTCAAGCACAAAAGCGTCGCGCTGGACCGGACGCTGATGTAATGTTTCCCCCGCCGCAGCCCTTGCGGCAATCCACAGTTTCATCATCCCGGCGCAGGCATATCCTGCGCTGTTTTTTTGACCATTCTGTCATGCATCCGGCGTTTTGAGCAGCGTGAAACGGCTTTTTTCGCTCCGAAGCACGCCCTCTCTTCGCAGCGTGCCGATCACGGCGGACAATCCGCTGCGGTCAACTTCCAGATAGTCCGCCAGCTCCTGCCTGTCAAAGGGAATGACGAAGCTCTGGGATCCCGCCTGCGCCGCCTGCTGCGTCAGATAGGTCATCAGCTTCTCGCGCGTGGTGCGCCGGGAGATGATTTCCAGCTTCCGGCTGAAGGCGAGGCTTTTGAGCGCGAGAATGCGCATCAGGTTATCGATCATCTGCCGGTGAAAAGCGCAGGCCGACGCGCAGGACTGCGTGATGCGCGAGGCGTCAAGCAGCAGAACCTCCGCATCCTCAGCTGCGGTGACGCTCACCGGCAGCGCCTGTACGCCCGCAAAGGCAAACGCTTCGGCAAAGAGATCGGACGCCGCAAGGCGGGCAATCAGGCTGCGGCTTCCGTTATAATCCGTCCGGCTGACCTGCACACAGCCGCTGAGCACGACGCCGACAAGCTGCGCGCCGCCGCCCTCCGCAAGGATGGTTTCCCCCTTTGCGCAGCGCCGGACTCCGGCATTCAGGCAGGCAAGCATCGCCCCCAGATCACCGGGATCGATGTGCGCAAACAGCGGGCAGGCTGTCAGCGCTGCCAGATATTTCTCCACACAAGCCCTCCCTTTTGTTGAAATTTCAACATACCGTTGCCATTCAGTATAGTATAATGGACGCGTAAAAAGCAAGATATCCGCATCAGGAGGTCAATATGCTCAGAAAGATTATCCGCATCGATGAAGAAAAATGCAACGGCTGCGGCGCATGCGCCTCGGCATGCCATGAGGGCGCAATCGATATGGTGAACGGCAAGGCGCGGCTGACCCGCGAAAACTACTGCGACGGGCTGGGCGACTGCCTGCCCACCTGCCCGACGGGCGCGATTTCATTTGAAATGCGCGAAGCGCCGGCGTACGACGAAGCCGCGGTCAAGGCCGCGCAGGCAAAGAAGGGCGTTCACGGCTGTCCGGGCGCTGCGGCAAGGATGATTGAGCGCACCGGCGAAGCCCCAACGCAGCCAATGGAAAGCCGCCTTGGCAACTGGCCAGTGCAACTCAAGCTCGCGCCCATTGGCGCGCCCGTGTTTGATGGCGCGGACCTGCTCATCGCCGCGGACTGTACGGCGTATGCCTACGCCAATTTCCACCGCGATTTTATCCGCGGGCGCGTCGTGCTCGTCGGCTGCCCGAAGCTGGACATGGTCGACTATTCGCAGAAGCTTCTGGCGATCATCAGAGACAATGACGTGCGCAGCGTGACAGTCGTGCGCATGGAAGTGCCCTGCTGCGGCGGGCTGGAAAACGCAGCGAAGCGCGCGCTGCTGCTGAGCGGAAAAAACATCGTGCTGCGCGTTGTGACGGTGAAAACCGACGGACAGCTCGCCGGCGCGTGATGCCAAATTAAGCGGGCAGTGCCTGCATCCACATCCGAAATGCCCTGCGATTTTCACCACTTCTGTGCACGCGGCTGGTAGCTTCGTACGAATCCCAATCAGATAATACGGGGCTGTCAGGATAAAACCATCATTCTAAGCATCTGTTATACTAAGTATTCCCTGTTATTCAGGGCTTTCCGGTCGCCCTTTGGAAACCTTCGGCCGAAAATACTTAGCGATTCTTAGAGTATCTGGTTTTTTATCCTGACAGTCCCGTTTTCTGTCTCATTTTTTGCCTCATTTTCCGCCGTGTGTTCCATCTCAAGAAACGCGCGGATGTCCGCGTCAAGCGCGTCGTCCGGTGCGTCCGGCGCGCGCATGGCAATCAGGTGGTGGATCATGCGGCGCATGCCCGCCTCGCCCCGCGGGATATACAGCCCGTCGCTGTCGCTGCGCTCCTCAAGCAGCCGGGACAAAAGCCCGCGGAAAAACCGCCTTCTCTCCTGCATGCGCATCCCCTCCCTTTTCATCAAGCATAGCATGATTGTCAGGCAAAGGCAAGCGTCTTGATTCCATGCATCATCCGTGATAAAATAATAATGACTAAATATCGGCTTGTGCAATTCTGCCCGCCGTTTTCCGGAGGAATCTTTCTTGAAACAGCTTACCGCTCTGCTGCTCTTCATCCTGTTCATGGCGCTGTGCGCCGGCGCATCTGCGCAGATGGATTATGAGCTTGACAATCCCAACCTGACCTATATCAAGCTTTCGGATTCTCTTCCCACCCCGGCGCAGGAGGAAACCGCAGCTGCCGATGATACGTGGCCCAAAACGTTCACCATCACCCTCGCCGGCGATACGACGCTGGGCTCCACGCCGGATCTGCGCAAGCGGGACGACTGCTTTGAAAACGTTGCGCAGGAAAAGGGCTACGGCTGGTTTTTTTCCGGCCTTACCGATCTGTTTTCTACGGACGACATGACGCTCGTCAACTTTGAAGGCACGCTCACCGAATCAAACGACACAAAAGAAAAGAAATTCAACTTCAAGGGACCGGCCGAATATACCGATATTCTGACGCTGGGCAGCGTGGAAGCCGTCACCATTGCCAACAACCACATCGTCGACTACGGCGAGCAGGGCAAGAAGGACACCATCGCAAACCTTGAAACCGCCGGCATCACCGTTTCCGGCGGCGGCATTCTGGGCATCTTTGAGAAAAACGGCGTCAAGGTCGGCATGACCGGCTACTGCTTCCCCTACAAGGACGGCAAGAAGGACATCACCAAGGACGTCAAGGCTCTGCGCGAGGCCGGCTGCCAGATTGTCATCGCCTCCTTCCACTGGGGCAGCGAATACCGCGAGGACTTTACCGGCGAGCAGCGCTCCATCGGCCGCGCCGCAATCAAGGCCGGCGCGGATATCGTCGTGGGCCATCACCCGCACATCGTGCAGGGCGTGGAAAGCTACAAGGACACCTACATCCTCTACTCCGTGGGCAACCTCGTCTTCGGCGGCAACGTCGATCCTGACGACCGGGACGCGCTCGCCGCACGGCTGACCTTCACCGTGCACGAGGACCGCGCCGAAGCGCCGCAGCTGACCCTCGTTCCCCTGCGGCTGACGCAGCTTTCCGACGGCACCGATTACCGTCCCATCCTCGCGCAGGGGGATGAAGCCGAACGCATCCTCAAGCGCGTGCTGCGCCGTTCCTCCAACATGGACGGGTTTGAAAACGGCAGCTGGCAGTAATTCCCCCGGCGCTTATCACCGGCAGAAAGGAAAGTTTGATCATGGCGGCACATTTTGCGCTCTTCGTCGATCTTGAAAACTGCGGCGGCAAAAAAAGCATGCTCATGGACGTCATCGAGCGCGTGAAAATCCGCGGCGATATCCTCATCGGCAAGGTATACGGCTATACGGACAGCTACAGCGATCTCAAGGAAACGCTGCTGTCCAATACCTTCACCGTCGTCCCCTCCCTGCGCTTTGGCCGCAGCCAGAAAAACAGCATGGATATCCAGCTGGTCATCGACGCGCTGGACGTCGCCTACCGCAACGATCTGATCGACAGCTTCTGCATCGTTTCCGGCGACAGCGACTACGTGCCGCTGGTAGGCAAGCTCAAGAGCATGGGCAAGTTCGTGCTGGGCATTTCCCGAAGCGAGGCCGCATCCGGCGTATTCATGAACGCCTGCAGCGAGTTCCAGTTCCTTGAAAGCGTCGCCAGCGGCAAGGAACGCGCCGCCGCGCCCGTGGGCGAGGCGCTGACCCTGGCAGACGTCAACCACCTCATCGTCACCATCCTTGGCGAAGCGGACAGCGGCGAAATGCTCGCCTCCGAGGTCAAGAGCGCGCTGCTGCGCCTGCGCCCGGATTTTTCCGAAAAGAGCGTGGGCTATTCCACGTTCGGCAAGCTGCTTGCGCGGCTGGCGCAGCAGTTCGGCGCGTTCACGCTGGTGAGCAGCAATTTCAACCTCATCCTCCAGCTCAATCAGGCGCATGCCGCCTCCGAGCAGCTCACGCGCGAAAACTACATCTCCATCTTCTCCCGGCTTCTGGCCGAATACAAGCGCGACGGCTTTGACCGCGTCAATCCGTCCCTGCTCAAATCCGCAATTCAGTCCGAATATCCGGACTTCACCGAGCGGCAGATCGGTCACCGCCGTTTTTCCGACGTGCTGCGCGCGCTGGAGCGCGAACGCCTGCTGCGCATCGAGTCGGACGAGAGCGGCAACATGCTGGTGAATATTCTGTAAGGCGGTATGCGCAAAGGGTACTTTGTACGCTGATCAGACCAAGAACGACGCTGCGAAGATATACGCAGCCATTGCGCCCGCATGTTCCCTCAGTCAGCCTGCGGCAGACAGCATTCCGGGAACCGTAACAGTCGCCTGACGGCTCCTTTACAGTTCCAGATTTCCGCCTCGCCGCTTCGCCAACCGGGCGCGCTCGGCTTCAATCCCTCCCGGAGGGAGCCCGCCTTGTATACGTTTTGCTTCTAAATCAGTGGTTTTCTTCTCCAAAGCTGCGCTTGCCCAAGCCTTCCTCCGGGAGGAAGGCGGCACGGCGAAGCCGTGACGGAAGAAGCCATCGGGCGCTGATCTTATACCCGCTGCACAGAAGCGTTCTTTTACAGCACAACCTTCCCCCGCCAATTTCGCCACGATCAATGACACGACAAAGGAAACAGCCTATGAAACGTTTGATTCTCGCATCAGCGCTGCTGCTTGCGCTGCTCTTTTCCTCTTGTTCACTCGCCCAGACGATCACCATGGACAGCGTGCATGCGTCCTTTGAATACCCGGACAGCTGGCTCGTCGTTTCGCCACAGCTGGCGGGCGTTTATGCGCCGCTGCTGGAAAGCGCCGGCATTGACGCCGGGGAGCTTGCCCGCGATCTTTCCGCGCAGAGCGTGCTTTCCCGTGCGTACAGCGAGGATTTTACCCAGAGCCTGAGCATCCTTACGCGCGAGGATGAGCTCGCCTTTGAAATCTACGACATCGCCGCCGTCACCGACGATCAGCGCAAGACCATCCGCCGACGCGCGGAAAACGGCAGCCTGTTTGAAACAACGGGCATGCGCGTGCAGGATCTGGAGTGGCAGAAGGAAAACGGGCTCTACTGGCTCTATGTCCACTACACCAAGTCCCACGGCGAAACGCTGGTCGGTCGCGGCGTCCGCTACATCAGCATCTTCAACGGACAGTATGTGATGATCGACTGGTTCAAGGCGAAGGATCGCTTTTCCAACCGCGATCTCAACGCCTTCCGCAGCCGGATCTCCGACCTGACGATTGAAAAGGTCGCAGCCCCGCTGCGCGCCGTACGTCTGAGCGCTGAAATCCCCACGGAAACCAATATCGCCGCCTTCGAAATTACCGGCCAGACGACCGGCGGCGCTGCGCTCGTCGCCGAGGCGCCGGATGAGCACGGCGTCATGCAGCCGCTTTCCGTAGGCGTGGCCAAGGAAAACGGCAGTTTCAGCCTGCTGGTCGAGCTGCCGCAGGAGGGAACCTACGCCATCACGCTGACCGCCAGCAAGGACGGCATGCTCAAAAACACCGCCGAGGGCACGATCCTCTACAGCGCCAAGACGCTCCCGGTATCCGGCATCGCCGAAACCATCGCCACCACATCCGACACGACGGTCATCAAGGGCGAGACGCTCGCCGGCGTGCAGCTGCAGCTGG
Source organism: Clostridia bacterium (assembly GCA_017547805.1). Lineage (GTDB taxonomy): Bacteria > Bacillota > Clostridia > Christensenellales > Aristaeellaceae > Ventricola. The sequence continues at coordinate 14,040 of JAFYOR010000053.1, forward strand.
TGACGCCGTTTGGCCTGTCAAAAAAACGCGCCGCCAATGACGGCAGCTTCAAGTTTGAGCTGACGACAAAGGAGGCGGGCGATTATGATTATACGCTGATCCTCGACAAAAACGGCTACGATCAGCGGCGCATCCGCTTCACGATCACGCGTGAGATGACCGACCAGCAGGAAAAAAACCGCATCAAAAGCGGCGCGGAGGCGATCTCCTACAAGAACCTGCAGAAGGACCTGAGCGAAAACCGCGGAAAGACGATGACCATCCGCGGCCCCGTGACGCAGGTTTCCTCCGGCGGCGGCACGTATTACGTGCGCATGCACTACAACAAGGACGCCAACGGCAACTGGTTCAATCCCGTCATCATCACCGGCAAGGAGGACATGGGCGTGAAGACCGGCGAAATGATGACCGCCGTGGTCACCATCGGCGGCGTCTATGAGGAGCAGAACGCCATGGGCGAAACGGTGATTATTCCCCGTCTTGACCTGATCTTCGTTGATAAGATCGAGTGACGCGCTCCACGGCGGACACCACAGCCCAGCCAAGCAGCGCGCCGCAGCCGTCGATCAGCACATCCACGACGCCGGGACCGCGATCCGGAACGAAAGCCTGATGGATCTCGTCCGTCGCGGCGTAGCCCACGCACAGCGCAAGGGCGCAAAGCCCCGCATGGCGCACGCCGCTCAGGCGCAGCGCATGGCGGTAAAGGCACAGCAGCACGGCATACTCCATCATGTGCGCACCCTTGCGCACAAAGGTTTCAAGCCGCGCCATCAACGCCGGGTTCTGGCGAAGCCCGCCCGGCAGGAAGACCGCCAGCAGCCGCGTGATCAGGCCGCTCTGCTCGCCGGATACATCGCCCGGCGCAGCGGACATGGCGAAAATGAACGCCATCCACAGCACGCACGCCATCCACGCTGCCGCCAGATGCCTTTTCTTTTCCATGGTTTGCCCTCCGCTGATTCGTCATTCTTCTTTTGAAGCATATCACAGCGCGCACCATTTGTCGATTCAAAACGCGCAATCGCCAAAAAATGCTTGTGTTTTCATTCCTGTCTGGTATAATAAGGAGAGAAATATCTCTCATCGGGAGGTTGTACATGATGAAAAAGATGCTTGCCGTCATGCTGGCGCTGCTGTGCCTGCTGCTTGGGATGACTGCTTTTGCCCAGGAAGCCGAAGAGGTGATCACCACTGAAAACGGCTTTGAACTCACCAAAGAGTACCGCTGGTTTGTCAACCAGTATAAGACCGTGCGCGGACGTACGGTGACCTATTACGACAACGTATACGCCTATAACCACGGCGATTATGTGCTCACCCCGTTTGACGCGAATGTCCCCGACGCCTACTTCGTCAAGGACGAATACGGCGCCTACGCCATCGCGCCGATCGTGCTGGACATCACCGACGCCATGCGCACCAAGCTCTACGGCGCAGACGAGGGCGAAACGTATCTCTACTACGGCCAGTACTGCGAGCGCATCGCCGGCACGAAGGGCCGCGTCGGTTTCTCCGGCGTGCACGAGGGCGTTGACTTCTGCTACGAAGACGGCGCGCCGCTGTATGCGATCCTCGGCGGCGAAATCACCCGCGCGGGCGACAGCAACGGCACCGTCGCCGTGTACAGCGCCGAGTATGACGTCACCGTGCTCTATCTGCACTGCGAAGACATCGAAGTGCGCCGCGGCGACGTGGTGGAAGCCGGCGACATGATCGGTAAGGAAGGCAATAAGGGCTCCGGCTCTCCCTACACGCATGTGGAAATGCGTCAGGGCCGCCACACCACCTCCAACACCTACCGCGACACGAAGCTTGAGAGCCTGTGCCCGTATCCCATCATGCAGGAAGCGCTGGGCGTCGCTGAAAGCGGCCGCCAGCCGGTGACCGCCGCTGCGGTGATGCAGGCGCAGATCATGCGCGAGCAGGCGGAAGCCGCCGCCAAGGCGGAGGCCGAGGCGCAGGAAGAAGCCGAGAAGAACGCCGAGCTGGAAGAGCTGGACATCGTCGATGAGCTCCCGGGCACGCAGGCGGGCTACGGCTTCGGCGAGGAGACCCCGGCTGCCGAAGCCACCCCGGTTCCGGAAGCCACCCTTCCGCCGGCCGGCGCATAATCCGCATTTTTCCAGAGTTTCATTTCCCGCGTATCGCACGGGCGATGCGCGGGTTTTCTTTTTCCCTCAAATGCGCATAGACTGAATCTGCAGAAAGGAGGAAACACATGGTTCGCGTTCTTCGTTATCCGCGCCTATGCACGCTTTGCTGCATGGGGGCGATGATCGCCGCCGTCGCGCGCGACCTGTGCCTTGGACACGGGCTGAGCGGCTGGGGCAACGTGCTGCTCACAGCGACGCTGATCCTTCTGGCGGCAGGCGCCGTGCTCCTCTCCTGCCGGTTTCTGGTCGATCCGCAGGGCGTGGGCGTGGGCTTCCTGCTTCATGTAAGGCGAACGGCATGGACGGATCTTTCTGCCTTTGGTCCGCTGTGCTGCAACAGCCGCAGGCTCTATCTTTACGGCCTGTACAGCGGCCATCCCGACTTCCTGCACATGCTCCACAAAGCGCCGCGGTGCGGCGACTGGGGCTTTGTCGTTCCGGTCAGCAAAAAGCTTGCCGCCGGCGTCTGTGCGTATTGTCCGTTTGAGCTGGATCTGTACACCGGCATGCAGCGCCGCCGCCGCAAGGGCCTGCGCCCGGTGTGGCATCACGCCGCGATCACGATGCTGACCTCGCTGGCTGTCTCCGGTGCGGCAACGTTCACTGTCGTTCCGCTGGTGCGCCACGCCGCCGCGCAGCCCGCCTATCTGCCGTCCGTTCTTCCGGCGCTGCTCGCCGCGCTTCTTGTGTATCTGGCGCTTAATATGCTTTACCGCGCCTATGTCGCCTTCTCCGCCTGTCCGCGCATCAGCAGGGAAGGCGTGAGCGCCGGCTCCGGGCTGTTTCTTGCCTGGGAGGACGTATCCTTCGCCTACGTGCACCGCATGGCGCGCGTCAGCGGTTTCTTCCTGCTCTCCAGATCACCTCAATCGCTTGGGAAAGGCGGCTGCCCGCCGGTGCGCTGTCTGTCCATGCCCGACACATCGACGCTTGTGCTGGCGTATCTGACCTATTGCCCGCATGCAAGCAAGACGGTGGAAGCCTGACGGCATGGCTGCCCGATCCATCTTTGGGAATAAATAAACGGACGATTGCTCGTCCGTTTCTGTTTGTCAAAAAACCTGCATCAAACCGCCAATGAAATCGGTCGCGGCGGCGTGTACGGCGCGACCGCAGCGATTTTCCGTGAGGGAAATCCCATTTCCCGGAAGAAAAATCGTTTCCTTGCAGATTTCACGACCGGAATCCGTAGGATTCAAGTGAAATCTGTCAGGGGGTGGCTGTGGCGGGGGAAGGATTCCCTCGTCCACCAGCCTGTCAAAAATCCTTTTTTGACAGGCTGAAACGGACGATTGCTCGTCCGTTTTTTGTTTGATTGATCATTGCGCAAAGACCTTTGTTCCGTCGCTGATGACGGTCAGATCGCCGCTGCGCGCGCTGTACACCTGCGCGCCAACCTCGTCAAGCAGCGACAGCACAACCTCGCTGGCGGGATCCTCCTCGCTGTCGGTCACAAACGCGATCTTCGGCGATGCGGCCTGGATGAACGCCGGGCTCGCATCCGTCAGCCGCCCGTGATAGGGCACCTTGAGCACGTCGCAGGCGACATCGCCTTCCTCAAGAATCTCCAGTTGACGCGCCTTTTCCGCATCGCCTGCAAACAAGAATCGCGTGTCACCGTAGGTCATGCGCACGACGAGGGAAAAATCGTTTTCCTCGTCCTGTCCGTAGCTCCTGCGCTGCGCGGCGGTGACCGTAAACTGCACGCCGCCGGCCTCAAACTCCAGTTTCTGCGCGGTGGTCATTTCAATGCGCTGCGTATCCGCGCTCGCCTCCACAGCCTCAAGAAACTGAGTATACTGCTTGCTTTCCTTGTCGTAGCGCGGCATGAGCACCTGATGAACCTTCAGCCGATCGATGATCTTATCCGCGCCGCCGACATGATCCTTGTCAAAATGGGTGATGATCATCAGATCGATCGCATCAATGCCCTCTTTTTCAAAGCGTTTGGCAAGCGCTTTTCCCTCGTCATTCGTCGCCGCATCGATGAGAATGCGCTGTCCCTGCGGCGTGGTGATGAGCATGGCGTCCGCCTTGCCAACATTGTAAAAATCAACGCGCAGCTGGCCAGACGCAGCGCAGCCCGCCGAAAGCAGCAGCATGGCGGCAGCCAGAATCAACAGCATCATCCGCTTCATTCTCATTCCTCCATTGCGTTCAGACAAATATCCGTGGTTCTTATTATACCCGATTATCGCACAAATGGCAAAGCCCATCCGGAAAAGCACGTTCTCCGGATGGGCATAGCTCACTTTACGCCGTACAGCGCGCTCTGCGTCGCCTTGCCGGCAATGCCGTCCACGGCAAGCCCGCGATCCTTCTGGAAGGCGCGCACCGCATCGTACGTCCACTGACCGTAGATGCCGTCTGCCACGCGAACCTGCGTGTATCCCTTGGCAAGCAGCGCCTTCTGCAGCGCCTTGACATCCTCGCCCTCGCAGCCCCAATACAGCAGCCTGTAGGCGACAGAAGAAGACGAAGAGGAGGACGAGCCGGAGGAAGATGAGCCGGACGCCGCAATCGCAGAAGAGGAGTAGAGCACGCGCTGCGTCTCTTCATCCGCAATACCGGTCGCCTTAAGACCGTTTCTGCGCTGGAATTCGCGCACCGCGCGATAGGTGCGGCTGCCGAAATATCCATCCGCCGAGCCTGCAGGATAGCCAAGGGCAACGAGCCTGCGCTGGAGCGGAACAACCGCCGGATGATAGCTGCTGGAACGGGAAAGCACCTTGTAATTCTCTGCGCTGGCGCTGTTGGCGGGCTTTGCGGAAGAGGAGTAGAGCAGCTTCTGCGTCGCGCTGTCCGCCTTGCCCGTTTTGGTCAGGCCGTTGATCCGCTGGAAGTGGCGCACGGAGCGCTCCGTGCCCGCGCCGTAGATGCCGTCAACAGCAATGGTGTAATAGCCCAGATCCTTGAGCCTTCGCTGAAGCTTGTAGATCGAAGCAAGTCCCTTGTCGCCGCGCACGAGCGTGGGATACTCGCCCTGCTCGCCGTAGGGCAGCGCGCCGACGGAGAACAGCTTTTCCTGCGTCTTGTGTCCGGCAACGCCGTCCACGTCAAGGCCGTTGATCTCCTGGAACAGCTTCACCGCGTCGCGCACGGCGGAGGAATAGCGGGAAGTATCGTCATCCAGATAGCCCAGTTCTTCAAGGCGCTTGGTCAGTTCCTTGACCTTGCTGCCGCTGTCGCCGTATTTGAGCTGGGTGTACGTCTCTTCCTTGACAATGGTTTCAATCTGCACATAGCTCTGCGCATTGTCCTCGCCGTAGAAGACGGTAAAGGTGACCTCCGTTCCCTTGGGATACGTCTGCGGGAAGGAGTAGCGCAGCAGGCCGTTGGCGTCGGCAACCACTGTCTGGCCGTATTTATACGCCTTGACGCGCAGGTTGACCTTCACGCCCGGCGTCGTTCTGGCCAGCACCGTCTGCGTTTTGTTGGTGATGGGGTCAACCGACAGCGCAGGCTTTGCTGCCGGCGCCGTCACAACATAGCTGCCGCTGAGCGTCGCGGTCTTCGTGTTGTCCGACACGCAAACCGCCGTCACCTGCGTATACGTGCCCGCCTTGAGCGTGATCTTGGCGGTGAATTTTCCCTGTGCATCCGCGCGCACGATCGTCGCCGTGTCGGCAGCAGGCGTGGTCACCAACGCAATGTCCGCGCCGGGCTGTGCCGTTCCGGTGACGGTCAGCACATTTTCCCCGGCGACAGCGCCGGTCAGCACGATGCCGATTGCTTCAGCAGCAACCGTAACGTCCTTTTGCTCCTTGGCAGCGATGCCGTCCTGCGCCGGATCATAATTGGCGCGGACGCTGTACGTGCCGGCAGCCAGCGAATCAAAGCTCACCGTGCCCACGCCAGCTGTGATGGTCTTCGCCGCAACCTCTGCGCCATTCATCATCACGCGCACGCGCACGGGCAGATTGCTCGCCTGCGTAACGGTGACGTCGATCTTCTGCACGCCGCCCACCGCGCTGAACGCGATTTCCTTGACCGTGGGCGCGGGCGCAGACTCCGTCACGATGACGCCGGTCTGTTCCTTCCCGGAGATGCCGTCCTGCGCCGGATCATAAGCAACCAATACGGAATATTCACCCGCGGCAAGGCCTTCAAAATCCGCCCTGCCCACGCCGCCGGGAATGGTCTTGACCGCCACCGCCGCGCCGTCCTTCTTCACCGTCACGCTGACAGGCAGCGTGCTCGCCTGAGAAACAATGACCTCGATGCGGTTTTCTCCGCCCGCGGCGCTGAAAACGATGGCGCCGGCAGACGCTTTGGTGATCGATACGCTGGAGCGGAACGGCGTCACGCCGGATACCGGATCGACGTAGTCCGCTTCAATGTCATATTCGCCGGCAGAAAGCCCGGTAAAACGCACGCTTTCCCCGCGAGCAACTTCCTTAAAATCATTGCCGACGGCAACGTACAGCGGCCACGCGTCCGCATCGGTCACCTTCACTTCGATCCAGTCGTCCCCGGAGCTTACGGCTGCGCCGATTCTCGTGACCGTGGGCACCTTTTCCCCCGGCGCAGCGCCTTCGCTGCCGGTATGGCTGATCTCGACGCCCTTTTCTATAGCCGTTACGCCGTCAGCCGGCGTGACATACGCCGCGCGAACGGTATACGCGCCGTCGCCCTGTTTGCTGAACGCCACCATGCCGTCGCCGATCACCGAGCGCATTTCCACACGCGCACCGCCGAGCAGGAGTTCAATCTCCACCTCTCTCTGGCTCGCGCCGCTGATCTGCGCAGAGATCACGCCGTCCTGCACAAACGCGGAAAGCGCGAACTGCTTGACGGCGTCCTGCGCCGGGTTCTCTTCTTCGGCAGGCGGGGTCACTTCTTCGGCAGGCGGCGTCACTTCCTCAGCAGGCGGCGTCACTTCCTCAACAGGCGGCGTCACTTCCTCGACAGGCGGCGTCACTTCCTCAACAGGAGGCGTCACTTCCTCAGCAGGCGGCGTCACTTCCTCAACAGGCGGCGTCACTTCCTCAGCAGGCGGCGTCACCTCCTCGACGGGAGGCGTCACTTCCTCAACAGGCGGCGTCACTTCCTCAACAGGCGGCGTCACCTCCTCGACGGGAGGCGTCACCTCCTCGACGGGAGGCGTCACTTCCTCAGCAGGCGGCGTCACTTCCTCAGCAGGCGGCGTCACTTCCTCAGCCTCCGGCACCTTGATCGTCGTGCGATAGGCAGATACGCCGGGCTGCAGGTCATAATAATCCACCTCAAGGCCATAGCTTTCCCCGGCCTTGGCGCCCGTGAAGGTCACGGTCTCCCCGGCGTATACCTCGTCATCCCAGCCGATAGTCGCATCGACATACATGCGAAGGCCCGGTTCGCCCGACACCGTGACGCTCACGCTGTCCCCGGAAACGCGCCATGACGCGCCCGGCGCAGCGACAGCTTTCGTCTCAGTCGCCGTCTGCGCAGCGTCCTCCTGCCCGATGGGCGCGATGAGCACCGCCTCCGCCAGAGCGGCGGCAGACAGCGCGCCCGACGCCATCAGCAGCAAAACGCTCAGCGCGATTGCCAGTTTCTTCTTCATCTTCATATTCTCTCCTTTCGCGGAGCGATTCTGCGATTCATTGAATGCATTCATCTTATCATGACCGGGGCGCAAATGCAACCTCGGCAATATTGGCATCCTTACCATATATGACGTGCCGGAACATTCGATTCTTTCATGTTTGCAGAAATTACTGTTGATTTTGCGCGTTCTCCCATGTATATTGAAACCAACCGGCTTACTGCCGGCGCAATAACGGCATCTTCAGCCGTTTGCATCAGGAGGAGATTGCTGATGAAAGAAAATACTTACCGCGCCATCGGCGCGACCACCTTTTTGTCCCCTGTACCCGCCGTCGTCGTCTCCTGCCGTGGAACGCAGGAGGGCTTTGACGCGGACAACCTGATCACCATCGCCTGGGCGGGCGTGGTCAATTCCGATCCGCCGATGCTCTCTGTTTCCGTCCGGCCGGAGCGCCATTCCTATCCGCAGATCGTGCAGAGCGGCGAGTTCATCGTCAATCTGATCGACAAACCGCTGTGCAAGGCCGCGGACTTCTGCGGCGTCAAGAGCGGGCGGGATGTGGACAAGTTTGCCGCGCTCGGCCTTGATAAGCGATATGTCGAGGGCTTTTCCTGCGCCGCCATCGCCAGCGCCCCGGCCTTTGCCTGCTGCAAGGTGGAACAGCAGATTCACCTTGGCACGCACGATATGTTCATCGGCAGGGTGCATCAGGTGTACGTGCGCGAGGATCTCTTTGACGAGGACGGCAGCCTGCATCTGGAGCGCGCCGGGCTGATCGCCTATGCGCACGGACAGTATTTCCCCCTGCGCGAGCGACCGGAAGGCTTCTTTGGCTACAGCGTCGCGCGCGAGGAGGTCATCCGCCGCCGCCTGATCGAGCCCTACAAAAAGCCGGCACCCAAAAAGACTCCCGGAAAGGGCAGGAAGGCATGATGAAGCAATACCTGAACCGCCGCCTCGTCTCAAACCCGCCCAGCGGCATCCGACGCATCGGTCAGATCGCAAAGAGCATTCCCGGCTGCATCGCGCTGACCATCGGAGAACCGGACTTTGACGCGCCGGTCTCCATTCGTGAGCGCATCGCCGCCGCCATCGCCGGGGGCGACACGCACTATCCGCCCAACGCGGGCTACGGCGAATGGCTTAACCAAATCGCCGCGCACATAAACGCCCGCTTTGGCTGCGATTACCAAGCGGAGGAAGTGCTCTGCACCGTCGGCAGCACGCAGGCCTTGGCCTGCGCGCTTTTCTCCGTCCTCAATCCCGGGGACGAGGTGATCATCTTTACGCCATGCTTCGGGCTGTACAAACCGCAGATTGAAATGGCGGGCGGCGTATGCGTGGAGATGGATATCTCCAAAGACGGTTTTGAAATCACGCCCGGACGCCTAGCCGCGCACATCACGCCGCGCACCCGCGCCCTGCTCTTCGCCTCCCCCAACAACCCCAACGGCGAGGTGCTCTCCCGCGCGTCGCTGGCCGCGCTCAAAGACGCCGCCCTTGCGCACGACCTTTTCCTCATCGCAGACAGCGTGTACGACAGGATTGTCTTTGACGATAATTTTCCCACGCTCATGGGCGACGCGGCGCTGCGCGACCGGCTGATCTACGTTTCCGGCCTTTCCAAGTCGCACGCGATGACGGGCGTGCGCGTGGGCTACGCCGCGGCGGACGCGCCGGTGATGGCGCAGATGCGCAAGGCGCACAGCTTCCTCGTCGTCTCCGTTCCCGGCTGCATCCAGCGCGGCTGCCTTGGCGCGTTTGACGAAGATCTTTCCGCCATGACCGCCGCCTACAAGGCACGTCGTGATTACGTCTACAGCCGCCTTACGGCGATGGGGCTTGACGTGCGCCTGCCCGGCGGCGCGTTCTACATCTTCCCGGATGTACACCGGTTCGGTATGACGAGTACAGCCTTCTGCGAAAGGCTGATGCACGAGGGAAAGCTTGCGCTCATCCCCGGCGAATGCTTCGCCTGCGAAGGATTCGTGCGCATTTCCTACTGCTATGAATTCTCGCTCCTTGAGGAGGGCATGAACCGCCTCGAGGCGTTCATCCGCACGCTGTGATCAAGTGAAAGAAGGCAAGCCATCATGACCACACGCGAACTGCTCTACATCAAAACCATCGCGGACGAAAAGAGCATGACCCGCGCCGCGCAGAAGCTCTACGTCACCCAGCCCTCGCTCAGCCACTGCGTGATGACGATTGAAAAGAGTCTTGGCACGCCGCTGTTCCGGCGCACGTCGGCAGGCCTTCTGCTCACGTTCGCAGGAGAAAAATACTACCGCATGGCTTGCGAGGTGCTGCGCATCTATTCGGCATTCGAATCGGAAATCGCGGAAGAAAGCGAGCTGGCGCACGGACGCATCACCATCGGCATCACCAATTACCTCGCCACCGACATGCTCCCGCGCATGCTGCCGGAGTTCAACCGCGCCTATCCCGGCATCGAGCTGCGCGTCGCGGAGGAAACGACGGGCGAAATGGAAAAAAGCCTGCTCAGCGGCAGGCTAGACTTTGCCATCATGCACACGGGCGAAGCGCGCGGCGCGTCGGATAATCCGGCGCTCTCCTGCGAGGTGCTCTCCCGCGATCCGTTCCTGATCGCCGCGCCCAAGGATACGCCCTATCTTGAAAAAGCGCAGCGCATAGAAGGCCTTCCCTATCCCGTGCTGGATCCCGCGCTGCTTGCAGGCGAACCCTTTCTGCTGGTCAAGCACGGCCAGCGCATCCGCCAGATCTCCGACAGGATTCTCGCCGCGGCGGGCGTCACCCCCAGAATCGTGCTTTCCAGCCGCAATTACGAAATGCTGCGCCGCCTCGCCGCGCAGGGCATGGGCTACACGCTCGTCCCGCGCCAGTACGCAGGCATTCTGGGTGGGGATGAATACCAGCCGCAGTATTTCATGATTCCTGAAGCCTATCAGGCCTACTGGGAGCTGAGCGTCGTCACGCTCAAGGATACGTATCTGTCCAGAGCGGCAAAGGCGTTTCTTGAGCGTTTCAAGGCAAGCGTATAATCGCCGCCCTTTGGGCAAAGCGCATCAAGCAGAAAACCGACCTATGGCGATCATAGGTCGGTTTTTGTTTGCCCAGCAGTCAGGTAAAGTCGATTTCGTAGCGTGTGCCGTTTGAAAACAGAATACCATTGGTTAATTGAATGCAAAGAATACAGGTATTTGTGTCATCAAAATCATTGTGTCCGTTATCAATCCAAGCGGAAAACACTTGTTTCATTTTGTTTGCGATATGCGAATTATCTGCTTTCCCGAAGTAACCTAAACTGATACCTTTACCTTGAGCCGTGAACCATTCGCCAGATAGCGCAACCGTGGGGTTTTGCTCAATTTGTTTCATTTTACCTGATAATCCGTGGGTGAGCACATAGAAAGCTCCGTCCTCATAAAACGCATCCACATTACGAACATACGGAATATTGTCAATGGCAGTTGCCAGAGCAACAATGCAATCCTTGCCAAATCGTTCCAGCAGAATTACTTCTATCGCTTTTGTTAACTTTTCCATTTGCGCCTCCTCCGCCAAAATCACGTTTATCAGCCAGCTTTCAGCCATTTTACCATGCTGTTTCCATATATACAAGAACACTCCCGGCAGAGCATCCTGCCGGGAGCAAACTATTCTGCGAAGCTGCGCCCTTGTGAGGGCGGCTTTTTGCCGTGTGCTGTTTTCCTGCGATCATTCGATGTAGCGGCTCTTTTCAAGCTTTGCAAAGTACGTCACGCCGTGCATGCCCTGCACGCGCACGGTGAATGCGCCGGCGCGGGCGTAAAGCTTTTCGCCGCGGTCGCTTTCGATCTCCCGCGCGTTCATCACATCTTCGGCGGTCAGATACACCTCCGCAGGCTTTGCGCTGCGGTTGATCAGCGTGATGGCGCAGGCGTCGGCAGCGGGTTTGCCCAGCGCGTCCTCTCCGCCGGAAACCGTGCGGATGACGCCCAGCACATCGTCGCAGGGCGCAATATAGCGGCATTCGCCGGTACGCAGTTCGTGATGCGTCTTTCGCATGGCGATCATGCGGCGGTAATACGCCATCATCTCCCTGTCCTCCTCGCCCCACGGATACGTGCGGCGGCAGAAGGGATCGGCGCAGCCCTCAAGACCGGCCTCGTCGGCATAGTAGATACACGGCATGCCCGGCACGCTCATCACCATGCGCAGCATCATGTGCTCGCGCAAGGCGCCGATCATGCGTTCCTCGGCGGAAAGCTTGTGCTCGGCGCGCTTGGCGCGCGGGATGTCGTTGCCGTCGTTGCAGGCAAGAACGTTGAGGATGCGCGGACGGTCGTGGCTGCCCATCAGGTTCATCAGCGAATACAGAAAGGGCTTGGGGTAATTGCGCGAGAGCTCCGTCAGCTCGTGCGCGGCGGAGCCCGCCGTGCGTCCGCTGGTCAGGAAGGCGATGAGCGCTTCGCGCAGCGGGTAGTTCATCACGCTGTCCAGCGTATCGCCCAGCACGTAGGAGCGCACCTCGCCATAGGCGACCTTGTGGCTCGCGTCCTCCCAGACCTCGCCCAGCACCGCCGCGTCCTTATTAACCGACTTGACCTCCCGGCGCAGTTCGCGCAGGAATTCCATCGGCAGCTCGTCCGCAACGTCCAGCCGCCAGCCGCTCGTGCCCTGACGCACCCAGTGCTTGACGACCGCATCCTCGCCGCTGAGAATATAGTGCCTGAAGTCCTCATCCATCTCATTGACGTTGGGCAGCGTCCTGAAGCCCCACCAGCAGTCGTACTCATCCGGCCAGTGCTTGAAATTAAACCACTTGGCGTAGGGGGAGTTCAGGTCGCGGAATGCGCCGATGCCCTCGCCGAAGGTGCCGCGGCGGTTAAAGTACACGCTGTCGTCGCCCACGTGAGAAAAGACGCCGTCGAGCATCACGCGGATGCCCATTTCCTTCGCCTCCCGGCACAGGCGGCGCAGCGCCTCCTCATCGCCGAACATGGGATCAACGAACATGTAGTCGCGCGTATCGTACTTGTGGTTCGTGCGCGCGGAGAAAATCGGGTTAAAATACAGGATGGTCACGCCCATCTCCTTGAGATAGGGGAGCTTCTGGCGCACGCCTTCCAGATTGCCGCCGTAGAAATCGTTGGCGAAATTGTCGCCGTTTTCGCTGACGTTGAGGAAAGGCATCTCTCTCCAGTCGTTGTGGAGCATGATGTTTTCGCCGTCGCGCGCATGCATCAGCGCTTCCGTGCCTTCGCCGCGATAAAAGCGGTCCACCATGATCTGATACATGATGCCATCATGCATCCAGTCGGGCGTTTCATACGCCTGATCATACACGCTGATCTGGAAACTTTCCTCGCTGCCCATCACGCCGCAGCTGCCTGCCTGATGCGGCGCACCCAGCACGACGCGGCTGCCGCCGACCATCGCCTCAAAGCGGTACCAGTACAGGCACGGCTTTTCGCTGACCGTCACCTGCGCCTCATAATAACGGATTCCGTCGCGCGCACCGAGGGCGCGCATCGGGAAGCGATGCTCCGTTCCGTCCCATACGCGCAGTTCAACCTTTTCCGCTTCGCTTTCTCCCTTCGCGCACAGGCGCAGGCGAACCTGCGCGCCCGTGGGCAGGGCGCCCTGAGGATATCGATAAAACGCTTCCGCTGCGTTATGCTCAAAAACCATGGAAATACACCGTCCATTAAAGTGTTGCCCGCCTCGGACTCTTCCTGCGCGGGGCGCTACCGTTTATTGTACCGTACTTTTCCTCCCGTGTAAACTCCTCTTTTGGGGTTCTTCCGCTCTTTTCAATCATTTGCCCCGGCATACTCAGAGTTCACATTTTCGTTGCAATCACATTGTCTTCGCGCTACAAATCAACAGTATAATAAATCAAGCATATGAAAGGAGGCGAAGACAGATGACAAAACAGCTGCTTTTTGTTCTGCCGCCCGCTTTGCTCATCCTTCTTGCGTGCCTCCTTGTTTTTCCCGCCGGCAGCGACGCGCCCCATCAGGCCGTCACCGCCGCCGCAACAAGCGTCCCGGCGGATAACGGTCAGGCGCTTTTCCCCTCGTTTGATCCCGCCATCGTCACCGCCGTGACCATCACCACCCCGCAAAGCGCCTTTGACCTGCGCCTTGATGAAAACAGCAGCGTCAGCGTCAACGGACACCGCGGCGACAAGGACGTCTTTTCCACGATGCTTGCACACATCGCCGCCATGGATTTTATCGCAACCGATCCCTTTACCGCGCCGGAAGCCCCGCTGCTCACGCTTCGCATTCATCAGCACGGCAAGGAATTCTCCGCAGCATTCTACGCGGACAATGCAAACGGGGCGCATACCCGCATCATCGCCGGCCGCGAACAATCGCCCATCTATGGCCTGATGGACGGCTGGCGCGTCGGCGCGCTGATGCTCGCCTGCGAGGGAACGCGCATACAGGATGAGAGCGGACGCGAAATACCGATAGAATAACAATCAGCGGCCGGCGAAGCAATCGCCGACCGCTGATTGTTTGTTGTTTAGGAAATTGCGTAGAATCGCCTGCGGGCGCCGTGCTGCATATCTTGCAGACCCGGGCGGATGTGGTGGCACGTACTGCGCGCTTATGCTTCCTTTGCCTGTGCAGCGCTGGCCATCGCGATGGCGCGTCCCGCCATGACGCCGGTTGCCTTTCCATCCGTCGCCGCAATCCGGCCGCCGACGATGACAACCCGGATGCCCTCCGGCGCAGCGTCCGGCGCGCCAAGCCCCGGGAAATCCGCCCTGTCCGCAATGGTTTGCGGGTCAAAGACCACCAGATCCGCATCGCAGCCGCAGCGCATCCGTCCCTTGCTGGCAAGGCCGAAGACCTGCGCCGGATGCAGCGTCACATGGCGCACAGCCTCTTCAAACGTCAGCCCGCGCCCTTCGCGCACCATCTCCTTGAAATAGCGCGGAAAACTTCCGGCGATCTGCGGATGTCCTTCGCCCGGCGCGTACGCACCGGTATCGGTGGAAACCATCGTCAGCGGATCCCGCTGGATGGTATAAACCGCCTCCTGAAGCCCGGTGTTGACGACAAACGCATCGCACGGATGATTCGCCCTCAGGTGTTCATACATCTGCTGGTCCGGCAGGGAGCCCATGTGCGGCCCGGTAATCACGCGCAGATGATGCAGCTCGATGCTGTTTTCCGCCATGATCGTCGGCTCAAAAAGCGCCGCGCCGATGGATGAGCACCAATCCTTGTACATGCCGCTGTCCAGCTGCATGTCAACGCCGCGCGCACGGGCGCGGTGAATCATATCCAGCGCCTCTTCCTCCACGCCCACGCCGTACTGATAGACGAAGTGGGAGACGATCATCGTGCAGCCGGACATTTCCGCCAGATCGATGGCCTCCTGCAGGGAGTCAAGATCCGTAATGGAATTCATCCGCGTGTCAATGGAAACCGGCCTGCCGTAGCGCGCCGCAAGGCGGCACAGCGTGAGCATCTCCTCCACCGATGCGCCGGGCGTGTAGCCCGGGCCAAGCGAAACGCCTGCAGCGCCGGCTTCAAGCGCGCGCCGGCACAGCGCTTCCATCGTTTCGATCTGCTTATCCGTTGCGGGCAGGAAATGGTCCGTCGCGCCAGCCTCCATGCGCAGCGCACACAAGCCGATCATCTCAAGCTGATGAATGGGAAACGGTTTCTGCGCGATGAGAAACTGCTCGATATCCACGGGCGAAAAGCCGCAGTTGCCGCCGACGCTCGTGGTGATTCCCTGCTGAAGGGAAAGCTTCGCGGTGTATTCGTGTCCGTCGATGTGTCCATGCGGATCGATAAAGCCCGGGCAGACATAGCAGCCGCCCGCATCAATACGCCGAATGTCCTCCCCCGCGTCGATCTCTCCCGGCGCAGCGATTCGCGCAATTTTCCCGTCAAGGATATGCACGTCAGCCGGGAAACTGCATCGTCTTTCAGGATCGATGACCCGGCCGCCGGAAATGATGAATTCAGACATGAAACCAACCCCTTGATTATCATAAGAGGGAAGCATCCGTTGTGTGATGTCCGCCAAAGAAAATACAGCGCGCTGCGCTGTACTTTCTTTGGCGGACGCCGCTCAAAAAGCGGCGTCCGCGGGAAATGCATTGCTTACAGGCCGAGCTTGAAGGTCGTCCAGATGTCCTGGAACTTCTGCTCGTCCGCCGCCGGGAGATTGAGAACAAACTCCGCGTCGTTCATGCGGTCAAAGATGCCCATGAACTCGCTGCGGGCAGTGTACCAATCGCCGATGACATCAAGGGCAGCGGCGTTGGGCGTGCAGTAATACTGCCACTCGGCGCACACGGCCGCCACTTCCGGACGGAGCATGTACTCAAGGAAGCGGTTGGCATTGCCGGCGTGCGGCGCGTTCACCGGGATGAACAGGCCATCAATGCCAAAGCCGAGACCTTCCTTGGGCCAGACGACCTTGAGATCCGGGTTCGCATCCAGCGCGAGGGCGACAAACGGGGTGAAAGTATACGCCGCGCCGATATCGCCGGAGACGACGTAGTTGTGCAGGTTTTCATACTCCAGCACGTGGATGTTCTCCTTGAGCGCCTCCAGCTTCTTGGCGGCTTCGGCAAGAACAGCCTCGTCGGTGGTGTTCATGGACTGGCCCATGGACAGCAGCACCATGCCGATGGTCACGCGCGCGTCGTCGATGAGGCCCAGGGTATCCTTCAGGGACGGATCCCACAGATCCTCAAAGCCGTCGATTTCGATCTCGACCACAGCCGGATCGTACACGATCAGCGGGATGCCGCTGACGTAGGGAACGACGTACTCGTTGGCCGGGTCAAAGAACTTGGAAGTGAAGTCCGGATTGAGGTTGCCGAAGTTGGTGACGACGGACGCGTCAAACTTCTGCATCAGGCCCGCCTCGCGCGCAGCGTTGAGGATGTAGTCGCTGGCGAGGATGATGTCATACTCGCCGCCGTTGACGGCAGAGAGCTTTTCAAACATTTCCTCGTTGGAGGCGAAGGTGGCGTAGTTGACCTTGATGCCGGTTTCCTTTTCAAACGGCTCAATGACGGTGGAATAGTCGATGTAGCCTTCCCAGGTGAAGATGTTCAGGACAGCTTCGTCCTTGGCGTTCACCGTCTCGGCGATGGCGCAGGTGAACAGGCACGCGAGCATCAGGAGCAGGCAAATCAGCTTTTTCATGTCGATAGTCCTCCTTATAATTGGAATATATTCAGCGCGAATCATCGCGGTGAAGTCATTTTGTCGCTCTTTGCCTTGATCAGCTGGGAAAGACCGACGAAAATGAAGATCGCCGCCAGCATGAGCGTGGAAAGGGCGTTGATTTCCGGCGTGCCGCCGGAGCGAAGGCCGGTATAGATTTTAAGGGGCAGGGTGGTCGTTTCCGCGCTGGTGACAAAGAAGGAAATGACCACGTCGTCAAGGGACATCGCCGCGGCGAGCATCATGCCGGAAATGACCGCCGGCATGATCAGCGGGAGCGTGATGTCAAAGAGCACGCGCAGGGGCTTTGCGCCCAGATCGCGCGCCGCTTCCTCAATCGCCGGATCCATGCCGACGAGGCGGGACTTGACGTTGATGAAAACATACGGCACACAGAACGTCGTGTGCGTCAAGACCAGCGCGCCCATCCCCAGCTTAACGCCCACGCCGGTAAAGAGCGCCAGATACGCCATGCCCAGCACGAGCTCGGGGATCATCATCGGCAGCGTCGCCAGGGACTCCACCGCGCCCTTGAACTTAAAGTGGCTGCGGGAGATGCCGATCGCGCCCAGCGTACCGATGCCGCCGGACAGCGCTGCCGACAGCCCCGCCAGCACCAAGGAATTGACCAGCGCATCCTTCATCAGGCCGTTGGAAAACAGGCGTGTATACCAATTCGTGGAAAAACCCTGCCATGCGCTGATGGTGCGTCCGGCGTTGAAGGAATAGACGACGACCATCAGGATCGGGAGATAGAGAATGAGCAGCACGAGCGTCAGGTAAATCGGGGAAAAGAGGTTTCTCTTCTTTTTTCTCTTGCTTCCTGCCACTTACATCACCCCCAGATCGTCGCCGCCGCATCTGCGGTAGATGAGATAGATGCCAGCCGTCAGCACAACCAGCAGCACGCTCATCGCCGAGCCGGTATGCCAGTCGCGAACCTTGAGCAGCTGGTCGCGGATGAGGTTGCCCACCAGCACCAGTCCGCCGCCCATGATATCGGAAAGATAGAAGATGCCCACGCTGGGCACGAACACCAGCACGCAGCCCGCCATGATGCCCGGAAGCGTCAGCGGCAGCGTCACATCCAGAAAAGCGCGCCACGGCTTTGCGCCCAGATCGCGCGAGGCTTCAACAAGGGTAAAGTCCATCTTGTCCACCGCGCTGTGGCACGGGAGGATCATGAAGGAGATCATGCAGTAGACCATCGCCAGCAGCACGCTGCCATAAGAGCCAAGGAACTTGATGCTCTTGTCGATCAGGCCAAGGGACTTGAGAACCGTATTGATCAGGCCGTTGCCCTGCAGCAGAATCTTCCAGCCGAAGATACGCACCAGCGCGCTCGTCCAGAACGGGATGATGACCAGCATCATCAGGAGGCTCTTCCATCCGCGCGGCGCACGCGCCATGCAGTAGCCAAAGGGATAGCCGATGAGCAGCGAAACCGCCGTGGTATAAAAAGCGAGCTTTAAGCTGTTGGCAAAGACGAGCAGATAATCCGCGCGCAGCAGCGCCTTATAGTTGGCAAGCGTAAAGCCGGAACCGTCGTTGGCCGTCAACGACATGCCCAGCACGTAAATCAGCGGCAGGGCGACCAGCAAGACCGCCAGCACCGCCATCGGCGCGAAGAAAAGCGTGTTGCGCCGCTCCTGCGCACGTTCCTTTTGCTGTTTATGCGTCATAGGACGCACCTCCGATAACCGCCGCCTGCCCGATCGTCCAGTGGAGGTAGACAGTCTCTCCCGCCTTAGGCGCGCTTGCAAGCGGCTGATCGCTGGTGGCGACAGCTTCCGTGCCGTCCTTCATCGCGGCGAAGATCTCCACGCTGCCGCCGGCGTAGCGCACCTCGCGCACCGTCGCCGGGAGGCCAAAGACATCAAGCGGCGTGCGGGAAGCGCGCATACGCTCCGTGCGCACGCAGACCTCCGCCTTCTGTCCGGTCTTGAGAAGCGCATCTTTTGCGGAAACGGAGAACCAGCCGTTTGCGTTTTCGATGACCGCCGTCTCGTTGCCCACGCATCTGACCGTACCTTCAAGGATGGTGGACCTTCCGATAAACTGCGCGACATAGCGCGTCTTGGGCCGATCGTAAATCTCCTCCGGCGTGCCCAGCTGCTCAAACCTGCCGCCGCGCATGACCGCGATGCGGTCGGACATATTGATGGCCTCTTCCTGATCGTGGGTGATGTAGATGAATGTGATGCCCAGCTTCTTCTGCAGGCGCTTGAGCTCGATCTGCATCTGGCGGCGCAGCTGCAGGTCCAGCGCGCCCAGCGGCTCATCCAGCAGCAGCAGCTTGGGCTGGGGCGCAAGGGCGCGGGCAATGGCGATGCGCTGGCGCTGTCCGCCGGAAAGCTGCGCCGGCATGCGCTTGGCGTAATCGCTCATCTGCACCAGTTCCAGCATGTCCTTCACGCGCGCGGCGATGACCTTCTTATCCTCTCCGCGCACCTTCAGGCCGTAGGCCACGTTCTTTTCCACATTCATGTGCGGAAAGAGCGCATAGCTCTGGAACACCGTGTTGACAGGTCTGTCCTCCGGGGCGAGCGCGGTCACGTCGCGCCCGTCGAGGATCACCTCGCCCTCGTCCGGCGTTTCAAGGCCGGAAACGATGCGCAGCGTCGTCGTCTTGCCGCAGCCGGATGCGCCCAGCAGCGTCACAAACTCGCCGCGGCGCACATCAAGCGAGACGCCGGAAAGCACGTTTCCCTCGCCGAAGTTTTTCGTAATATTGCGGATTGAAAGCAGAATCTCTTCCATGAAACCGTACCGCCTTCCGGCCTGAGCCTGTAAATCATGATCTGCAGCCGGCGTCATCGCCCGGATGCAATAGATGAAATCAGTCTGATTATATGTCATCAGGAAATGCCTGTCAATCAAAAAGTTAAGCCGTAAAATTGTGCCAGTTTAGTTTCTCTAAACTCCATCGACAAAAAGCGTGTGTTTCACCGTCCGCGCCCCGCCGGATTATAAATGAAATTTATAGCAGATATAATCACGAAGTATTTGTCTATATCGCATTTATCCTGTATAATGAAACCATCCGAAAACCAACAGCGCACAAAAGCGCTCTGTCTGAATACGAAAGGAGTCCTCACCCATGATCAAGCTTTACGACGGCGGCGTGTATCTGGTGAATGGCACGCAGATCGTGACCGATCCCGCCCAGCTGCCCGCACCCATCACCCGCGAAGAAGCCGAAAAGGGCACCATCGCCTACGGCGTGCTCGCCGCGCACAACGAGAGCGGCGACATGAACAACCTGCGCATGCGCTTTGACTCCCTGACCAGCCACGACATCACCTATGTCGGCATCATCCAGACGGCGCGCGCTTCCGGCATGGAAAAGTTCCCCATGCCCTACGTGCTCACCAACTGCCACAACAGCCTGTGCGCCGTGGGCGGCACCATCAACGAGGATGACCACATGTTCGCCCTCTCCGCCGCGCACAAGTACGGCGGCATCTACGTGCCGACCAACATGGCCGTCATCCACAGCTACAACCGCGAAATGATGTCCGGCTGCGGGCGCATGATCCTGGGCTCCGACAGCCACACGCGCTACGGCGCGCTGGGCACGCTCTCCGTTGGCGAAGGCGGCGGCGAGCTGGCCAAGCAGCTGGTCGGCCGCACCTACGACGTCGCTCGTCCGGGCGTTGTGGCGATCTACCTTGACGGCGCGCCCCAGCCGGGCGTCGGTCCGCAGGACGTCGCGCTGCAAATCATCGGCAAGGTCTATGCCAACGGCTACGTCAAGAACAAGGTCATGGAATTCGTCGGCCCGGGCGTCAAGAATCTGCCGGTTGAATACCGTAACGGCATCGACGTCATGACCACCGAAACCACCTGCTGGTCCTCCATCTGGGTGACGGACGAAAAGACCGAGGAATACTTCGCCCTGCACGGCCGCGTCGGCGCCTACAAGAAGATGCAGCCGGCGGACATCGCCTACTACGACGGCTGCGTGTACGTCGATCTTGCGAAGGTCGAGTGCTCCATCGCCCTGCCGATGCACCCGAGCTACACCTACACCATCCGCGAGCTCAAGGAAAACGCGAAGGACATCCTCTTCGCCTGCCAGGAGAAGGCCAACAGCCAGATCACCGGCGCGACGCTGGATCTCGTCTCCAAGGTGCGCGGCGGCGACATCTGGGTCGATCAGGGCATCGTCGCAGGCTGCTCCGGCGGCACGTTTGACAACGTCGTGGCCGTCGCCGACATCCTGCGCGGCAAGTCCTGCGGCAACGGCACGTTCAAGATGAGCGTCTATCCGGGCAGCATGCCGGCGTTCATCGAGCTGATGAAGAATGGCGCGCTGACCGACATCGCTTCCGCCGGCGCGATCATCCGCGAGTGCTTCTGCGGTCCGTGCTTCGGCGCGGGCGACACCCCGGCAAACGGCGAATTCTCCATCCGCCACACCACCCGCAACTTCCCCAACCGCGAAGGCTCCAAGCCGGGCGAGGGCCAGATGGCGGGCGTCGCGCTCATGGACGCGCGTTCCATCGCCGCCACGGCCGTCAACGGCGGCAGGCTGACCGCCGCGACCGAGCTGGACGTCGATTACACCACGCCCAAGTACTTCTTTGATAAATCCGTCTACGACAAGCGCGTGTACGACGGCTTTGGCAAGCCGGAACCCGAGCACGAGCTCAAGATGGGTCCCAACATCAAGGACTGGCCCGTGCAGCCGGCGCTCTCCGAGGATCTGCTGCTCAAGGTCGTCTCCTACATCGACGATCCGGTGACCACCACGGACGAGCTGATCCCCTCCGGCGAAACCTCCTCCTTCCGCTCCAACCCGCTGCGCCTTGCCGAGTTCACCCTCAGCCGCAAGGATCCCGCGTACGTCGGCCGCGCGAAGGACGTCAAGGCGATTGAAATCGCCCGCGAAAACGGCGAAGAGCTTCCGGCGGAAGTGAAGGCCGTCTATGAAGCGCTTGCCAAGGTGATCGCCGTCAAGCCTGCCGAGACCGTCATCGGCTCCACCATCTACGCCAACAAGCCGGGCGACGGCTCCGCCCGCGAGCAGGCCGCTTCCTGCCAGCGCGTGCTGGGCGCGGCGGCGAACCTCGCCAAGGAATACGCCACCAAGCGCTACCGCTCCAACTGCATCAACTGGGGCATGGCGCCGCTGCTGGTCGAGGACGAAACTGCCTACACCCTTGGCGACTGGGTGTTCGTCCCGGGCATCCGCAAGGCGATTCTCGAAGGCACGAAGTCCTTTGACGCGTACGTCGTCAAGGGCGATGGCAGCGTGAAGAAGGTTGCCGTCTCCACCGGCGATCTCACGCCGGATGAGCGTCAGATCATCGCGGATGGCTGCCTGATCAACTACTACAAGAATAACTAAGTAACATATAAAAGCCCCGGCCTGTGAGCGATTCGCAGGCCGGGGCTTTGCTATGTTGTGCAGTTTAATCAATTGGGATTTGCTGCAATGCACAGTAAATCATCGCTTATACGCGCGTGGCTCCCCTTTTGGGGGCGCTGTCACCGCAGGTGACTGAGAGGAGCGTATCTGCTGCACGCTTGCCCTCTCAGGCGGCTGCGCCGCCAGCTCTCCCACGAGGAGAGCCATGCTCTGCGAAAAAGCCTATCGCATGATATATGCAAAAGTAAAATAGGTGTACACACCTTATCTGCTCAGCAAATTGGAATTGGTTTAATCCTTGCTCAACACTTTTTTCTGCCAGGACTTTTTTTCGCATTGGGGGCAACGCATACATCTTGTTCTGCCCATGTGCGGAGCCATAGCAACGGCTCTGTATGTCGGTACATATCGGTGTCC
>JAFYOR010000054.1 GCA_017547805.1 Clostridia bacterium
AGCAGCTTCTGGGCGTACTTGGTGATCTTGAGCATCCACTGGCTCTTCACGCGGCGGATAACCTCCGCGCCGCAGCGCTCGCACTTGCCGGCGACAACCTCTTCGTTGGCCAGGCCGCACTTACAGCTCGGGCACCAGTTGACCGGCATCTCGCTCTTGTAAGCCAGGCCGTGCTTATACAGCTGCAGGAAGATCCACTGGGTCCACTTGAAGTAGTTCGGATCGGTGGTGTCCACCTCACGGCTCCAGTCGAAGGAGAAGCCGATGCGCTGGAGCTGCTCGCGGAAGTGATCCACGTTCTTCTTGGTCACCTTCGCCGGATGCACCTTATTCTTGATGGCATAGTTCTCCGTCGGCAGGCCGAACGCGTCCCAGCCCATCGGGAACAGGACGTTGTAGCCCTCCAGACGGCGCTTGCGAGAGATGATGTCCATCGCGGTATTGGAGCGCGGATGGCCGACGTGCAGGCCCGCACCGGAGGGATACGGGAACTCGATCAGGCCGAAGAACTTCGGCTTGCTCTTGTCGGTCTTCGCCTCAAAGGCATGGGCGTCGGCCCAGTTCTTTTGCCATTTGAGCTCGATCTCGTCGGGATTGTAGGAATTGATGTTCACAGGAAAAACCTCCTAAAATAAATCGCTCTGTGCCCGAAAACGCTTTTGAGAAAACAAAAAGCGCCCCTGCACATTGTGTACAGGGGCGCCTGAATATCAAGCGCGGTACCACCCTGATTCGGCTGCAGCATCGCAGCCCTCAGCGGCAAAAGCCAAGGCCGTTCACGGGGCCAAACCGCCGCGGACTACTGAAAGCATCGTTCGCCCGCGAAGCTCCGGGAGGAGAATTGTCGCATCTGTATGCCGCCTTGCACCAACCGGCTGCTCTCTGAAAAAACAGGCTGCGCAACAGTTCCCGTCATCGCTTTTCACATGCTGTCTATTGTATCCAATCCGGCCAAAAAAGTCAACACCGATCTTTGTTTCCCCCGCCCGGCCAAAACCGGACGCCAGAAGGCTTACCGGGTGAACTGCTCCAGATAGGCGGCCACGGAACGGTTTCGCTCGCGGGAAAAATCGGCATTATACTTGCGGCTGCAGAAGGCCTGCATCCACGCTTTATAGCCCTTTTCGCCCGCATGCGCGCGCCACATGTTCTCCATCTCTTCTTCGTCCATGCAGCGGTAACCGTTTTCATGGACGATATGCGCCATATTCACGCGGGCGGGCTTTTTGCGCTCCTGCTGCTGGCGCGTGGGATAGCCGAAGACCAGCATCGCAGCCGGGAACACATACTCCGGCAGATGCAAAATTGCCTGCTGCTGCTCGGCGTTTTCCATGATATCGCCGATGTAGCAGGAGCCGATGCTGAGGCTCTCAGCGGCGGTGACGGCGTTCTGCGCGGCGATGTTGGCGTCGGATACGGCGATCATCAGATCGCCCACGCCGGGCTTGCGGGGCTCAGCGTCCGTGGCTTTAAAACCCTCGTACCACTTGCGGCAGTCCGCGCAGAAAATCAGCACCATCTGCGCCTTGGCGATGAAGGGCTGATGATCACAGGTATCGACCAGCTGCTCTTTGATCGCCTGATCGGTCACGTCGATGATGGTATACAGCTGGCGGTTTCCTGCTGTGGGCGCCATGCATGCGGCCTGCAGGATGAGCGCCTTATCGGCGGGATCGATGGCGCGTTCCTCAAATACGCGGACAGATTTCCGGTTAAACAGCTGGCGGATGATCTCGTTCATAGCTCGTTTGCCTCCATGGTCGTCTGGATTGTCGGTTCATATATCGATTCGTATTATACTATTGTTTGGCGCTGCTTCGCAAGTGCGGGCGTTTTCCTTCTCCCGTTTGACGCGCCGCATGCCGTGCGCTATAATGAAGTCAGATGTTGCAATTCAACCTGCACGGAGGGACGATTATGGCCTATCATTATCTCGATTATCAGCAGCTGCATGCGTTCTGCTCCGCAGCCTTCCGCTGCTATGGCTTCGACGAAAAGACGGCGGGAGAAATCACCGATATTCTGCTGGCCGCCGATCTCAACGGCATCGAATCCCATGGCGTGCAGCGCATGGTGCGCTACGACTATGAGATTTCCTGCGGCATGGTCGATATGGACGCCAAGCCGGAAATCGTATTTGAAACCCCCATCTCCGCCGTCATCGACGCCCACAACGGCATGGGGCAGGTGGTTGGCCGCATGGCCATGCAGATGGCGATCGAAAAGGCGAAGAAGGTCGGCTGCGGCTTTGTCTCCGTCCGCCGCTCCAACCATTACGGCATCGCGGGCTACTATACCGAGATGGCGGCCGCTGAGGATCTGATGGGCCTTTGCATGACCAACACCGAGGCCATCATGGTGCCCACCTACGGCAAGCAGCCGATGATCGGCACCAACCCGATCGCGCTGGCCATGCCTGCGGATCCCGTTCCCTTCTCCTTCGACTGCGCGACGACCGTCGTCCCCCGCGGCAAATTCGAGGTCTTCACCAAGCGCGGCGACCCGGTGCCGCTGGGCTGGGGCGTGGACGAAAACGGCTGCGACTCCACGGACGCGCCGCGCGTGCTGGCCAATATCATCAGCAAGGCGGGCGGCGGCATCCTGCCGCTGGGCGGCTCCAGCGAGCTGATGGGCAGCCACAAGGGCTACGGTCTGGGCGTGATCTGCGAACTCTTCTGCGGCATCCTCGCCGGCGGCACGACAGCAGAGGGCATCTACAAGACCGAGGACGGCGGCTCCGGCATCTGCCACAGCTTCATCGCCGTCGACTACGGCATTTTCGGCAACAAAGCCGAGATCAAAAAGAGCTTCTCCGAATACCTGCAGAAGCTGCGCGACAGCGACAAGGCCGCCGGACAGGAGCGCATCTACACCCACGGCGAAAAGGAAGTGGATATGCGCGTCCTGCGCAAAGAGAAAGGCGTCCCCGTCAACGACAAAACGCTCGAGGAGCTGCGCGCCATCGAAAAGAAGCTGGGCAGCTTTGCCGTACCGTTCCCGCGCGAGCTGTAATGCCGAGCGCAAAAACATAGACAAAAACAAAGGGCCTGAGCGCACGATCTGCACTCAGGTCCTTTTGCATCTCTGTGACTGAATCAATGCTTCTTGAAGCACGCGACAACGACCGCGCCCGCGCCGGCATGCGTACCCACGACGCTGCACAGCGGCACCTGACGCACAGGCTTGCCGCCCTCGTTCCAGATCTCGCCGGCAGCAGCGAGATACTTCTGCATGGACTCGTCGGTCACGCCCGTATACGCCAGCAGGAACGGCTTTTCAAAGTCAATGCCAGCCGCTGCAACTTCCTTGTTGAGCAGGCTGTAGCCCTGCTTGGTGCCGCGCGCCTTGGCCACGGTCTCCAGCACGCCGCCCTTCATGGTCAGCACCGGCTTGAGGGAGAGCAGCGTGCCCGCGATCGCAAGCGACTTGGGAATGCGGCCGCCCTTCTGCAGGTTGGTCAGCGTATCCACCATCGCAAGGAACTGCACGTTTTCGCGCTCCGCCTCAATGGCCTGCGCGATCTCCTTGGCGCTCTTTCCCTGCGCGGCGAGCTGCAGCGCGTATTCTGCCAGAATGCCCAGGCCGTTGGCCACGTGCATGGTATCGACAACGTACACGTTTTCTTCATAATCCTGCGCAGCGATCATCGCGCTCTGGCACGTGCCGGAAATACCGGCGGACACGCACAGCACCACAATCTCCTCGCCCGCGTTCTTCGCCGCCTCATACACACGGGCGAAAGCGTCCGGAGAGGGCTGGCTGGTCGTGGGCAGATCCTTGCTCTGCGCCATCTTCTGATAGAATTCGTTATGGTTAATGGTCACGCCGTCGATATACGTCTCCTGACCAAAGCTCACGCTCAGCGGAACCACCGTCAGCTGCTCGCGAATTTCCGGCGTAACGTCAGCGGTAGAATCCACCACAATGCGTACTTTCATTTTATGTTCCTCTTTTTCTATATAGATCATTTTACTCAGCAGGGCCGTCCGGGCAGACGCCCACTCCATACATACGGCGGATATTATATGCCGGTCAGATTTCTGAATTGATGCCGGAATGTTTCGCAAATATTAAAAAAACGAGTTCCCGCCTGATTATTTCCCGTCTCGCCGCAGCCCAAATTTCCCTGTTATTGCCCCTCCGGAGACGCTTCAAAAAATTTTTTCAAAAAATTTGACAAAAGGGCTTGCAAAATCGGACAAGATCTGTTAGAATACATTTCGTTGCAGCGCTGATGTAGCTCAGCCGGTAGAGCGCATCCTTGGTAAGGATGAGGTTCACGAGTTCGATTCTCGTCATCAGCTCCAACTGAAACACCTCTGTGAAAAACGCAGGGGTGTTTCTTTTTTGTGTTATTGCTGATTTTTTGAGGGGTCTGCTTCCTGAATGGGGCAGACCCTTTTCTTTTTCTCCTATCCCGGCTGCATGACACATTTTGCCGAAATGCATCTCCCGTCGCCCAAACGCCATTTGCCATCCGGAAGAATTTCCCATTCATCAAGGATATTGCGCCCGGCGCAGCGAACTTGTTTGACATATCCATTGCGGAAAGCACAGAAACGCGCCGCGCGAATCAAACACGGGGGAGCGCCGTCCGTTCCCTCTCCCTTGGAGGAAAGATCGCTTGAACATTCTGAATATCATCGTCGCTGTATTCGCCCTGCTGGGCTGCATCGACCGGATGCTGAACAACCGTTTCGGTCTGGGCGAAGAGTTTGAACGGGGCTTTCATCTCTTCGGCAGCCTCGCCCTTTCCATGATCGGCATGATCGTGATGGTGCCGCTGCTGGCGGACGTCATGCAGCCCATGCTCGCCTTCCTGCATCAGACGCTGGGCGTCGAGCCCTCGATCATCCCCACGTCGCTGATCGCCAACGACATGGGCGGCACAGCGCTGGCCGTTCAGGTCGCCGCTGATCCGGCGCTGGGCATGTTCAACGGTCTGGTCGTCTCCTGCATGATGGGCGGCACAATCGCCTTCACCATCCCCGTGTCGCTCACCGCCGTGCGCCGCGAGCAGCACAGGGAGCTGCTTCTGGGCATGCTCTGCGGCATTGTCACCATCCCGCTGGGCTGCCTGCTCTCCGGCCTGATCATCGGCATTCCCGCCGGCGCGCTGCTTGGCAATCTGCTGCCGCTGATTCTCTTTTCCGCGGTCATCGCCGCAGGCCTTGCGCTCTGTCCGGATCTGTGCGCGAAGATATTCAACGCGCTGGGCGTGCTGATCAAGGGGCTGATCACCCTCGGCCTCGCGCTGTCGATCCTCCAATACCTCACCGGTATCGAGCTGATCGCCGGGCTGACGTCGCTGGAAGACGCAGCCGCCGTCTCCCTGAGCTGCAGCATCTTCCTCACCGGTGTTCTTCCGATGCTCGCCCTCCTCTCCCGCGCAATTGCCCGCCCGATGCGCGCCCTGAGCCGCCGCCTGCACGTCAACGAGCAATCGGTGATGGGCTTTGTCGCCACGCTGGCCTCCAGCGTCACCACATTCGCTATGATGGAGAAGATGGACAAAAAGGGCGTGCTGCTCAACTCCGCCTTCGCCATTTCCGCCGCGTTCGTCTTCGCGGATCATCTCGCGTTCACCATGGCGTTCAACAGCGCATACGTCGTCCCCGTGACCATCGCCAAACTTTCCGGCGGCGTCACCGCCCTGATCGTGGGCTGCCTGCTGTATGGGCGTCTTTACCATGAGGAAGAAACACCCGACTGATTTCACGTTTCAAATACCCGATCATCGCATAAAGAACATTTCAAAAGGCGTCCGAAGTATATCGGACGCCTTTTTTTGCTTGATCTGTTTACTTAATCCGGGATTCGATATCCGGGAAAGACAAGCGCAAAACGCGATCCCTTTCCCTCTTTGCTTTCGCAGGTAAATTCAAGCTGATGACGGAGCGCAATCTCCTTTGCAATCGGGAGGCCAAGCCCCGTTCCGTTTCGATTGGTCAGCGACCTGCTATGAAAATAGCGATCAAAGATATGTTCCAGCGTCTTTTGATCAAAACCGGTTCCGTGATCCGTCACCGAAATCTCGCAGCCGCCGGGCGCCGGTCTCGCCGCAAGGAGGACGGTCGAATGCGCAGGGGAGAACTTAATCGCATTATCCAGCAGGATGATCATCATCTGGCGAAGCCTCGCATAATCCCCCAGCACAGGAAACGGCCCCATCTGATCGTCCAGTTCAATCGCAATCTGCTTCGCCGCAGCCTGCTGCCGCATCGAGCGTGCAGTATCCGAAAGCACGTCGATGAGATTGATCACATCCATATCGATCGCAAAATGCGGATTCTGCAGACGTGTCAATTCAAGAAGATCGTTGACCAGATGCTGCATATGGTTTGCGTCGGCATACAGCTGATCATATGCCGCCCGTCGGCTCTCCGGCTCGCCGGATGCATCCTGCCGCAGCAATTCAATATTCCCCTTCAGCACCGCAAGCGGCGTGCGCAATTCATGCGAGATATCCGAAAAGAAGTCCTGACGCATCTGCTCAAGCTGGCTGCGCTCCTTTTCCGCCGCATTCAACTTCACAGAAAGCTCATCGATATGCCCTGCCAGTATGCCGATCTCATCATTTTGCCGAATTTCGGTTTTGGCGCTGTAATCGCCATTGATGAGCTTTGCTGTCGTTTCCTTCATGCGATACAGCGGGATCACAAAACGGCAGGAGAGCAAATTGGAGATCACCATCGCCAGCACCATAGCAATCGCCAGACAGGCGCCAAGAATATACACCGTATCGCGCAGGGTATGTCCGGCGTTATCCAGCGAATCCAAAAGAATCACCGCATAACGTATCTCGCCATTTTCCGCCCAGACCGGCGCGCCGGATATCAGAATATCTCCGCGAAGCAACCCCGAAAAAAACAAATCGCTGACAACTTCCTGCGTTTCAAACACACGCTCAACCAGCGGCATTGCCTCCTGAGGCAATACCCCATCCCGCTTCTCCAGCTCGCCGATGGTTGCCATTTCTCCATGTGCATCGATCAGATACAGGTCACACATAGACAACTCGCCAACAAAGCGCGTATAGGATTTGAACCCGCCCCCAGTACAGGAGCCCTCATGATAATTGGTGATGAAATGCGATAGGGTATCGGCAATCGAGATGGTATGCGCCCGTATATCCCGTATGGCAACATCAGCAGTATGCCTGGTAAAAAGCAGAGAAAACAATCCTCCGGTCACCAGCGCAAAGACAATCAAAACGGCGGCAAAATACCACGTCAGACGCCTCGCAATTTTATTGTTCATCCTCTGTATCCTCAAATTTATAACCCAGACCCCAGACGGTCTTGACCTGCCAGCCAGGGTGATCCATCATATCCAGCTTCGCGCGCAGTCGTTTGACATGGCTGTCCACTGTACGGCTGTCGCCATAATAATCGTAACCCCAGAGAAGGCTCAGCAAGGCCTCCCTGGAAAAGAGCTTTCCTCTGTTTTCCGCAAGCGTATACAGAATCTCCAGCTCTTTCTTCGTCAATGCAACGATTTGCCCGTCGATTTTCACCAGCGCATCGTCAAGGTCAATAAACAGATTGCCAACGGAAATCTGCCGCTTGGCATAAGACGTCTGAGACGACCGGTCGACCCTGCGCAGAATCGCACGAATACGCGCCATGACCTCCTCGCCGGAAAAGGGCTTGACAATATAATCATCCGCACCGATATCCAGCCCCATCACACGCTCAAAATCTTCCCCGCGCGCCGTGATCATGATGATGGGCACGCTTGAAGTCCGTCTGATCTCACGGCAGAGCGCAAAACCGTCCATATGAGGCATCATAACGTCGAGCAGGATGACCGCAAACTTCTCCCGGTGAAACAGATCCAGCGCCTCTTTGCCGTCCGATGCAATCACCGGATCAAAGCCGGACTTTTTGACAAATTCAGCGATGATCTTCGCAATCTGAAGATGATCATCTGCAATCAGAATTCTCTCCACAAACAAGCTCCTCAATCCAAATGCGATATGCTTCCCGAATTATAGCACGAACCCACCGAAAGCCATAGAAAAGAGCGGGAAAAAACAAAAAAAAGTCACAAATATTTGTTATTCTCTTAACGAGAACATAGTCGTCAAGGGCGCATTTTGCTATTATGCCACTTTTGATGACGAGAAAATCACAATATCGTGATGGAGGAGATTACAATGATGGAAAAGATCCAGACTCGCCGCGACTTTATCAGGAACACCCTGACTCTGGGCGCCGGCATCGCTGCGATGAGCACGCTTTCTCCGGTGATGAGCGCAATCGCTGAAGAAGAGAAGGTTCCGTTTGCGTGGAAGCCGAACGCTGCTCCCTGCCAGCTGATCGAAGAGCTTGCCCCGTCCGCTGAGGGCGTGCGCAGCTTCAAGTTCACCACCGACGGCCGTTCCTGCTCCAAGAGCGTGACCTTCGACATCGTCGGCAAGGAAGAGTATGTCAAGAACGTCAAGTACGAAGGCGGCTGCTCCGGCGGCACGCAGGGTATCGCCGCGATGTCCGAAGGCCGTACTGCCAACGAGATCATCGCCGCCGTTCTGGGTCTGGTTTGCCGCAACAAGAAGTCCGGTTCCGGCTGCGCGGATCAGCTGGCGCTGGGCCTGCAGCAGGCTCTGATGATCGTGCGCGGCACGCCGTGCCCGGGCTGCGAAGCCGGCAAGTGCGCGAACGCGAAGTAATTCCCCTGATTGCCTTTTTCCATAAGCAAATCTATACGAAATAAGGAGATTTACTGCTATGTCTAAGAAGATTATGAGCATCTGCCTGGCGCTGGTGCTGGTTCTGTTCTCCGCCGTGGCTTTTGCGGATACCTTTGAGGGTATCGGCGAGGGCTTCAAGCCGCTGCAGGTAAAGGTTGACATTGCCGACGGCAAGATCACTGCCATCGACATGATCGTGAACGACGAGACCCCGGAAATCGGCGGCGTTGCGATCGAAAAGCTGACCAAGCAGATCATCGAAGGCCAGACCCTGGCTGTGGATACCATCTCCCAGGCGACCTACACCTCCGTCGGCTTCACCGCCGCCGTGGCTGACGCCGTGACCAAGGCCGGTATGGATCCGGCTGCCATGGGCTGGGAAGACAAGTCTGTCGTCATCCTGCCGGCCTGCATGCGCATCAAGGAAATGCTGCTGAAGAACGATTTCCACTACTTCAACTACACCACCGCCAATGTCTGCTCCGAGTACATCTGCTTCGCCATCTATGAGCCGGACATGACCGTTTGGGACGTCCGCGTTTACGGCGGCTGCCACGGCACCTCCGACGCGTTCGGCGCGCTGTGCAAGGGCCTGACCGTTGACGAGTGCATCGAGCGTCTGGGCGGCATCCAGTGCTCCGGCAGCGCCACCGGCGTTGACTCCTGCCCGGATCAGGTTTCTCAGGCTCTGAAGGCTGCCAAGGGCATGATCCTGGGCACCCTGTGCGACGGCTGCACCATTCAGCACTAATCCTGCCGGCATTGAACAGCGTCACAGCTGCGTATCTGCCTCAATCAAAAACAAATCGCTCCATTCTTTCTTCTTTCTTTCAGGACGTCCGGTCTCCGGACGTCCACTTTTTATTCAGCTCTGAATTGAGCTCGTGTCCTTTCTGTGATACAATATCCAAAGAAGTTCCTTTGCTCCGCGCTGTCTTCTGCGTACAATCCTTGACGGACACAAATACAACATCGACAGGAGGATGACCATATGCTGCTGTATTTCATTCGCCACGGCGATCCCTGCTATGATCCCGACAGCCTGACTCCGCTGGGTCTGCGTCAGGCAGAGGCCATCGGCAGGCGGCTTGCGCGCTATGGACTTGATCGCATTTACGCTTCCCCGATGAAGCGCGCCATGCAGACGGCACAGCCCGCCGCAGAGCTGCTGGGCATGGAGATCATCCCGCTCGATTTTTCCAGCGAGCAGCATGCATGGGATGAACTGACGCTCCGCCATGAAGACGGCAGCCGCACATGGGCGTCGATGCACCCCGGAATGCAGCGTCTGTTTGCTTCCGACGAGGTCCGCGAGCTGGGCATGCGCTGGTATGATCATCCCGCATTCGCCGACACGACGTTCAAGGCCGGCATGGAGCGCGTCGCGCGGGAGAGCGACGCATGGTTTGAATCCCTCGGCTATGCGCGCGCCGGGCGCGAAGGCGTCTATCGCGCCGTACGCGAAAACGACGAGCGGATTGCACTCTTTGCGCATGCAGGCTTTGGCGGCGCGTTCTTCAGCCATGTGCTGGGCATTCCCTATCCGCAGCACAGCCAGATGTTTGAACTGAGCCACAGCAGCCTGACGGCCATTGAATTCCGGGAAAAGAACGGCGTATGTATTCCCCGCGTGATGACCATGTCCAACGACGCGCACCTGTATCATGAAATTCTGCCCGTAAACGGGCTGCCCAAATTCTGAGCTGCATATCAAAAGGGACTGTCAGGATAGAAAGCCTGATATTCTAAGAAAAACAAATCTACGCGGGCGGCTGATAGCCGCCCCTACAGAAGATGCGCATATCTTCATCATGTAGGAGCGGATAGTATCCGCCCGCTTAGAAAAGCAACTTCTTAAGAATATTTAGCTTTATCCTGACAGCCCCTTTTTGCTTTAATGATTACTTTACCACGATCTGGCAGGAGCGCATCGTCTCCAGCGCGGCTTCATGCTTCTGCGGCGTAACGCCGGCGCAAAGCGCAGAATCCACAACCAGATCCATCTCCGGCAGCGCCGCCTTGATCAGCAGCGCATTGGAGACCACGCAGATGTCCGTGCATACGCCGCACAGCTCGACGATCATGCCCTTGCCGTTCACGCAGCCCTTTTCCGCCGCAGCGTTCGCGACATGATGCATCAGCGCGGTCGAGCCGAAGGTCGGCTTCTCAAAGGAGAGCATGCCGCGCGCACAGGCTTTGGCGATATCCGGATGCAGCGTCCATCCCTCTGTGCCGCGGATACAATGCGGCACGGGCAGGAAACGTCCCTCACGGGTATCCATATAATCCTCATCATGGGTATCAAGCGTAAAGACGACGGGGGTTCCTTCGGCCTTCGCCTGTTGAATGCGCGCGCACACGGCAGGCACAATCGCCTGCGCCTGCGCGCTGCCCAGGCTGCCGGAGATAAAGTCACGTTGCATATCCACAACGATCAGCATATCGGTCATACATCCCACTCCTGTTCTGACGAAAAATAAACCTGCGAGATAACATGTATTTCTGCGCGCATGAACAAAATCCTGCCGTCGTCGCCTTGCCACCCTTTGGGGATTGTGCTATGCTGAACGGGACCAACAAAGGCAGGACGGGCATAAAACGTCCCGCAGGAGAAAACGAGCAAAGGGGAGAAGCTTCTCTCATGGATACATCCATCCTTGGCACCCTGTTTCAGATTGCGCCGGATCTGATGGAGACTGTCGAACTGCGCGCGCTGGTGATGGAGCGCGTTGCGGCGCTGGGGCCGATTGGCCGGCGCGCGCTGGCGCAGCGTCTGCATCTGCCCGAGCGCGAAGTGCGCTCCGCCGCGGACGCGCTCAAGGCCGCCGGGAAGGACGAGCTCCTGCTCTGCCTCAACACGGCCTCCTCCCCCTGC
>JAFYOR010000055.1 GCA_017547805.1 Clostridia bacterium
AATAGGTTCCCTTCAGACACTATGGATCGGGATGTGCTTTGCGTCAGCGGACTGGTTATGGTATAACCCGACTTTGCCACTTCGCTGACGGTTCGCGGGGTTGCCCGCGATAAGAATCCTCAATAAAATCAATATTTCCCCTTGCGCTGCCATCCCGGACATGTTATAATTCATTCGTAATCACATAAATTACATAGGAGGCACGATGCACATCGAAGTGGCAAACAACAACGGAACCCGGTATCTCCGCCTGGCGAGGAGCCGGCGCGGGACGAACGCCAAGGGGAAGCGGACGATCCTGAAGGACGTCGTGCTGAACATCGGGCCGCTGTCGCGGTTCAGCGACGGGAAGCCGGACTATCTCGAAAGGCTCAAGGCGTCGTTCGCGGCGGGGGTTCCCCTGATAGACTCGCTGAGACCATACGTCGGGAATGCGGCCGGGACGGTTCACGTCATCAGGTACAGGGACGGCGACCCGGAGTGCGACGGCAAGCCAAAGCGTCTCGCGGCGTGCGTCCTCGACCCGGTGTTCTCCGCGCTCGGGCTCGACCAGCTCTTCGCGAGCGTCAAGCACGCCTCCAAGATCAGGTACGACCTTCAGGGGCTTGTCCGGCTGCTCGTTTACGGCAGGATCCTCGAGCCCGCGTCGAAGTGGGCTACGATGGGGCAGGGCAAGGACTACCACGAGCCTCTGGTCTCCAGCACGAATCCCGACAACGTGTACGACGCGCTCACCGTCATCGACGAGAACGCGCAGAAGATATTCCGGCGGATGAACACGTGCATCAAGCGGGGGATCGGGCGGAACCCGTCGCTGGTGTTCTACGACGTGACCAACTTCTACTTCGAGATCGCGGAGGCGGACGAGGACGTCCTCGACGAGGCGGGGAACGTGGTCGAGAAAGGACTGAGGAAGTTCGGCGTGAGCAAGGAGAACAGGAAGCAGCCCATCGTCCAGATCGGGCTTTTCATGGACGACAACGGCATCCCTGTGTCGTTCGAGATGTTCCCCGGCAACATGCTCGACCACCACACGCTCAGGCCCGCCATGGAGCGGACGGTGGACGGCTTCGGACTAGGCAGGTTCGTGCTCGTCGCGGACAGGGGGATGTACTCGGCCCCGAACATGTGCCACGTCACGGACGCGGGCAACGGCTACATCGTCTCGAAGAGCCTCAGGAAGAGCACGGCGGCGACGCGGAGGTGGGCGGTCTCGCCCGACGGATACACGGTCGTCAGCGACAAGTTCCGGCGCAAGTCCAGGATCGTCCAGCGCGAGGTGACGCTCGTCAAGACGGGAAAGGACGGGACGGAGACGCGCGAAAGGCGCAGGTTCAAGGAGAAGGAGGTCGTCTACTGGAGCGAGGCGTTCTACAAGCGCGAAATGTTCGAGCATCGCAAGTTCCTCGACTTCGTCGAAAAGCTCAAGGCCAATCCCGCGGGTTTCAGAGTCTCGGCGGCGCAGTCAAAGAACCTGAAGAGGTTCCTCAAGGACGAATACCTCAACAAGAAGACGAACGAGATCGTCGACGGGCGCAAGCTCGTGGCGATGATAGACGACGAAAAGCTAAACGAGTTCAACGAGCTCATGGGCTACTACATGATCGCCACGTCAGAGCTGGACACACCCGACCAGGAGATCATCGACAAGTACCACGGGCTCACGCAGATAGAGGACCAGTTCCGCGAGATGAAGGGAACGCTGGAGGCGCGGCCCGTGTTCGTCAACACCTCAGAACACATACACGCGCACCTCCTGGTCTGTTTCATCGCGCTCACGATGATGCGGCTCATACAGCGCAGGATCGCGATGGCGGAGCCAAAGACCGATCCGGGGGATGGCCTAAAGTGGTCCTACGGCATGTCCGGCGCACGGCTGTCGGCGGCGCTGCGCGAATGGCAGGCGCTGCGGCATCCGGGCGACCTGTACCAGATGGTGAACTCGTCGGGCGAGGACATCCGGCGCGTTCTGTCGGCTCTCGGCGTTAGCCTGCCCCCGGCAATCTACACGAAAGGAGGCATATCGGCTCTCAAGGCGAACGTCAAGGTGTTCTGAAGTGTAGGTACATAAATTATGGCTGATGTCTCACGCGACCCGCGTGAACATTGGCTCAAATGGCTCTTTTGGAAAAACAAAGTGGCAAAGTCGGGTTATACCAAAATCCGCATGTCGTGCCTATCACCGCCCGCCGCGGTTGTAGCGCAAGACCTCAAGATTGCGCCTGGCGGTCGCACACCCCTTCGCCGCCGCACGTTTGAGCAGATCAATCACGACTGCCTCCTTGTAGGCGTGCGCGTTCGCAACCTCCGCATACAGCAGCACGGCCAGGTTGTTCATCGCTTCGGCCTCGT
>JAFYOR010000007.1 GCA_017547805.1 Clostridia bacterium
AAATGGTGGCGGAGCTGGCCCAGTACATTATGGAGCCGGCAGACCTGCTGCGCACCGAGGCAGAAGCTATGCTGGCCGGCATCGTTTTGGACACCAAGAACTTCACCCTGCGCACCGGCGGACGCACCTTTGAGGCGGCGGCTTTCCTGCGCCGCGCCGGCGCTGCTGCTGCTGCTCGGTCCGGCGCAGGCGGGCGAGATCGGCGCGCAGGACGTGCCTTCTGCGGGCTTTTTTGTGCGGCGCGTCCTTCTGGGGGCGGCTGTGGGCGTGGGATTGCTGCTCGTACTCATCGGCGGCGCGACGCTTGAAACGCTGGAAGGCTATGGGGCATGGGGCGAACGCCTGCAGCTTATTCCTGCCGGCAGCGGGCATGGCGGTCTGCTTTTTTCATTCCTGACGGTCTGTCAGCTGGCGCTGCTGCTGCTGTGCGGCGTCAATCTTCTGCTGGGCGGTGAAGAGGCGCTGTGTCAGGCGTTTCCTGCGCTCAGGAGGCATCGTGCGGCGATGGCGCTGCTGCTTGCGCTGTGCACGCCCGCGCTTGCGGCGATGGCTGTCCTTGGGTTTGATCTCGCGCTTGCCGCGGGGGTGATTGCCGGCGTTCCGGCGGCGGCTGTGCTTGCCATGGGAGGAAAGAGAGCGTGAAGAAATGGATTCTTGCTGCGCTTTCGTGCGCCATTCTTTCCCTGCTGTGCGGCTGCTCGGGCGGGATGGAGATTGAAAGCGGGCTGTTTGTGCTTTCTCTGGCGGTGGATCCTGCGCCGGAAGGCAACATGACCGTCACCATCAAAGCGCTCTCCGGCACGCAGGAGGCTGCGGGCGGGGAGGATGCATCCGCAAAGGCGGCGCAGGGCGATGCGCAGCCCTCCGCGCTAGAATCGCCTGAGCCGGGGTATATCGTCATGAGCGCGACGGCAAAAAGCTGTCTGCTGGCGCTGGATCTTCTTTCGGCGACGACCCCGCGCACGCTCAATCTTTCTCAGCTCAAGGAAATCGTCATCAACGAAACGCTTGCCCGTTCGCAGGCGACGCTTTCCATCCTCAAGGAGATTCATTCGCTTTATCGCGCCGGGGATGACGCCGTTGTCGTCGTTACGCCGGATGATGCGGGCGATTTTATCCGCCGCCAGCGCGCCGTGCTGGGACTGCGGCTTTCAAAATACCTGCAGGTGCTCTTTGAGCATTTTGAGGATATTGACACCATTCCGCCGGATGCGGAGCTTGCCGCTGTGATTGCGGCGATGGAATCGGGCGTTGTGGATGCGGCTGCCGTGTACGCGGCGGGCAATTCCTTTGACAACACGCTCGTCCTCTCCGGCACGGCGGAAACGGACAGGCTTCCCGGCCATCTTCCGCGCACCGCTCCGGCGCAGAATGAATACCTCGGCAGCGCGGTTTTTTCCGGCGCGGCGATGACGGGCGTGCTCACTGGGGATGAGACGGGCATTTTGTGCCTGCTGGCGGGCAAGGCGAGGACCAGAACCTTTACGCTGAGCGGCGCGCAGTATAAGACCAATATTCCCACGCGCGTGACAAGGCGGATCGACCCGCAAAGCGGCGCGCTGTGCGTGGATATCCGCATGAATCTCACGCGTATTGCCGGGGAAAGCAGCCAGACAGGGGCGGACATCGCCCGGCAGATTGAAACCGGCGCGGCGGCGCTGATTGCACGGCTGCAGGCGATGGGCAGCGATGCGGTCGGCTTCGGGCGTGCCGCCGTGCGCAGGAGCCTGACGATTCAGGCGTGGCGGGCATCGGACTGGATGACGCTTTACAGCGCTGCGCCCGTGCGTGTGACGGCGCAGGTGCGGCTGAAGTGATCTTTCCTTTGTCCACAATCTGTGCTATACTGTGGGAAACTGACCACCATGCGGAGGAATACATATGCGCATTGACGTATACGATTTTGACGGCACGATTTACGACGGCGATTCGACGCTGGACTTTGTGCTTTTCTGCCTGCGCCGCCATCCGGCGATCGCGCTGTCCCTGCCCGCGCTGACGCTTGCCGCGGCGAAGCTGGCGGTGAAGAAGATCGGCCTGACGCAGTTCAAATCCGCGCTCTTTGGGCTGATGGCAAAGCGCATCTCCCTGACGGAGGAGGCGAAGCGCTTCTGGCAGGATGAAAGGACGAAGAAAAAACTCGGCGCGTGGTTCTATGACCGCCCGCGCGATCTGCCCATCGTGATTGCCTCCGCCTCGCCGGAGTTTGAGCTGCGCTATGCGGCGGACATCCTCGGCGTCAAGAACCTGATCGGCACGCGCTGCGACGACGCGACGGGACAGCTCATCGGCAAAAACTGCAAGGGCGCGGAGAAGATTGTCCGCATCCGGGAATATCTGGGAGAATACACCGTGCGCGCCATGTATACCGACAATACGAAGGCCGACGGACCGCTGCTTGAAATTGCCGAGGAAAAGTACAAGATTACGCATGGCAGATTGGAAAAACTCTAATCCATGTGCCTTGACCGGATACGCTTTCATGAACAAGCATGCATAAGAGGAAAGGCATATGATCGAAAAGTATTCACTCATCGAAGAAACGCTGCCCACGCTTCCAACGCCCCATGACTGTGTGATATCGCGGATAGAATTGGATGATCAATTTATTGTTTTCTATTTTGAAAACAATATCGCTTCACATGATTCGATTGAAGCGATACATCCAAATGCAAAATCACTGATCATCCGTTACCATCTGACAAAATACAAAGAGTACGCATTTTATCGATGGCACCGGGGCATCCGGCTTCTCTTTCCATCCGGCTACTATAAAGAAATGAAAAAAACCGATGTACAGAAATTGCCGTTGTCGAGGCTGGAATATCTGTATCAGCACGTCGACTATTCTTCTGTCATCATCACCCTGTTTTCCGGGGGATATATCATTCTCCATGCAGAGATTGATGATGCGGAATATGAGTGGATTGAGTGAGGCATGCTCAACCACGTATGTGTTCATCTGATACTGTAGCGATGTATAGTAAAACGCCAGACTGCATTCACAGTCTGGCGTTTGCATATCAGATTGAGTTACGCATTCTCTTCGCCTTCGATGTCCCTACCCTGCATGTACGCATCCATCGCTTCGGCGACCTTCTTGCTGTGCGCGACGGCTTCCACCACCGTGCGCGCGCCGGCGACGACGTCGCCGGAGGCGAAGATGCCCGGGCGGGTTGTCCGGCCGTATTCGTCCGCGACGAGCAGGCCGCGCGCGGTAGCCTTGAGCCCTTCGGTGGTATTGACCAGACGGGACTTGGGTCCCTGAGAAATGGAGATGATCACGCTGTCGGAGGGATGCAGCTGCTCGCTTCCCTCGACGGTTTCAAAGCTGCCGTCCTCATGCTCGATGACGTCGGCAAAAAGCACGCCGTCATCCATAATCTCCACAGGCTTCTTGTTGAAGAAGAATTCCACGCCTTCCAGCTGCGCGTAGTCAAATTCGTGCTTGCTGGCGGCGACATTCTTAGTCAGGGAGTAGCACTTGACCTTCTTGACGCCCTTGCGGATGGCCGTGCGGCAGACGTCCATGGCGGCGTTGCCTGCGCCGATGACAATCAGCGTATCGCCCAGACGGTAGGAATCCGGGTTGTTGAGGTAGTTGATGCCAAAGTGCGCATTGCCCAGCGTTTCGCCCTTGATGTGCAGCGCGTTGGGCTGCCACACGCCCGTGCCAAGGAAGATGGCCCTGTAGCCGTCGCGGAAGAGATCTTCCACGGTGATCGCGCCGCCGATGGTCGTATTCGGGCGCACCTTGATGTCCTTAAGGACGAGATGACGGTATTCAAAGTCGTCCAGCACGTCCTTGGGCAGGCGGAAGGCCGGGATGCCGTAGCGCAGCACGCCGCCGATCTTGTCCTTTCCCTCAAAGATGGTCACCTGATATCCCTTGCGCGCAAGGACGACGGCAATCGTCAGGCCTGCGGGACCGCTGCCCACGATCGCCACGCGCATGCCGTTGGGCGTGGCCGGACCTTTGACCATTTTGTTGGAATAGGTGGTGGAAATATAGTTTTCAATCGAGGAAAAATGCACTGGAGCGCCCTTTCGCCCCAGCACGCAATTGCCCTCGCACTGCTTTTCATGGTTGCAGACCACAGAGCAAACGGTCGTCAGCGGATTATTTTCAAACAGCGTCCAGCCTGCTCTGTCAAGATCGCCGTCGAGCATCATGCGGATCACCTTGGGAATCGGCGTGTGAATCGGACAGCCCTTCTGACAGAGGGGAACCTTACAATTCAGACAGCGCTGCGCTTCTTCAAGAACATGAATTGCCACAAAAAACATCCCTTTCATATTCATTCAATGAATCTGTCTTTATTATACGAAAAAAAGGAATTGAGTGAAAGACTATTCTTTCCCGTTAAGCCCATCATTTTTACTGACCGCAGATAAAGAATTAGCACTCTCGATTCGAGAGTGCTAATTTTCTCTTGACTTTCTCTGTCTTTGGGTCTACAATACGGTTAAATGCAATCCGGCATGACCGAAAACCACATTCATATATATGTTCAGGAGGGAAAATATGAATCCGATTACCGGCAGCGTCTCCATCGACGCGCAGAATATTATGCCCATCATCAAAAAGTGGCTCTATTCCGACAAGGACATCTTCATCCGCGAGGTCGTCTCCAACGGCTGCGACGCGATCACTAAGCTGCGCATGGCGGACTTCTCCCGCGCGGCGGGCTGCAGCGTGCGCGTGCAGGTGGATAAGGCGGCGAAGGAGCTGCGCTTCATCGACGACGGCGTCGGCATGACCGATGAGGAAGTCAAGACCAACATCAATCAGGTCGCCTTTTCCGGCGCGAAGAGCTTCCTTGAAGAATACGCCAAGGACGAGGATAAGGAGAATTCCGGCATCATCGGCCACTTCGGTCTCGGCTTTTATTCCGTGTTTATGATCGCCGACAGGGTGGAAATCGATACCCTTTCCTTCCGTGACGGCGCGACGCCCGTGCACTGGGAGAGCGAGGACGGCATGACCT
Organism: Clostridia bacterium; assembly: GCA_017547805.1. Classification (GTDB taxonomy): domain Bacteria; phylum Bacillota; class Clostridia; order Christensenellales; family Aristaeellaceae; genus Ventricola. The sequence goes on from JAFYOR010000007.1 coordinate 4,989, forward strand.
TCACCATGAGCGAAGGCACGCGCGCCACCCGCGGCACGACGATCACCCTGCACGTGAGCGAAGCGGAGGCGGAGTTCCTTGATATGTGGCGCGTACGCGAAGTGCTTGAGCGCTACTGCGCGTTCATGGCGGTGCCGATCTACCTTGAGGAGATCAAGGAGGAGGAAGCGACCGTCACCGGCGAAGGCGAGGAGGCCGAAAAGAAAGAAGAGGCGATCCTTGAGCCGATCAACAACACGCAGCCGCTGTATGCCAGGGCGCCGCAGGAATGCACCGAGGAGGACTATAAGAAGTTCTACCGCGATACGTTCCATGAGTTTGACGATCCGCTCTTCTGGATTCACCTGAACGTCGATTATCCCTTCAAGCTCAAGGGCATCCTCTATTTCCCGAAGCTCAAGGAGCAGTTCGGCGGCATCGAGGGCCAGATCAAGCTCTATTCCGGTCAGGTGTTCGTCGCGGACAACATCAAGGAGGTCATTCCCGAGTTCCTGATGCTCCTCAAGGGCGTCATCGACTGCGCGGATTTCCCGCTGAACGTCTCCCGTTCCTTCCTGCAGAACGACGGCTATGTCCGCCGCATCTCCACGCACATCACCAAGAAGGTTGCCGACAAGCTGACCGGCATGTTCAAGACCGAACGCGAAAGCTACGAGGGCTTCTGGCCGGATATTCATCCGTTCATCAAGTACGGCATGATGCGCGAGGAGAAGTTTGCCGAGCGCATGAAGGACTGTCTGCTCTTCAAGCTCACCGACGGTAAGTTTGTGACGCTCGGAGAATACAGGGAGAAGAACGGCGAGCGCATCCCGGACAAGATGGTTTATACCTCCGACGCGGCGCGTCAGGATGCGGCGATCCGTCTGTTCACCGAGCGCGGCATCGATGTCGCGGTGCTTGACCAGGTGATCGACGTGAACTTCGCCTCCTACATGGAGTATGCGCTGGATCCGGAGCACAAGCTGCGCCTGTGCCGCGTCGATGCGGAGGTGGACAGCCTGACCAGCAGCGAAGAAGCTCCGGCGATCGACGAGAACAAGCTTGCCGCGCTCGTGCTGGAGGCGACCGGAAAGAGCGACCTGACCGTACAGGTGAAGGCGCTTGCCAGCGACGCTGTTCCGGTGATGCTCATCGAGGACGAGCAGGTCCGCCGCTTCAACGATATGGGCCGTCTCTACGGCAGGACGGAATACGCCATGCCGGCGAAGTACAACGTCGTGCTCAACAGCCGCAGCAAGACCATCCAGAAGCTCGCCGAGCGCGAGAAGGACGAGCGCAGCGTGCTGCTCACGCGCCAGCTGGTCGATCTTGCCGAGCTCTCCCGCCAGCCGCTGGAGGCCGAGGCGATGACCGAGTTCATCCGCCGCTCGATGGAGATCGTCGCGATGGCAGCCGAGCTGTAATTGATCACAGCAACATACAGCGCCCTTTCCGCGTAAAGCGGGAAGGGCGCTGCTTATAGGGAGGAGAAGGGAAATCACCTGAATTGTGCGTCGATCTGCTCAATCAGTCTGTCGCTGAGGATGGCCATCGATTCGATGTGCACCTTTCCGTCCTTCATGATCAGGGTGAAGGAATCGTTGTTTTTTCTGAGCGCCACGATTTCGTCAAAGCGATAGGTTCTGCTTTTGCCGAACATGGTGGTACAGGTGAATTCTTCGTCGCTGAGGATACAGATCTTCTGGTTGCGCCAGCAAAGAAAGGCCGACACGCCCAGCGCGAGCGCCGCCGCCGCTGCCAGATACCAGCCGATGGCGTGGCTGCGCAGCAGCGCAATGATCACAGAAACGACTGCCGCGCTCAGAAAGACGACGGACATGGACAGCAGTCTGTCCGGCAGAAACATATCCGCAGGGTTTTCATCCTCCCCGCGCACGGCGCACAGCAGTGCTTCCGTCAGATAAGCAAACAGTCTGAACTTCATAAACCGGCGTCCTCTCTTGCAGATGTCATTTGCGTATACTATATAGACGGAAGAAAATGGCAGAAGATTGCATGCTGTGCAAAAAGAAGGCATATTGTTTAACGCGGCGCGGATGAAAGCCGCACTTGACAGGTCCGGCGCATATGTCTTATAATATATGGGCATTCTTTCAGGGATGCCATATGATGGAGAGTTGTCCGAGTGGTCGAAGGTGCAGCACTCGAAATGCTGTGAGGGTAAAACCTCCTAGGGTTCGAATCCCTAACTCTCCGCCAAAACAAAAGATCCCCCCCTATGTGGGGGTCTTTTGTTTTGTCAAAAAAGAGTTAGGGATTCGAACTAGCCCGGCAATGAATGACAGCCCAGTGGGCTGTCAGAACCGGGCTGACCGACGAGCGTCGAGCGAGGAGAGACGAGATCCCTAACTCTCCGCCAAAAACAAAAGATCCCCCCCTATGTGGGG
>JAFYOR010000056.1 GCA_017547805.1 Clostridia bacterium
GACCGCTCCGCTGCGCGAGATCCAGCCGGACGGCAGCCGTCATCCGTTTGACCAGTTCATCATCGCCAAGACTCCGGCTGAGCGCTGGGGCGAGGCCGAGGATCTGGCGGGCCCGGCGGTGTTCCTCGCCTCCGACGCGTCTAACTTCGTCAACGGCCACGTGCTCTACGTCGACGGCGGCATCCTCGCCTACATCGGCAAGCAGCCGTAAAAGCCCGTGCTTTCCACTTCTGATCATCAACGAGAACTTCATCTCTCCATACGCAAAGGGCGCATACCGGAAAACGGTATGCGCCCTTTGCTTTATTCTGTTTATTCCTCGGTCCTGAGCAGAATACCGCAGCAGCTGTCAATCTGCAGCGAGTACATGCCGTCGGCGTCCGGCTCAAGAAGGCGTTCGCCTTCGCCATCCTGCGCAAACACGCGGCTTGCATCGCAGGCAAATGTCACCCGGTGCGTTCTGCCATGCGCACCCGAGGGATCATCGGCAGCCGCAATGAACAGCGCTTCGCCCTTCCCTGCGCGGGATGTCATCCGCCCGACAAGCAGCTTCTCTCCCCCTGCGCTCAGCGCCCTGAACCGCTGTGTCTCCAGCATGCGGATCGCTTCACAGCCCGTGCCGGACAGTTCCTCCATGCCGAATCCGCCGAGGAAGTGCGTCTCCTCATGGCGGTACTTCATGTATGTGCGCCCCAGTCGATGCAGCCGTGCATTCACGCGGCGCAGTTTGTCGTACTGCTGGGTCTTGTTGCCCTGCTTGTCCAGCACATGATTGTACCACCAGCCGGCGCAGTAGCACGCCCAGATGATTGTCTGCGCGCCAAACGCCAGCGCACAATTCGCCTGAAACTGCAGCTGCTTTTCGCTGACAAAGATATCCGGCTGATGTGAATTGACCTGAAGCACCATCCACATCTTCCGCCCATATGTCCGGCATGCCCTTGACACCGTCCAGAGGCTCTCGTACAGGCCGGGCAAATCAGCGGAATACAGATAATAGTCAAAGCAAATGTACGGCGTATTCACCCAGCGAACGTAGCGCTCGATATATTCGCCGTAGCTTTGCGTGCCCAGCTGCGCAGCGATCTCCTGCGGGGTGTTGCTTCCCTTCACTGCGTAGCGGGGATAGATATTGAGATAAGCGGTTTTTCCCGGAAAATGCGTCCGGATCAGTTCAATCGCTTTTCCGTAGTGCTCAAAATCAAGCGAAGAGGGCTCGTCGCCCGCGTCAATGCCAATGATCGCAGGATGATCCTGAAACCGCTGCGCCGCAAGCTCGTATTTTTCAAGCGGATTCTTCTGGGACATGGTTCCCGCGTTGCTTCCGTCACCGCCAAACCATCCCGGCACAATCCCGCTGACGATTGCTCCCACGCCATGCTCAGCAAGCAGATCAAGCGCCGCACGATCATTGCGCATGTTTACCACGACATCGATCCCGCACTGCGCGAGGTCTCGTACATGCTCCTTCGTCGACGCATACGGCGCAAGATAATATGCGCCAATCGTCAGTTCCGATGCATTCACCACACCGATGTCCTCCTGTTCCTCAGTCCATACTTCGGCCTTCATTATACTTTACCAATGGATGGCATGTCAAATCACGCGCTTCGCCGCACAAGCAAAACGCGGGCCGTATCCGGAATTTCTCGATTTCCCCACCTATGCAAAAAGGCCTCTGCGCTCATTCGCAGAGGCCTTTGCTTGTCAAAAAAAGCGATGTCGAATAGCCAATGGTACTCCTCAATAAAATCGCCGGGCTTATACGCATCAGCGATGGCGCCGAGCGCCTGCCGACCAAATCATCACTCACGGCCTGGTGCTGTTTGGTCAGCAGCTGCCCTTATCCCCCAACGCGCGGGACGCCTTCCCACTCTCGGGCAAACGGCACCTCCAGCAGTCTGGCAATGGTGGGGGTAATATCCTTAATAGAGACGCCGGTGAGCGTCGTATTCTTCTCAAAGCGCGGACCGCAGAAGATGACCGGGATGGTCATATCCTCCGGAATGTTATGACCGTGCGTTCGGTCGTGGCCGCCATGGTCGGCGCAGACGATCAGCGTGTAGCCCTCCGGCAGGCTGCGGTACACATCCTCAATACAGCCGACGGCCTTGCTGACCACCTCCAGATAGGTTTCGCTCATCCAGCCCGTGTCGTGGCCGCCGTCTTCATCCGTGTTGCCCAGATACAGGAACAGGAAATCCGGCTGTTCTTCACGAATATACGGAATTGCCGCGTCGGTAATTGCGCGGTCAGCATTTTTTGTCTTATGCAGGTTGATGCACAGCTCCCGGTGCAGGTGATCCGGCCGGGTCAGATCGCGCAGTTCCTCCCATGTGATAAACATGGCGCACTTTTTGCCATACATATCCAGCTGATCCACGAGGCCGGAAATCGGACGCACCTGCGGCGCATAGGTGTTCGTAAGGATGCCGTGGCGCTGCGGATCCACGCTGTGGAACAGCGACATGTGGCATGGCAGGGTTACAGAGGGCATGACCGTCTGCGCATCCAGCGCATAGGCGGAACTCTCCAGCAGGGTGTTCACAAATGGATGGCCGCAGGCAAGCAGCCCATCCGGCCTCATGCCATCCACCAGAACCAGCACAACTTTCTCAGACACAAGAATGCGCCTCCTTGTACAAGCATTTTATACGCGCGGCGTGCCTTCCCATTCTTTGGCGGCAGGCACATCCAGCAATTTCGCCACGGCAGGCGCAATATCCTTGATGGATACGCTGGAAATTGGCGTATTCTTTTTAGCTTCGGGCCGCAGCGGATCACAGGGTTGGTCTTGTCCGCCGAAGGTGTCCGCCTTGCCCATGTACAGGAACAAAAAACCCGGCTGCTCCTGCCGGAGAGAAAGCCATACTCCCCTGAATTGGGCGGTCTGCAGACGCCGCAATACGCCTTCCGCCCGGCGAAAAGCGGGCAATCGGTGAACACATGCTTCCTCGCCGATGCGCATTCCGCAGCGGACGGCCGTCGCGCGAGCATGGAGGCGGCTGACGATCCTGGCAGCAGCGAATACATGCGCCGAGCCACAAAACAAACTGAAACTGCGCGGATCAACACAGTCCGCGAAAAACGATAGCAGGAGAATGATCCATGGATTTTAGCTTTGACATGAGTACCTATGAACTCTTCATTCAGATGATCGGCGTCATCGGCATCATCGCCGGCTTGACCGCCTTTCAGTGCAACAAGCACAGCCACGCGCTGGCGCTGAAGATGACGGAAGAAGGCGCATTCGGCATCCAGTATCTGCTTCTTGGCGGGTATACCGGCGCTGTGCTGAATCTGGTCGGCATTTTCAGAAACCTCATCTTTACATACTTAGGCAAGCATGACCGGCAGAAGGACCTCGGATATGCGCGCATCATTCTGGGCGCACTTTTTGCTGTGCTGGGTCTTCTTTCATGGGAGGGACCCATCAGCATTCTGATTATCTTCGCCAAGGTACTTTCCACACTGGCCTACGGCACAACAAACATGAAGCATATGCGCAGGATGATCTCCGTCACCTGTATATGCTGGATCTGCTACAACCTGTATATCGGCTCCGTTGCGGGAGTAATCAGCGACAGCTGCAACTTCATTTCTGTCATCATTGGTATGATTCGCTACGATCTGTTGAAACAGGAAGAAAAAAAGCGCGCGTAAACGCTGGCAAACCCTTTTCTTCCGAAAAACAAGAATGCCGAAGGCCGGGATTTTCCTGCCTTCGGCTTTTTTCTTACGCTTCTATGCCGTGAACACCATGACAGCCAGAATGGTTCTTCAGAAAAACACGCCATTCGGACACAGGCCGATCAAGCCGATCCGCATCTCACCGCCGCCGCAAAATAGCGAAACCGGGATGCCGGCGCTGCTTTTCGGCAGAATTCCGAATCGCCTTGAGCCGGGCAGAAACGATGCCCTGCAGCGTGAAATAAAGAAAAGATCCCGTCCGGCGCCTCTCCGGACAGGATCTCCTCACGCGACAGATGAATGCCGCCGGTCTGATATGCACATACAGGCAGGACGAGGCAAACAGCGCGGGGATTCGCGTGCTGCGCCGTCCAGCGCCCGGCGATTGGCAACGATCGATTCGATCGTCAAAAAAGCCGCCTTATTGGTGTGGCTTCCATCGTTTTACACAGATCAACGCCACGAGCAGACACGCTATGCTCAGCGCCACCATGAATATGGCAGAAGAAGCGCCAGCAGCGGCAGGCATTACGCCGCCCGGCATGCCGCCGAAAGAATCGGGCATCTTTGACCGGTCAAAATCGAATTGATTTCTGCCGTTTTCATCCGAATGGGTTTGATCCGTTCCCGGCTCCGGAGCAGAATTCCGTTCGCCGCGTTTGCCGCCGCTGCGTGACGCTCCGGCGTTTCCCGGCATATCAAAACCGCCTTCGCCCGGCATGCCCGGGAATCCACCGCCGCCGCCCATGCCGAATTCTCCCATATCCGAAAGCGCCAGATGCGACGCGTCAATCAGCGCGGAAGAATCTGCCCGCTGACCCTCGGTGGTGGAAGGCACGCTTCCGTCGAGCTGTCCGGCAACGCTCTGCGCGCGCAGACTGCTGAATTCAAGCAGGGTATCGCTGCCCTTTACGAATTCATCGTAGGAGAAGAAACCGTTCTTGTCGCGCTGCACATACGGAGAAATCATCTCAATGACGCTGCGCATGTGCGATTCAAACCAGCCGCTGTCAAAGACAGTCTCCATAAACTCGGCATATACGTCATGATACTGCTTCGTATATTGCTCGTCGGAGAAAATCCAGCTGATCATGGGGCGCGACGCGATCGATCCGCCCGAAACCGGAGAATCGATAGGCGAATTGACTGTGGACGTTGCGCCGGAGGAACCGAACATTCCACCCATGCTGAAGCCGCCCAAAGCCAGGTTGTAATCCCACGGAATCACGGAAAGCTGCCCGTCTTCCTCGTAGAGATAGTAGTTATGAACCATCATGCCGGTATAGCTGTCGTCGTTGCACATGAAATTATGCACGACCAGATAACGGATGACGGCATTCATATCCACGACGGTCTCAAGCGATTGTCCTTCTGAAAGCTTTTTAAGAGAAGCGATCAATCTTTGCTGATCTGCGCTGGTAATGTCCGTTTTTGCGCCGTTCCAGATGTTCGGATAGCTCTCGGGATTATCGTCGGTATACTGGAGCTTGACATCGCTGTCCCCCACGCCGCCCATGTCGGGCATCCCATCAAAACCATCCGGCATAGAAGGCGGTGTAAATCCTTCACCTGACATGGCGGACAGGTCAAAGCCGCCGCCAAACATGGACGACGGATCAAAACCGCCGCCCGGCATCGCAGATGCGTCAAAGCCACCGCCAAACATTGCGGACGGGTCAAAGCCGCCGCCCGACATCGCAGACGCATCAAAGCCGCCGCCCGGCATCGCGGACGCGTCAAAGCCGCCGCCCGGCATCCCGGACGCATCAAAGCCGCCGCCCGGCATCGCAGATGCGTCAAAGCCACCACCAAACATGGCGGACGGGTCAAAATCGCCGCCCGGCATCGCAGACGCGTCAAAGCCGCCGCCCGGCATCCCGGACGCATCAAAGCCGCCGCCCGGCATCGCAGACGCATCAAAGCCGCCGCCCGGCATCGCGGACGGATCTACGCTTTCGCCCGACATGGAAAACGGATTGAATCCTCTGCCGAACATGGACGACGGGTCAAAGCCGCCCGGCACAGGCGCAGCTTGTGAAGCAGGAGAAGAATCATCCTGATCGCTTTCGCTGGCCGAGTCAGAAGCGGTAAAGCGTTCGGCAAATTCGTTCATATCGAAGTCCTTGCCCTGACCGCGCCCGCCGCCGAAGGAGAGGCTGTCCGGCTTGTAGAGTTCGCCATAGTCCGCGCCGAAATTGCGCTCAAGGAAGCTTTCCTCCACGCCCTCCACCGCAAGATACAGTCCCCAGTCTTCGCCATTGACGGTAATCTGCACGAAACTGCACAGCGGCGCGGCGACGTCCATCCGGTTCATCAGGGTGTAGGCCATATAGTCTTTGAGATAGGTCTTGTCCTGAATCAGATTGTTCAGACTTAACTTGTCAAGGCCGTAGTAGCTCTTGCCGGCTTCATACTGATCAAATTCCAGCTTGAAGCTGTAGCGGTTGTTGCCGTATTGGGCGACGGAGGACAGCGATGTATTGCCTTTGGCGCGGATGGCAACGCTGCCCTGAGGTTCGCCGTCAATAGACACCGTGCAGGCGGCATATTCCTCATTCTGGCAGGTTTCAAGAAAGCTGTCCCAGCCCTCCATGACGATATCCAACGTATGCACACGGCTTTGGTCAAAGAGTCTCGTTTCATATCCGGAGGAAGATTTTGCGCCGATCAGGCCAAACGATACGGCGCAAAGATACAGACCGGTAACTGCGAGGGCAGCAGCAATCGCAACCAGACAGACTCGGTCGATATTTCTGCGCATAACGCCCTCCTTAACCCATGTAATCGCCGTTGTAGCTGACCAGCACAGCGCTGCGGACGCCATTCATCTCGGAAAGCGCAGAGATGAAATCGGTGTCGTCGCCCTTAAGGCGCACTTCGTAAGTCATTTCAATGTTGCCGCTCTGCGCTGTTTTGCTCTTGATAACGGCGCGTTCCACCTTTTCCGCGAGGAACTTCGCCGCGGACAGCTCTGCATCGCGGTTCTCACAGCTGATGACAGCAATGTAGGGATTCGCAGCAGACCTTCTGTTCATGAACAGCAGCATGATGATGCCGATAATCACGCTGCCAAAGACGGCAAGCGGAATCATCCCGGCAGCGATGACGATACCGGCAGAAATCGACCAGAACAGGAACGCGATATCCATCGGCTCCTTGATTGCGGTACGGAAGCGAACGATGGACAGCGCGCCGACCATGCCCAAAGAAAGCACGACGTTCGAGGTGACGGCGAGGATCGTCATGCCGGTGATCATCGTCAGTGCGATGAGCGTACCGCCGAAGCTGGAAGAGAACATCACGCCGCTGTATGTCTTCTTATAAATATAGAAGATAAAAAGACCCACGGCGAAAGAAAGGCCGAGCGTCAGGATCATATCCAGCATGGAGACACTGGTGACGTTTTCAAGGAAACTGGATTTGAAGATATCGGAAAAAGTAGACATGGTATGCTCCTTTCAATCTTTGCTCTCAGCCGTAAATCCGGCATGTCTGATACTTGGAAAATGCGCCTGCAGAACGGTTTTTCACCTGAACAGCCTGCCTGATCACGGACGGCAGATAATCATCCCACTTCACTTCCAGCAGAATGAGGCCGTTGGCTGCGGGCACGGTAATGCAGTCAGGATTCAGAAAATCTGTGCCGGACAGTCCCGTCCGGATATTCTCATCGATGGTGACGCGCACATTGCCGGGACCATAGACAAAGGGAATGCGGGTATAATCCACGATGGTCTTGGGGCGCAGGCCCTGTGATTTCATCTTGGCATACAGTTCAACAACCAACGCGCGTCCGCTGGAAGGCATCCAGTCTGTGTCGCCGCTCACAATCCGCTGCGCTTCCTGCGCTGTCAGGCTGTCGGATACCTTGTAGCCAAGTCCGTTGCGCTTCACCTTCTTTTCAAGGTGAATGACAGAAGGATCAAGGTCGTAATAGCGGATGCGGAATTTCTCCCGTTCATTCACGCCGTCGATCTTCTCCCTGAGCGCCTGATCGTATATATTGTCAAAATACAGGCTGCGGATTTGATAAAAGCCCTTTTTCTGCGCATGCGGATCAAGTTTGGCCACAGCGCGCAGGTTGGCGCAAATCGCAGCCTTGTCGCCTGCGTCAATCACATGCTTGAGCTCGTTTCTGTATATCACGATGTACGTACTCCTTTCTGTGGTGATATTGGTATTATACGTGGAAATTCTGTGCACAGAATGATCGAAAAGATGGGATTTGTAAACAGAATATGAACGCTTTGTGAACCTGTTTTGACCCTTCATCCCCGGAGACCGTCCATGCAGCAAGCTGAAGCATGCCGGCGGAGAATCCCAGAAGGCCTTGATCCAGCCAAATAGAACTCACCCGCCATTTCTGATTGGCAGGTTTGCACGTCATATCCTTTTATAGCAAAAAAGTGGCCCCAACCTTTCAGTCGAGACCACTCTATATATCCACAATCATCAGCTCGTGTTTCCGCCTTTCGGCTTCTACTCAGCTTAAGACTTGCTTCGTCTGCAATTTCTTTTCGTCTTCCGTCGGATTCAATC
>JAFYOR010000057.1 GCA_017547805.1 Clostridia bacterium
AGTGCGGTTCACGATGGTGAGCGCATGGTCTTCCTTGACGTCGGCGGAGAGGTAATCATACTTGGTCTCCACGTAGGTGAAGCCGTTGATGCGGGAGATGATCATCGCAGCATCCTTGCCAAGGCCGCACAGGATGACGCGCAGCGGGTTCTTGCGGACCTTGTTGGCGTTGAGCGCGATCTTGATGGCGCCCTCAGCAGCAGCAAAGGACTCGTGGCCGGCGAGGAAGGCGAAGCACTCGGTCTTCTCGTCCAGCAGCATCGCGCCCAGGTTGCCGTGGCCGTAGCCAACCTGACGCTGGTCAGCAACAGAGCCCGGGATGCAGAACGCCTGCAGGGCCTCGCCGATATACTCAGCGGCCTTGGCGGCGGTCTCCGCGCCCTTCTTCATCGCGATCGCGGCGCCCAGCTCGTAGGCCCACTTCACGTTCTCAAAGCAGATCGGCTGGGTGCTCTCAACGATCTGATAAGCATCCACGCCCATGGAATTGGTGTAAGCCTTGACTTCATCAAAGTTCGCAAAGCCGTACTTCTCCAGAACCGGCTGGAGCTGGGGCATACGACCTTCATAGTTTTCAAACAGAGCCATAATTCGTACGCCTCCTTTATTACTCGTTGCGCGGATCGATCCACTTCACGGCGCCGTCCTCAGCCTTGAAGCGGCCGTAGGTGCCGATGTTCTTCTCGTACGCCTCGTTCGGGGACATGCCCTTCTTGATGGCGTCCATCATCTTGCCCAGGGACAGGAACTGATAGCCGCAGACCTGATCGTCCTTGTCAAGAGCCATCTTCAGCACATAGCCCTCGGTCATCTCCAGATAACGGGTGCCCTTCGCCTTGGTGCCGTACATGGTGCCGACCATGGAACGCAGACCCTTGCCCAGATCCTCCAGGCCCGCGCCGATACGCAGACCGTCGTCAGAGAACGCAGACTGGGTACGGCCATAGACGATCTGCAGGAACAGCTCGCGCATAGCGGTGTTGATGGCGTCGCAAACCAGGTCGGTGTTCAGCGCCTCAAGGATGGTCTTGCCCGGGAGAATCTCGGACGCCATCGCGGCGGAGTGCGTCATGCCGGAGCAGCCGATGGTCTCAACCAGCGCTTCCTCGATGATGCCGTTCTTCACGTTCAGGGACAGCTTGCAAGTGCCCTGCTGCGGGGCGCACCAGCCCACACCATGGGTGTAGCCGGAGATGTCTTCGATCTTCTTCGCCTGAACCCACTTGCCCTCTTCCGGGATCGGGGCCGGGCCATGATTCGGGCCCTTGGCAACGCAGATCATTTCTTCCACTTCGCGGGAATACTGCATATGGATTGTCCTCCTTATCCTGATGGGATGGAATGTTGTATATTCTCAACCGTCTCATTATAACATAATCCCGTGCCAAAAAGGAACACCTTTCACGCTTTTTTTCACAATATCACGAAATATCGAACCTCCTTTTGGCGCCGGCTGCGACGTCTGCAGCGCACAGCGGCATTCAGGCGCACACGGTGCAGCTCAAATACGCAAACAATGATTGAAAAAAACGCCGGAGTATAGTATACTGTCGTATTATGGATACTTTATGAAGAGTGTTCTGAGGAGGGAATTCCCATGGCAGAAGAAATCAGGGAAAAGAGCAATTTTATCTGGGAAGCCATTAAGGCGGACCTTGCCGAGGGCAAGAACGACGGCCGCGTGCAGACGCGCTTCCCGCCGGAACCCAACGGCTATCTGCATATCGGTCACGTGAAGGCGCTCACCGTCGACTTCGCAACCGCGGAGAAATTCGGCGGCATCTGCAACCTGCGTTTTGACGACACCAACCCCACCAAGGAAAAGGAAGAATTCGTCGAGGCCATTAAGGATGATATCCATTGGCTCGGCTTTGAATACGGCGGCGTGTACTACGCCAGCGAGCAGTACGATCAGATCTTCGAATATGCCTGCGACCTTATCCGCCGCGGTCTTGCGTATGTGGATGATCTGACCAAGGAAGAGATGCGCGAATACCGCGGCACGCTCACCAAACCGGGCAAAAACTCTCCCTACCGCGACCGCAGCCCGGAAGAGAATATGGATCTGTTCCTGCGCATGAAGAACGGCGAATTCCCGGAGGGAAGCCGCACCCTGCGCGCGAAGATTGATATGGCCTCTCCCAACATCAACCTGCGCGATCCGGCGATCTACCGCATCAAGTATGCCACCCATCACCGCACCGGCGACAAGTGGTGCATCTATCCGATGTACGACTTTGCCCACCCGATCGGCGATGCGCTGGAGGGTGTAACCCACAGCCTCTGCTCCCTTGAGTACGAGATTCACCGCCCGCTGTATGACTGGGTGGTGCAGGTTTGCGGCTTTGAACAGCAGCCCCGCCAGATCGAATTTGCGCGCCTGAACCTCACCGGCACCGTCATGAGCAAGCGTAAGCTGCGTCTGCTGGTGGAAGACGGTCACGTTGCCGGCTGGGATGATCCGCGTATGCCCACCCTTGCCGGTATGCGCCGCAGGGGTTACACGTCCGCTGCCGTGCGTGATTTCATCGAGCGCATCGGCGTGGCGAAAACGGACTCTACCGTGCAGCATCAGTACCTTGAAGCCTGCGTGCGCAAGGATCTCGACCCGACCGTCGCCCGCGCGATGGCCGTTCTTGATCCCGTCAAGGTCGTCCTGACCAACTATCCGGAAGGCCAGAGCGAAACCTGCACCATCGAGAATCATCCGAAGAACCCGGAGATGGGCACGCACGACGTTCCCTTCACCCGCGAGCTCTACATCGAACGCGAGGACTTCATGGTCGATGCGCCCAAGAAGTTCTTCCGCCTCAAGCCCGAAGGCGAGGTTCGTCTCAAGGGCGCGTACATCGTCAAGTGCGAATCCTACGACCTTGACGAAGACGGCAATGTCACCTGCATCTACTGCACGGTCGACTTTGACTCCAAGTCCGGCATGCCTGGCGCGGACCGCAAGGTGAAGGGCACCATTCACTGGGTCAGCGCGACGGAAAACACTCCGATCGAGGCGCGCCTGTACGATGTGCTCATCCTTGACGATGCAAACGCCGAGGAAGCCGCCGATACCGCCGAGGATGAAGACGGCGAGGAAGCTGCCGCGCCCGGCGCCGACTTCCTCAAGCAGGTAAATCCGGAATCCCTCGTCATCCGCAAGGGCTACGCCGAGCCGTGGCTGGGCAAGGCGCAGATCGGCGAACGCTTCCAGTTCATGCGTACCGCCTATTTCTGCAAGGATAAGGATTCCACGGACGAGCTGGCGGTCTTCAACCGCATCGTCACCCTCAAGGACAGCTTCAAGCTTGACTAAGCGACGGGGGATACGTTGGGGACGCCGTCCCCAATCCCCTGCCGAGGGACACTGTCCCTCGGGCTCCTTTCATCGCTTCGCGCCTGCTTCAAGAAATCATCTCATAGGGCGGCAATAGCCGCCCTTCACCAAATAACTTAATACTGCCGCGAAGCGGTGATGGGGTTTGGGGATGAAATCCCCAAGCAGGTCTGGGCGGCAGCCCAGCGTGCCCCAACGTCCCCCCGCTTCGCAAGAAAGAGAGAGTTTTATGTCTAATGAAGTCCGCACGCGCTTTGCGCCCAGCCCGACCGGCTATATGCATCTGGGCAATCTGCGCACCGCGCTGTATACCTATCTCTGGGCCCGCCGCAACGGCGGCAAGTTCATCCTGCGCATCGAGGATACCGATCAGGAGCGCGAGGTCAAGGGCGCTGTTGACGTCATCTACAGCTCCATGAAGACCGCCGGCCTCATCCACGACGAAGGTCCGGACGTCGGCGGTCCCTGCGGTCCGTACATCCAGTCCCAGCGCAAGAACATGTACCTCCCCTATGCCAGGGAGCTGGTTGAAAAGGGCGGCGCATACTACTGCTTCTGCACGAAGGAGCGTCTTGATCAGGCGCGCGCCGAGGCCGAGGCCAAGGGCGAAACCTTCAAATACGACAAGCACTGCCTGCACCTGACGAAGGAAGAAGTCGAGGCGAAGATCGCCGCCGGCGAGCCCTACGTCATCCGCCAGAACGTGCCAACCACCGGCAAGGCTGGCTTTGACGATGTGATCTACGGTCACGTCGAGGTCGACTGCGACACGCTGGATGACAACGTGCTCATCAAGGCGGACGGTCTGCCGACCTACAACTTCGCCAACGTCATCGACGACCATACCATGGGCATCACCCATGTCATGCGCGGCAACGAGTACCTCGCCTCCGCGCCGAAGTACAACCTGCTCTACGAAGCCTTTGGCTGGACGCCGCCGACCTACGTCCACCTGACCCCGGTCATGGTCGAGGGCACGCTGCGCGACAAGAAGACCGGCGTATACACCTACGAAACAGATGAGAAGGGCAACGTCGTGCTGGATGAAAACGGCGAGCCGAAGAAAGCGATCGTCAAGCGCAAGATGTCAAAGAGCCAGGGCGACCCGTCCTTTGAAGATCTGATGGCGCAGGGCTATCTGGTCGAGGCGATCATCAACTACCTCGTGCTGCTGGGCTGGAGCCCGCGCGGCGAGCGCGAGTTCTACACCCTTGCGGAGCTGGAAGAGATTTTCGATCTGGAGGGTCTCTCCAAGAGCCCGTCCTTCTTCGACTTCGGCAAGATGAACTGGTTCAACGCCGAGTACATCCGCAAGCTGACCCCCGAGCAGTTCGAAGAAAAGGCCACCCCGTGGCTGGCAAAGGTGCTGGATCCCGCGAAGTTCGATCTCAAGCGCGTTTGCGAGCTTCTTCAGGCGCGCACGGAGTACTTCTCCCAGCTGCCGGGCATGGTCGACTTCCTCGCCGAGATGCCGGAGCTTGACATGGCGCTCTTCACCAACAAGAAGAGCAAGTCTACTCCGGAAACCGCCAAGGCTGCGCTCACGTTCATCAAGCCGATTCTGGAAGGCATCACCGACTGGAGCGAAGCGACGCTGCACGACGTCGTGATGGAAGCGATTCCGGCAACCGGCATGAAGAACGCGACCATCCTCTGGCCGCTGCGCATCGCCGTCACCGGCCGCGCTGCCACCCCGGGCGGAGCGTTTGAGATGCTCTACCTGCTGGGCAAGGACGAAGCCATGAAGCGCCTTGACGCTGCGATGGCGAAGCTGTAAGCATAAAATACAAGCCGCGTTGATTTGCAACACTGCAGATCAACGCGGCTTTCTTTTATATGTCCATATCGTTCGGGCGGATGGTATCCGCCCCTACATTCACGGATGATGTCAGCGTGCATGCTCACCGCATACGCTGTATTTTATGGGATTTTCGTTGACATATTCTTTGTGCTTGGGCAATTCACTCTTCATTGCCGTCATCCCATCGCCCACTCCGGCAGCTTCTCAAACCGCAGCGTCTTGCCCTTGAACGGGAACGTGATGCAGCAGGAAAAGAGCATTGGCGCAGTTTGGTCATCCCTCGCGCCGTACTTGTGATCGCCCACCAGCGGAAACTTGCGGCTGGAAAACTGCACGCGGATCTGATGACTTCTGCCCGTGTGCAGGCGGATGCGCACGAGAGAAGTCTCCCCCTCCGTCAGGCGCGTGAATTCCAGCCGCGCCTTTTTGACGCCGCCGCGCATGCGCTTAACGACAAAGACTTTGTTCTTTGCCGAGTCTTTGAGCAGAAGATCCTCCCAGTCGCCGCTTTCCGGCGGACATCCGTGCACCATGGCGACGTATTCCTTGACCATCGTGCCTTCCTGAATGGCGCGGGAAAGCGCCGCAGCGGCAGCTTTCGTCCTGGCGTAGACCATTACGCCGCCGACGTTTTTATCCAGCCGGTGAATCGTAAAGCATTCGCCGCCAATCGCTTTCTTGATCGCGGCGGGCACTTCCGCCTCCGAGTCAAGCCCGACCGGCTTGACAATCACCGCAAGCTCTCTATCCGAATACAGTATTTCCACGCTTTTATCCCCCGGCGAAATTGGCTTCACGCCTTGATCTCTTCAAGGAAAGACTTGCCCTTCAGCGGGTTTTCTTCGCCGAAGAAGTCAAGCACCGTCGCGCTGATGTCGGCATAGGTATCCCGCACGCCAAGGTTGACGCCCTGCTTCATCGTCTTCCCCCAGACCAGCAGCGGCACATGCTCGCGCGTGTGGTCCGTGCCTGTATGGCAGGGATCGCAGCCGTGATCCGCCGTGAGAATCAGCAGATCCTCCTCACCCATCAGCGCCTGAATTTGCGGAATCTGCGCGTCAAACGCCTCCAGCGCGGCGGCATAGCCCGTCACGTCGCGGCGATGACCGTAGACCATATCAAAATCGACGAGGTTGACGAAAAGCAGCCCGTCAAAGTCTTCCTTCATCGCGGCAAACGTCGCTTCCATGCACGCCGGATTGCCCGCCGCATGGTTGGACTTTGTGATGCCGCGCAGGCAGAAGATGTCCTCGATCTTGCCCACGGCATACACGGTCTTGCCCGCCTTTTCAAGCAGATCCAGCATGGTCGTCGGCGGAACGGCGCTATAGTCGCGTCTGCCGCCTGTGCGCTTGAACGCGCCGGCCTTTTCGCCCACGAACGGACGGGCGATCACTCGGCCGACTTCAAGGTCGCCAACGAGCATCTCTCTTGCGATCTCGCAGCAGCGGTACAGCTCTTCAAGCGGCACAACAGCCTCGTTCGCTGCGATCTGGAACACGCTGTCGGCGGAGGTATAGACGATCAGCCTGCCGGTTTTGATATGTTCCTCGCCCAGCTCATCCAGAATCGCCGTGCCGGACGCAGGCTTGTTGCCGATCGTCCCGCGGCCGACCGCCGCTTCAAAGCGGTCAAGGAAGTCCTGCGGGAAGCCGTTCGGGAACGTCGGGAACGGACGGGTAAGCTGAACGCCGGAGATTTCCCAATGCCCGGTCGTCGTGTCCTTGCCGGCGGAGACCTCCTTCATCTTGCCCCAGCAGCCCTCCGGCGCAGTCTGCGCGCCGCCAAAGCTGATGGCGTCAATGTTTGCCAGGCCCAGCTTTCTCATGTTGGGAATCTGCGGATTGCAGGATGCGATAATGTGGCCGAGCGTATCCGCGCCGGCGTCGCCATATGCTGCCGCATCTTCAAGCGCGCCGATGCCCACGCTGTCAAGAACGATCAGAATCGCTTTCTTGCTCATCTTCAATACCTCCAAATACGTCTAACGCTCCATGTATGTTCTGTGTTTGCCATACCAGTTTTACTTCTTACAGGTCATGAAACCGACCCCCATGCTGCAGATCAGCATAAAGACGATAGCGCCGCATACCATCAGGCGGTTCATATCGCTGTTTTGGTCAACCTTCAGTTGATACGCATCATACTCCTGAGAATGGTCAAACAACGTAACGGCCTCTCCGCTCTCGCTGTAAATCATCACTTTACCATTTTCATCTGTAATGAGCTTAGCTTTTGATTCCTGATAAGCGCTATAGCGCGATTCACGCGGAAACTCGGAATACTTACTATCCGCAGAAAAACGGAAGACCTCCAGCGTTTCTGATGCAAACGTAACCGTTGGACCGGGCAAATATCTCCAGTCAAGAATCAGTATCCCTTTATCATAGGGGGAAAGCCGTATATCCATCCCGTCATAATCCGGCTCAAAGCATACGCCAAATACAAATTCGCCCGTCGTACGAAAGACAAATGCCTTCTGCCGACGGCTTACAGGCGCATACACAACAAGCACGCGGTCGTCCTGTATCACCGAATAACGAACGGGCTGCGTCTTTGGAATCTGCGATTCATTGATGAACTGAAGATTGTCTACCGCCTTTTCCGCTTTTTTCAGTTGCTCGCCCGATGCCTCTTCAAAGGACTGCCAATTCCATGATTCGCTGTAATCCTCGCTCTGCTGCGCAAGACCGATGCTAAAACCATGTAAAAGCAAGCATATCAAAACGATAGCAGTTTTGAAACCCTTCATTCCTTTTCCCCACTTGAGTCATTTATCCGCGTGCTTCTGATTCATATTATACCCGATAGCGCATTTGTTTTCAATTCCGCGCCGTCTCTTCGCGCAAGAAAACAAAGCCTCAGCCTTTATCCTGCTTGCGATCATGGCATGATCATTATATAATAGAAACAACGACAATCCCCGCAACGACCTACAAGGAGGATTTATCATGTTTGACCGCAGCATTCCCCTGATCGGTTTTCACACCATCATCAAGGCGCATGAAAGCGTCGACGCGCTCATCCGCCTGATCGACGAAGGTCTTGCACCCAATGGGTTTAACACCGTCATTCTGGAAATGCGCTACGCTTTCCGCTGCTTCCCGGAGTTTTCCACCGGCGGCGTCACTTATGAGGACGCAGGGCGCATCGCTGACGCCTGCGAGAAGCACGGCATCCGCCTCGTGCCGCTGCTCCCGTGCCTGAGCCATCAGTCCTCCGGACCGCGCAGCGTGCCCTATCCGCTCTTCAGGCATCATCCGGAGCTGCTGGAGCGTCAGGGCGTCGTGGAAGGCACGGACTGGCCGGACTTCGTGCTGCACAGCTGGTGCGCATCCAACGACGACGTCTATCAGTACATCTTCCCGATGATCGACGAGATGGCGGAAGCGACGCACGCGCAGGCGTTCCACATCGGCATGGACGAGCTCTTTGATGTCGCCATCTGCCCCAAGTGCAAAGAAAAGACACCCGCCGAGCTCTACGCCCGCACGGTTAAGATCCTGCACGACCACCTCGCGCAAAAGGGTCTGGATACGATGATCTGGGGCGACCGCCTGCTCGACGCGCAGAAAATGGGCTATTCCATGTGGGAAGGCGACCGGTTCGACATCCATCCCGCGCTGCAGCGCCGGGACGAGGTCACGCGCGACATCATCGTGTGCGACTGGCACTATGAGTGGCACAGCGCTGGCTATCCGTCCGCGGAAACGCTGGTGCGCGAGGGCTTCTTCACCATCCCCTCCTTCTGGCGGGATGAAAAGAACGCCGCGCACTTCTGGCTGCACGCGCTGGAAGCGCAGTATCTGGCCAACCGCAACGGCTGGGAAGGCAAGCTCGGCGGTATGCTGTGTACCAACTGGAGCGCGTTGACCGAAGAGTCCGTTGACAACATGCTCGCCTCCATCCGCGGCGAGGATCGCGGCGAGGCCATCGGCGCAAACATCGGCCGCGTCATCCGCGAGGTCGCGCCCAAGGGCGCGAAGATGTTCACATACGCGTCGTTTGCGAAGAAGTAAACTGTATATCCTCAAGCCCCTTTAAGCCGCGCAAAGCGAAATGGGGTTCGGGGGTTTGGCTTTGTCCAAACCCCCGAACCCCATATCGCTTCGCGCAGCTTAAAGAAACATGATTCAAAACAGCGCAGTTACGCGTTTTCGCTCTGTTCCATCGCCTTATACTTTTCATAGCGCGCAGCGGCGTCTTCCTTCGCCAGCTTGAAGAGCAGCTCCGCATGCTCGGGGAAGGTTCGCTTGAGCGATGCATAGCGCACCTCGCCGTCAAGGAACTCCTCATAGTCCATCGTCGGGCGCTTGGAATCCACCGTCATCGGCTTTTGAGCGTTCGGATTATAGCGGTACAGCGTCCAGTAGCCCGCGTCTACCGCGCGCTTCATTTCGCTCTGCACATTGCCCATGCCGATGCGGATGCCATGGTTGACGCAGGGCGTATACGCGATGATGACAGAGGGGCCCTTATGCTCCTGCGCCTCTTTCAGCGCACGGATCAGCTGGTTGGGATCGGCGCCCATAGCGACCTGCGCAACGTACACATTGCCGTATGTCTTGAGAATTGCGCCAAGATCCTTCTTTCTGCTGCGCTTGCCGGCGGAGGCAAACTGCGCCACAGCGCCCAGCGGCGTGGCCTTGGAGCTCTGGCCGCCGGTATTCGAATACACCTCGGTATCCACAACGAACACGTTGATATCCTCGCCGCTGGCAATCACATGATCAAGGCCGCCAAAGCCGATGTCATATGCCCAGCCGTCGCCGCCAAACATCCAGAAGCACTTCTTAGAAAGCTGATCCCTGCGCTCCAGAATCTTTTTGGCAAGCGGCATATCCGTCTGCTCAAGCTCTGCAATCAGCGCGTCGCTCGCCGCACGGGAGGTATCAAAATCGTCAAACGCATCAAGCCACGCCTTCGCCGCTTCGCTGCCCGTTTCGGCTTCATAAGCCTCAACCAGCTGCTTCTGCCTTGCGCGCTGCTGCCTGACGGAGAGGAACATGCCCAGCTCCATCTCCGCGTTGTTTTCAAACAGGCTGTTCGTCCACGCCGGACCAAAGCCGCGCTTGTTGGTCGTATACGGAATGCCTGGCATCGGCGAGCCCCACGCCTGCGAGCAGCCGGTCGCGTTCGCCCAGTAGACGCTGTCGCCGAAGAGCTGCGTTAGCAGCTTGGCATACGGCGTCTCGCCGCAGCCCGCGCAGGCAGCGGAGAACTCCACCAGCGGCTGGCGGAACTGGCTGCCCTTGATCGTATACGGCGGGAAAATGTCGCCCTTATCAGAAAGGGACAGGCCGTACTCAAAGCGCGCCTTGTTATCGTTGCTCAGGACAGCGGGCTCCATGGTCAGCGCCTTCTCCTTCGCCGGGCAGCAGGCCACGCAGCTGCCGCAGCCGGTACAGTCGTGCGCGGAAACCTGCATGGTGAAATGCATGCCCTTGGCCGCGCCGTTGGCGGGAATGGTTACAAAGCCCGCCGGCGCATTCTGCTTTTCTTCATCGTTCAGCAGGTACGGACGGATGACGGCATGCGGGCAAACCAGCGCGCAGCGGTTGCACTGAATGCACTTGCTGGCATCCCACTTCGGCACGCTCAGCGCAATGCCGCGCTTTTCAAACGCCGTCAAACCCATGTCGATGCGTCCGTCTTCATAGCCCTTGAACGCGCTGACGGGCAGATCATCGCCCTTCTGGCGATTGATCGGCCTGAGCAGGCCGTTTACAACGGCCGGCAGGTTTTCTTCCTCCGCCGCCGTTTCCTCCTGCGCCGCAGCCCAGCTTGCCGGCACGTTCACCTTCACAATCTGCGTCGCGCCGGCGTCAATCGCCGCCACATTGCGCGCCACGACGTCATCGCCCTTGGCAAAGTAGGTCTTCGTCACGGCAGCCTTGATCATATCCAGCGCCTTTTCCGTAGGAATAACCTGCATCAGCGCAAAGAACGCCGCCTGAAGCACGGTGTTGGTATGGCTGCCAAGACCCAGCTCCTGAGCAATCCGGTTGGCGTTGATCACATAGAACTGAATGTTCTTTTCCGCAATCTGCCTGCGGACATTGGCAGACAGATGCTTATCCAGCGCATCCGCATCCCAGCTGCAGTTGAGCAGGAATGTGCCGCCGGGCACGATCTCATCGACAATGTCGTACTGCGCAATATAGCTCTGGTTATGGCAGGCAACAAAGTCCGCCTGCTTGACGTAATAGGAACTGGTGATCGGCCTGCTGCTGAAGCGCAGGTGAGACTTCGTCACGCCGAAGGACTTCTTGGCGTCGTATTCAAAATACGCCTGGGCATACTTCTCCGTGTTATCGTTGATGATGCGCACGGTATTGTGGTTTGCGCCGACCGTACCGTCGCCGCCAAGACCCCAGAACTTGCAGCGCACGAGTCCTTCGGTCTCCTCTGCGTACGGCTTAACCGGCAGGGAAAGATGCGTCACGTCGTCATTGATGCCGATGGTGAATCCGCGCACCGGCTTAGGCGATGCAAGGTTTTCAAACACGGCGGCAATCTGCGCCGGATCGGTATCCTTGCTGCTCAGACCGTAGCGGCCGCCAATGACCTTCACGCTGCGCTCGCTGTTCATCAGCACGCTGCAAACATCCTCAAACAGCGGTTCGCCTGCGCCGCCCATCGCCTTGCAGCGATCCAGCACCGCGATGCGCTCTACCGTTTCGGGCATCGCGCCAAGGAAGTGCTTTGCAGAGAACGGACGGTACAGATGCACCTGCAGGAAGCCGACCTTTTTTCCTTCCTTCACCAGCTTATCCACAACGTCGCAGATCACGCCGCTGACAGAGCCCATCGCGATGACGACGTCAGTCGCGTCCTGCGCGCCAAAGTAGTTAAACGCGTGATACTCGCGTCCGGTGATCTTCGCAAGCTGCGCAAGGTAGTCCTCTACAATATCCGGCAGCGCGTCATAGAATCCGTTGTTCGCCTCGCGCACCTGGAAGTAGACGTCGCCGTTCTGTACGGTATTGCGCAGCATCGGATGCTCGGGGTTGAGCGCGCCGTCGCGGAACGCCTTGAGCGCGTCCTGATCGATCAGCGCGGAAACGGCATCCATGTCCGGCAGTTCAATCTTGTTGATCTCATGGGACGTGCGGAAGCCGTCAAAGAAATGCATGAACGGAATCCGTCCCTTGATCGCGCTCAGATGCGCGGCGGGCGCCAGATCCGCCACCTCCTGCACACTGCCGGAAGCAAGCATAGCAAAGCCCGTCTGGCGGCAGGCCATCACGTCGCTGTGGTCGCCGAAAATGCTCATGGCGTGCGTGCCGACCGTGCGGGACGCCACATGCAGCACGGCGGGCAGACGCTCGCCGGCGATGCGGTAAAGCACAGGCACCATCAGCATCAGGCCCTGAGAGGACGTATACGTCGTTGCAAGGGAACCGGTCTGCAGCGCGCCATGCACCGCCGTGATCGCGCCCGCTTCGGACTGCATCTCGGTCAGCTGTACGGTCTGGCCGAATACATTCTTTCTCCCCTTGGCCGACCACGCGTCCGTCAGACCCGCCATCGGAGAGGACGGCGTGATCGGGTAGATCGCCGCCACCTCCGTAAAGGGATAAGCCATATAGGCGGCCGCTTCATTGCCGTCCATGGTCACAACTGTTCTGGTCATATCCTGTCACCTCTGTGAATCAATCAGTCTTTTCCTTTGCCGGTGTCGATACCGGCGGCGTTCACAAGGCCCAGCCTGCGGCTTGCCTCTTCACGCATCTTGTATTTGAGCACCTTGCCGGCGGCGTTCATCGGGAACGCTTCGACAAACTCGATGTAACGCGGCACCTTATGGCGCGCCATGCTCGCCATGATGTAGGCGCGCATCTCTTCCTCCGTCAGTCTCTCGCCTTCCTTGAGGATGATGCAGGCCATGGCTTCCTCGCCGTAGCGCTTGTCCGGCACGCCGATCACCTGCACATCGCGCACGAGCGGATGGGTATAGATGAACTCCTCAATCTCCTTGGGATAGATGTTTTCGCCGCCGCGGATAATCATGTCCTTCAGGCGACCCGTGATGCGGAAGGTACCGTCCGAGTCCCTGCAGGCGAGATCGCCCGAATGAAGCCAGCCGTCTGCGTCGATGGTGTCGCGCGTCGCGTCCGGCATCTTATAGTAACCCTTCATGATGTTGTAACCGCGCGAACAGAATTCGCCGTTCTCGCCGTCAGGGACGATTTCGCCCGTTTCAGGGTTGATGATTTTGGTTTCAACGTGCGGGAAGTTATATCCGACGGTGTTCGTGCGCAGATCCAGCGGATCCGTCCATGCAGACATCGTACTTCCGGGCGCAGACTCCGTCTGGCCGTAAACGCTGACGATGCCGCGCATGTTCATTTCGTTCGGATCCGCAGCGCGGCGCATGAGATCGGGCGGACAGCCCGCGCCGGCCATGATGCCGGTGCGCATGTAGGAGAAGTTCGTCTTTCTGTAATCCTCGTGGTTAAACATGGCGATGAACATCGTAGGAACGCCGTTAAAGCAGGTGATGCGCTCCTGATTGATGCACGCCAGCGAGGACTTGGCGGAGAAATACGGCATCGGGCAAACCGTCGCGCCGTGCGTCAGGGACGCGGTCATCGACAGGACCATGCCAAAGCAATGGAACATCGGCACCTGAATCATCATGCGGTCCGCGGTGGAAAGACCCATGCGGTCGCCGATACACTTGCCGTTGTTGACGACGTTGTAATGCGTGAGCATGACGCCCTTGGGGAAGCCGGTCGTGCCGGAGGTATACTGCATGTTGCATACGTCGTCCGGGCGAACGCGCGCCGCCATGCGCGCCAGCTCTTCCGGCGCGGTCAGTTCTGCGCGTTCCATCGCCTCATCGAACGTGAGGCAGCCCGGCTGCTTAAAGCCGACGGTGATCACGTTGCGCAGGAACGGGAGACGCTTGCAGTGCAGCGGCTTGCCGGGCGTGGCGGAGGCAATCTCCGGGCAAATCTCGTTGATAATCTGCCTGTAGTTGGAGTCAAGGCAGGATTCGATCATGATCAGCGTATGTGTATCCGACTGACGGAGCAGATAGTCCGCCTCATGAATCTTATACGCCGTGTTGACCGTGACCAGCACGGCGCCAATCTTGGTCGTCGCCCAGAAGGAGATAAACCACGCGGGCACATTCGTCGCCCAGATCGACACCTTCATGCCGGGCTTCACGCCAAGGGAGATCAGCGCGCGGGCAAAGTTATCCACATCCTCGCGGAATTCCTCGTATGTGCGGACATAATCAAGCGTCGTATACTTAAAGGCATACTGGTCCGGGAACTCCTCGACCATGCGGTCAAGCACCTGAGAGAAGGTGAGGTTGACCAGCTCGTCCTTTTTCCAGACGTACTGGCCCGTGCCGTCATGGTTGGGATACAGGGACTTCTTCTTGCCGCGGGTCTTTTCAAAGCGGCTCATGTAGTTGACGAAGTGCGGGAAGATGACCTCGTAATCCGGCAGATCCTCCATCCATTCGACCTTCCATTCAAGGGAAATGAAGCCGTCATAGTCGATGGAAGACAGCGCGCGCATCATGTCCGCAATGGGCATCGTGCCCTCGCCGATGAGGTTATACGTGCCGTCGTCGTCAGAATCGCGCAGGTGCACATGGCGGACGTACGCGCCCAGGTTCTTGATCGTCGCGTCGGCGCTCTCGCCGAAATCACGGTACGGGTGGTGCATATCCCACAGCGCCGCCAGCTGATCACAGGCAAAGTCATCCATCAGCGAGCGCAGACGGGCCGTGTTGGCATAGATGCCGCTGGTCTTGATCAGGATGGTGACGCCGGCAGCCTCCGCGTCGGCAACGAGCGCCGCAAGGCGTTCACGCACAATTTCCTCATGCTCGGAAAGCGCAACAACCGACACATACGCCACCTGCATCTGCCCGGCAATGCGGATGAGTTCCTTCACCGCCGGAACAAAGTCTTCCTCGCAGGCCAGATCGCAGGAAGTATCAAAGCAGGGAATCGCCAGCTTCTTTTCCCGCAGCATTCTGGCGGTAGCCGCCATGTTGTACTTATGGAAAGGCGCGCTGCGCTCCATCATCTGAGGAAACTTGGGCAGATCGTAGATCTCCACGCCGCTAAAGTCCATGTTCATCGCCAGATCAACGCATTCCTCCCAGCTCAGAGAGGACCATCCGCGTGTTGAAAATGAGAGCTTCATTAGCCTTCAGCCTCCTCATAGGTAATCTTATTGAGCGCATTGATATACGCCTGAATGCTGGATCCGACAATATCCGTAGAAGTGCCGCGTCCGGAATACAGCTTGCCGCCGGAGCGGAGCTTGACCACCGTCTCGCCCATCGCCTCACGGCCCTCCGTGACGGAACGGATCTGGAAATCATCCAGCTCATAATGGCAGCCCAGAATATTCTCAATCGCAAGGAACGCCGCGTCCACCGGGCCGTCGCCCAGCGCCACGCCCTCCAGCTTTTCTCCGTTCTTTTCAAGCACCATGTGCGCCATGGACGAGGAAGCGTTGCTCGCCGTGATGCTGTAGGTACGCAAAATAAACGTCGGGGGCACCTGCATCGCAGCGGAAGCGACGATGGTATCCAGCTCCTTGCTGGTAATCACGTCCCTGCGCGCGGCAATCGCCTTGAACGCCTCCCAGACCTGCGCGCCGTCTTCCTCGCTCAGGTCATAGCCAAGCTTTTCAACCGCTTTGAGCACAGCAGTCATGCTGTCATGGCTGGTAAGGGCAATCTCATCCGCCATCTCCGCCACGCCGTTGTCAAAGGGAGAGTTCTTGCTGCGGGAGGTTTCGCACATCCACGCAATCTGCTTGACGATGCGGTTCATCTCCACCGTGCGCACCTGACATGCCGCGCCGCAGGAATCGCCCTTGGCCGAGAACAGGCGAGCGACGTTGCGCAGAGAAATGCGGTTGATCGGATATGCCGCCGCCTTGATCTCCCGCACGCCGTGCTTGATCGCCGCGATCGCGCAAGCGTCGGCCATCGCCAGCTCATTGGAGCAGGACAGGCCCAGCACGACAGACCCGAGGCCCGCGACGTTTTCATGCAGCGCATCAAGGAACGCATCCATCTCATCCGGCAGCATGGCGCCCGTCGCATCGCAGACGGTGACCGTTTTCGCGCCAGCGGCAATCGCCGCGCTCAGTGCCCTGTACAGGAACGCAGGATCGCTTCTGGTGGCGTCCTCCGCAACAAACTCAACGTCCTGCGTCTTTGCGCAGCACGCACAGATCGCTTCCTCAATCGCCTGGAGCATCTTTTCCGGCTTCTTGTTGTACATGTATTCCATCTGCACCGTGCTGACCGACGCGCAGACCTGAAGGCGCGGATGCTTCGCCTCCCTGAGCGCATTCCACGTCGCATCGACGCTCTGCGCCGTCAGTCCAACTGGAACAGCAACGATACTGTGCTTGACGGTCGAGGCAACCGACTTGATCCTCAGGGCGTCGATCTTCGCATGAACGATCGGCTCCAGTTCAATGACGGAAACACCCAGCTTGTCTAGAAGCTTTGGAATCTCAATCTTCTCTTTGAACGACAGGGAAAAATCCTTACCCGTCTGCTTCATCGTCACGTCGCTGATTCTGATCTGTTCCATCATTACACACCTCTTATGAATAGTAATAAAAAAGTCCTTGAAGCATTTCGCTCCAAGGACGAATCAACAAATTCGCGGTACCACCTTGTTTACGGCTGCCTCACGGCAGACCGTCACTCTCGGACTCCATCAAGTCCAAAGCCGGTAACGGGGCGACCGTACTCCACTACACAGGCCAACGCCTTTCGCAGAGTCAACTCAGGAGTGAGACTGCATTCTTTCTTCCGTACCGGTTCGCACCATCCACCGGCTCTCTGAAACTTCCCGAAAGAAGCTTACCTCCGTTATAGTCTTTGATTTTTGAAAGTGGAAACAGTATAGCACAGCGGAAGACGATTGTCAAATAAAACCCTCACAAATTTGACAAAATATCAACCCTGTCCGCCGCAAATGAAGATATGCCTGCCATATCGCAAATCCGGATTCTGCAGGCAGCGGCGCATGGCATTCAGGCATGCTTTATATCGCCAAATCCCGCAGCCTTGTTCCGGGCAGGATAATCCTTGTTACAGCGCCGCCATCCGGCGCGTTTTTCACGTCAAAGCGGAAGTCCTCGCCATACTGCAGAGCAAGCCGCTTGATGACGCCTGCCGTTCCAAAGCCGATAAACCGCGGATGGAATGCGCTGTCCGTCTGTAAGGAGCACAGTTCCTCCAGAACCTCCTTGTGATACCCCACGCCGTTATCATCGATGCAAAGGCACCGTTCGCCGCGCTCCGTCTGAGAAACCAGAATATCGATCACAAACTCTGCTGGGCCTCCCCTGCCCGCGCGAGTCGATCTACGGCGCGGTTTATTCCCCCAAGGACGATGCGTATTATATGCTCGGCTATATGCGCGGCCATCTCTACCACTTCGACCAGAAAACCCGCAAGTGCGCGGATCTTGGCCAGGCCAGCGAGTATCACGGCTATCACCTCGTCATCAGCCCGGATGAAAACGTGTATTCCTCCACCCGCAGCGGCTTCCTCATGCGCTACAATGTCGACAAGGGCTGCATTGAGGATACCGGCACGCGCATCTGCTGCGATAAGGATTACCGCGACTGGCCGTTCTCCTACATGGGGCCATGTGTTGCCATTCCCGACGGCCGCATGCACATGACCGGCAACTTCACCTACAAGCTCAGCGTCTACGATCCCAAGACCGGCAAAATAGAATGTCTGAGCAAGATGATCCCTGCCGACGACTATGTCGATCACGATCAGCAGCATGTGATGCTTCCGGGTATGGCCTTTGACAAATACGGCGTGCTGTGGTATATCGTCATGTCCTTCCGCGATAACGAGGATGAGTACTATAAGGTGCCCGCGATTCTCATGCGTTGGGACGCGCTGGGCGGCGGCGAGCCGGAGGCGCTCGGCTTGTTCGGCACGTTTGACCGTGTGCAGACCTTCACCGACTCCTTCTTCATCGACAAGGAACAAGATATTCTCTACTCCATCTCCACCAATCATTCGCTCCATTCTCCCGACGTCATCGCCGTAGATCTTGAGAAATACCGCCCGGTGCGCCATGAGATTGGCCCGATCGCCGAGGATCTTCTTCTCTTCGCGCCCGGCATGGAGTATTCCGTGAATTCGGCGACAAATGGCACAACACCAAGGCTGCTATCCGCGAGAACACTTCGATGATCCATGCACAGAAGGTCTGGCCTGTCCGCCTCTGGAAGCAGGTGCCCATGGAAGAAATCGCCGATGCCGCCGTCATCGCGCTGAAGCAGGCAGATCAGGAAACGCTGACCGGCCTGTGCGTCAAGGATAAGCATTACGTCTTCACCATCAGGGACGGCAAGCTCGCCTCCTTTGTGCCCGCCACCGCAGCTGACATCGCCGCGTTCACACCTGAAAAGCCGAAGGCTGTAGAAGGTCTGCCCGCCTATCCCGGCCGCAAGTGGCGTGCAAACGCCGTCTGTGAATGCACGTGGAAGGATGGAAGCCGGCTTGTTGGCACCGAGGATGGCTTCCTCTGCCGCGTGAGCAAGGACGGCAGCGTATACTCCATCGGCCCGGCCGTTTGTCAGGATCCCGTCCGCTGCCTGAGCGCGCAATTGCCTACGGCGTCGGCGGCGATGTTGAAGACATCGGAAACGTCTTAACATACGATGAGAAAAACGGTCTGCGTTACCTCGGCTACATGGCCAGCGACGTATGGAACGACGATGTGGGCGCGACCGCCAGCTTTGTTCTCTCTGCCTGCGTGGTTTCTCCTGATGGCGAGCTTCTGGCCGTCGGCACATGCGACAGACTGGCCAGTGTCTATATCTGCAAGAACGTACACGAATAACCCTGTTCGGCAGGCCGCACACAGAACGGCCTGAAAGGAATTCATTGTTCGCAGAAAGAGGCAGAACACGAAGTCAGTGAGTCCCCGAATCAAATCCTTGATTACAAATTGCTGTACTTAGATTGCAATTTCAAAACGCAAAAAAGTGGCCCCAACCTTTCAGTCGAGACCACTCTATATATCCACAATCATCAGCTCGTGTTTCCGCCTTTCGGCTTCTACTCAGCTTAAGACTTGCTTCGTCTGCAATTTCTTTTCGTCTTCCGTCGGATTCAATC
>JAFYOR010000058.1 GCA_017547805.1 Clostridia bacterium
AACTCACACGCATCATTATGTCGGTATGACTGAAGACCTGAAAGCACGCCTTGCAAAGCACAATTCCGGCGAGGTCCCCCACACTTCCAAATTCGCCCCATGGATTGTTGATGCGGCAATAGCGGTTCGCAGCAAAAGTGTTGCGGCGCGCCTTGAGTAGTATTTCAAGTCGGGAGCAGGCCGAGCCTTTGCCAATAGGCATCTCTTCCCGCAACCCCTTATCGGCGAATCGTGAATATCTTATAATATGCGCTGTGACAAACGCGGACCCAAGGATACGTCACGGGTTTGTTTAGAAAGCGGCTACGGCCGACGCATCAAAATTTCCTTCTCTCTGCTGGCGCGGATGAGAACGAAATTTTGACACGTCGGAAGTGTTTCAGCAGCCAGCAGCCAGTGTCCAGCAGCCAATCCGCGTCGACGGGGCGCGATTCTTTGCCCCTCAAGAGCTGTTCCAGGCGCTGAAATCGAGCGCGCCCGACTCTTTTGCAAACGCGCGGGCATCGAGCCCGCGCGGGTTCGATGGTTGCGCCTTGCCGTGTCCTTCCCGTCTTACGCCGCCAGCATGAGCTTCAGCAGCTTGTCGTCGTCCCATGTGAGTTCCTTTCGTTTCACGCTGATTCCGCCGAAGAGCGACTTGTCGAGCCTGAGCACGTTGATGACGACGTGCCTGAGCATCGCGAGGTTCTCGGCGATGTCCTCCGTCCTCGCCCGCGACCTGTCCTCGTCGAAGTCCATGTCGAGCGTCCAGTGCATCGCCTCGACGCCCCAGTGCGCGCGTATCGCCTCGAGCGCGCGCTTCGGGTCCACCGGCAGCGACGAGATGAAGAACCTGGTCTCTCTCGTCGTCTCCTTCGTCGCCATGTCGTAGACCACGGACTCGACCATGCAGACGCTCCTCAGTCCCGCCCACTTGTCCCTGTCCTCGAACCACTCTATGTCGTCCGTCTGCCAGCATGTCCTTGTCTCTACGCGCCCGTGCCCCTTGTCCACCGTCTTCGCCTTCTTGAACTTCTTCCTGAAGGCCGGGTCCTGCATGAACGCGCGTATCTCGTCGTGCATCGTCGACTGGTTGCCCTTGAGCGATATGACGTAGCCCGCTCCGCGCTTCAATATTTTCCTCACAATCTTCTTCTGGCATCCCGCCGCGTCGATGGTGACGATCGCGCCCTTGAGGTAGAGCAGGTCCAGCAGGTGCGGCATGGCCGTGATCTCGTTCGACTTCTCGTCCGCCTTGACCTGCCCCATGACGAGCTTCGAGCGCTTCGAGTACGCGCTGACGATGCACGGCATCTTCCCGTCCTTCGTGAGCGCGCGCCTGAGGAGCTTCCCGTCGATGGAAATGACGTCGCCCGTGACGTCCGAGACCGATTCGAGCCACTTGACGAGCGCGGCGTTGAAGCGCTTCGGGTCGATCTTCCCGAGGACGCGCCTGAACGTGTCGTGGCTCGGGATCCCGTTCCGGAGGGGGAGAAACTTCTTCAGGAACTTCAGCTTGGCCCTGCCGAAGCGCTCGAAGTCCGTCGGGCCCTTCGCCCCCGCAACCATCGCGCACACCGCGATCATCAGGATTTCGTACAGCGGGTACTCCTTCCTGCGGTCGATCCTGAAGTCGGAGACCTCCAGAAGCGCGTCCTTCAGGGTTAGCGGCTTCCTGAGCATTGCGAGCGCGTGTCTTTCGAGCGTCGAGACGTCCATGTGATTTTCCCTCCTTTCCCCACTTGACAAACGAGATACTATAATATATCATATGCGCCATGAAAGCTCAAGCCAGGATAATTGCCATGCTGGAGTCCGGGATGCGGATGACGAGGGGGAGGCTCTGCGTCAGCGCAGTCAGGAAGTCCGGCAAGAAGGCCTACAACCTGCAATACCGCAGGAAGACGAAGCAATTCGTCAAGAGCATCCCGACCGACCAGGTCGAGATGTTCCGGGAGTCCACGGAGAACTGCCGCGCGTTCCTGGAACTCGTCCAGCGACACGTCGACGACATGACGAAGCGCGGCATACGGGAAATCGAAAGGGAGGCGAAGGATGCAAGACGAAAAGCCAAGGCGCCTAAGCGAGCGAACAGTTGACTTCGGACTTGCTGCGATGGAGTTCTGCGAGACGCTACCGCGAACTGCGGCGGGGCGGCACATTGGCGACCAGCTGCTGCGCTCGGCGACGAGCGTCGCGGCGAACTATGCCGAAGCGTCGGAGGCGGAAAGTCCCGCAGACTTCATCCACAAGCTCAAGCTTGCGCAGAAGGAGCTGAAGGAGTCGCGGGTCTGGCTGCTGTTTGCGTCGCGGCTGTTGCCCTGCGACGCCGTGGAGGGACTTCGGTCTGAGTCGCGTGAGCTCCTCTTGATGATCGGCAAGAGCATCAACACGGCTACGGCGCGCATTCAAGGCAAGACCATCGGGGCGTAGGCTCGATGCCTACGCCGGAAGGAAGGACGGGCGCGGCCGATGAAGCATCCTTGAGTTGCGACTCGGACGCATCAAAACGCGCCACGACCGCTCGGATTGGCTGCTGACCGCTGGCTGCTGGCTGCTGAAACACTTCCAACGGATTAAAAAACGATCCAGGGGCCCCGAAGGGGAAGGATCGGCTTTTAATGCGTTGGCCGTACCGGCATGCAGGGGTGGTTGTTATGCGTCTGATTATTTGGTATAATTCCCGCCAATTGACTCCGGACTGTAGCTCAGTTGGTAGAGCACGACACTTTTAATGTTGGGGTCGCGGGTCCGATCCCCGCCAGTCCGACCACTCGACATTCATGGAAATTGGTGGGCGATACTGGACTCGGACCAGTGACCCCTACCGTGTGAAGGTAATGCTCTAACCAAC
>JAFYOR010000059.1 GCA_017547805.1 Clostridia bacterium
ATGTGGGGGTCTTTTGTTTTGTCAAAAAAGAGTTAGGGATTCGAACTAGCCCGGCAATGAATGACAGCCCAGTGGGCTGTCAGAACCGGGCTGACCGACGAGCGTCGAGCGAGGAGAGACGAGATCCCTAACTCTCCGCCAAAAACAAAAGATCCCCCCTATGTGGGGGTCTTTTGTTTTGTCAAAAAAGAGTTAGGGATTCGATACTTAAGCGGGAGTGAATGAGGCCACGGTGTGGCCTCAGAGCCGCCCTGACCGACGAGCGTCGAGCGAGGAGAGACGAGATCCCTAACTCTCCGCGCCCCCGCATTTGACAATCCCCCAAGTCGGTGATAAGATACAGCATATCCGGCTGATCGGCCGGAATCCATGATATCCGCAGATCACATGCTGATCGCACGGAAAGGAAAAACAATGATTTATCTGCTTCTGGCTATCGCATCCAGCACCATGGTGTCCGTTTTTTCCCGGCTGAGCAGCGGGCGGGTCAAAAACCGAGGCGTCATGGTCGCCTTCAATTATCTGGCTTGCTCGGTGACCGGCTTTGCGCTCATGCGCACGCTTGACGTCTTTCCCGCGCAGCCCGGGCTTTCCTCCGCGCTGCTGATGGGCATCGTCGGAGGCGGCATGTATCTGACGGGCTTCCTGCTGCTGCAGTGGAATATCGCCAGAAACGGCGTGGTGCTTCCGGCGACGTTCCAGAAGCTGGGCGTGCTCGTGCCAACGGCCTGCGCGCTTTTGATCTTCGGGGAAATCCCGACCCTGCTTCAGGCGATCGGCTTTGCCGGGGCGGTGCTGGCGATCCTGCTGATCCGCGGCGGCGACGGCGAACGGCGCAGCGCCGGCAGCGGCGGACTGATCGCGCTGATGCTGGCGGGCGGCAGCGTGGACGCGCTGGGCAAGTTCTATGAGGAATGGGGAAATCCGGCGCTCAAGAATCATTATCTGTTCTATGTGTTCTTCTGCGCGTTTGTGTATGCCGCGATCCTGTGCGTGCTCAAACGGGAGCGCGTGACGCGCTGGGATGCGCTCTTCGGCGTGCTGGTGGGCGTGCCGAATTACCTGTGCTCCCGCTTTTTGCTGCTGTCGCTTTCGGATCTTCCGGCGGTGGTGGTGTATCCGACGTTCAGCGTCGGCACAATCGTGCTTGTGACGCTCATCGGCATGCTGGCCTTCCGCGAAAAGCTGGTCCGCCGGCAGGTGGTCGCGATGGGCATCATTCTGGCGTCGCTTGCGCTGCTGAATATGTGATGCTGTGCATAATGAAAGAGGGCATGCGCTTTTGCGCATGCCCTTTTAGCTGTCCGGTTTATTTCTTTCTGGCGCGGATCCGGCTCATCGGATTCTTCTTTTTCTGCGGCTTCGCTTTGGCGGCAGCCTTCTTTTCGCTTTCGGGGGAAGCGGGCGCTTCCTGCTGCTGCTTTCTGGCTTCGGCCTGAATGCGCGCATTTCGGGATCTGTTCATCGCCGTGATGACGGCAAGCGTCACCGGGAAGGCGATCAGGCCGACGAGACCGAACAGGCGCAGACCCACGAGCATGGAGATCAGCGTGGCCAGCGGATGCAGGCCGATCTGCGCGCCGACGATCTTGGGCTCCAGCGTCTGGCGCACGGCGGTGATGATTACATACAGCGCGGCGATGCCGGCGGCGAGCTTCAGGTTGCCCATCACCACGAGGATCAGCGCCCACGGCAGCAGGATGCCGCCGGTGCCGAGAATGGGCAGCAGATCGAAGATGGCGATGATCAGCGCCAGCAGCACGGCATAAGGCACCTTCAGCAGCGCAAAGCCGACCGTCAGCTCGATGAACGTGAGGGTAAAGAGCAGCGTGTAGGACTTGATGTATACGCCGATCATGCTCTTGGCGTAATGCAGGCTCGTATCCACAAGCTCCTTTTTGGAGGAGGGAATCAGCTTCTTAAGGAAGGAGAGGATGAGGTCAAAATCAATCGCCATGAAGAAGGTGGAAATCACCGTGATGACGACGTTGACGATGATGCCCGGGATGGAGGTGGCGTAGCCGGTGACCAGAATCAGAGCCTTGGCGGAAAAGTCCGTAACCGTCTGGCTGATGGTTTTCAGGGTGCTGGTCGCCATCTGGTCGATGACCTTGGCCAGATTGGTGTCGTATGCGGCGACGGTGACTTCCAGCTCGTCAAAGCCGCGATTGATGAAGGGCACCAGTTCGCTGAACAGGCGCGGAATGGCGCGCACGAGATCGCCGGTTTCCTTGATGAGCCGGGACCCCACAACCAGAACGATCACAAAGACGATCAGGTAGAAAATGCTGCACAGTCCGATGCTCGCCAGCTTGCGCATGGAGGTGTGCTTGAAATCCATCTTGTCCAGCGTCAGCTGCAGCAGGCCGGCGACGATGAACGCGATGATGAAGGGCACCATGATCGGAAGAATATACTGGAACACCAGCAGCGCAGCGATACCGATGATTCCATAATATCCGGCGTCAATGATAAATTTCTTTCTGGCATCCATCGGCATCTTCCTCTTCTCTGGCATTGTCCGGGAAAAATGGACACATACCCTCATAATATGTATATTCTGACACGAATGGAGAACTCTGTCAACCGCTATTCTGTGAGATCATGACAAGTTTGCATTAAGATTGTGTTAAGGCAAAAGCGCCGGACAGCGGAATCTCCGACAAGGTTCAATCAATCCGGCTCTTCTGCGCACGAGAGCGTTTTTCGGATTTGCATAATAAAAAAGAGGCCGAAGCCTCTTATGTTTATCGCATAGGAAATTGCGGGAAATTGCTCGCGTGTGCCATGCTGCACAGCATACAGACCCGGGCAGAAGTGGGGGCGGGCACTGCCCGTATTTTATCGCATTGGAAACTGTATGAAATCGGCCGCGTGCGCCATGCTGCATATCATGCAGGCTTGGGCGGAAGTGGGAGCGGGCACTACCCGCGTTATGCGTCTTTGGAGCGGCGGATGTCCGCGCCGAGGGAAGAAAGCTTGTCCTCCAGATGCTCGTAGCCGCGGTCGATGAAATGCGTTCCGGTGATTTCGGTCGTGCCCTGCGCCATAAGACCGGCAACCACCAGCGCAGCGCCTGCGCGCAGATCGCTTGCCTCTACGGCGGCGCCGTGGAGCTTGGGCACGCCCTGAATGACGGCCGTGCGCTCGAAGACGCGGACGTTGGCGCCCATGCGCTCCATTTCCGCCAGATGACGCAGACGGGATTCAAAGATATTTTCAACCACCGTCGAACTGCCCGTCGCCGTGCACAGCAGCGCGCTCATCGGCTGCTGCAGGTCGGTCGGGAAGCCGGGGTACACCTGCGTCTTGAAGGTGACGCCGCGGTGCGCGCCGATGGAGCGGACGCGGATGGCATCGTCCTTTTCATCCACGCGCGCGCCCATTTCAAGGAGCTTCGCTGTGAGCGCTTCCATGTGCGTGGGAATGCAGCCGGTTACAGTCACGTCGCCGTGCGTTGCGGCGGCGGCGATCATCAGCGTGCCGGTTTCGATCTGATCGGGAATGACGGCGTAAGGACGGCGCGGCCTCAGGTTCTGCTGGCCGCGGATGCGGATGACGTCCGTGCCGGCGCCCTTGACCTTGCAGCCCATGGAGTTGAGGAAGTTGGCAAGGTCAACGATGTGCGGCTCTTTTGCCGCGTTGTAGATCGTGGTGATGCCCTGCGCGCGGGAGGCGGCGAGCATGACGTTGATCGTGCCGCCGACGGTGGGCATATCCAGAAATACGTCGCCGCCGGACAGGCCGTTCTTCGCCTGGGCAAGAACCGTGCCGCCGCGGTCGGTATCCACCTGAGCGCCGATGGCGCGCATGCCCTTGATGTGCTGGTCAATCGGACGGCGGCCGATGGTGCATCCGCCGGGCAGCGGCACCTTCGCCTCGCCAAAGCGCGCGAGCAGCGCGCCGATATAGTAGGAAGAGGCGCGCATCCGGCTGCACAGCTCTTCGGGGATGGCGGTTTTTGTGATCGTGCTGGGATCGACTTCCATGATCCCTTCTTCAGGACTCCATGTCACCTTTGCGCCCAGATAGCGCAGCGTTTCCACGGAGACGATGACGTCTTCGATGTTGGGCAGATTCTCAATTACGCAGGGCGTCTGGCTGAGAATGGCAGCCGGAATGATGGCGACTGCGGTGTTCTTGCCGCCGCTGACGCGCACGGTTCCCTCCAGCCTCCGCTCACCGGTAATGAGCATTTTTTCTTCTGCCATGCAAATCCTCCCTGTGCCCCATGAAACGGGGATAACAATGATATGGTAACTCATATATTATACACATCATTGAACTGTTTGGCAAGCAGGTGTATACAATTGCGATCCGATGCATGGGGAACCTGCGCAAAAAACGGGCGAAATTGTCCCGCTCAAAGGATTCATGGCGACGGGTATTGCGTTTCTATGGTATAATAATAATTCACCCATGTTTGGTCTGTGACCGGGCAGGGGAAGATGAAGA
Source organism: Clostridia bacterium (assembly GCA_017547805.1). Classification (GTDB taxonomy): domain Bacteria; phylum Bacillota; class Clostridia; order Christensenellales; family Aristaeellaceae; genus Ventricola. The sequence goes on from JAFYOR010000059.1 coordinate 4,456, forward strand.
AAGGGAGGCGCGGCGTGTGAATCAGGCATGGTATCAGGTGCTGTCGATGATCTATGGTTATCTTGCGGCGGCGGTGATTGCATTGGTGCTGCTGCTTACGCTCAGGAAGATTGTTTCGGACGCAGCGCTTTTGCGCCGCGTGCGAAAGAACACGCCGCAGGCGGGCGCGGTCGGTGCGTTTCGCGTGCTCTCGGCGGGAACAAGACGCCTGAGCGCCGGAGCGGAAATCCGCATCCCGTATGAAGGCACGCTGGGCGCGGCACATAGCTGCGACGTGTGCATTCCCTACCGCAGGGTCCACATGCGCTCGGCCTTTTTCTGGATGGAAAGGGACGGACTGCACATGGTCGCCCTGCATAAGGACGGCTTTTTCGTGGACGACGTCGCCGTGGAGCCGGGCGACGAGGCGATTCTGGAAGACGGCGCGGTGCTGCGCGTGCGCGAGCTCAAGCTCGTGCTCCGGCTGTATTCCTCCGCGCTTTCGCGCATGGATACGGAGGATGTCGCGCCGTATGTCACCAGCGAACGGCGAAACCGCGCGCAGCAGGGACGCGGCGAGGGCATCGGCGCGCCCGGCAAGGGAGAAATCCGCCGGGAAAAGAAGCTGCGCAAAAAGATGGACGCGGAAAAAGAAAAAAAGCCGTCAGGCAGGGCGAAGCGTGCTGCCGGGACGCAGGACGGGCAAAAAAAGAGCCGAAAACCGTCATCCGCCGCGACCACGGACGCCGGAGAAAAGAATGTATACCGCAGAAAGCGTGAAACGCCGTCGCGGACGGCAAAGGAAAAGAGGTGACCCATGGCAGGAAAAGCACCGGTGTATACCGCGAAAAAAAAGAGCGGCGTGAGCGCATCGCCTGCCGCAGGGTCGAAGGAAAAACAGCGCGCAGCGCAAAAGACAACCGAGAAAAAGGGCGCGGCTGAAAAGAAAAGAGAAAAAAAGCCGGCAAATACGAAAATAACGGAAAAAAAGACACCGCGATCCTCGTCTCTTCATCAGAGGGGGGAAAAGCAGGTGAAAACAAGACGCGGCGCAAAGCAGGCGCGGGAAACGGCGCGCCTCAATGCCGTTATGCGCGACAGGCGCCGGGCGGCGCTGGGAACGGGCGGCTTTGGCGTGACGCTGATGGCGCTGCTGACGGCAGGCTTTGCAGCGCTGGGCTTTCTTTTGCTGGCTGTGCGCGAAAAAGGCGCGGTGGATACGCAGGCGTTTGTGCTGATGGCGGTGACGGTGCCGCTGGGGCTCGCAACTTCGCTTTTGCTGCCAAGGTTGATGCGCATGGACGCGCTGACCATGACGCTGACCAACTTTATCTGCAGCGTGGGACTGGTGATTCTTTATACCGTATCGCCGGAACGCGGCGTACGCCAGACGATGTTTTACGTCCTTGGTCTGGCGGTGATGATGGTGATGAGCGCCGTCGTCTCCCGCATGCGGCGCACGGGCGGGCTGACGCTGCTGGCGATGGTGCTGGGCATCGGCGCGCTGGCGCTGCCGCTGCTCTTTGGCACATGGCAAAACGGCGCAAAGAACTGGGTGGAGGTTCCCTTCTTCGGCTCTTTCCAGCCCAGTGAGTTTGCCAAGCTTGCGTTGGTTTTGTCCCTTGCGTATTACTTTTCCACCCACAGAACGGTGCTGCAGATGATGCCGGCGATTCTTTTTGCCGGCGCGTGTCTGGCGCTGCTGATGCTCCAGCGCGATCTGGGCACGGCGCTGATCTATTACCTGACAACGGTGGTCATGTTCTATGCCGCCTGCGGCAACGTGCCGCTGACGGCGCTGGGTGTGATGGGCGGCGCCGGCGCGGCGGTGCTCGGCTACAAAATGTTCGCGCATGTCAAGGTGCGCGTGGCGATGTGGCGTAATCCGTGGAGCGATCCGCTGGACAAGGGCTACCAGATCATTCAGGCGCTGCTGGCGATCAGCTCGGGCGGTCTTTTCGGCGTCGGTCTTGGACAGGGTACGCCGGAAAAAATCCCCATGTACTACAACGACTTTATCTTTGCCGTCATCTGCGAACAGCTGGGGCTGGTGTTCGGACTGTTCCTGCTGGCGGTGTATGCGGCGCTGATTGTGCGCTGCGTGCATGCGGCGCTGCGTTCGCGCCGTTCGTTTGATCTGCTGCTGGGCTGCGGCGTGGCGGCGATGCTGGGCATTCAGACGTTCATGATTGTGGGCGGCGTCATTAAGCTGATTCCGCTGACGGGCGTGACGATGCCCTTCATCAGCTACGGCGGCTCGTCCTTGATTTCCTGCATGGCGATGATCGGCATTGTGCATGGTATTGCGGGCAGGGCGCAGCGGGAGATGAGCGAGGATTTGTTTGCGATGGAAGAATGAGACGGATGAGGTTGCCGCCCGCAGGCGGGCGCAGCGCTCAAGGCATAAGTTGTGCGCCATACGAAGCCCTATCAGTCACGGCTGTGCCGTGCCAGCTCCCCCGAAGGGGGAGCCAAGGTTTATTCGCAGCTTCGCTTCATCTTGCCTCTCCCTTTGGGAGAGGTGTCACCGAAGGTGACGGAGAGGGCTGATGAAAAGGTTACAGTGTATGCACCATGAATGAAGAATGCCGCTGTGCAGGAAACATAAGCTCTACGCCCGCTGGCTCCTGCCACCAGCCTGCGGCTGGTCCCCCTCCCTCCCGGAGGGAGGCTCCAAAGGCGCTACTTCCGAGAGAAAAAGACACTGGTTTATAGAAGAAACATATACCAGAAGCCTTCCTCCGGGAGGTACCGGAGCCGAGCGCACAAATCATGATTCCCGCACTGCTGCAACAACCAATATCTTTTTCACCCCATCAAAGGAAGTGATTATTATCAAGGTTATCCGGCGGCGTATCCGCCTGCTTACCGCGCTGATGCTTGCGCTGTTTACAGCCATGGGCGCGTATTTCTGCTATTCGGTCTATTTCTACGGCGGACGCTGGATTTCCAATCCGTATAATCCGCGCATCACCAGCCAGAAACAGAGCGTGATCATGGGTACCCTCACCGACAGGGACGGCACGGTACTGGCGTATACGGATGCAAACGGCGCACGCCGTTACAGCAACAGCCGCGATACGCGTCTGGCCGTGTGTCAGGTTGTGGGCGACAGCGGCGGCAAGGTTTCAACCGGCGCGGATACGTTCCACGCGCAGTACCTGCTGGGCTTTAAGTCCAACGTCTTTGAGCGCGTGGCGGACGCCTTTTCAGGAACGCTCCAGCGCGGCGATAACGTGCAGCTGACGGTTTCCGAACGTCTCTCCCGCTATATCAGCGAACAGTTCCCCGAGGGCAAGCGCGGCGCGGTCGTGGTGATGAACTATAAGACCGGCGAGATTCTTTCCATGGTGTCCATGCCGCAGTTTGACCCCACGCATGTGGACGAGGCGCTTGATGACGAGGAGGCCGGCGCGCTGGTCAATCGCTGCACGCAGGGCATGTATCCGCCCGGCTCGACGTTCAAGATCGTGACGATGGCGGCGGCGCTTGAAAACCTGCCGGATCTAGATGACTTTGCCTTTGACTGCACGGGCTATTACCCGGTGGGTCATTACTCCGTCACGGAATCCTCTGGTCACGGCGTTCAGTCGCTGTCCGATGCGTTTGCGCATTCGTGCAATACGACGTTCGCCGCGCTTTCTCAGGAGCTGGGCTATGAGATGCTCGGCGATATGGCGCAGAAGCTGGGATTCAACGAAAACTTCCTGTTCAACGACCTCATCGTCTATAATTCCAGCTATCCCATCGACGACCTGAGTCCGGAGGATCTGGCGTGGTCCTCGATCGGTCAGGGCCGCGTGCTGGCGACGCCGCTGCATATGACGCTCATCGCGTCGGCGATTGCCAACGGCGGCGTGATGAACGAGCCGAGGCTTCTTCGCAGCATCACCACCGCGCAGAACGCGCAAAGGACGCTGCCCGCCGCCGCAACGGGGAAACGCGTGATGAAGGCGGAAACCGCGCAGCGTCTTGAGAAAGAGATGATCCGCGTCGTCAAGAGCGGCACGGGTACGCGCGCCGCGCTTTCTAACGGCTATGTCGTCGCCGGCAAGACGGGCTCCGCCGAGGCGAGCAACGATAAGTCGATTGAAACGCATGCGTGGTTTGTCGGATATATTACCAACGACAACGCGCCCTACGCGATCAGCGTTGTCGTGGAAAACGGCGGCGCGGGCGGCAGCGTGGCGGCGCCGCTGGCCAGAAAGACGCTGCAAAAAGCGATCAACATCGGCCTGTAGCAGGCAGGGCCTGCATCAGCACCGCTTCGCGGCGGAGGGTCCTGCAAAACTACAGAGCATGAAGAAATGTATGCCCTTGTAGGGGAGGGGCTTTGTTCCTTCCGTCGTCTCTAACGTCACCCAAATTGGCAAGGAGGCTGTCTATGAAACGAATCCTCACCCTGTTTATCCTCTTGGCGATGGTCTGCGTGATTTCCTGCGCGTGCGCCGTTGGCGCGACGGTCCGGGTGTTCACGCCCTTTGCGGATATGGACTTTGCCGCGCAGGCGTATAACGACCTCATCGGCCAATGGGAAACGGAAACCGGCAATTTCGTCGAGGATTATTCCGGCGCGATGGACGAGGTTTGGCTTACGCAGCTCAAGGAAATGGCGCGTTCGGGCGAGGCGGACGTTCTGGTGCTTCCGGTGGGTTCCGGGCTGACGGGCGCGCAGCTGGCGACCGCCGCGGAGCTTAAGCTTGCCGCGCCGCAGCTGGGCGTGCGCATCCTCTCCGCGATGACCGAGCCGGACGGCAGCGTGCTGCTGACGCCCGTGCGGCTGAACTGGGAGGCGCTGTATGTCAATACCGCGCTGCTTGCGCAGCAGGGGCTTTCCGTTCCCTCCACCCTTGAGGAGCTGACGGCGGTCTGCGCGCAGCTTGCCGCAAAGGGCGTGCTTCCCATCGCCAATGCGATGCACGACTGGCCGGAGATCGCGCTTGACTGCCTGGCGCTGTGCGGTGCGCCCGCTGCGCTCTACGGCGGCAGCGAGTCCTTCGCCGGCGCGGAAAATGCGCTTTCCATGCTGGCGGCGGTCGGCGCGTTTGGCAGCGATCCCGCTGCGATGACGGACGAGGATGCGATGAACGCCTTCCTTTCCGGCGGCGCGGCAATGCGCTTTGATTCCGATTTCCTCGCCTATGACATCTCCGCGGAGCTGGCGGACGCCGTGACGGTGATCGCGCCCCCGACGCTGGGCGGCGTGCAGACGGGGTTTGCCGTGGGCGCGCCGGGCGTGGGACTTGCCATCACGCGCAGCTGCTTTGAGGATGAGGAGCGGCGCGAGGCGGCGATTTCCCTTTGCGAAAAGCTCCTCGCCAGCGAGGCGCTCGTTTCTCCTGCGGGCGGCGCGCTGGGCAGCAGCATCATGCAGCTGACGAAATCCGCACAGGACTGCACGGGCTTGCTCTACGACGCGAACCCCGATGGATTTGACAGCTGGAGCATGCAGGCGGTTTCTTCTCTGGTAAAGTAACGTATACAGCAAAAGGCGCATCCGCGGTGGATGCGCCTTTTAGTTTATGGGAATTACTTGAAGATTGTGCAATCTGTCAAGCTGTCAAGCGGGGAGTAATCGGTGATGGAGTTAAATGTGAGAAACAGAGATCGCAGATTTGTCATACCAGACAGAGCGGAAACATCCGAAATGCTGTTTTGGGTAAGATCAAGATAGGTCAATCCGGTCATGCCGGAGAGCGGAGTAATATCCGAAATTGCATTTCTGAACAGGTACAGTTTTTTCATGTCGGTCATGCCGGCAAGTGCAGAGAGATCGGAAATGTTGTTGTAGGCTAGATGCAGGGTTGTCAACCCGGTCAGGCTGGCCAGCGGGGTAATGTCTGAGATAGCATTGTTATACAGGTTCAGCACCTGAAGATTCGTCATCTCTGCAAGCGGCGAAATATCGGTGATGCCGTTTCCGTAAAGATACAGTTCTTTCAGCCCGGTCAAACCGGACAGTGCGGAAAGGTCGTTGATGCCGACAAGACCAAGTTCAAGATAGGTCAGTCCGGTCATGTGCTGAAGGTCGGAAAGCGTGGATAGCTTTTCTTTCTCGATGGTCAGCGACGTCACCTTGCCAAGGTCGTTGTAGGTGACGCTTCCCTCCGGCTTCTCCAGCGCCTCACGGACGTGTTTTTCCACCACCGGATCGGCGAAGGTGTAATCCTGGTCCAGCGTCTTCCCGTCAAGCGAGGTCAGGCTGGGCAGATTATACAGCGGGGAATAATCGGTGATGGGGTTGTCCTGTACATACAGCGTATCCAGCTTCGTCATGCCGGCAAGCGCGGAAATGTTGGAGATGCTGTTATGGGCAATGTTCAGCCAGAACAGTTCAGTCATGCCGGCAAGCGGGGAAATGTCGGTAATCTGATTATTGCTTATGCCCAGATATTTCAGTTCAGTCATGCCGGCAAGCAGGGAAATGTCAGCGATCTGATTTCCGTAGAGATACAGATCTGTCAACTTGGTCATGCCGGCAAGCGCAGAAAGATCGCCGATGCCTGCATTGTCGCCAAGTTCCAGATAGGTCAGATTGGTCATGCCCGCAAGCGGGGAAATGTCGCGGACTTCATTATTACGCAGATCCAGCTTGTTCATTTCCGTCATGCCGGCAAGCGGGGAAATGTCACTGATTTTGTCGTTTTGCAGATACAGCGTGTTCATTTCCGTCATGCCGGACAGAGCGGAAATATCGGAAATGCTGTTATTGCAAAGGTTCAGCCATGTCATGCCCGTCATGCCGGCAAGCGGGGAAATGTCGGTGATCTGATTATCGCTCAGGCCCAGAGAGGTGATGCCGGTCAGGCCGGACAGGGCGGAAATATCGGAAATGCCGTTTCCGTAAAGATACAGTTGGTTTAGCCCGGTCAGATCGGACAGCGCGGAAAGGTCGCTGATGCCGGTGTTGTTGCCGAGATCCAGACGGGTCAGCCCGATCATAAACTCAAGATCCCGGAGCTTAGAAAGGTTTTCATTATTGATGGTCAGCTTCTTGACCCTGACCAGATCGCGATAGGTGATATCACCTTCGGGCATGCTGAGCGCTTCGCGGACGGCCCGCTCGATGACGGGGTCTGAAAAGGCGCGAATGTCATTGAGCGATATTCCGTTGAGCAGAGTCAGACTGGGAAAGCTGAGAACCGGGGAAAAGTCGCTGAGGGGATTATCTGATAGCGACAGGAGTTCCAGATTGGTCATGGCGGACAGGGCGGAAATATCGCTGATCTGGTTGTCATGCAGATACAGCTTCTGCATCCGGGTCATGCCTGCAAGTGGGAGAATATCCGAGAGACCGCTGTTAGTCATCCATAGTTCTGTGAGACCGGTCAGATCTTTGAGCGGGGAAATATCGGTGAAGTCGTTGGAGCCCACCCTCAGTGCTGTGAGGTTCGTCAGGCCTTGGAGCGGGGAAAGATCAGAAATATTGTTGCCGGTCAGTCGCAGATCTGTGAGACTGGTCATGTTTTTAATGGGAGAAATGTCGGAAATCTGATTGTTGCTCAGATACAGCGTCTGCATCCGGGTCATCGCGGCGAGCGGAGAAATGTCGCTGATTTCATTATTCAGCAGCTGAAGCGTCTGCATCTGCGTCATGCCGGACAGGGCGGAAATATCGGAAATGCTGTTGTCAGAGAGGTTCAGCCATGTCATGCTGGACATGCCCGCAAGCGCAGAAACGTCGGTGATCTGATTTTTGCTCAATCCCAGAGAGGTAATGCCGGTGAGCTGTGCAAGCGGCGAGATGTCGGAGATGCTGTTTCCGTAAAGATTCACGTATTGAAGACTGGTAAGCTGTGCAAGCGGCGAGATGTCAGAAATGCTGTTTTCATACAGGTACAGTTTCTTCAGATTCGTCAGGCCGGAAAGCGGAGAAAGGTCCCGGATTCCGGTGTTCTTGCTCAAATCCAGATTGGTCAGCCCGGTCATATACTGAAAATCGGCCAGCGTGGAAATCGCCTCTTCTTTGATTTCCAATTTCGTCACTTTGACAAGCTCGCCATAGGTGATGCTCCCCTCCGGCTTTGACAGCGCCTTGCGGACGTAGCTTTCCACTACCGGGTCGGCGAAGGTATACGGTACAGCGGATATATCCTGCTTGCCGATTTCCACACGGGTGTTCGTAAGCGCACTCAGCGGGGCTGTGTCATAGATCCGGTTGTTGTCCAGAAACAGCTTTTTCAGGTTCGTCAGCCCGGCGAGCGGGGTAATGTCGGCAATCTGATTCTTGGACAAAACCAGATCGGTGAGATGGACCATGCCCCTGAGCGCAGAGACGTCAGAAATCTGGTTTTGTCCCAGATGCAGGACGGTGAGGTTCGTCAGGCTTTTGAGTGCGGAGATATCGGCGATCTGCCTATTGTCGGACAGATACAGCTCCGTCAGATTCGTCAGCCCGGCAAGTGGGGAAACGTTGGCAATCTGATTGTCATACAGCCAGAGCTCTTTAAGGTTTGTCAGGTCTTTGAGCGGGGAAAGATCAGAAACCGGGTTGTATTTCAGATCCAGCTCTGTGAGATTTGTCAGCTCGGCGAGCGGGGAAATGTCGCTGACGCCGCCATTCCAGACAGACAGGATCGAGAGGTTTTTCATGTGGCGCAGATCGTGCAGGGAGGAAAGCGCTTCATCATAGAAACTCAGCTTTTCTACTTTCTGAAGATCGCCGTAGGTGATCGCGCCGATGGGCCTTGAAAGCGCTTCGCGCACCGCCTTTTCGATGACGGAATCGGTAAAGACGATGATGCAGGCGGAGCACTTGCCTGCCGCGCAGTATTTGCCTGTGCAGGCGATGTTCACGTCCTCGCCGGACTGATAGGCGCCGGCATGCTGATAGCCCGTGCCGCTGCAGTCGGGGCACAGGCCGGTGTTTTCGCAGACCTTGCATGCGACAACGCATTCCGGGCACAGACCGTGATTGCAGCCCGCGGGACAGGCAATCTGGATGGTTTCCCCGGATTCAAAGGAAACCTGATTCTGATGTCCTGTGCCGCCGCAGGCGTCGCAGACATGATCGCCGCCGCAGATCCGGCAGGGACCCATGAAATGGAAGGCGGCAAAGACCATCGCCGCAAACAGCGCGATGCAAAGGATGGCGGCAGGAAGTTTTTTCATATCTTTATCCTCCGTATGGTGGTTTGAGCAGCAGCGGCGGCGGGCGGAAAAGGAGTTTCATGATCGGACACATACAGTATATCACAGGACGCGCGCGCTGTGTTGCGCGAAAGGCGACAAAGTGCATGCGGCTTATACCAGCAGCATCCCCGCGAGTGTCAGAAGCAGGCAGAGCAGGAACGCGCACAGGCAGCAGGCGAATGCGCTCTGGGAAATGTCTCCCGCGATGGGCGCATGATCGGCTTCGCCCTGAAGGCCGAGAAGATGCATCAGCGTTTCCTTGGCGTCCTCTCCGCCGATGCGCAGCGGATTTCGTCCGAACAGACCCGCGCACAGGTGCAGCAGGAACATGGCGACAGCGTTGCCCATGCGATCAGGCAGCGCAAGGATGCGAATGAGCCGCGGTGATTTGATTTCAAGCAGCCGCAGCGCTGCATATGTCCAGCCCAGCGCGCCGCCCAGATGCAGCGGCAAGCCGATGGCGCACAGGATGAGCGGCGTGATCAGGCAGGGGACGAGCGCTTCTCCCAGCGCTTCGCAGCAATGCACGACGCGGGTTTCGTAGGCTTCCCTGTCTTTTGCGTATTTGCCGGAATCCAGCTCGCGCTTGGCTGAAAAGCATTCGGGCATCAGCGCAAAGAAGGAAAACAGCGGCGCCATCACGAGCGCATCGGCAACGGGATGGACAAGGGAGAGCAGCGTGGAAAAGAGGACAGGACCGGAAAGATAAAGGAAGAGAATGGCTTTGTCATCCGGGTTTTTCCGTCTTTCGATGATGTTCTGCCTGATGATTCCGGGCAGCGCAGACAGGCGCTGGCTGATCCATGTCTTTGCGCCGGGAACAAGCGTATAGAGCGCCACGCCGAGCAGCAGCGCGGCAGGCAGCGCAAGCATTCTCATATAAAAACCTCCTATATACTTAAAACCGCGCGAAGCGATGCGGGGTCAAGGGGCTCAGCCCCTTGACGGGGTTTCAGGGGCAGTCGCCCCTGACATCTCTCATCAAAGAATCACCGGCGACGTGGTAAAATCCCGACCGGCTTTTCGCAGCTGCGGATTTTTGCAGCCCAGCGACCACAGATCCTGCGCGCGTACATCCAGCGCAAAGAGCGGATCGTCCGCGTCATAATCCGCCGCCTTGGTGATCAGCGGGATGGACGCGCGCTCCTTGATTGCGCGCAGCAGCGGCGCGGCGTCCTTCCTGAAGCCCAGAATCCGTGCGTGGGTGGGCAGCGGATGGGCGGCGGCGAAGTCCTTTGTGATGCCCAGCAGCGCGCAGGCTGCCGCTCGGGAAAGACGCGCGTGCGTGTAGCGCTTTGATTTGACGAGGGCAAGCAGCTCTTCGCGCGTGACGGCCGTTCTTGCCGCGGCGATGAAGCGGTGCTCAAGCCCTTCGTCCATGCCATAGATGCGCGCAAGCGCGTCCGGCGAAACTGTGCGCAGCAGGTACAAAAGCGGCTGCGTCAGCGCCTCCTCCTCGTGGATGCCGCACAGCGCTTCGCAGTTCCTGAGCAATCCGGCGTCCGGCACGGATGCAAGCGCCGCTTCAAGCGCTCCTTCGGCGAGGGCGCGGCGGATGGCCGTCGCGCTGGCCAGCTCGGTCAGCTCGCTCTCGTGGTATCCGGCGCCCTCCCGGATCACGGGCACGGGCGCGATATTATCCGGCAGCGCGCGCAGGTATTCAAGCGCCAGCGCGGCGTTGGGATTTGCGATGATGTCGGCAAGCCCTTCAATGCCGCATGCGGCCTGCGCGGCGAGCGCTCGGGCTTTGGGATAGGGGAGTCCCTCGTTAAGGCGGGCGCGTATGGCATCGGTAAAAACGGGATTTGTTTCATCGAACGCGTCAAGCGCGGCGGAAAGCAGCGGAAGGGCTTCCTTTTCGCAGCCGAAGGACAGATGCGTGCATACGCCAAGCGCTGCGAGCAGGTGAACGCCGCCGGCGGCAAACTCCTGCGCGCTGGCGCAGGAAAAACGCGCGGGCAGCTCGATGACCAGATCCGCGCCGCCGGAGAGCGCCATCTTTGCGCGGGACCACTTGTCATGCCGCGCGAACGCGCCGCGCTGGGTGACGCTGCCGCTCATGACGCAGATGACATAATCCGCTCCGCTCAGCGCGCGGGCGCGGGAAAGATGATAAGCATGTCCCCGGTGAAAGGGATTGTATTCGCAGATGACGCCGGCGGCGCGCATAGAATCCTCCTGACAAATGACGACGGTTTTGCAAATAAATTCACACTTTGGCTTTTCAAATTGGCAAAAATGCGGTATACTAGACACAAACCATGTACTATACGATGGGCGTATTATACGATATGCCCATTATAGCACGCCCTGATGGATTTACATAGTCCGCAGCGGCACAAAATCGCAACTGACTATCCGCAAGGATAGCTGTTATATTTTACCCAAACCGGGCAAAAGATTCGGAGGTTGATTCCCATGAAGATTCTGGTCATCAACGCTGGTTCTTCCTCCCTGAAGTTCCAGCTCATCGACATGGACGACGAGTCCGTGAAGGCGAAGGGCCTTGTCGAGCGCATCGGCATTGAAGGCACCCACTTCAAGCAGACCGTCACCGAAGGCAACAAGGTTATCGAGTTCACCCGCAACATGGCTGACCACACCGAGGCCATCGCGGCTGTTCTGGAAGCGCTGACCGACAAGGAGAACGGCGCGATCGAGTCTCTGGATGAAATCGGCGCCTGCGGCCACCGCGTGCTCCATGGCGGCGAAACCTTCAAGGCTTCCGCCCTCGTGACCGAAGAGAGCATGAAGGCGATCGAGGAGCTCGTTCCCCTCGGACCGCTGCATCAGCCGCCGAACATCGCCGGCATCAAGGCCTGCCAGGCGGTTATGCCGGGCAAGCCGAACGTCGCTGTCTTTGACACCGCGTTCCACCAGACCATGCCGCCCAAGGCGTTCCTGTATGCCATCCCGTATGAGTACTACAAGAACCTGAAGGTCCGCCGCTACGGCTTCCACGGCACCTCCCACCGCTTCATCGCGGGCGAGACCCCGAAGTTCCTTGGAAAGAATCCGGAAGACTGCAAGTTCATCATCTGCCACCTGGGCAACGGCTCTTCCCTGAGCGCGATCGTCGGCGGCAAGGTTGTGGATACCTCCATGGGTCTCACCCCGCTTGAGGGCATTGTCATGGGCACCCGCTCCGGTGACCTGGATCCGGCCGTCCTTGAGTACATCATGGACAACACCGGCATGGACATCCATCAGATGCTCAACACCCTGAACAAGAAGTCCGGCTACGCTGGCCTCTCCGTCTCTTCCGACATGCGCGACGTCAAGACTGCCGCTGCCAAGGGCGACGAGCAGGCGCAGACCGCCGTTGACATCTGGACCTACCGCCTGCAGAAGTACATCGGCTCCTACATGGCCGCTGTGCAGGGCGCGGACGCCATCGTCTTCACCGCCGGCATCGGCGAAAACGACACCGACGCGATCGCCGAGGTCATCAAGGGCTTCGAGTGGATGGGCATCAAGATCGATCCGGCCAAGAACGTGCGCGGCTGCTGCGGCATCATCAGCACCGACGACTCCACCGTCAAGGTTCTGCGCATCCCGACCAACGAGGAGCTGCCGATCGCCCGCGATACGCTGGAGATTGTTTCCAAGCTGTAATAAATACTCAATTACCGCTTGACAATCGTTTATAACCTGCGTATAATATGGAACGGTCAACTTTGAGGTGAAACTGATGAAGCTGGATATTACCAAGGGCATACAGCGAAAGGGCTATGACGTTGCTTTCGAACTGGTTGATTCCTGGACCGAGGACCGCTGGAACGGCGATGCGATTGCATACACCGCACCTGTGACTCTTTCCGGCACGTATATGCTCGCCGACGAGACCGTCATCGTGCGCGGCACTGCCCGCGCCGAGATCACTTCTCCCTGCGCACGCTGCCTGAAGCCCGCCGTCACGATTGTGGAGGCGGAGGTGGAGGAAGCTTTCTTCCGCGACATCGACGGCACGCTGGAGGTTGAAGAGGATCAATACAAATATTCGGGTCATATGCTGCAGCTTGATGACGCTGTCCGCAGCGCACTGCTGCTGGAGCTGCCATCGCGCATCTTTTGCAGGGCGGACTGCAAGGGACTGTGCAGCCACTGCGGTAAGGACCTGAACATAAACGAGTGTTCGTGCCAGAAGGATCTGACTCACAGAAATCCTTTTTCGGCATTAGCATCTTTGCTGAACGAGGATGAGGAGGTGTAAACAATGGCTTGTCCTAAGGGAAAAATTTCTAAGTCTCGCGGCCGTATGCGCCGTGCGAACTGGAAGCTGTCCGCGCCGGGGATCGTCAAGTGCCCGCGCTGCCAGCAGATGAAGCTCGCCCACCGTGTCTGCAAGCACTGCGGTTACTACGATGGTAAGCAGGTCATCAACATGGAAGCTGAAGCTGCTTCCGCGAACTAATCAAGTTCAACTCACCCGGCTGACGTACGCAGCCGGGTGTTTTATTTTTTGTGGGATGTGGATGTGGGCACAGCCCACTAGTCGCATGCCGGGCGACTGCGCCGGCGCAAAAGCGGCGTATAATCAGGCCATCGCCGGTGAAAGAAAAATTATCCGACGGCATGCATAGAAGGTTGCTGATTATGCATGAAAATGGTATAATAAGGCAAATGTAAACTGTGGTTGACTACAGTGAAAATTGGAGGTATGAACGATGGGTTGGTTTGGCAAGAAGACGGAAAAGCCTGAAGAGTATCGCGTGACGCCGGCGGAGCCGGTGAAGCCGCTGCGTCCGGAAGAGCGCACCTTTACCAAGCAGGAGCTGCTGGATATCGCCGCTGAGGCGCTGGATGCGAAGAACTTCCACTACAACCGCAACGAGGAGAAGGAATACATCGACTTTAAGATTACGCTGAGCACCTGCAAGAAGATGGGCAGCGTCCGCGTGATCATCATCCCCAATAACAACAACGCGATTGCGACCTACGCCGTTTGCCCGCAGAACGCGGACGAGTCCGAGCGCGCCGCGGTCATGGAGTACATCACCCGTGCCAACTACGGCCTGCGCGTGGGTAACTTTGAGATGGACCTGCGCGACGGCGAAGTCCGCTATAAGACCTACCTGCAGATGCAGAGCGACGTGCCGCCGCTCAAGACGGTTGACCGCTACATCGCGCTGAGCTACCTGATGCTCGAAAAGTACGGCAACGGCCTGCTGAGCGTCATGTTCGGTGTTACCTCTCCGGAAGAGGCTGTCAAGGCTGCTGAGGCTTAATTCAGTTTCGCTGTTTCCCAAAGGATTCCGCAGATCTGCGGAATCCTTTCTTTTTAACCGGTGGCTGCAGGGGAGGATCATATCAGTGTTACGGCGGGGAATAATATCCTTTACGGCGGGCGGATAATATCCGCCCCTACTTGACATCTATTCAGAAAATGGTAAAATGAAGCGGATTTTATGGGAATGTTATTCCCAAAACGGAGGAAGAAACGCATGGTTTCCACGATGCTTCTGATCATCATTTATGTATCGTTCATCAGTCTGGGTCTTCCGGATTCGCTGCTGGGCAGCGCGTGGCCGTCGATGCTCACGCAGATTGACGTGCCGGTCTGGGGCGCGGGCCTGATTCAGATGACGGCGTCGCTGTGCACGATCATTTCAAGCCTGAACAGCGCAAGCCTCATCCGCCGTTTTGGCACGGGCAGGCTGACGGCGCTTTCCACCGGACTGACGGCGCTGGCTCTTTTGGGGCTGTCTTTGGCGCCGAATTACGCCATGCTTCTGTTGATGTCCGTTCCGCTGGGACTGGGCGCCGGCGCGGTGGACGCGGGCATCAATAACTACGTCGCTCAGCACTGTGAGCCGCGCCACATGAACTGGCTGCACTGTTTCTGGGGTGTGGGCACGGTGATCAGCCCGCTGATTCTTTCCGCCGCGCTGACGGCGGGCTTTGCCTGGCGCTGGGGCTACAGGACGGTTTCCCTGCTGCAGGGGCTGCTGTGCGTCGTGCTCTTTGCGACGCTGCGCCTGTGGAAGTCGGGCAGCATTGAACAGGAGGAGAAGAACGCGAAGGTGCTTTCCGTGCGTCAGGTGCTCGCGCTTCCGGGCGCGGCTGCCGGCATGACGACGTTCTTTTGCTACTGCGCGGCGGAATCGACGCTGATTCTCTGGGCGCCGACGTTCATGGTCATGACGCGCGGCATCAGCCCGGAAAAGGCGGCGTCCTTTGGTTCTCTTTTCTGCATCGGCATTACGGTGGGACGCGCGGTTTCCGGTTTCATGACGCTGCGCTTCACCCCGCGCCAGATGGTGCGCATGGGTCACGCGGGCATGGCGGTCGGCGCGGCGATGATGCTCCTGCCTGTCGACAGCCTTGCGCTTGCCGGCGTGATCGTTGCGGGCCTTGGCTGCGCGCCGGTCTATCCCAACATCATGCAGGATACGCCGGTCAATTACGGCGAAGAGAACTCTCAGGCGGCGGTTGGCGTGCAGATGGCGTTTGCCTATTGCGGCTCCCTGTTCGTGCCGACGATTTTCGCGTGGCTTGCGGATTTCGTGGGTTATGGGCTGATGCCGGTATTCCTGCTGGCGCTCATCGCGGCTATGGCGGCGCTCTTTCAGGTTCAGGCGAAGATCGTGGACGGGAAAAAGTGAAAAGTGAAGAGCGAGTGGGCGGATGGCGAAAGCTGTCCGCTTTTTCCATCGCTTGCTTTTTGTTTGCAGATATGATATTGTGGAAACGGGACAATATGGCGCACGCCGGGCAAGGAATGACCCGCATGCACGGGAGGGACTATGGATACATCGATTCTTGGCACGCTGTCGCTGATTGCGCCGGATCTGATGGAGGAGCTGGAGCTGCGCGCGCTGATTCTGGAGCGCGTTGCGGCGCTGGGGCCCATCGGCAGGCGCGCCCTTGCCGCGCGGCTGAATCTGTCTGAACGTGCGGTGCGCGCCGCGGCGGATGCGCTGCGCGAGGCGGGCTGCATCACGCAGAGCGCGGCGGGCATGGAAATCAGCGAGGCGGGCAGGATGCTTGTGGAGACGGCGCGCGCCGTCAGCCGGAGCCGCCGCTTCGTTCAGTCCACGGAGCTGACGCTTTCAAGAAAACTGAATATCGAGCGCGTGTGCGTTGTGCGCGGCGACGCGGACAGGGATCCGGGCGTCGTGGATGAAATTGCGCATGCGGCGGCTGGACAGCTGCGCTTTTTGCTGCAGGGCGCGCAGGTCATTGCCGTTTCCGGCGGCAGGACCGTTGCGGCCATGTCCCGGGTGATCACGGCGGCTGCGCCGATGGATATCACCGTTGTTCCGCTGCATGGCGGACTGGGCGGCATGTCGCAGACGCAGGCGAATACCGTCGTTGAACGCATCGCGCAGGCGCTGGGCGGGCGGCACAGGCTGCTGCACCTGCCGGACGGCCTGTCAAGGAGCGCTGCGGCGGAGCTTTCCCGTCTGCCGCAGGTGCGCGAAGCGCTGGAGCTTTTGCAGCATGCGGACGTGCTGCTCTACGGCGTGGGCCGCGCGCAGGAGCTGGCTGTGCGAAGGGGTCTCAATAGCCAGGAGCGCGACGATCTGACGGCGCACGGCGCTGTCGCCGAAGCGCTGGGATTCTATTTTGACGCGCAGGGCCGCGTGGTCGGCGGCGCGTCGCTGGCGCTTTCCGAGGATGAGATCGGCCATCGCAGCAAAGCGGCGGCGATCGCCGCCGGCAGCAGCAAGGCGGAGGCGATTCTGGCGGTTTTGCGCCATCATCCGCACAGGCTGCTCGTCACAGATGAAGGCGCAGCGGAGAAAATGATTGAAATTTTGAAGCGGCAGGCGTCTTTTTAAGTGAAATCTTTGACAAGCACTGTAAAAGATGGTATATTAGAAAGAGCGCAGAGGAGAATCTGCGCAGTCATGAAAATGCAAGATCGCTCCGGCAGAAACGGAGCTTTCCGACGCCCGGGCAATGCTCCTGTGCGTCTGCATAATGAGATCACAGATCATGAAATGGAGGAATTTCCCATGGCGAAAATGACTGTTGAAGACATCAAGGTTACTGGTAAGAAGGTGCTCGTGCGCTGCGACTTCAACGTCCCGATGAAGGACGGCAAGATCACCAGCGATAAGCGCATTGTTGCGGCTCTGCCGACGATCAAGAAGCTGATCGCCGACGGCGGCAAGGTCATCCTGTGCAGCCACCTGGGCAAGCCGAAGAACGGTCCGGAAGAGAAGTTCTCTCTCGCGCCGGTCGCCGTGCGCCTCTCCGAGCTGCTGGGTCAGCCGGTTGTCTTTGCCAACGATGATACTGTCGTGGGCGAGAACGCCAAGGCTGCCGTTGCCGCGATGAAGGACGGCGACGTCGTGCTCCTGCAGAACACCCGCTTCCGCAAGGAAGAAACCAAGAACATCGAAGCGTTCTCCAAGGAGCTTGCCTCCCTGGCGGATTGCTATGTGGACGACGCGTTCGGCTCCTGCCATCGCGCGCACTGCTCCACCGCGGGCGTGACCGAGTTCCTCAGCCCCTGCGTTGCCGGCTATCTGATCGGCAAGGAGCTGTCCATCATGGGCAAGGCGCTTGAAAACGCCGACCGTCCGTTCGTCGCCATTCTGGGCGGCGCGAAGGTTGCCGACAAGCTCTCCGTCATCGAGAACCTGATTGAGAAGGTTGACACCCTGATCATCGGCGGCGGCATGGCCTTCACCTTCCTCAAGGCGCAGGGCTTCGAGGTTGGCAAGTCCCTGCTGGACGAGACCAAGATCGACTACTGCCGCGACATGCTCGCCAAGGCCGAGGCCAAGGGCGTGAAGATCCTGCTGCCGGTTGACACCGTCTGCGTGCCGGAGTTCACCTTCGATCCGGCCGTTGAGACCGTCGTTTGCGACTCCACCGCCATCCCGGCCGACAAGGAAGGCTGCGACATCGGCCCGAAGACCGCCGCGATGTACGCCGAGGCTGTCAAGGCTGCCAAGACCGTCATCTGGAACGGCCCGATGGGCGTCTTTGAGAACCCGACCCTGGCGAAGGGCACCCTGTCCGTCGCTCAGGCGCTGGCCGAGACCGACGCTGTCACCATCATCGGCGGCGGCGACTCCGCTGCGGCTGTCACCCAGATGGGCCTGGCCGACAAGATGACTCACATCTCCACCGGCGGCGGCGCGTCCCTGGAGTACCTCGAGGGCAAGACCCTGCCGGGCGTCGCGTGCCTGGACGAGAAGTAATCGGCGTGCCGCCGACGGCGCATCCGACGAAACGGTGAAATCATTCCTGTTTCGCGAACGTGGCCGTATGTAGGCAGTTGATTCATCACTAAACCAACATGCCCCGGTCGCCCTTGGGGCCGACCGGGGCTTTTCTATGACAGATAAAAAGGAGATTACCACTATGCGCAAGCCGATCATTGCTGGCAACTGGAAGATGAACAAGACTCCTGCTGAGGCCGCTCAGCTCGTTACCGAACTCGCTCCGCTGGTTGCGGATGCGTCCTGCGACGTCGTTGTGTGCACCCCGGCGGTCAACTTCGCTGCCGTTGCCGAGGCCATCAAGGGCACCAACATCAAGCTCGGCGCCCAGAACATGCACTGGAAGGAATCCGGCGCGTACACCGGCGAGCTGAGCGCGGCCATGCTCAAGGCCTGCGGCGTTGAGTACGTGGTTCTGGGTCACTCCGAGCGCCGCCAGTACTTCGGCGAGACCGATGCGACCGTGAACCTGCGCACCGTCGCCGCCGTCAAGGCGGGCCTGACCCCGATCGTCTGCGTCGGCGAAAAGAAGGAAGAGCGCGAGGCCGGCTATACCAACGCCCTCGTCGTCTACCAGACCCTGATCGCGCTGACCGGCCTGACCGCCGAGGAAGTCGCCAAGAAGGTCGTCATCGCCTATGAGCCGGTCTGGGCCATCGGCACCGGCCTGACCGCCACCGACGAGCAGGCCAACGAGACCATCGGCGTCATCCGCGAGGGCATCCGCTCCGTCTATGGCGACGCTGCCGACGAGGTCCGCATCCAGTACGGCGGCTCCATGAACCCGAAGAACGCGAAGGGCCTGATGGCGCAGCCGGAGATCGACGGCGGCCTGATCGGCGGCGCGTCCCTGAAGGCGGAGGACTTCTCCAAGGTCGTCGGCTTCGACAAATAATAATTAAACGGGTTTCGCCTGCGGGCGGGACCTCACCCGCCCTTCGGGCACCCTCCCCAAAGGGGAGGGCTTATCAACCAGAAAATAAGCCTTCCCCTTTGGGGAAGGTGGATCGCCGAAGGCGAGACGGATGAGGTCCTCGCGGCTTTATCCACAAAGAACCTGACCAATAGCAAGGAGCAATTATCGATATGTCTAAGAAACCCGTTCTGCTTTGCATTATGGACGGCTACGGCCTGCCGAATGAAACCTTCGGCAACGCCATCGCTGCGGCGAAGAAGCCGAACCTTGATAAGCTGTTTGCGACCTGCCCGTACACCACCATCGACGCGTCCGGCATGGCTGTCGGTCTTCCGGATGGTCAGATGGGCAACAGCGAGGTCGGCCACACCAACATCGGCGCGGGCCGCATCGTCTATCAGCAGCTGACGCTGATCACCAAGTCCATCATGGACGGCACGATGAAGGAAAACGACGTGCTCGTTCGCAACATGAAGAAGGCGATTGACGCGGGCAAGGCAATCCATTTCATGGGTCTGCAGGGCACCGGCGGCGTGCACAGCCACATCGAGCACCTCTTCGGTCTGCTGGATCTGGCCAAGCATCTGGGCGCTGAAAACGTGTACATCCATGCCATCATGGATGGCCGCGACACCGACCCCAAATCCGGCCTCGGCTTCCTGCAGGATGTGCAGGACAAGCTTGACGCCATCGGCCTTGGCACCATCGCGACCGTGACCGGCCGCTACTACGCCATGGACCGCGATTCCAACTGGGATCGCGTGGAAAAGGCGTATGCCGCGTTCGTCTACGGCGAGGGCGAGAAGGCCGAAAACTGGAAGGCCTGCATGGAGAAGACCTACGAAGCCGGCGTGACCGACGAGTTCGTCGTGCCGTGCGTCACCTGTGAAGGCGGGCGCGTGAGCGAAGGCGACACCGTCGTCTTCCTCAACTTCCGTCCGGACCGTGCGCGCGAGATCACCCGTACCTTCGTCGATGACGAGTTCAAGGGCTTTGAGCGCCGTTTTGGCCGCTTCCCGGTGCAGTATGTCTGCATGGCGGAGTACGATGCGACCATGCCCAACGTGGAAGTCGCCTATCCGCCGGTCGAGCTGACCAATGTGCTGGGCGAGTACCTTGCCAAGAACGGCAAGACCCAGCTGCGCATCGCGGAGACCGAGAAGTACGCGCACGTGACGTTCTTCTTCAACGGCGGTCTGGAAGCGCCGTACGAGGGTGAGGACCGCAAGGTCATCCCGTCCCCGAAGGTTGCGACCTACGACCTCAAGCCGGAGATGAGCGCCTACGAAGTGGCCGAGGAGTGCGCTGCGCGCATCCGCTCCGGCAAGTACGACGTGGTCATCCTCAACTTCGCCAACTGCGACATGGTCGGTCACACCGGCGTGTTTGATGCGGCGAAGGCGGCGGTTGAGGCTGTCGACGCGTGCGTGGGCAAGGTCTGGGAGGCCACCGAGGAAATGGGCGGCTGCATGTTCCTGACAGCCGACCACGGCAACGCGGACAAGATGATGAACGAGGACGGTTCTCCCTTCACCGCGCACACCACCAACGTCGTGCCGTTCCTGGCTGCCGGCGTGGGCGATGTGAAGATGCGCGAAGGCGGCTGCCTGGCGGACATCGCGCCGACCATGCTGCCCTACATCGGTCTGGAAGTGCCCGCGGAAATGACCGGCAAGAGCATTATCGTCAAGTAATCAACAGGATATAGAGCGTTCCATCCGCAGGGATGGGACGCTTTATTGTTATGTGAATAATATCTGTCTGTTTTTATCCTGCTATTTTTATTTCCTGAATGCATCTTAAACAAGCGCGAAGCGAAGAAGGGGTTTGGGGATGAAATCCCCAAGCAGGTTTGGGCGGCAGCCCAATGGATCTCCTGTATCATCAATCAAGATAAAATAGAATAGTATCAATTTACCTCGATTGAAATTTGTCGTTTGCTGCGATGGCCTGGCATACATCAATCATGAGCGAACACGCTTTTTCTGAACAGCCAGCAGAAAGAAACTGGATGATCAGACCCAGATTTCTTTTTTCCTTGGTTATTCTTTTCGGAATAGAATCTGTGCAGCCTAAAAGCAGTTCATCAATAGAAAGGTTTAGTATGTCGGCAATTTTTTCAAGTTGAAGCAGAGAAACACATCGTTCTCCGCGTTCCAGCCTGCCGTAATGCAGCACGGAGATTCCCATCATTTCTGCAAATCGTTCTTGGGTAAATCCTTGGTGTTTTCGTGCTCGCCGTATGTTTCGTCCTATCGTGGTGAATGATATGCCCATAAACACTCCAAATTAGATATTTCAATGCTATAAAGATATTATACTCAATCCTTGAGTAGATTTCAATACTCAGATCCTGATTGTTCTACGATATTCCTGAGGTGATTCTGTATGGATTACAGACAGCGTTTGAAGGAAGTCAGAGAAGATCGTGATCTGACACAGGAAGAGATTGGAAAAGTGATCAACAAATCACAGCAGGGTTATGGACATATTGAGAACGGCAGAGCGGAACTGAAAATCGATGATTTGATCGCCCTCTGCCGCTTCTACAACCTCTCCGCCGACTACCTGATCGGCCTGACGGATGAAGTATAATTGCGAACTTCCTGTGAACTTTCCATTTCCGGGGAATATTGGAAGCGGTTCTCTCGTCTTATAGGTGAACAAACAAGAGGAGGAACCATCTGATGAAAAAGTGTTTTGCAATGCTGCTGTGCGCCATCATGCTGTGCGCCGCGTCCCTCGCGCTGGCGGACGGTGCGGAAATCACCGCGCAGGGCACGGCGGAGATTTCTGCCGAGCCGGATATGTTCACCATTACGTCCAATGTTTCCATTTCGGAAATCACCGTCGCCCGGGCGCAGGAAAGCGTCGCGGCGGTAATTGCGAGCGCGACGACCAAGCTCCTTGAACTGGGCGTCAGGGAAGAGGATATCGTCACGCAGGATTTTTCCTATTATCCGGAATACGACTATTCCGGCGATCAGCCCAAGCTGACCGGATACCGCGTCAACCACTCGCTGCGCGTGACCTGCCGGGATCTGGGGATGCTGGACAGCGTGATGGCGGTTCTGACCGACAGCGGCATGACGGAAACTTGGAACGTCGGTTTTGACATTTCCACCCGTGGCGAACTGTATCGTCAGGCGCTGGCGCTGGCCATCGGCGCGGCGAAGGAAAAGGCGCAGACCATGGCGCAGGCTGGCGGTCTTGAAATCACCGGCATTGAGAGCATTGCGGAACATGCCTCCGGCGACGTTGCGCGTTATGCCAACGCGACGGAAGACGCTGTGATGATGAAGGCGACGGCAGGCGGCGGCATCCGCTCGGGCGACGTCACCGTGTCCGCCAGCGTGACCGTCGTGTTTGACGCGAAGTAAACGCGGTGCAGCGGGCAGCTGCGTTTTCTGTTAATCAAAAAGGATTGCGGCAGGCAATCCTTTTTTGATTCTGTAAGTAATTGCGTGAAATCGGTCGCGTGCGCCATGCTGCATATTATGCAGACTCGGGCGGAAGTGGGCGCGGGCACTGTGCGCTTTATTCTACTGTCACGCTTTTGGCCAGATTTCTCGGCTTATCCACGTCCAGCCCGCGCTCGCAGGCGATATAATACGCGAGCAGCTGCAGCGGCACAACGCCGACCGACGCGGCAAACAGCGGATGCGTCCCTGGCAGACCGATGCAGAAATCCGCTGCTTCTGCAAGCCGGTCATCCGCCTGCGCCGACAGCGCAAGGACGCACGCGCCCCGGCTTTTTACCTCCGCGATGCCGCTGAGCATTTTGGCGAAAACCTGCGGCTGCGTCGCCGCGCCGATGACAAGCGTGCCATCCTCAATCAGGCTGATCGCGCCGTGCTTGAGCTCGCCTGCGGCATACGCCTCGGAGTGGATGTAGCTGATTTCCTTGAGCTTGAGGCTGCCCTCCATGCACAGCGCATGGTCCAGCCCGCGGCCGATGAAAAAGACGTCCCGGCAGGCGGCAAAGGTGTTGGCAAAGCGCTGTATGCGCGTTTTTTCTCCGAGCGCCTGCTTGATTTTTCCGTCAAGCGCCGTCAGCGCTTCCAGCAGCTCCTGTTTTTGCGCCGGGCTGATCGCCGCACGCCGGCTTGATAGATGCACCGCCAGCAGATACAGCGCGGCAAGCTGCGCGGAGTAGGCCTTCGTCGTCGCCACGGCGATTTCCGGTCCGGCGTGGGTATAGAGCACCGCGTCCGCTTCCCGCGCGATGGAGGAACCCACGACGTTGACGATCGCCAGCGTCTTCATGCCCTTTTCTTTGCAAAGGCGCAGCGCGGCGAGGCTGTCCGCCGTCTCTCCGCTCTGGCTGATGAGCACGCAGAGCGTGCCGGGCTGCACCGGCGCATTGCGGTAGCGCAGCTCGCTGGCCAGCTCCGCGCTGCAGGGAATGCGCGCGAGCGCCTCCGTCACGCCGACGCCGACCAGCCCGGCATGATACGCTGAGCCGCAGCCCACAAACAGCACCCGCTGGATGCGCCGGATTTCCTCGTCCGTCAGTCCCGTTTCTGTCAGGTCGGTATCGGGCGCGCCGTTCCGCGAAACGATGCGCGGGGAAAGCGTATCGCGCACGGCGGCGGGCTGTTCGTGAATTTCCTTGATCATGAAATGCTCATAGCCGCCCTTTTCGGCAGCCTGCGCATCCCATGTGATGTGCATCATGGGCTTGCTGATGCGCTCGGCATCGATGCTGTAGATATCCAGCGTGTCTTTCGTTATCCTGGCGATTTCCATGTTGTCAAGATAGACCACGTCGCGCGTATAGGAGAGCACCGCCGGCACGTCGGAGGCGAGGATATGCCCGTGCGCTTCCCCCGTGCAGCGTCCGACAACCAGCGGGCTGTCCCTTCGCGCGGCGTAGACCACGTCCGGCTGATCGTGAAAAAGGATGCCCAGCGCATACGACCCCTGAAGCCGGAGCATCGTCGTGCGGATGGCGTGCACCGCGCGCTCCTGCGGCGAATTCCCGTCCTCCCCGGCATAGGCGCAGTCCAGCAGCAGCGCCGCGGCCTCCGTATCCGTCTGCGTATGGAAGCGGTAGCCGCGCCGCTCCAGCATGTCGCGGATTTCCTGATAGTTTTCGATGATGCCGTTGTGGACGATCACCACGCGCTTTTCCCGCGAATAATGCGGATGCGCGTTTTCGGCGCTCGGCTCTCCGTGCGTCGCCCAGCGCGTATGCCCCACGCCGCTCATGCCGCAAACAGCCTGCCCGCCGCCGGTCATATCCATCAGGCGGTCAAGACGCCCCTTCGCCTTGATGACCTCGATATGCGCCGACGATGCGTCGCGCACCGCAATGCCGGCCGAGTCATACCCCCGGTATTCCAGCTTTTTGAGTCCGTGAAGCAGGATGGGCGCCGCCTGCGCCCCGCCCGCATATCCGACAATTCCGCACATGTTTCTATCCTCCACGCTTGATTTGATTATCCTATGCCGCGCGGGAGGGAAGTATGTAAGTTACCGTCGGTTTTGCGTCACTGCCTGATTACATAAAAAGGGAAAGCGCATCGCGTTCCCTCTTTCAGCCTGTCAAAAAGGGTTTTTGACAGGCTGGTGGACGGGGGAATCTTTCCCCCGCCATAACCCCCCTACATTTTTCAGCCGCGTCCTTCGGACACAACTGAAAAAAGCAAGGAAACGATTATTTCTTCCGGGAAATGGGATTTCCCTACAGAAAAACCGCTGCGGTCGCGCCGTACACGCCGCTGCGACCGATCCCATTGGCTGCTTGATGCAGGTTTTTTGACAAACAAAAAAGGGAAAGCGTATCGCTTTCCCTCTTTGTTGATTATGCGAATTTTTCTTCAATGCTTCGGCCTCGTTTGCAGGCGTTTGAGATTTACGGCACTTTGTCGGTGATGCCGCCGGCAGCATGCCGGTTTATACGTTGAACAGCAGGTCGCCGTAGGACGGCATCGGCCAGACATCGGAAGAAACGATCATTTCCAGATGATCCACCGGCGCGCGCAGCACCTCCATCGCGGGACAGACCGTTTCATAATACGCCCGCGCCTGCGCTTCGCCCGTGAGCACGCTGGCCTTCGCCTGCTTTTCGCGCAGGTCGGCAAGCGCGGCGCTGGCTTGCTTGAGCAGCACGGTCACGCGCGTGAGCAGCTCGCGCTGCACGCCGGCGTCAAGGCCCACGTCCTCCACGGACTTGACGCCCTGCGCCAGCTCCGTGGCAAAGCGGATCACGGCGGGCAGGATGTCCTTGCCGGCCATGTCAATCATCGTCAGCGCCTCGATATTGATCGTCTTGGCGTAGATTTCGTAGGAAACGTCCGCGCGGGCGATGAGCTCCTTCTCGGTATAGACGCCGTGGCGTTCAAACAGCTCGACAGAGCCGCGCTTGACCAGCTCGGGAATCGCATCGACCATGCCCTTGATGTTGGGCAGACCGCGGCGCGCCGCCTCGCCCAGCCACTCGTCGGTATAACCGTTGCCGTTGAAGATGATGCGCTGATGGGCGCTCATTTCGCGGCGGATGAGCGCGTGAAGCGTCTCCTCAAAGTTCTCCGCGCCCTCAAGCTCGTCGGCGAAGGCGCCGAGCACGTCCGCGGCAATCGTGTTGAGCACGGTGTTGGCGTCTGCGATGCAGCCGGAGGACGGCGTCATGCGGAACTCAAACTTATTGCCGGTGAAGGCGAAGGGGGAGGTGCGGTTTCTGTCGGTTGCGTCGCGGCGGATGACCGGCAGGGTGGAAACGCCGACCTTCATCTTGCTGTCGGTGGGCACGGTTTCCTCGTTGCCGGCGATGATGTGCTCGACAATCGCCGTCAGCTGATCGCCAAGGAACATCGAGATGACCGCGGGCGGCGCTTCGCCGCCGCCGAGGCGGTGGTCGTTGCCCGGCACGGCGGCGCTCATGCGCAGAAGACCGGCATGCTCGTCGACCGCTTTCATCATCGCCGCAAGCATCAGCAGGAACAGATCGTTCTTCTGCGGATTCTTGCCCGGCTCCAGCAGGTTGCGGCCCGTATCGGTGCACAGCGACCAGTTGTTGTGCTTGCCGCTGCCATTGACGCCGGCGAACGGCTTTTCGTGCAGCAGGCATACCAGCCCGCGCCGCAGGGCAACCTTCTTCATGACGTTCATGATGAGCATGTTCTCATCCGTCGCCACGTTGGTGGTGGAGTAAATCGGCGCGAGCTCGTGCTGCGCGGGCGCGGCTTCGTTGTGCTCGGTTTTTGCTGGAATGCCCAGCTTCCACAGCTCCACGTCCAGATCGCGCATATAATCGCTTACGCGCTCTTTAATCGCGCCGAAGTAATGATCCTCCATCTCCTGTCCCTTGGGCGGCATCGCGCCAAAGAGCGTGCGTCCGGTGAAGATGAGATCCTTGCGCTTTAAGTAGGTTTCGCGATCGACGATGAAATATTCCTGTTCCGCGCCGACGGAGGAAATCACCCGCTGCGCCTGCGTATCCCCAAAGAGGCGGACGATGCGCAGCGCCTGCTTGCTCACAGCTTCCATGGAGCGCAGCAGCGGGGTCTTCTTGTCCAGCGCCTCGCCGGTGTAGGAGCAGAACGCCGTGGGGATGCACAGCGTCTTGGTATCGCCGCTGTCATAGAGGAAGGCGGGGCTGGTGATATCCCATACGGTATAGCCGCGCGCCTCAAACGTCGCACGGATGCCGCCGGAGGGGAAGGACGAAGCGTCCGGCTCGCCCTTGATGAGCTCCTTGCCGCGCAGCTCCATGATCACGGTGCCGTCGCTCTGCGGGCTGATGAAGGAATCGTGCTTTTCCGCCGTCGTGCCCGTCAGCGGCTGGAACCAGTGCGTGAAATGGGTCGCTCCCTTGGAAATCGCCCATTCCTTCATCGCCGCCGCCGTCGCATCGGCGACGACGAGATCCAGCTCCTCGCCGGTGATCATGCTGCGCTTGAGGCTCTTGTAGATCGCTCTGGGCAGACGCTCGCGCATCTCTTTATCGCCAAAAACATAGCTTCCATAAATTTCCGAGATATTCAGAAACTCGCTCATTGTTTTCTCCTTTGATTGAGCGGCGGTATGCCCGCCGAAAAAAAGTAAACAGTTGTTAATACAATACAACATTTTATGGCGAATTGCAATGAAAAGATTCCCCGCTGACAGATCCCGACAGCCGAGCGCCGATTTTATAAGTCCGCACGCAGCTGCGCTTCCAGCATAAAATCAAAACCATGGCGCCGCCTTGTTTTCTGCCCGAGGATGCAAACCGCGCCGCCGGGAGAAGATTCTTCTGCGGCGGCGCAGTGTTCTGCTTTGCTGCCAACAATGGATCGACCAGCTCATCGGAGGGATTTTATGGCGCATTATGCTGTACGCGAAAGCCCGCCCCTGCGGGGAGAAATCCCAATCAGCACGTCCAAAAATGCCGTGCTGCCCATCATGTGCGGCGCGCTTTTGACCGGCGGCGACGTACGGATAGAAAAAGCGCCGGATCTGACCGACGTGCGCACGCTGACCGCGCTGCTGCGTTCCTGTGGCTGCGGCGTCAAGCGTGAAAAGGATGCGCTGATTTTCAATGCCGAAAGCGTCAACGGCGCAGGCGATGAAGAGAGTGCGCGCCGGATGCGCGCCTCTGTGCTCATCCTCGGTCCGCTGCTCTCGCGCCTTGGTCAGGCGCGCATCGCGCTGCCGGGCGGCTGCGCCATCGGTCAGCGGCCTATTGACCAGCATCTCAAGGGCATGAGCGCGCTGGGCGCGAAAATCCGGATGGATCACGGCGGCGTAACGCTTACCGGCCATTTGCGCGGGGCGACCATTTATCTGGATATGCCCTCCGTCGGCGCGACGGAAAACCTGCTTATGGCGGCGACGCTGGCAAAGGGTACCACGCGCATTGAAAACGCAGCCAAAGAGCCGGAGGTCGTGGATCTGGCGAATTTCCTGAGCGCCATGGGCGCGCACATCAGCGGCGCGGGAACGTCGACCATCACCATCGAGGGCGTTTCCTCGCTGCACGGCGTTTCCTGGACGCCGATAGAGGACCGGGTGGAGGCGGGCACGATGGCCTGCGCCTGCGCGATCACCGGCGGCGAGCTGCTGCTGCGCGGCGCACGTGCGGAGCATCTTCGTTCCCTGCTCTTTAAGCTCAGCGAATCCGGCGTACATATCAAGGATACCCCGACCGGGCTGATGGTTTTCGGGCGCGCCAAGCAGCCCTTTGAAATCCGAACCATGGTCTATCCGGGCTTTCCCACCGACCTGCAGGCGCCGATGATGGCCGTCGCCTGCCGCACGCCCGGCACAAGCGTATTCCTTGAAACCATCTTCGAGAACCGGTTCATGCATGCGGCGGAGCTCATGCGGCTGGGCGCGCATATCCGGGTGGAAAACCGCGTTGCCGTCGTGGAGGGCACGCCGCAGCTGACCGGCGCGCATGTCCGCGCGACCGATCTGCGCGCAGGCGCGGCGCTGATCCTCGCCGGCCTGTGCGCGGAAGGCGAAACCATCGTGGACGACGCCGGCGGACACATCGACAGGGGATACGACCGCATCGAGGAAAAGCTCAGCGCCGTCGGCGGTCTGGTCCGCAGGATCGAAAGGACGGCGTGAGGGAACGGGAAGCGGGAGCAGTTTACAGGCGCTGCTCCCGCTTTTGGTATACGTTCAAAACGGATCAATACGCAGCCCGCCGGAAGTGGGTATGGGCACAGCCCGCCGGAAGAGGAAGCGGGCACGGCCCGACGAAAAGTGAGAAAACGCAAAACCATCGGCCACGTACGCAGAAACAGCAAAACATGCAGAGTGTTTCGGAAGAGGAAGCGGGCACGGCCCGACGAAAAGTGAGAAAACGCAAAAC
>JAFYOR010000060.1 GCA_017547805.1 Clostridia bacterium
ACTCTTGTGTTAAATCCTGTATTGAACCTTGAAGTCTCCTTCAAGCTCAAAACTCATTTCGAATTGACTGTCTCTCTTAAACATGACTCGTGAAAATCATGTTCGCGTTCTTCTTGATTCTGTATCGTTTTCAAGGATCATCTGTCGCGCGAGGGGTTCTCGCTGACAGCTCAGTTATAATACCACACCATCCGACGTCTGTCAACACCTTTTTTCATCTTTTTTGAAAGTTTTTGAATCTTTTTGTTTTTCCTTCCTTTCATCCGTTTCATGCGCATATTCTGACTTAAAAGAGGTGATTCTTCTTGCTTAAGTCTGCTCTTCGCCTTTGCGCCGGCGCAGCGCTCTGTGCTCTCCTTGTTTTTGCGCCGGAGCTGTTTCAAGCTGTCCGTGCGCTGTATACCATCACCGTCCCCGAGCGCGTTCTGCTCCGCCTCTCTCTTTGCGCCCAGAGCACACAGGCTGCCGACGCCTTCTACCGCGCGCTCAATATATATATGAAGGAACACCCCTCCATTCACCTGCGCATAACGCGCAGCAGCGCAGACAGCCTCTTCGCATCATCTGCCGCCGCACCCGATCTGTACGTCTTTCCCCAGTCCGTTGCGCACGACGATTCACGTTTTCTGCCCGGCGCTAACGCCAATGCTTCCTGCGCGCCCCTCCCCATACCAAACGAAGACGCCCTGCTCTGCGGCGTATCAATCGCCACCACCCATCCGCAGCAGGCACTTTCTCTCTTTTCGTATCTGACGTCACTGGCGCCTGCCGACGCCCGATAAGCTGCCGGCGCGCGCTTTCCATGCCGCATTTGCTTTTTCTGCTTGTACAAAACGCCGCATTCGGTTACAATATGACTGAATAATCTTGGAGGAAACCATGGATACATTGATTAAACTGCTCGTTCAGGCCAGACTGGATCCCGAGCGCATCATTCCCCGCGCGGTGATGGCGCGGTATACGACCTTCCACATCGGCGGCCCGGCCGATGTCCTTGTGAACATCGCCTCCGCGAGCGAACTCCCGCCCGTCCTTCGTGCAGCGAAGCTTGCCGGCGCCCCCGTTACGCTCATCGGCAACGGTTCCAATGTGCTGGTGCGCGACGGCGGCATTCGCGGTCTCGTCATCCGCATCGACGGCTCGATGGCCGCCATCCGTCGGGAAGGCGACACGCTCCATGTTCAGGCCGGCGCGCTGATGCGTACGGCAGCCAACTTCGCCATGAACGAGGGGCTGTCCGGCCTTGAAGAGATCGCCGGCATTCCCGGAACGATCGGCGGCGGCGTCATCATGAACGCCGGCGCTTACGGCGGGGAGCTTTCTCAGGTCGTCACGCGCGTGGACGCCATCGCCCTTTCCGACGGCAAGCCCGTTTCCTTTGAAGGCGACGCGCTGGGCTTCTCCTATCGTCACAGCGCCATGATGGACGCCGGCGTCATCATCACGGGCGTCACCATGCAACTGCGTCCTGGCGATCCCGCGCAGATCAAGGCGCGCATGGATGAGCTCGCCAAGGCCCGCCGGGAAAAGCAGCCCCTTGAATACCCCAGCGCCGGAAGCACATTCAAGCGTCCCGAGGGGTATTTTGCCGCCAAGCTGATTGACGACTGCGGACTGCGCGGACTGTCCGTAGGCGACGCGCAGGTGAGCGAAAAGCACGCCGGCTTCGTCATCAACCGCGGCAGCGCCCGCGCAAGCGATGTTCTTGAACTGATGCAGCAGATCAGGACCCGCGTTTTTGAAACCTACGGCGTCGAGCTTGAGCCGGAAATCCGCATTCTGGGCGAAGACGCGCACTGATTTGTTTCCGCCGCATCCCGCGGCACGATTCACATCCGAAGAGGAGCACGCACCATGAGATTTCTCATCGTCACCGGCCTGTCCGGCGCAGGAAAAACCGCCGCTCTGCGTCATCTGGAAGACAGCGGCTTCCAGTGCATGGATAATCTGCCGCCGCTGCTCTTTCAGCAGGCCTTTACGCTCTGCGAAAAGGTGGAGCTTGAAAAGCCCGTAGCCCTTGGCGTGGATTCGCGCAGCGGCGCGCTCTTTGACGCGCAGGCGCTGCTCGACGCGCTCGATTCAAGCAGCGCCAGCCACGAGATTTCCATCCTTTTTCTGGAGGCGGATACGGAAACGCTGATTGACCGCTACAAGGAGACCCGGCGCGATCATCCGCTCTCCGGCAGCGGCGTCACGCTTGAGGAAGCCATCGCCAAGGAGCGCGAGATGCTCCAGCCCCTGCGCGAACGCGCCAATCATATCCTCTCCACCGCCGGTCTGCGCACGCGCGAACTGTGCGACCGGGTGGACGCCATCGTCGCCCGGGGGGATAACTATCACAGCCTGCGCACGGAGATCATGTCCTTTGGCTACAAGCGCGGCATCCCGCGCGAAAGCGACCTCGTCTTTGACGTGCGTTTCCTGCCCAACCCGTTCTATATCCGCGAAATCCGCGCTTACACCGGTCTTGAAGCCCCGGTACGCGACTTTGTGCTGGGCAAGGAGGAAACCAAGGCGTTCCTCACCCACCTGTATGCGTTGGTGGATTACCTCCTTCCCCTGTATCAGAAGGAGGGCAAGCGCCGGCTGATGATCGCCATCGGCTGCACCGGCGGCGCGCACCGCAGCGTCGCCATCAGCGAGGCGCTGGGCGAGCACCTGCGCGCGCTGGGCAAGACGGTGAACGTCAAGCACCGCGACATCGCGCTGGAAGAGGGCAGCTGGTCCTTCCGCCGCGACCGCAGCAAGGAGCAAGCCTGATCAACGTACATAATAGCGCACATGCCGACCACTCCTTCGTATTCAGCAAGGATGCCGTCCGCAGGTGCGCTTTTTCATTTCTTTCCCATACGCTGAAAGAGCAGCCGCCAAACGACCACGCTGCGCCCGGAGCAAAGCAGCAATCATTGACAGAATACAAACAACCATTATAATAACAAATAACAATACATACGCAGAGGTGTACGCCATGATGCCAAACGAGTGGGAAAAATACAAATTACAAACCAAGGAAGACGTTCTGCATGAACTATTGACGGAGGAAATTGCGCGACTGGATGAACTCCATGGCAAGACCGGTTCCCGTTACGTCATAAGGCAGCGCGTCCTGTGCCTGCTGGTCTATTTTGTTGTCATGGCCGTCGTTGTCCTGCTTGGTCATCACCCCATCCAGCGGGCATCGCTTTCCATTGCTTCTACGATTATTTACGCCGGAGTCACGTTCACGCTCAAGAACAGGCGGCTCAGTCACCTGATGAGGAAAGCCGTAGCAAGTCCCGAAACAGAGCTGTCCATCATCGCAAAAAATGACAGTTACGTTGAAGAAAGCAAATCCCTGTTTGATCGTCTATGGTTTGTCGCCCTTGTCTGCGGACTCGGTATTGCAGGAACATTCCTTGTCGATCCGGTCATCTCTCCCGATGAATATGCAATGGCAGCGCTGTCAGCAAAACCTTCTGTGCAGGCTACGGCCGAACCCCTTGTTTATACCAAAACAAAAGCAGACGGTGTTTTCGGATGGAGGCAGACAGGCAAAAGCTATACGCTGGTTTCTTTTGACGCCGGCACAGGCACATCCGCCGCCATCCCCGCCGAAGTGAACGGTCTGCCGGTATCCGCCATCGCCGAACGGGCTTTTGAAAACGAAACCACGCTGGTCAGCATCACCATGCCCGAATCCATTACCGAAATCGGTTCCTACGCATTTAAGAATTGTTCTTCTTTGTCTGCAATCACGCTCAGCGACAACCTGAAGGTCCTCGGCGGTGAAGCGTTCTACGGCTGCAGCAGCCTGACCGCCATCACCATCCCCGCCGGCGTCACCGAAATCCGTGGCAACACCTTCCAGAACTGCAGCAAGCTGAAGACCGTAACCCTGCACGACGGCATCACGTCCATCCATGCCTACGCCTTCAACAACTGCAAGACACTGGAAAGCATCACCCTGCCTGTCGGCATCACCGAAATCCGCGCCAACACATTTGAAGGCTGCGCTTCCCTCAAAGCCATCGCCATCCCCGAGGGCGTGACCCGCATTGCTGCGCATGCCTTCCGCAGGTGCACAAATCTGTCAAGCGTCACCGTGCCTTCCACGGTAAAGGAAATCGGCAGTTCCGCCTTCCGCGACTGCAAGGCGCTGCGCACCATCACGATTCCCTCAGCCTGCGTCGTGGACGAGCGTTCCTTTAAGGACAGTCCCACCAAGGTCATCCGCAAGTAAGAGGGGCATATGCAGCAGAAATTCATTCATCTCCTCTATGTGCCGACCATGAACTGCAACATGGCCTGCCGGTATTGCTATCTGGGAGAAAACACCGTAGATCACAACGATACCGCATGCGTGGACACGCTGCGCTTTGCAGTGGAAAAGTTCCGTCAGGAAAACGTGATCCCCTTCAACCTTTCCCTGCACGGCGGCGAAGTCACCACGCTGAGCCCGCAGGCCTTTCGCAGCATCGTGGAATATATCGACGGCTACTACAGGGAAAACGCTTCCCTTCTCCGGGAAAGCGGCTTCACCGTAGGTCGCCCCCACATCAAGACCAACCTTTTCAGCCTCGACCGGCATCTGGACGCCATCCGGGATTTTCAGGTGAGCGTCAGCGGCAGTCTGGATCTTCCGCTCTCCCTGCACCGTGCTTACCGCGTGACCAAAGGCGGCGGGGACACGCTTCATAAAATCCTTGAAAACGTGGAGCTGCTCCGGGAAATCCCCAACAAGAAAAAGGTGTCCGCCACCATTTTCAAGGAGCATCTTAAACACATCGACGAAATCATCGGGGACATCTGGTATCTGCACAAAAGCACCTGCCTTGACATGAACGATTTCAATTTCATGGTGGGCTTTGGCGAAGGGATGCTGACCCCGCTGACACACGAGGATCAGGTCTTCCTCTTTGACAAGATGCAGGAAGCCTTCGCCGGCACGGAGCTTGAAAAGGGACTGAGCGGCGCATGGTTTGCGGAGTTCACGAAGGGCTACTGCTCCAACTGCGACGTCTGCGGCGACAGATTCTTCCTGCTGGAACGCAACGGCGACATCTATTCCTGCGTCCGCGGCCAGCATCACCCCGACTTCTTCTACGGCAACATCTATCGCGATTCCGTCGCGGACATCCTTGCCGCCGCACAGAAAAAAATCATGGCGGTTCATCGGGCGGCCGGCTTTAAGGAGGAATGCGGGAAGTGCGGCTACCTCTATCTGTGCAAAACCGGCTGTCCCTTCGTCAAGAAGAGCAACGGCGACAGCATGTCCTACACCTGCCGCCTCCAGCAGCGGATCTACGAAAAGAACAGCGAGCCGCCGCGCCCGGAGGAAAACTACCGGTATCTGCTGCGGATGCATCCGCAGCTCGCCGAGCGTTATTACATCGCGCCCGATCCTTACCCCGGCATCCCCACACTTGAACAGCTCATTGCCGCCGACGAAAGGCTGCAGAAGGTCTACGACCCGGACGCCTTCATTCTCGACGTGGACGGGCAGCGCGTTCCGCTTGTCTCCCAGCTGCGCAAGGGCGCACGACAATTCGTGTTCCTCACAAAGTTCACGACGGTCAGGCTCTATGTCCGCAAGGACGTCATGCTGGCGCTGGCAGATTATCCGGTCAACAACACTCTGATGCTCCAGCTGCTCAGCGGCGACACCGTTGTCTACGGCGATGAGCAGCGGGAAAAGCAGGCGCACGTCATGACCCATCACGTGTACCTGCCCACGCTTTCCCGCGGCGCATCGGACATGGATGGCTTTTACTGCATGGATCTGACGGGGCTTTTGAACCTGTATTACAACGCCCTGCCGCAGGACAAGCCAAACAACCTCTTTGTGACCACGACCGCCCTGCGGGAGTATCACTATGCCAAGCACAAAAACAACGGCTTTTATCACATCCGGGCGCTGAATCTTCCCTTCCAGAACATCGAATTCTACTACGTGAACTGCGACGGCCTGCTTGACGGGCAATAAGGAGAGTGAACAGCTGTGTTTGGTGAAAAACCAAAGACATATCAGGACATCGTGCGGATGAACATCTGCCAGCAATTGATGGCCCGATTTCCCCAGATCGACATCGAAACGATGAAAAAAATCTATGACGTCATGGTGAAGTATCCCAATGCGGAAATCTCTATTGGCAACTCGACCGTTCATTTTGCCGAGGAGGTCGGAGAACCCGACATCTATTTCCCCGATCCCTTGCAAGAACTCACGACGTTGACCCCATATCATTTCCTGATTCAGAATAACATGCTGTACAGCATTGTCGAGCCCGCACTCACAAAAAGCCTCAACGTTTACGGCAGCAGCTCCAGCGCTTTCGACGGCGGTACCGCCGGAAACAACAATAACAACAATAACAACAACGCATAAGGATTGTTTTATCGATCCCACGGAAAAACACAAAAGGGGCTTGCCGCCTGCAAAATGCAGACGGCAAGCCCTTTTACTATTCCGATGAAATTACAGCAGCGATTTAAGCGCCTGCGCATCCATGGTGAACAGGTTTTCGTCGCCCGACAGCACGCCGTCGCTGAGCGCCGACTTGCGCTGCTGCAGCTTGAGGATTCTCGCTTCGATCGTGTTATCCGCGATGAGCTTGATCACCTGCACGCCGCGCTTTTGTCCGATGCGGTAGGCGCGGTCCGTCGCCTGACTCTGGGCGGAGGTATTCCACCACGGGTCGTAGTGAATCACCACGTCCGCGCCGGTCAGGTTCAGCCCCGTGCCGCCGGCCTTCAGGGAAATGAGGAAGACCTGCGCATCGCCCGCGTTAAAGCGGCGGACCAGCTCCATGCGCTCCTCCTTGTCCGTGTCGCCCGTCAGGGAGAAGGTCGTCACGCCCTGCGTTTCCAGCTCGTTTCTCAGAATATCCAGCATCGAGGTGAACTGGGAGAAGAGCAGGATGCGGTGTCCGCCCGCAATCATTTCCCGCACAAGCTCGATGCACTGGGTCAGCTTGCCGCTGCTCCCGGCATAGCCCTCCAGGCACAGCCGCGGATCGCAGCACAGCTGGCGCAGGCGCGTCAGCCCGGCAAGGATGCGGAACCTGTCCGTCTGGTCGGCAAAGCCGCCCTCGCTCTGCTCGATGAGCTGCGCGGCATGCGCGTGATAGAGCTTCTTCTGCTCCGGCGTCATCTCGCTGGTCATGATCTTTTCGGTCTTCTCCGGCAGGTCGTCCAGCACGTCCGCCTTCATGCGGCGCAGGATGAACGGCGCCGTCATCATCCGCAGGCTTTCCAGCGCCTTCTCGTCGTTCTCCTTGACGATCGGCGTTTCGAATTTCTCCTTGAATTTCTTGTACGCCAGCAGATAGCCCGGCATCAGGAAATCGAAAATCGACCACAGCTCGCTCAGCCTGTTTTCAATCGGCGTGCCGGTCATCGCAAAGCGGTGCTCCGCCTTCAGGGTCTTGACCGCCTTCGCCGCCTGCGAGGCAGCGTTCTTGATGTTCTGCGCCTCGTCAAGGAAAATGTGCGTAAACGTAATATCCTTATACATCATCACGTCGCGGCGCAGCTGGTCATAGGAGGTGATGAGCAGCTCGTTTTCCTGCTTCACCTGTTCTTCGCGCGCCTTTGCGTTGCCCATCAGCGCGCAGGCCGAAAGCGACGGCGCGAACTTCTCCGCCTCGTTATCCCAGTTGAGCTGCAGGGATGCCGGACACACCACCATCGCGCGGACGGTTTCCCCGCGTTCCTTGCAGGAAAGCAGCAGCGCGAGGGCCTGCATGGTCTTGCCAAGGCCCATGTCGTCAGCCAGAATACCGCCGAAGCCCG
Source organism: Clostridia bacterium (assembly GCA_017547805.1). Classification (GTDB taxonomy): domain Bacteria; phylum Bacillota; class Clostridia; order Christensenellales; family Aristaeellaceae; genus Ventricola. The sequence continues at coordinate 7,771 of JAFYOR010000060.1, forward strand.
CGTCGCTGATCGCCGTCAGCCAGGAAAGGCCCTCCAGCTGATAATCGCGCAGCGTCGCCTTGAGCGTCTGGGGATTTGCCGCGCTGGTCTTCTGCGCCTGCTCGATGCGCGCAACCCAGTCCGTGACGGCCTTGGGCGCGGAGAGCTTGATGCTCTTTCGTTCCTTGAGCGCCTCATTGAGATACATCGCGCGGTTCATAGGCACCTGCGTGCCCTCCTGCGCCTGCTCGGCGGTGACGTCAATGCTTTCCAGCGTCTTTGCCGCGTCAGCCGCCTGCTCAAGCGCCTCGCCGGAGAGGAACGCGCCGCCCGGCAGACGCACGTATTTTTTCTTCAGGCGGTACGCCAGATACGCAGCCTGAAGGTCTTCCTGAGAAAGGCCGCCCAGATCCGCCTTGACCACCAGCATGCCGGCCTCGCTCACCGACACGCCCATGTTCATCACCGCAGGCCGCTTGACGTTCATCTGCGTGATCTTTTCGGCAATCATCACTTCGCCGCAGCGTTCAAGGGAGGCGAGGTCCTGCTCAAGGAGCTTAAAGCACGCGTCGTCATCGCCCTCAAAGACGAATTCGCCCGTTTCGCGCTCTCCGGAAAAGAGCTGCCTGACAGCGCCGAGGGCGTCCGCCTCAGCCGCTTCGTCCCGGCGGATATGCGGGTTTTCTTCGCCCGGGGAAAGCGCCGCCGCGCCGTAGTCAAACACCACCCGGCAGGTAATTGCCTGCTCCCCGTCCATATCGATATAGAACCGCGTCATCAGCTGCATGGGCGTGTGCTCGCGCACGATCTCCTCGCCGCTGACGATGTTGAGCATCTTTGCCGCAGGCGCGATCAGCCCCGCGCAGGCCGCGCCCAGCTGGTCCCCCTCCAGCGTGGCCCCCTCCGGGAACGCGCCCGCCAGGCGCAGCAGCGGAGAAATCCGCTCAAACGCCCCGGCAAACGCGCAGAGGATCTCCCCTTCCTCCGGCAGGATAAAATACGCGCCCGCCGTTCCCTTCACGACGTGCTGCGCCGCCACCTTCAGGCGGTACGCCCCGCCGGATTGCTCCATCTGAACATCGAGCGGACGGCTGCCCGCCTCCACGCGCACGCGCACGGTCTTTGCATCCCCTGCGCTCCATTCCACCTCGCGCCCGATCAGCAGGCGCATCATCTGGTCAAGCTGCGCGCCGGTCAGCACAACGTGCGCGCCGTCCGTTCTGCGCTGCGCTGCGGCGACGATCTGCCACAGCAGCGCGGCGTCTTCCTCGCGCACATCCTCCTCGCAATGGGAGAACGTCAGCTCCTTGCCGTATACCGCGCTCTGGCGCAGTTCGCAGCGCTGAGCAAATTCCTTCATGTTGCGCACGGCGTACAGCTTTTTCGCGCCGATGCGAAGCTGGAGCTTTAATCCGTCCTTGTGCAGAGAAAGCACGGGATGCAGCGCCGTCTTTTCGGTGTTCGTTCCCGCCGCGCGGCCGCCCATGCGCGCCTGCCCGATGATGGCGTCCACCTCCGCCCGGCGCGCCATCGCCTCTTCCTCTTCAAGGCGCATCTGTTCAAGACGCGCCTGTTCGCGGCGGCGGGCAATGACGGAGCGGAATGCGCCAAGGCGCGACTCCGCCGCCTCTTCCTGCAGCGCTTGCGGCGCATCCTGCGCCAGCGCCTCAAACAGCAGCGCCGCCGTATGCTGGCAGCAGCCGCGGCTTCGCTTTCCCTGCTCGCAGTCGCAGCTCAGCCCGGAAATACGCTTTTCGTCCGGCGCATAGCTGAACGCCGCCATGCGGATGGCCTGCGCATCGCGCACGATGCCGAAATACCGCGTATAGCCCTTGTGCTCTACGCGGCTCATCTTCCTGACGCAGCCCGTCGTCTGCAGGGCGCTTCCCTGTGATGCCAGCGCCTCGCTTGAAACTGCTCTGACGATATCTGCCCGTGTGTACATACGCGATCCCTCCGCCGATTGTTGGTGCGTCCATTATAGCACACTTGCTGCCCCGATTGGAATCATGTTACAATGACCGAAAGGATTCTCTTCCTATTTTTATGAAAGGAAGGAGCAGCGTCATGCGCCTGTTCATCGGTCTCCCCTTAAGCCGCGAAGCCGTGCTCAATACCGCCGCTCTCGCCGCAAATGCCTCTGCTCTCATTCCCGGACGCTATGTCCTGCCCGATAATTACCACCTGACGCTCGCGTTTCTGGGCGATACGCCCAGCGATCGCATCGGCGACGTTAAAGAACTGCTTGACGACGTCGCCGCGCAGTTTTCCGCGCCGCGCCTGACGCTTGGCCGCCTGTCCCATTTCAGCCGCCGGGAAAACGCCATTCTCATCCGCACAGCGCAGTCTCCCGACGACCTTCTTTCCATGCACGAAAGCCTCCTTTGCGCCCTGCGCATGCGCGGTCTGCCCTTTACGGACGGTCCCTTCACGCCGCATGTTACCCTCGCCCGCCACGCGGATTGTTCCGTGGAAGCGAACGTCCCCGCCACGCCCGACGCCGCCTTCACCGCGCCGCACGCGCTGCTGTATCTGAGCGCCAGGGACAGCGCAAACATCCTTCGCTACACGCCGCTGCATCGCGCCGCCTTCCGCAATCTTCCATAAGCTGGCGCGCAGGATTCTACAAAAAACCAAACATTGTTTCTTCTTTCGTCTTCTTTTTTAATTTTCGCTTGACAAATGTTACATTCTGTAATAAACTATGGACATGAATGAGATGAAAGGAGACGCATGCCTATATGTTCACCTGTGCGTCCAAGAAAAAGTGGCTTGCGGTCGCATTAACCGTTGCGCTGCTGAGCGTCTGCGCCGTGTCCTGTGCGCAGAGTTACCGGCTCGGTGATGAAGCGGATGAAATCGCCACCATCCAGACCGCACTCAAAAAACTGAAAGTATACAATGGCAGCATCACCGGCCATTTCGGCGAAAAGACCGAAACCGCCGTGAAGCTCTTCCAGAAGAAATATGCCCTTGAAGATGACGGCATTGTTGGCGAGGATACGATCAGCGCGCTTTACGAAGCCGCCGGTATCAGCTACACCGGTTCTTCCTCCTCCAGCAGTTCCTCTTCTTCCTCTTCGTCCTCCAGCTCCTCTTCTTCCGTGCTTCGCCACGGCTCCAAGAGCGACGCCGTGCGCAAGATGCAGGAAGACCTGACGAAGCTGGGCTATTACAAGGGCAACATCACCGGCAACTTCGGCAACCTGACGGAGGCTGCCGTCATGAACTTCCAGCGTGCTTACGGCCTGTCCCCTGACGGCATCGCCGGCGCGAAGACGCTTGCCAAGATTGCCAGCGCGCTGAACAGTTCTTCGTCCTCTTCCTCCAGCTCTTCTTCCAGCAGTTCCTCCAGCAGCAGCTCTTCCAGCTCGTCTTCTCTGCTCAAGTACGGCGTGTCCGGCGATGCGGTCCGCACCCTGCAGCAGAACCTCAAGAAGCTGGGTTACTACTCCAGCGGCAGCGTGACCGGCAACTACGGCAACCTGACGAAGGAAGCGGTCTATCAGTTCCAGCGTGAAAACGGTCTGTCCGCCGACGGCGTTGCCGGCGCGAAGACCCTGCAGAAGATCAAAGATCTGCTCAACAGCAAGAACTCCGGTTCTTCCTCTTCCAGTAGTTCTTCCAGTAGTTCTTCCAGTTCTTCTTCCAGCAGTTCTTCCTCTTCTTCGTCCTCTTCCAGCTCTTCTTCCTCCAGCAAGCTGAGCACGTCCGCCTCCCTGCAGCTCAATTCCTCCGGCGACGAGGTCAAGAAGCTGCAGAAAGCCCTGAAGTCTCTGGGCTACTACTCCGGCAACGTGACCGGCAACTTCGGCGAAAAGACGCAGGAAGCCGTCATCACCTATCAGAAGAAGAAGGGCCTGACCGCCGACGGCGTTGCCGGCAAGAAGACCCTCTCCGCCATCAACGGCGATCTGTCCCTCAAGGATCTCAACGCCTCCACGGGCGGCAGCCTCGCCGCGAAGGCGAAGACCGTCATTTACTCCAACTACTCCAACTGGCGCAAGAACTACGCCAACGGCGAGTACTGCACCGTGTATGACTTTGAGACCGGCTACAGCTGGACGCTCAAGATCATGTCCAAGGACAAGCACATGGACGCCGAGCCGGCGACCGCCGAGGACACCAACATCATGTACAAGGCCTTCGGCTACAAGAACACCTGGACGCCCAAGTCCGTCTGGGTCACCTTCTCCGACGGCAAGACGTATCTGGGTTCCACCCACAACGTCCCGCACGAAACTTACCATATCCGCGACAACAACTTCGACGGTCACGTCTGCGTGCATTTCCCGCGCCCCATGGCGGACGCCAAGGAAACCGGCCCCTATGCCACCAGCCATCAGGAAGAAATCCTGCGCGGCTGGGAAAAGACCCAGCAGCTGGCGAAGTAATTCCTTTCTCTGATTTTCCTTCTTTCTTTACTCTTTCTTTTCTTTCTTAAAACAGACGGCTTCAAGCCGTCTGTTTTGTTATATATGAATTTGCGCGCAACTCCTTCCATATGCGTTGTTCCGTCCGGCGTTCATCTATGCTATAATGGGTTTATCAATTGACGACAGCATTTTCCTTTGTTCGTTTCATTTCGTTTCATCAGGAAAGGTGGATTATATCGCTATGGAATACAGCCAGATTCCCGCGCTCGCCGCGTCGCTCACACAAAGCATCTCCTCTGTTATCGTTGGCAGGGAACAGGAAATCCGTCTGGTGATCACCGCGCTGCTCGCCGGCGGACACGTCCTGCTTGAAGACGTGCCCGGCACAGGCAAGACCACGCTCGCAAAATCCCTTGCCAGATCCCTTGACTGCGGCTTCTCCCGCGTGCAGTTTACGCCCGATCTGCTTCCGGCGGATATCACCGGCACACGGATCTTCAGCCAGCAGGACAGCAGCTTCACCTTCGTCAAGGGACCGGTATTTACCAATGTCCTCCTTGCCGATGAAATCAACCGCGCCACACCGCGCACGCAGAGCGCGCTGCTTGAATGCATGGAAGAGCGGCAGATCACCGAGGGCGGCGTCACCTACGCGCTGCACGAACCCTTCCTCGTCATCGCCACGCAGAACCCGGTGGAAACGCAGGGCACCTTCCCCCTGCCCGAGGCGCAGCTGGACCGCTTCCTGCTGCGTCTTTCGCTGGGCTATCCCAGCGAAAGCGAGGCGCTCGCGCTGATGAAGCGCTTCATCCACGACCAGCCCCTCGCGTCCGTCACGCCTGCCGCCACCGGCGAGCAGGTCATCGCCGCCGCCGCGCTGATAAAGACCTGCACCGTCAGCGAGGATGTCATGCGCTACATGGCCGCCGTCTGTCAGGCCGCGCGCGATCCGCAGAAGGTGCGCCTCGGTCCGTCTCCCCGCGCGCTGCTCGCGCTGATGCGCTGCGCGCAGGCGTATGCCGCCATCAATGGCCGTGATTACGTCATTCCCGACGACATCAAGACGCTCGCCGTGCCGGTCCTTGCCCATCGCATCATCCTGCGCGGCATCCACCACCAGATGACCGGCGAAGACCTGATCCGCGACGTACTGGGCCGTGTCGCCGTGCCGACCGAGGAACGCGCATGAACGCGCTGATTCTGCTGGCCGTGATGCTTGCGCTGTATGTGCTCAGCGTTTTCCTGCTCAAGGCATTTGCCCTTCGCGGACTGGTCTGCACGCGCACCTTTCGCCGCAGCACCGTCTTTGAGGGCGAGGAGGATGAGATGATCGAGGTCGTGAGAAACGACCGTCCGATGATCGTGCCGTGGCTGCGGGTGGAAAGCCGCGTTTCGCCGCACATCCGCCTTGGCACACAGGAAAACCTGAACGTCAGCGACTTCACGCATTACTGCAGTCTCTTTTTCCTCATGCCCTATCAGCAGATCAGGCGGCGTCACAAGGTCAAATTCCTGCACAGAGGCCAATACGATCTGGGCAACGCATCGCTCACGGCGGGCGATCTGTTCGGCCTGATCGAAGCGCACCGCGAACAGGAAATGAGCGCCGCGGTGCTGGTGTATCCGCGCCTGCTTGATGAAAGCGAGCTGCCCACGCCGCTGACCATGCTCATGGACGAGGTCGTTTCCCGCCGTCAGCTGCTCACCGACCCCTTCCTCGTGCGCGGCATTCGTCCCTATCAGATGGGTGATCCGGTGCGCGATATTCATTGGCCGGCGACGGCGCGCATGAACGAGCCGCACGTGCGCCTGCATGACTATGCCGCCAGAAGCCGTCTGCTGGTCGTGCTTAACTTTGAGCGCAAGGAAGGCCAGTGGGGCGACCGGCTGATGGAATATGAGCAGGAAGAAATCGAGCGCGAGATCTCCATTGCCGCCACGCTGTGCGTGCGCGCGCTTGATCTGGGGCTGAGCGCCGGCTTCGCCGCCAACATGCCTATCGGGGAGGAGACGACCTCCGCCTTCATCCCGCCCCAGCGCGATCCCTCGACGATGGAGCGGCTGCTCAGCGCGCTGGCCTGCCTGCGCCTGAAGCGCACGCTGAGCTTCCCCACCTTCCTGCAGACGCTCGACAGCTGTCAGGGGCTTGATATTCTCGTGCTTTCCTGCTTTGACAGCGAAGACATTCAGACCGAGCTGCGCCGCCTGCGGGCGGACGGCAATCAGGCGGAGCTGTTCCTCGTGAAAGGAGGCGAGGCATGATGCAATCCCTGCGCGCATCCTTCCTGCGCCTTTTGCGCCGATGGCAGTTCCCGGCGTTTCTGCTGCTGAGCGTCATGCCGGTTTTTCTCGCATGGCTCTGCATCAACGCGCCGGACGCGCTGCCTTCCGCGTATATCCTGTTTGCGGCGTACACGCTGCTGAGCGGCGTTTGCCTCGCCGTTCCCGGCAGATTCCGGCTGACGGCCGGCGTCGTATCCTGCGCGCTGCTTGTGGCGCTGAGCTTTTTTGTGCTGGCTGTTCAGGCTTATCCGCCGTTTTTGCTGCTGCCCGCAGGTCTTGGCGCGCTGCTGCTGTATGCCCTGCCGCTCGCCGCACGACGGTTTGAATCGGAAGTGCCGCCGTATCTCTACGTCGCGGGCATCGGCATCCACGTCGTTTTCCAGTTCCTGCATCACTACTTTATCAAAACAGGCGGTCTTTCCCCTTACGAACCCGCTGCCGGCGTGCTGACAGCGTCGCTCATCGGTTACATCGTTCTGCTTCTTCTGTCGATGAACCGCATCAGTCTGGATAACGCCACCCTCGCCCGCCATCGCCTGCCCGCAGGCATGCGCGGACTCAACACGGCGCTGACGCTGCTGTTCGCGGCGCTGTCGCTTGCGCTGGCGCTCATGCCCGCCGTCATCCGTGGAATTACCTTCCTCTGGCATACGCTGGCCAATACCCTTACACGGATTCTTGCGTTCCTGCTGTCCCTGCTGCCCGCCGCCGAAGATCCCGGCATGGGCACTGCGGGCAATTCAGAACCCATGCTGCCGGGAATGCTTGAAATCGCAGAGCCCAGCGCGCTGGCCGTTCTGCTGGAAAAAATTGCCTATGTGCTTTCCATGCTCTTTCTCATCGTCGGCACCGTTTTTCTGCTCTGCATGCTGGGCCGTCTGCTCGTGCGTTTCGCGAAAAAGCTGGTCGCCCGGCTACGCGAATACACCAGCGCCGCCTCTGCAGAGTACGAGGATGAAATCACCGACACCCGCGAAGACGGCGCGCAGCGGGAAACCCGCTTCCTGCGCCGCGGTCCGCGCCGCAGCGCGCAATACAGCAACACGCCCGCCGGACGCATCCGCCAGATTTACGCTCGCCTGATGCGCCGCAATGCCGAGTGGACGCAGAGTTCCACCGCCAGAGAAAACCTGCCCGAAAGCGCCGCCGCGCTCTATGAACGCGCGCGCTACAGCGACCACGCCGTCACCGCCGAGGATGCCGACCGCTTCTCCCGCGACGTCCGCCGCCTCTGACTCCCGGCAGAAAGGAACACAATATGAGCGACATCGATTACAGGCAGATTATGGAGATCACCCTGCAGCAGGAAAAGCTCCTGCGCTTCAGCCGCTTCACCAACCGGGACGCGTGGGAGCTGGGCTCCTTTATCGTCCGCCGCGCGGCCGATGAAATGGGCATCGCCATGGCGGTATCCATCCGCAAACCAAACGGCAACATCGTCTTCCAGCACTGCACCGACGGCACGACGATGAACAACGAAAACTGGATTCGCCGCAAGTTCAATACCGTGTGCCTGACGGAGGGCTGTTCGCTGCGCGCATGGGCGTCCTCCATCGTCAAAAACCAGGACCTTGCCGCGCAGGGACTCGACAGCAAGGACTACGCGCTGTGCGGCGGCGGTTCCCGATCCGCCTGAAAACGGGCGAGCTGGTCGCCGTGCTCGTCGTCAGCAACCTGCCCCACCTTGAGGATCACGCCTTCCTCGTGGATGCGCTGAGCGAGTACCTGAGCGCGGACGGCGTACCGCGGGTGTAAGGCGTCGCATCCCGCCCGACTGCGCAGCGCCGCCCACGGTGTATCATGATGTCATCAAGCAGAAAAGAAGGTGAAGTACCCATGGCAACCGTCCCGACCGAGCAGGAAATGCGCATCCTGATTCCCGAAAAACTGCGCGAAATTGAGCAGGAAGAGCAGATCACCATCCTGCATGCCGTAGAATCCGGCAGCCGCGCGTGGGGCTTTGCCTCGCCGGACAGCGACTATGACATTCGCTTCATCTACATCCGCAAGCCGGAAGCCTACATGCATCTGGAAAAAACCCGCGACATGATCGAATGGCAGTTGGACGACACGCTGGACATTAACGGCTGGGACTTGCAGAAGGCTCTCCGCCTGCTGCACAGATCAAACCCGACGCTGTTTGAGTGGAACGAATCTCCCATTGTCTATCGCGCCACGGAAGCATGGGCAGAGCTGCAGCCGCTGATCCGCGCATGCTTCATGGAAAAATCCGGACTGTATCACTATCTCAGCAT
>JAFYOR010000061.1 GCA_017547805.1 Clostridia bacterium
ATACCGAACACAGAAGTTAAGCCTTTCAGCGCCGATGGTACTTGGCTGGAGACGGCCCGGGAGAGTAGGTCGTTGCCGGATTCCAAATGAAAAGAGACTCCACAGATGTGGAGTCTTTTTTCATTTACAATCCGGTATCTGCAATTCTCACGGAGCATTTCAGCCAAGTACAGCAATGTACTTGGCTAGGTTTGTCCATGGCGGCGTCCAGTGGACGCAATGAAGCCATGGACGAACTGCCCGGGAGCGCTTATTGCAAATGCCCCTACAAATGTAGAGGCTGTTCGGGACTGCGCATTTCAAATCTGAATTGAAATTATGTCTGTACAATGATATTATGAAATTGCAAGAAATATGCATTCCGATATATTGGTCATTTTTATGCTTCGTTTGATTCGTATTGCGTCACATGGAACGAACAGAATACTTATTCATTGATTTTTCGCAAAAAGGTTGGGGTAAGCAATGGATAAAAAAGACATGATTGCGTTGATCAAAGATCATGAAGCTAAACTAGATATTGAAAAGCCGGTTTTGCTTCCGGCTGATGATGTTTTGATTCATGATATGGTTCGGGAAATCAACGCTGCTGTGAAGGGGAGATTTCGGGGATATTCAGACATCGTAGATCAATACATTCAGGATGCTGGCGAAATCGTATTGAAATACATTTTCCAGCTAGAGGAACATATGACGCGCGCATCTCTCTTACATCATCTGGTCGGAAACAAAACATATGCCATTAAGCCTGTTGAGCATGTGCCGGAGGTGGTGTGGCAGTTGTACGAGGCGTTCAGGGATTCTGAGGAATACGTCGTTTGGGGAATTCAGCAATACTATGATGATGCCTTTGTTCGCCTTAGATCAAAAGCACTGGCTGAGCGGCTGATTGCATCCATCAAGAATCCTCTGGAGTTCAGTGCGCTGCCGCGGACAGTGAAGATGCTTGCTACATGGAAGAATCCGGAACTTGAACCGGTTTTGCTGGATGTACTGGAGCATTCTGGAAAGATGGAAGCGTATTTGAAGACGCAGGCTGTGCAGGAGCGCTTTGCATTTGACCATCAGCAGATTCAGAGAGAATGCAGGAGATGGAACACAACTTCTGTTTTGAAGGCAGTCGTAGGGATCCAGCATTACCCATCTGAGAGAGCAATTCTGCTTCTGCGGCAGTATGAAGCCGGTAAACAGGCAGAAATGCAGCAGAAACTGCTGGCTTGCAAAAGTCGTACGGAAAAGTATGATGTACAATACGATTATAGTCATATTCTGCAGACTATTTCAAAGAGTATTGAGCAGATAAATAAAGTGATTGGCTAGAAAACAACGGATAAATATGTATAGGTTTTAGAAATAAAGCTGCAAGTCTGGAGGGAGAACCATGGAACTGTTTGAAACAAGCGGTGCGGCACTTTCCTATGCGTGGAGGAGCGTATCCAAAGAGGAACAAAAGTACCAGAAGGATCGTTTTAATGAAGTATTTGGGCCGATTCTGCTTGAGAATGGTTTTTTGAAGAAGGGAACCCGCTATTGTCGGCTATATGAGAATCGTTTTCTCCAAATAGTAGAGTTTGCCCGCTGGGGGCACTGGGGCCCGGGGCAAGTTGGCATTGGCTGCATGACATATTACCCATTTGGTCATTTCGCTCAATCATTGAGATTTGAAAATGGCGGAAAGTGGATTTTTTATGAAAGGCCCTATTCTTATGGCCCCAAAATGATCGATGTTCTTCTGGAGGAATTTGTCGGAGAGGTATGTGCTCCCGGATACAAGGGAACGGACGGGAAAGGACTGCTCAAGGAGAATAACCGTGCGCTGTATATCGTAAAGAACTTTGATGATGCTTTGCAGCTGGAATACGAGCTGTTTGTGAGAAAAGCACTGCCTGAACTAAACAGAATCAAGGATCTGGATTCTTATCAAGCGATGAGAAGACGCGTGTATTCTCCTCAAACACATGGGAGATTTACTCCTTGCGCAGAGCATTCACCATATACATACGACAGATTCTACAGTATGCTTGAGGAAGCGGAATGGGAGAAGGCTGAAGCATGTCTGAGGCATATGGTTGAGAAAACAAAAGAGGAAGTTGCAAAATGCCAGGACGCTCTGCAAAAGAAACTGATCAGCGAGGGAATGGAAGCATGTTGGCATGAAAAGGTGACACTAGAGTCTTGGAGCGATCAACTGGCATATGAAGAGGAACTGCTTAAACGGGTCATGCAGAGGGACGCAGCATGGAGAGAGCAGTTTATGGGGAGAATTCAGGAGTTGACCTATGCAGAGCTCAATCGATTGAGTCCTAGAATTCTTAAGAATCCGGTGAAAGCGCTCTGATTGGCTTTGCAAGGAGAAGCGGCGGAGAGAATCACCGCTTCTCCTGTTTTTTCTTCAAAAAGCGTAAGCGACAAATCAACGGACGCCCGGGAGATGTCGGGCGTTTTCTTTTTGCCTTACAAGAAATTGCGTAGAATCGCCCGCGTGTGCTAAGCTGCAATTCATGCAGTCTTGGGCGGAAGTGGGGGCGCGCACTGCGCGCTTTTTATTCCGGCTGCATTCATCAACACCCCAAACTTGTTTTTGAACTCGTGATTTGGTGGCGATTGCGTCCGCAGTATGCTATACTGAACGCAGCATCAATGAGTATTGCGGGGTGAAACGATGATCGTCCTGTGTTCAGATGGTTTGTCGAGCGAAAAACTGCGTTCATATGTCAGGAGCAGGATCAGCGTCTGCAAAACCGCGGCGCTGGTCGTTACGGCAGATTCGGTATACAAGGAAAAGAACAGGCATGTAAGCCGGTGCATTGCCGAGCTGAAGCAGTTGAATCTCTCGGTGGAATTATTCGATCTGGATAAACGGCCGGCGCAGGAGCTGCTCAGCTTCGATGTCGTCGAGTTTATCGGCGGCAATCCGTTTTATCTTTTGCACGCCATCCGCGCAAGTCAGGCGGAGGAGGCATTGAAACAGATCGCGGTAAACGGCGTCCTGATCGGCTGGAGCGCGGCGGCGTTCGTTTTCGGTCCAACGCTTGAACTGGTCAATCGCTATTCGCCGGAGATGAATCTGTCCGGTCTTTGTGACTTGAATGGGCTCGGGCTGACAGGGATAGAGGTTTTGCCGCATTATCATAAGTTTTTGCAGCGGTTTGATCGATTCGAGGAACGCTGCGCAGCATATGAGGCAGAATATGGCGTAAGCGTGATTCGAATTGACGACGGTGAGGGCGTTATGATCGAGGGAGATTCGGTTTCAATCTGCCGGCTTCAGGAGAATTGACGATGGAGGATTGCACATGACGGAGCATGTATACAAAACCCCGCGAGGCAGCATCCATTACTGGAGCGGTATGGCGCGGGCGGACGCCCCGTGGCTGGTCTTCCTGCCGGGGCTTAGCGCGGATCATACGCTGTTTGACAAGCAGATCGCGCATTTCGCCCCCACGCATAACTGCTTCGTTTGGGACGCGCCGGCGCACGGTTTTTCCCGCCCATTCGCGCTGGATTTCACGATGCGCGATCTTGCGACGTACCTGCACGAACTCTTTGCCCTTATCGGCGTTGTGCGCCCGGTTCTGATCGGCCAATCGCTGGGCGGCTATATTGCGCAGGCGTATATGGCGGCGTATCCGGGTGAAGCGTCCGGGTTTGTGTCCATCGATTCCTGCCCCATGAGCCGGAAATACTATTCATGGTGGGAACTGGCGCTTTTGAAGCGAACAAAATGGATGTACATGAGCATTCCCTATAAGCTCCTGATCCGCTGGGGCGTGTGGGGAACGGCGACGACGGCTTATGGACGCGCGCTGATGGAGAAAATGTGGTCGGCTTATGACAAGCGGACGTTCTGCGAACTGGCGGATCACGGCTACCGTATTCTCGCGCAGGCGGTGCAGGAGCGGGATGAATATGTGATTGACTGTCCGGTGCTGCTGATTTGCGGAGAGAAGGATGCCGCAGGCTCGGCGAAATCATATAACCGCCGCTGGAACAAAGTGGACGGTCATCCGCTGCGCTGGATTCCTGGCGCGGGACACAACGCCAATACGGATGCGCCGGAAACGGTCAACGCGCTGATTGGAGAATTTGTTCAGTCGCTGAAGGGGTAAAGGGAGGGCAAACGTATGCTTGAAAAAATGGCCGAATTCTTTGACGCGCGCCTTGACGGCTACGAGGAGCACATGCTTGACTGTATCGAATCCGCGCGGGAATTCTATCCCTTCACGGCGGCGCAGCTGCCCAAGGCGCCGGGCGCGAGGGTGCTGGATCTTGGCTGCGGGACGGGGCTGGAGCTTGGCGAGTACTTTGCGCTCAATCCGTCCGCCCGGATCACGGGCGTCGATCTTGCGCCGGGCATGCTGGCGGCGCTGAAGGCAAAATTCACCGACAAGTCGCTTGAGCTCATTCAGGGGTCGTATTTCGACGTGCCCCTTGGCGAAGGGCAGTTTGATGCGGCGGTGTCGGTCGAGTCGCTGCATCATTTCACGAAGGAAGAAAAGGTGCCGCTGTATCAAAAGCTCTGCGCGGCGCTTGTGCCCGGCGGGTATTTCATCCTCACGGACTATTTTGCGCCGTCTGAGGCGGAAGAGCGGTTTTACCGCGCCGAGCTGCTGCGCCTGAAGGCGGAGCAGGGAGTCGCGGACGATGAATTCTATCATTACGATACGCCGCTGACGGTGGCGCACGAGACGCAGGCGCTGCTTGAAGCGGGGTTTTGCGGCGTGGAGGAACTCGGCTGCTGGGGCGCGACGCATCTGCTGCGCGCTGTGAAATAACCGGCGTGCAGCCGCGCCGACAAACCTTTGCACAAAATGTCGGGACAGAATGCGCTGTGCATGCTATGCTTTCATCAGACGAAGGGAGGGCTGCGCATGGGAGACTGGACGCAGGATATTCAAAACGCGCTGGCGTATATCGAGGCGCACCTGACGGACGAGCTGGAGATCCGGGAGATTGCGCGGCGCGCATGCGTTTCTCCGTTCTATTTCCAGCGGATCTTTACGGCGCTGTGCGGCGTAAGTGTGGGCGAGTATATCCGAAGACGGCGGCTTTCGCTGGCGGGCGAGGAACTGCTGGCCTCCGATATGAAGGTGATCGACGCGGCGATGAAGTACGGCTACGATTCGCCGGACAGCTTTTACCGGGCGTTCCAGCGTTTTCACGGCGTCTCCCCTTCGGCGGCGAAAAAAAAGCGGCGCGAGCCTGCGCTCGTATGCGCCGCTGAGAATCAGACTGACATTGGAGGGCGGAAACATGCTTGAATACAGGATTGAAGAAAAGCCGCAGATGACTCTTGTGGGCGTTGCGCGGAAGTTCCGTCAGGATACGAGCTATCAGGAGATTCCGGCGTTCTGGGACGAGGTGATGGCGCAGGAGAATTGTCCTGTGATGGGGAAGTACGGCGTATGCATCGACCGGGAGGGCGAATATCGGCTGTTTGATTATATGATCGCGGATGACCTGCTCCCCGACGGGGAAATTCCGGAGGGCTGCACGGCGGAGACGATCCCCGCGGGAACGTGGGCGGTATTCCCCTGCCGCGGACCGCTCCCCGGCGCGCTGCAGGAAGTCAACACCCGGATGTGGAGCGAATGGCTGCCGGGCTGCCGGGAATACGCATTGGCGGGTTATTACAACATCGAGATGTATGATTGCGAAAACGCGCAGGAGCAATACTGCGAGATCTGGCTGCCGGTGAAGAGAATCGGATAAAGCAAAAGAGGATGCGCGGGCATCCTCTTTTTTGCTTGATAAGAAATTGCGCGATGCGTGCGCTAAGGGGTGCATTGCGCAGACTTGGGCGGATGTGGAAGCGGGCGAGACCCGCCCTTTGGCGTCATATGTCGATAATCAGCAGGTCTTCCTTTTCCATGGAAAGCGAGGCGGCAATCTGCCCGTTTTCAAAGAGAAACGCGCCGCCGTATGCGTCGCCGGATGCGATATTATTGACCATCAGCGTTGTTTTGCAGGCGAGCTGTGCCTGCTTCGCATATTCCAAGCCCTCGCCTGCGTCCCATTCTTCCTGCGTATAGCTGATATGCACGGGCCAGAGGAGGACGTCTTCGCCAAGAGCGAACCGTTCGGGCATGTCCCATAAATCGCCGCACAGCGCGAGAGCAAAGCGTTTTTCACGATAGAAAAACACGGGAACATCCCTGCCTTCGCAGTAGTGTTCGTCTGTATGCCAGTATTCCTTCCAGCCGTGTGAAATGCGGCGGTAAAGCTGGTGAAGGCGTCCGCCGGCAATCAGCGCAGCGGAGGAATACAGCATATCACCTTCGCGCTCAATAAACCCAAAGAGAGCATCGATTCCGATTTCATCACAGAGCAGGCAAATGCGTGAAAATACGTCTCCCGTTGTGGGGATCGCCATCTTCCGGTCTGTTTCATAATCCCAGCAAAGACACTCAAACCCCTGAAGAAAGGCTTCGCCAAAGCAGATGAGGTCGGCGTGCTGTGCAGCCGCTCTGCGCATGAAGCGTTCCATCTGAGCAAGATTATGGGGGATATCCCGGTTGATGTGCTGCGCAGCGGCCAGCGCGATTCTTATCACGTATCCATCCTCTCCATCTCTGTCAGCGCTTGATTCCTGTACGTCAGGTCCGTGCGCTCCGTAAAGCCCATCTTCTCCCAGAAGGCATTGCCGGTTTCGTTGCGGGAAAACACGACCAGCGCGGCTTTTGCAATGCCCTCGGCCTTCAGCGCGTTAAGCGCTGCGTCAACGAGCGCCGCGCCGATTCCCCGGCTGCGGAAATCCGGATGCACGGCGGTGTGGTAAATGTAGCCGCGCCGTCCGTCGTGACCGGCCATGATCACGCCGATAATCCTGCCGCTTTCCTCTGCGGCAAAGCAGGTCGACGGATTGCGCGTCAGAAACCGCGCGATGCCCTCGCGGGAATCGTCCACAGAGTTCAGCCCCATTCCCTTGCAGGAGAGCCACAGCGCATACACAGCATCGTAATCGCGCAGCGTCATTGGCCTGATCTGCATCATTCATCCTTCTTTCCGTCCGTTTGCGTTTGATATGCTTTGACGATCAGCCGTGCATTCACCTGAGGATCCATCTCTCCGCTGAGCCTGAGCACAGGACAGGGGAGCGTTCCCGCCCATGCGGCGTGCGCATCGGCATTGGGGATGGCATTGGAGTCGTATCGTCTGGCGCTGTCAAGGAAGCGCATATGCATCGGATACAGATCGCCGCCTTCCAGAATGCGTTCGCCGAACTTCGCAAATTCGCGCTGCTGGAGGCGATCAAGGCGGACGAAAGTGTTCGTCGTCAGGTAGACGGCGAGGTCGAACATCGGCTCAAAACGATCGCTGATCGTATCCAGCGTACCGGAAAGGACGAAGTTTTCTTTTTCCCAGAGTGCGTCCATGAGTTTAACCACCCGGTCTTCGCGCGGCAGCATCAGCGTATACGGATATTTCATGCCCGTGCGCCAGAAGAGATCGTCTGTATTGATATGGGCAAAACCAAGCTCCCGGGCAACAGCCGCGCCCAGCGTCGCCTTGCCCGCGCCGGCGGAGCCGAAGATAAAAATGCCTCTTGCCATGATTCAGTCAGCCTTTCGCTTTGGATTGATCTCCATTATAATCCGTTTTCGCGGCTGTGTAAATGTTGACAAGGAGAACGCGTTTGCGTATAATCGGAAAAAATCCATGGAAGGAGAAGGGGCATGCGTTTTTATCGTGAAATCACGCTGGCAGACGGTGAAGTGATCGTCTTGCGCAGCCTTGAAAAGCAGGATGCGGGCGCGGCGATCTTCTGCCTGCGCCAGACATCCGGGGAGACGGAGTTTCTCCTGCGGGAGGTCAGCGAGTGCGGTATGACGATCGCGCAGGAGGAGGAAGTTATCAAGCGGAAAAACGACGAGAAGCGCGGGATGCTGCTGGGCGTTTTTGCGGGCGATGCGCTTATCGGCATGGCCGGACTGAATGCCTGCGGAGCGTTTGAGCGCGTGCGCCATCGCGCGAGCATCGGCATATCGCTCCTGCGCGCATACTGGGGAAGAGGAATCGGCACGGCGATGATGCATGCGCTGATCGACGCGGCAAAGGATGCCGGTTATGAACAGATCGAGCTGGATGTTGTGGAGGAAAACAAGCGTGCGCTTGCGCTGTATCAGCGGCTTGGATTTAAGGTTGCTGGGCATATGCCGCGCGCGATGAAGTATCGTGACGGACGATATGCTGCGCTCACGCTCATGGTTCTTTCGCTATAACTTCACACGGCAAAACATGCGGAGAAAATTCGTTGAATAACGGCAAATTTGTACAAATAGTATCTTTTTTGCGTTAAGAATTTATGGTATAATTCACTCAACCATACCGTGGAACGGTATGCAAAAAATCATGAGAGGAAGATGTCCCATGAAGAAGTTTGCGGCCCTTGTGCTTGCGCTGCTCATGCTCACCACCTGTGCGCTGGCTGCCGAGTACACCTACAACCCGGAAAAGCCGTATGACGGCGTTATGACCGGCTGGTTCAACAATGTTGCGATCACCGTCGGCGAAGACACCGGTCTGGCTACCTACTACCTTGCCGAAGGCATGACCCCGTGGGCGCAGGCGGCGATCGTCCTGACCCCGGACAACACCACCGCTGAGGCCTTTGCTGCCACCGAAATCGGCGCGCAGTGGAAGGCGCTGGCCGATGAGTACAAGATCGGCGTTGCGTTCCTGGCTCCGGTCGACGGCACCTGGAATCTCGATCTGCAGGGCGCGGATGACGGCGCGATCGTCAACCAGCTCTACTTCACCATGCGTTCTAAGAGCGTGAAGCTCGACGCTCCGTTCTCCATGGACAAGACCCACGTGACGCTCGTCGGCTACGGCGAGGGCGCTGCTGCGGCCCTGCTCTTTGGCGCGGAATATGTCACCGACTTCGCCTCCATCATCGCTGTTGACGGCGCGGACGTTCCGGCTGACTCCCTTGCGACCATCGCCAAGCAGACTGTGCTGCCGTTCCCGGCTAACGACGCTCTCTTCTCCGAGGAGATGAACGTTCTGGCTGAGACCGTCGGCTGCCCGGTCTGGTTCCTGAACACCGAAGCCCCGAACGCTGAGGACTACTTCACCAAGACCGCCGCTGCCTGCAAGAACGGTGTGATCGAGATCAAGAAGTCCGCTGAAGCGAAGACCGTCAAGGAGCTCTACGACGAGTTCGGCGGCAAGTACAACCGTTTCATGGGCATGGCTGACGGCGGCCGCGTTGAGCTGACCACCGACATGACCGGCTCCAACTTCATCTTCAACGAGGAAGTCATCAACGGCGAACCGCGCCGCTGGATCACCTACGTCCCGTCCTCCTATGACGGCACCAAGGCTGTCCCGGTCGTCATGTCTATCCACGGCTACACCGCTTCCATGGAGTCCATGGTTGAAGAGTCCCGCTGGTGGGAGATCGCCGAGAAGGAAGGCTTCATCGCCATCTTCCCGCAGGGCTATGTCCGTGACGTTCCCATGATGGGCAACGTGCCGTGCGCCATGTGGCTGGGCGCTGCCTTCAAGCAGCTCGCTCCGGAACTCGACCCGCTGACCGACGTCTACTTCCTCAACGAAGTCTTCAACAAGACCGAGGCTGCTTACAACGTCGATAAGACCCGCATCTACGTCACCGGCCACTCCAACGGCTCCATGATGACCCTGAGCCTTGCGGCTGAGAACGCTGAGCGCTTCGCGGCCATCGGCCCGATCGCTGGCTTCGGCCAGGGCGCCTTCACCACCACCGCCAACGTCCCGACCTGGCTCATGTGCGGCCAGTACGAGACCTCCATGCGTGATCTCGTTGAGGGCGGCAGCTCTGTTTCCCAGATCAAGGTCGTCAACGCCCAGAACGGCGTCAACGAGACCAAGGTTGAGGCGAGCGAGCAGTACGACGGCCAGTGGAAGACCATCACCTTCTCCACCGACGCCGGCGTCCCGATGACCAAGTTCACCGTCATCGACCGTACCTCTCACATCTACATGCCGGAGAACGCTGAGAAGCTCTGGTATGACTTCTTCGTCCATTACACCCGCGGCGAAGACGGCACTGTCTACTATGACGGCCAGGCCGTTGAGCTCGGCGCTTACACCGAGGCTGCCGACTGGTATGCTCCGGCTGAGGCGAAGTAATCAATCTTCACAACAGAAAAATGGCTTCGGGCTTTTGCCCGGAGCCATTTTTTCTGTCAGCCAATCTGCATCAAGCAGCCAATGGAATCGGTCGCGGCGGCGTGCACGTCGCGACCGCAGCGATTTTTCAGTTGTGCCCAAAGGGCGCGGCTGAAAAATGGTAGGGGTGGTTGTGGCGGGGAAAGGTTCCCCCGTCTACCAGCCTGTCAAAATCTTTTTGACAGGCTGATGTTTCGGGCTTCTGCCCGGAGCCATTTTTATTGATCAGGATTCTTTCAGGATTCTATCAGAGTCCGGCCAGCTCGCAGAGCCTGCGGCATTCTTCCTCACCGCGTTCGGGCCACACGCCCTCGCGCAGCGCGCAGAGAGAATCGTTATGCGCCTGCAGGAGGGGCAGCAGCGTTTTCCAGTCGACGATGCCCTCGCCGATGGGCGTGTCGATCCATTTCCCGTTTTCATCAAACCTGCCATCCTTGATGTGCAGCACGCAGATCCGATCTCCCCACAGGGAGAGGCAGCGCTCAAGTAGCGCAAGCTGCGCTGCCTTGGAGCTGGTTTCCTTCGTCATCAGGTTGACCATATCCAGAATGATCTTCACGCTGTCGCTGCCCACGTCGTCAAGCAGCCTTCGCGTGAGCTCGGGCGTGTTGAGCGTATGCGTGGCGACGGGCTCAATGCCCACGATCGCGCCGCATGCCTCTGCGACCGGCACGACAGCCCGCATGAAATCCAGCAGGCGTGCATAGGCCGCTTCGCGCTGGGATTCCTCCTGCGTGAAATGCGTCGTTTCCGTGCCGACACAGCCCGCGCCGAGCAGCACGCTGGCGCGAAGGCAGGCGGCGAATTTCGCTTTTGCCTCGTTTCTTACGGCGTCATTGCTGTCGCTGGCGCTGATGTAGCAGCCCATTACCGGCACGGCAATGTCCTTGGCGGCGAATGCATCGCGGATGCGCCGGAGGTTCTGCGGCGTCATGTAGGTTTCCGCCGGATCGGGAAACGCCTTGGTGAAGGCGAGCTGCGCTGCGCCAAAGCCCAGCGCGTGGATCGCTTCAGCCAGCGTCTCGGGCTGCATACGGCCTAAATCGTGTCCTCTCATGCCGATAATCATGGGCGTGCCTCCTGATGTGATGATATGTATCCAGTATACCTGCATTTTTCGAAAATGAAAAGCACCAAAACATCCGGCGTCATTGCCTGCCCGCAGAAGATGCGATATAATAGAGCAGGACAACGAGCCGGAATCATCCGGCATCAGCGATATACGATTCAGGAGGTAGAATATGGAACTCAGCAAGATTCTTTCCATGGTCGATCATACGCTGCTCGCGCCCGGCGCCACCTGGGCGGAGATTGCGCAGATCTGCGACGACGCGATGAAGTACCGCACCGCAACCGTCTGCATTCCCGCGAGCTACGTAGCGCGCTGCAAGGCCTACATGGCGGACAGGGCGGACAAGGTCGGCGTGTGCACGGTCATCGGTTTCCCGACGGGTTATGTGACGACGGCGGCGAAGGTTTACGAAACCGCCGACGCCATCAAAAACGGCGCGGACGAGATCGACATGGTCATTAACATTGGCATGCTCAAGGACGGACGCGACGAAGAGGTGCTTGCGGAGATCGACGCCATCAAGGAAGCCTGCGCGGGCAAGCCGCTGAAGGTCATCATCGAAACCTGCCTGCTGACCGAGGAAGAAAAGGTGCGCATGTGCGGCATTGTTTCCCGTTCCAAGGCGGACTTCATCAAGACCTCCACGGGTTTCTCCACCGCCGGCGCGACGTTTGACGATGTTGCCCTGATGGCAAAGCACATGGCGCCGGGCAAGCAGATCAAGGCTGCCGGCGGCATCGCCAGCCTTGATGACGCGGAGAAGTTCATTGCGCTGGGTGCGACGCGCCTTGGCACGAGCCGCATCGTCAAGATCGTCAAGAACGAGCAGGCGTCCGGCTACTAATCGGGCGGGCGGGCTGTGCCCGCACCCACTTCCGACGCGGCTTGGCTATGTGACAGAGTTCGGCGAACGAGGCCAGAAGAATCGTTTCGTTCGCGCAGAGGGCGCTCCGAAACGGCGCTGAAAGGCGTAATCTGTAGGCAGATGCTAACAGCCGAAGCCGGGGGAGTTCCCATTGGGCAGCGGGCAGTGCCCGCACCCGCATCCGACGCGGCTTTGTTATGTGGCAGAGGTTAGCGACCGAGGCCGGGGGAGTTTCCATCGGGCGGAGGGCCCTCGGAAACGCAAAAAGCGGGCAAAAGGGCGGGCTGTGCCCGCACCCACTTCCGACGCGGCTTGGCTATGTGACAGAGTTCGGCGAACGAGGCCGGGGGAGTTTCCATCGGGCGGAGGGCCCTCGGAAACGCAAAAAGCGGGCAAAAGGGCGGGCTGTGCCCGCACCCGCATCCGACGCGGCTTTGTTATGTGGCAGAGTTCGGCGAACGAGGCTGGAAGAATCGTTTCGTTCGCGCAGAGGGCGCTCCACAGCTAAACTTTTACGTAGGATGCGCATTTCATCAAGAAGCACGAAACCGGAGACGAAAGGTCTCCGGTTTCTTTTATGGGTATTAGGGGGATAGTGTAAGTCAGCGCTTACGCTTCGATGGACATTTCGGCATTCTTGGCCATCGCTTCCAGCTGCACGCCGATCGTGTCGGCCAGTCCGGCGCACAGCCGTGCGGAAAAGCCGTTGGAGGGATCAGCCAGAGCGCCGATAATCGACGCTTCGATCTTCTGGCGCTGGCGGTCCATGCCAAGGCGCACCGCCAGATCGCTGACGAGGAAGCGCAGGAAGCCGGGCAGGTTTGCGCTTCGAAGCGCATGCTCCATGGTGTCGCGTCCCAGAAGCATCAGCAGCACGCCGATGACCGCGCCCAGAATCAGACCGAGCGGACCGCTGGAAATGACAGCCATGCCGCCGCCGCCGCAGATCGCCGCGCCAACAGCCGCCAGCACCACGCTCAGCAGACCGGAAAGGACGTCCATGCCCATTGCGTCAAGCACGGAGAGCTTCACGCCCACGCCGGCATGAACATTGGCGCTGCCCAGCGTCATGCGCTCCGACGGCACGCCGCAGCGTTCGCACAGCGCGGTCAGCTCGTCTTCCAGGGTTTCAAGCAGCATGGTCAGCCATGCCTTCATGGGTTCCTGCACCGCTTCGCGGACGTCGTTGCCGGAAATCTCCCGGGCAATCCTCTCCTGACAATGCGCTTCCAGCGCATCGATCGTATCAAGGCCGCCCTGACGCCACAGCCGCACGCTGTCAAGCGCGCACTCCATGCATACGTCAAAGATCGCGTTGGCGAGCGGGCGATACAGCTCATGAATCCGCTGGGAAACGGCGAGGCTGAGCCGTTCGCCCCGGGCGATGGACGCCGTTTCGCTGCGGAAGATGCGCAACTTTTCATCCACGCATCCGGCATAGGCGAGGCCACGGGCGATGGAGCATTCGGGTTCGGGACAGCTGATCAGCAGGCTCTTTTCAAACGCTGCGCCGACAGCCTCGCGCAGGAACGTCATGCGCGAAGCGCCGCCGGTGAGGATGACGGCCTGCGGCGGATTTTCCCGGCTGACGGCCTGCGCGGCGGCGAGGGCGTCGTCAAGGCATTTGACGAAGCTGCGTCCGCCCAGCTGCGCCGCCGGCATGTGGATGATTTCCTGCATCTGCGCCGCGTCAAGGCGGATATCGAGCATCAGCGTCTCGTCATAGCAGATCACCAGCTGGCGGGACAGCGGCTGCGTTTCCCACTTCTTTTCATCAAGGAAATACGCTTCTTTAAGCCGCCTTGCTTCCAGTTCGCAGAAGCTTTTCCAAGCGGCGCTCTTTTCAAACACGCGGCGGATGGCCTCGCCGTCGGGCGAGAGGGAGAGCGCGCGTTCAAGAATCAGCTCGTCCAGCACGCCGCCGCCCAGATTGGTATCGCCGAAGAGAGAGAGATTTTGCTGTCTGCCATCTACGACATAGGCAAAGTCCGTTGTGGAGGAGCCGACATCCACGACCATGGCGCTCTTTTTCATCAGCGCGGGATCGATGCGCAGACCGCGCGCGTGACGGACATAGAGGAACGCTGCGCGCGGCTCCGGCACGACGCTGACATTGGGGAATCCTGCGGATTCCAGCAGCGCGGCATATTGTTCGCGCCGTCCCTGTCCCCAGCCGGCGGGGCAGCCGACGACTGTGGCGCTGACGTTGGCCATGAGCGCGGGTTCTTCGCGCATGAGCTGCGCAAGCACGCCCTGCGCAAACATCCGCACCACGCCGGAGGCCGACGGGTCGCTCAGATACTTCGCCTTAAAGCGCGTCTGTACATTCACTGCGCCCGACATGACGCTTGCATCTTCGCCGATGACGATCTGTCCGTCGCGCAGGCCTACGGCGGTCAGCGTGCTTGCGCGGCCGCACAGCGGGATGACGCGCGGCTCGATGGTCGAGTTTTCATCCAGCAGCGTAACGGCGCTCTCGCCGTCGCCGAGGTCAAAGCCCAGAATCCTCATGCGCCCACGCTCCTTTCCATCTGCATGGCTGCCACGCCCTTGCGCACCAGCCTGCCTTCGCGCAGCAGCGCCGGGCGGATTGTCCGCGCAGCGCCAAGCGTGGGCAGCACGTCAAAGTGCGCGGCATGCTCTTTGCTGTAGTCAAGCGCTTCCATGCCCAGCATCTTGAGGTATTGCTCTGCCAGATCCAGCACGCGGCAGGCGGCGTCATTTCTGCCGGATGCTTTCGCTTCCAGCATGGCGGTGAGCAGATCCAGCGTCGCTTCATCCGCCGTTCCGTTCAGCCGGCCCAGCGAGGTTTCCTTTTCGATGATGGCCAGATCGCTTGCGCACACATCCGCCGCGCGGCACAATGCGCCGATGCGTTCCAGCATGACATGGGCGTCTATGCTCAGCACGCCGCGCGCCTGCGCATGTCCCATGCGCGCCGCCGCAGCGCCCAGCGCACCGCGCTCCAGCAGGACGAGCGCGCAGCCGGCTGCCTGCAGCGCGGCGAAGATCACCTGACCGTCGATCAGCGCATACGCAGCCAGCAGCGCGAGGATGCCGGCGCCGGCGGTCTTGGGGGTCAGGCGGAAGCTGCTTTGCGCCTGCTGCGGGGAGGCGATGACCAGCTCGCCCTCCGCCTTGGCGGCGTCAAGCAGGGACGGCGCCTTTTTTGCCATGGCGAGCACGGCCTGTTGGCGCTGCCTTGCGGCGCTGTCCGTTTCCTCCTGCGCCAGCACGCAGGCGATCTGCTCGATGACATAGACGGCGGCGTCCTCGCGCGCTTTCGCGTCCTGCGCGGCGGCAAGCTGCGCAAGGAACTCGTCCTTTCTATCTTCAAAAACGGTATATGCGTTCATGATGGATCCTCCGTAATTCTGCCGTTTCGGCGGCATATGCGGTATACATGGATGTTCATATTGTACCTTTCCGCGTTCCCTTTGTCAATTGACCGCGGATTATGGTATAATGACCTGACATCATTCAAGGAGGTGGATGGGTGCGTCGATTGTATTATACCGCGCTTGAGACGGATGAGGGTCGCGCAATACGCGACCTTGTGCCGCGCCGTTTCCGTCTTGGCGCGCATGCGTTCCGGCGGCTGAAGGTGCTGGGCGGCATCCTGATTGACGGCGTTCCCGTCCGCGCAAGCTATCGGGTGAAGACGGGCCAGATTATCGAGATCCGGCTGCCGGATGATGAGGCGGGCGAAGCGGCAGCGGACGGCGAAGTTTCCGGTCCGCCGTCGTTCATCCGTTATCAGGACGAGGATCTGCTGATCATCGCCAAGGGCGCGCCGCTGGCGACGCTGCCGGGCACGCACATCAAAACCGGCACGCTTCGCGAGCAGTTGATTGCGTTGCTGGGGGCGGATGCGCAGACGTTTGTTTATCATCCTGTGAACAGGCTGGATAAGGGTACCAGCGGTCTGCTCGTCGTTGCGCGCCATGCGCACAGCCAGCATCTGTTATCCACGCAGCTGCATTCGGGCGGGTTCGTCCGTGAATACCTTGCCGTGACGCAGGGCATTCCGCAAAAGCCGGAAGGGACGATTGACGCGCCGATTGCCAAATGCGGCGAGGGCGCGAAGCGCTGCGTCTGCGAGGACGGAAAGCCTGCCGTGACGCATTACCGCGTGGAAAAAACGGCAGGAAACCGGGCGCTGATCCGGCTGCGTCTTGAAACCGGGCGCACACATCAGATCCGCGTCCATCTGTCCTCCATCGGCTGCCCGATCGTTGGGGATTATCTCTACGGCGAGGAGCTTCCTGCGCTCGGCGGACGGTTTGCGCTGCACTCGGCGCATCTGTCGATTGTTCAGCCGATCACGGGCGAGCGCATTGAGCTTGACGAGCCGCTGCCCGCAGATCTCGTCGCGCTGCTTCGCGCCGAAGAATAAGATATCCATTCTGCGCTTCTTGCAACAGCGCGAAGCGGTGAAGGGGTTTGGGGATGATATCCCCAAGCAGGTCTGGGCGGCAGCCCAGCGTATCCTTTTGATTCGATGATTCAGAAAATACAGAAAATGATCAGGATAAAAACACCTCTTCTTTCCCCATGCTAAGCAGGCAGGAAAGGAGAGGTGATCTTATGAGCAGGAGCAAGCATCATCAGGGCGTGCACCAATGGAACCCGCCGCCGATGCCGAAGGACGGCGAAAACGGCTTTGATCAGCCGCAGAATATCGCCAGCGCGACGGAATGCACGGGACTGTCGGCACAGCCGGCAAAGGACTGGCCCGAGGCGCAGGCGCTTTCGGAGCTTTACGCCATTCATCAGATGAAACCACAGGGGAACATCGGCAAGGGCAACCCGAACAACGCCCCATCGGAAATCGCATTCCATCGGGCTGTGCCCGAACCCACACCGCTTCGCGGTCGGGCTGTGCCCGAACCCACACCGCTTCGCGGCGATTAAAGCCGCTGCGTTCGCGCGGAGGGCGCTCCGCAGCTATGTTTTGCACAGGAAAGGTCTTTGGAAGACAGCACGAAACCGGGGACGGTCCCCGGTTTCTCTCTTTGCTATGGTTATTGGGCGAGGAGATAGGAAACGGCGGCCCAGTCGCCCGGCGCAAGTCCTTCGTCTTCAAACGCTTCCTGCAGATCGTCGTCCGTATACTTTTCTACGATGACGGTAGATTGTGCTGCCATGCGACGGATGCTGAGCATATGAGAGAGCCGCTGACTGGCATCATTTCCCGTGAAGGAATCGACGGAAAAGAGAAATATTTCCTGAGGTCCATCAGCTTTGCAGTAAAGCCGCATACTGATGCTGCCGGGTGTCTTTCCTCCCTTGCTGGTATAGGAGCGCCCGCTCACGTTCAGGCGTATGCGACGGACGTTCTCGATGGCATATGACGACTTTACTTCTCCGAATGCGTCCGTGACGAGCAGATGCCCGTCATCATGAAGCAGAATCTGCCCATGCAGCTGCGGAAACATCAGCGCAATGGTTATCAGCGGCACGATGAGCGTCCATAGGCGAAACCAGCGTTTCTTTTCAAGGCAGATGCCGGCGTAGAGCAGATAAAACAGAAGGACAAATATCCCGATGAACTGCGCGGCTGCGCCGATGATCTCCGGCTTGGTCAGCGCAGCGCTCGTGAACAGGCGGGCGGACAGGCGGTTCATATACAATTCAAAAAGCCAGTAGGAGATAAAGGCTGCGGCGAAGCAGGGCAGCAGCCTGCGGATGTTCAGGCTGGCTTTCCTTTTTTCTTCTGGCTGCCGTGCCATGGCGACGCCCCCTTTTGGCAGTTGATGGATATAGTATATCATATAGACGCGCAGGATGGGACGGATCTTGCACGGCGCAAGGAATTATAGGACGGGGATCTCATCCGCCCCTTCGGGGCAGGGTTGTCAGGATAAAACCGAACATTCTAAGAAGAGATTTTTCTAAGTATAGCTTGCTTATAAGGTATGGGGCTCTGCCCCATTGCCCCGCCAAAGGGCTTTCCGGTCGCCCTTTGGAAACCTTCGGCGCAAAATACTTTGTTTTTCTTAGGATTTTTGGGTTCTTATTCTGACAGCCCCTTTTGCCGCGGCAAAAGTCGGTCAGTATAACCTCGTACCGGCGAAAGAACGCAAATAATACCTTCCCCTTTGGGGAAGGTGGCACGGCGCAGCCGTGACGGATGAGGTCCCGCCCGCAGGCATTTCTGATATTGCGCAAAGTCAGGGATCGGAGTGCCTTTTGCGCGAACGCAGCGTTAAAACAGCCGCGAAGTGAAGCGGGTGTGGGCACAGCCCGCGGTTTGCGAATCACCGCATAGCAGGCTACGGAGCGCCCTCCGCGCGAAAGCAGCGTTAAAACAGCCGCGAAGCGAAGCGGGTGTGGGCACAGCCCGCGGATTACGAATCATCGCATAGCAGGCTGCGGAGCACCCTCCGCGCGAACGCAGCGTTAAAACAGCCGCGAAGTGAAGCGGGTGTGGGCACAGCCCGCGGATTGCGAATCACCGCATAGCAGGCTGCGGAGCGCCCTCCGCGCGAACACGGCGTTAAAACCGCCGCGAAGCGGGTGTGGGAACAGCCCGCGGATTGCGAATCACCGCATAGCAGGCTGCGGAGCGCCCTCCGCGCGAACGCAGCGTTAAAACAGCCGCGAAGCGAAGCGGGTGTGGGCACAGCCCACCCATAAAAAAAAGAACGCCGATTTCTCGACGTTCTCATTTTGCGAAGTGATTAATTACTGCGCAACCGGGTACACGCTGCAGCGGGTCTTCTTCTTGCCCATGCGCTCGAAGCGAACCACGCCGTCCACCAGGGCGAACAGGGTGTCGTCGCCGCCGATGCCGCAGTTGGTGCCGGGATGGATGTGGGTACCGCGCTGACGGTACAGGATGTTGCCGGCCAGAACGAACTGACCATCCGCACGCTTGGCGCCGAGTCGCTTGGACTCGCTGTCGCGGCCGTTGTGGGAAGAACCGGTGCCCTTCTTATGAGCGAAGAGCTGAAGATTCATCGTAAGCATCTGCTTGCCTCCATTCTCTGTGCTGTATCCGAACGAGCGTCGGATAGATTTTTTGAATGTCTGTCAGTCCCTGCATGATGGTGCGAAGGATGATCTGCGATTGTTCCATCTGCTTTTCATCGAGCCCTTCGGCCAGATGGCAGCGCAGGAACCCGTCCT
Source organism: Clostridia bacterium (assembly GCA_017547805.1). Classification (GTDB taxonomy): domain Bacteria; phylum Bacillota; class Clostridia; order Christensenellales; family Aristaeellaceae; genus Ventricola. Next base: position 19,224 of record JAFYOR010000061.1, read on the forward strand.
GAACCGTAACCTCAGGCGCTTTGCCTGTGATGGCTTCAAGGGCGTTGACGCCGGTCTGTGTCAGCACGGATACCGCGCAGCAGACCAGATCGTAACCGCGAACCTTTTTTCCGCCGGCATGACCGCTGGCCATAAAGCCCTGCAGCCTGCCGTCCTCATATGCATAGACCGTGATGTTGGTCATCGTGAATTAGCCGATCTTGGTGATTTCAACCTTGGTGTACGGCTGACGATGGCCCTGCTTACGGCGATAGTTCTTCTTGGCCTTGTACTTGAAGACGATAATCTTCTCGCCGCGGATCTGGCCGACGACCTTGCCCTCAACCTTGACACCCTCGACAACCGGAGTGCCGACCTTAACCTCACCCTCGTTCTCAACGAGCATGACGTCAAAAGAGACGGTGGAGTCAACCTGAGCATCGATCTTCTCGATGTAGATCACGTCGCCCTCACTAACGCGGTACTGCTTGCCACCAGTCGCAATAATAGCGTACATATGGTGACACCTCCTATTATTTTACTCGCCGGGTTTGGGTAGCTGGCCCAATGGCCGCATTTAACAGACCGGTCCCGAGCGGCTTACCCATGAATGATACCAGCTTTTGATTCCGGTGTCAATCATTTTCTTCATTTTTTTCAGCAATTTCCAGCATTTTTTACTGTATAGAAAATGAAACAAAGCTTTCGGCCGCGTGCGTGTAAAAAGGATGAGTCAAAGGCTGATTCGGACGCGGGTGCTGGCACAGCCCGCTTACGGATACTCGGCGCGGACAAAGCGCTTGAAGGCTTCAAGGGAACGGACGACTTTTTCCGTGTCCACGCAGTAGGCAATGCGGAAATATCCCGGCACGCCGAAGGAATCGCTGGGCACGAGAATGAGGTCGTACTTGGTGGCCTTCTTGCAGAAGGCGACGGCGTCCTCTTCAAGCGCCTTGGGGAACATGTAGAACGTGCCGCCCGGACGGACGATGTCAAAGCCAAGCGCCGTCAGGCCGTCGTAGAGGATGTTCATGTTTGTTTCGTATACGGACAGATCCGCCGTCAGATCGCAGCAGTCTGCCGCCGCCAGCTGGATGACGGAGGGCGGGCAGTTGTGGCCCGTGCCGCGGGAAATCTGGCCGCTCATGACCACCAGCATTTTGGACACGCCGCACGCCGGATTAACCGCCAGATAGCCGATGCGCTCGCCCGGCAGGGACAGGGACTTGGAGAAGGAGTAGCAGCTGATCGTGCGCGGATAGAATTTGGAGACATACGGCGCAGCCTTGCCGTCAAAGACGATCTCACGGTACGGCTCGTCGGAGATCAGCCAGATGTCGTGTCCGAATTCCTGCTCCTTTTTGAGCAGCAGCTCGCTCATGCGGCGCAGCGTTTCCTCGGAATAGAACGCGCCGGAGGGGTTGCTGGGCGTGTTGACGAGGATCGCCTGAACGTTTTCCGTGAGCATGTCCTCAAACGCTTCAAAGTTGATCTGCCAGTCCGCGGTGTTGGCCGGAACGACGCGCAGCTTGAGGCCGCAGCCCGCGGTGTACGGGCCATACTCCGGGAAATACGGCGCGAAGGTCAGGATTTCATCGCCCGGCTTGGTGACCAGGCGGAACGCGTGTGCCAGAGCGCCGGCGGCGCCGCTGGCCATGAAGATGTCATCGCCGGTATAGTCCATGCCAAAACGGCGGTTCAGGGACGCGGCGATCTTTTCGCGCACGGACGTGATGCCCAGGCTCGGGCTGTAGCCGTGGATTTCCATGGACGGGCGGGTCGTGAGCAGCTCGCAGAGCTTCTCGTTGAACGCCGCGGGGACGGGAACGCTCGGATTGCCGAGACTGAAGTCAAACACGTTCTCGTATCCGATCTCCTTGCCGCGCGCGGTGGCGTATTCGCTCAGCTCGCGGATGACGGATTTGCCGGAGAGCATGGCCTTGTATTGTTCGTTGATCAGGGTGAACGCCTCTTTTCTTTATAATCCGCCTGCGGGCGAAGACCTCATCCGTCCCGCCTGCGGCGATCCATCTCCCCCAAAGGGGAAGGCTTGATTAGTTTGTTATTGTGCCGCGTGGTATTCGGCGAGGATGGTTTCGATGGCGGCAAGCTCTTCCTGCGTGAGCGCCGGGAAGTCAAGCGCCTTCACGTTTTCAATCACCTGCTCGGCGCGGCTGGCGCCGATGAGCGCAGAGGTGACGACGTCGTCGCGCAGCACCCACTGCAGCGCAAGCTGGGAGAGCTTCTGTCCGCGGGCGGCGGCGATTTCGGAAAGTTTTGCCGTGCAGCGATTGAGCCTTTCGTCGATCATGCTGGGCTTGAGGTAACGCGGATCGTGTCCCGCGCGGCTGTCCGCCGGCACACCGTTCTGGTATTTGCCGGTGAGCCTGCCGCCGGCCAGCGGCGCGAAGACGATGCAGCCCACGCCCTTTTCGCGCAGCACGTCCGTCAGACCGTCCTCGATCCAGCGGCTGAGCATGCTGTAATTGGGCTGGTGGATGAGCATCGGCGTGCCCAGCGCCTTGAGCGTGTCGATGGCGATGCGCGCCTGCTCGGGGCGGTAGTTGGAGATGCCGGCGTAGAGCGCTTTGCCGCTCCTGACGATATGGTCAAGCGCCATCATCGTCTCCTCAATCGGGGTCTCAGGATCGGGACGGTGATGATAAAAGATGTCGACATAATCAAGGTTCATGCGCTTTAAGCTCTGGTCAAGGCTGGCGATGAGGTATTTGCGGCTGCCGAAGTTGCCGTAAGGCCCCTTCCACATGTCATAGCCCGCCTTGGTGGAGATGACCAGCTCGTCGCGGTGGGGCATAAAGTCACGCTTCATGTGCTGGCCGAAGTTGCGCTCGGCTTCGCCATAGGGCGGGCCGTAATTGTTGGCGAGATCAAAGTGCGTGACGCCGTTGTCAAACGCGGCGCGCAGAATGTCACGCTGCTGACCAAAGGGGGTGATGTCTCCGAAGTTATGCCACAGGCCAAGAGAAATCGCCGGCAGCAGCAGTCCGCTCTTGCCGCAGCGGCGGTATTGCATGGAATCATAACGGGTTTCCGCCGGAATATACGTCATGAAAAGCCCCTCCCTTGTTGACAAAATGTTGTTTCTCTATTGTAGCGCAGCACGGGTGGAATGTAAAGAGAAAACCGCCGTCCGGATGCCGGGCGGCGGGATTATACGATTCGTTCGCCGGTTTCAGGGGCGCTGAACTGGCTCGGATCAATCCAATTCGTTCTTTTGCATTGATGCTTATTCTATAGGCTGCGCACCCACGAAGAACTCATTCGTCTTTGCTTTTGTGGTGATTCCAAAAGTATGCTTTGCATACCTGATATTCATACCTGCTTTTCCCGCATCACAGCGCCGCAGCGCATTCTGCTCCGGAAAGCACACTTGCATACAAAAAACGGACGATCTGATGATCGTCCGTCTGTTTGGCTGTTTGCGTCAGTCGGCGTATTCAACCTTCCGGCTCTTTTTCAGCACCGGCGCAAGGAACCTGCCGGTATAGCTTTCTTCGCACGCGGCGATTTCTTCCGGCGTGCCCTCGCACACCAGCGTGCCGCCGCCGTCTCCGCCCTCCGGGCCAAGGTCGATCACGTAATCGCAGGCCTTGATGACGTCAAGGTTGTGCTCGATGATCAGCACACTGTTGCCGCCCTCGGCCAGACGGCGCAGCACGCCGACCAGCCGCTCGCAGTCTGCCATGTGCAGGCCGGTTGTCGGCTCGTCAAGGACGTAGAATGTCTTGCCCGTCTGCGTGCGGGAGAGCTCGGTGGCAAGCTTTACGCGCTGCGCCTCGCCGCCGGAAAGGGTGGTGGAGGGCTGGCCGAGCTTGATGTAGCCAAGACCGACGTCGCACAGCGTCTGCAGCTTGCGGGAAATCCGAGGATACGCTTCAAAGAAGGAGAGCGCTTCCTCGCACGTCATGTCCAGCACATCGGCGATCGATTTGCCCTTGTAGGTCACTTCCAGCGTCTCGCGGTTGTAGCGCTTGCCCTTGCAGACCTCGCAGGGGACAAAAATGTCCGCGAGGAAGTGCATCTCAATGCGCAGGATGCCGTCGCCGGAGCAGCTTTCGCATCGTCCGCCGCGGACGTTAAAGGAGAAGCGGTTCTCCTTGTAGCCGCGCGCCTTGGCCTCCGGCGTGGCGGCAAAGACCTTGCGGATCATGTCAAACAGACCCGTGTACGTCGCGGGGTTGCTGCGCGGCGTTCTGCCGATGGGGCTCTGGTCGATGGCGATGACCTTGTCGCACTGGGAGACGCCGTCAATGCCGTCGCATGCGCCCGGATGCGTGCGCGCGCGGTTCAGATCGCGCTGGAGGGTTTTGTAGATGATCTCGTTGACCAGCGAGGATTTGCCGCTGCCGGAGACGCCGGTGACGACGGTCATCACGCCCAGAGGAATGTTGACGCTGAGGTTTTTGAGATTGTTCGCTCTCGCGCCGCGCACGGTCATGAAGCCGGTCGGCGTCTTTCGCCTTGCCGGAATGGGGATGCCGCGCCGGCCGGAAAGGTACGCGCCGGTAATCGATTCGGGGCAGGCCATGATCTCCTGCGCCGTGCCCTGCGCGATGAGCTGACCGCCGTGTTCGCCCGCGCCCGGGCCGATATCCACGATCTGGTCGGCAGCCATCATCGTATCCTCGTCGTGCTCCACGACGATCAGCGTGTTGCCAATGTCGCGCAGATGCTTGAGGGTATCGATCAGGCGGTTGTTGTCGCGCTGGTGCAGGCCGATGCTCGGCTCGTCGAGGATATAGAGAACGCCCACGAGCGAGGAGCCGATCTGCGTGGCAAGCCGGATGCGCTGCGCCTCGCCGCCGGAGAGCGTGCCTGCCGCGCGGGAGAGCGTCAGATAGGAAAGGCCCACGTCGTCAAGGAACTTGAGCCGCGCGAGGATTTCCTTGAGAATCGGCGCGGCGATCATGGAATCCTTTTCGCCAAAGGCGAGGGAAGAGAAGAATTCGCGCGCCTTGCGGATGGACAGGTCGGATACTTCGGCAATCGATTTGCCGCCGACGGTAACGGCGAGGATTTCCGGGCGCAGGCGCTTGCCCTCGCAGTCCGGGCAGGGCGTCTGGCTCATCAGGGATTCATAATATGCCTTTGCGCTTTCGCTGGTGGTTTCATTCGCGCGTCGCTCCGTCGTGGGGATGATGCCCTCAAAGGGGGCGTTGAACGTGTGGGTATCGCCGTTGGGACGGGTATACTGGATGTGCAGCGGCTCGTTTTTCGTGCCGTAGAGGATGGCGCCGACGGCGTCCTCGCTCAGCTCGCACAGCGGCGTGTTCATGGCGAAGCCGTATTTTTCGCCCAGCGCCTCAAAGAACATCCGTGCCTGCGTGCCGGCCTCCGATCCCGTCCAGCCCATGACGTGGAAGGGATTTTCGTCGATGGACTTTGTCCAGTCCGGAACGATGAGATCCGGATCGATCTTCATCTGTACGCCAAGGCCCGAGCAGGTCGGGCAGGCGCCGAACGGGCTGTTGAAGGAAAAGCTGCGCGGCGTCAGCTCCTCCATGGAGATGCCGCAGTCAGGACAGGCAAGGTTCTGGGAAAAGAGCATCTGCGTTTCGCCCGGGCCGATATCCGCGATCACCACGCCGCCGGAAAGCGCCAGCGCGGTTTCCAGCGAGTCGGTCAGGCGGCTGCGGATGTCCTCGCGCAGGATCAGGCGGTCGACGACGACCTCGATATCGTGCTTCTTCGTCTTGGCCAGCGCGGGAACGTCTGCTGCGTCGTAAAGCTGCCCGTCCACGCGCACGCGGACAAAGCCCTGCTTGACGATGCCTTCAAGCACCTTGGCGTGCTCGCCCTTCTTGGCGCGCACGACGGGCGCAAGCAGCTGCAGCCGCGTGCGCTCGGGCAGGGAAAGGAGCTGGTCAACCATCTGATCGACGCTCTGCTTGCTGATCTCCCTGCCGCACTTGTGACAATGCGCCACGCCCACGCGCGCATAGAGCAGGCGCAGATAGTCGTGAATCTCCGTCACCGTGCCGACGGTGGAGCGGGGGTTTTTGCTGGTTGTCTTCTGATCGATGGAGATTGCCGGGGAGAGGCCGTCGATGGAATCCACGTCCGGCTTTTCCATCTGTCCAAGGAACTGGCGGGCATAGGAGGAAAGGCTTTCCACATAGCGGCGCTGTCCCTCGGCGTAGAGCGTGTCAAAGGCGAGGGAGCTCTTGCCGCAGCCGGAAAGGCCGGTGAAGACGATGAGCTTGTTGCGCGGGAGCGTCAGATCGAAATTCTTGAGGTTGTTCTGACGCACGCCGCGGATGACGATGTTTTCCTGCATGGGGGCTCCTTCAATCATGGTATAAATCAATTCAGAATGCAGATGCGGAAATGACCGAAGAGAGCGGTCGTCAGGCCTTTGCGCCCGCAGGCTCCCTCAGTCAGCTTCGCTGACAGCTCCCTCCCGGAGGGAGCCGTCTCGTATACGTTTCGTTTCTATATCAGCGTCTTTCTGTGTCCCGGGCTGCGCTCATCCAAGCCTTCCTCCGGGAGGAAGGTGGCACGGCGTTAGCCGTGACGGAAGGAGCCGGCGGGCGCATGTGCATCGTATTGTGAATGTGTCTGATCTTGTGTTACGCCTTCAGGTACTTGTTATTCCCTCTGCGCTGCCGCTTTTTGCGCTGCGGCGCGGGAACGATTTCTTCCTTGATCTCTTCCGCGCTCTTTCCCTGCAGCTCAAAGAGCTTGTCGCGCAGCTTCGCAGCCAGCTCGAAGTCGAGGTTCGCCGCAGCCTGCAGCATCTTTTCCTCCGTGGCACAGATGAGCAGATGCAGCTCGTCCTCGGACATGGGCTTTTTGGCGGTTGCAGCGGCTTTTCCCGCGCGCTTTTGTCCCGGCGCGCTGCCGATTTCCAGCAGATCGCGCACGGATTTCATGACCGTCGTGGGCGTGATGCCGTGGGCCTCGTTGAAGGCCTGCTGCAGCTGCCGCCTTCTGCGCGTTTCAAATATCGCGCGGTTCATGGAGTCTGTCATCGTGTCGGCATACATGATAACGCGTCCCTGCGCGTTGCGCGCGGCGCGGCCGATCGTCTGGATCATGCTGACCTCGCTGCGCAGGAAGCCCTCCTTGTCCGCATCAAGGATTGCGACCAGCGCGACCTCCGGCAGGTCGAGGCCTTCGCGCAGGAGGTTGATGCCAACCAGCACGTCAAATTCGCCAAGACGCAGATCGCGTATGATCTCCTGCCGCTCCATCGTCTGTACGTCCGAGTGCAGATAGCGCACGCGCACCTTCATGTCGGTCAGGTAGGCCGTCAGGCTTTCCGCCATCTTCTTGGTCAGCGTTGTCACCAGCACGCGGAAGCCCTGCGCGGTGACGCGCTGGATCTCGGCGTAGAGGTCGTCGACCTGCCCCGTCGCCGGGCGCACGTCGATTTCGGGATCCAGCAGACCCGTCGGGCGGATGATTTGCTCGACAACCTGCCCGGCAAGGCCGAGTTCATACGCGGCGGGCGTCGCGCTGACGCAGACAACCTGATGGATTTTGCTCTCAAATTCAGGGAATTTGAGCGGGCGGTTGTCAAATGCGCTGGGCAGGCGGAAGCCGTAGGAGACGAGCGCCTCTTTTCTGGCGCGGTCGCCGTTGTACATCGCCCGCACCTGCGGGATGGTGACGTGGCTCTCGTCGATGAAGACGAGGAAATCGTCGGGGAAGTAGTCAAGCAGGGTATAGGGCGCGTCGCCGGGCTTGCGTCCGTCAAAATAACGGGAATAGTTTTCAATGCCCGTGCAGTAGCCAAGCTCGCGCAGCATCTCGATGTCGTATTCCGTGCGCTGAGCGATGCGCTGGGCTTCCAGCAGCTGCCCGTCGCGCTTGAATTCCTCCACGCGCGCAGCAAGGTCGTCCTCGATGTTGTGAATTGCGCGGTCGATGGCGTCGCGCGGGGTGGCGTAGTGCGTCGCGGGATAGACGGCAACGTGGGCAAGGTTCATGAGCGTATGCCCGGAGACGGTGTCAATCGATGTGATGCGGTCGATTTCGTCACCGAAGAATTCCACGCGGATGGCGCTCTTTTCATAGCCTGCGGGGAAGATCTCCACCACGTCGCCGCGCACGCGGAAGGTGCCGCGGTCAAATTCGATGTCGTTTCGGTCGTACTGGATTTCCACCAGCGCGCGCAGCAGGTCGTCGCGCTCCATGGTCATGCCCGGACGCAGGGAGATCATCATCCCCTCGTACTCGCTCGGGTCGCCCATGGAGTAGATGCACGACACCGATGCGACGACGATCACGTCCCGTCGTTCGCGCAGCGCCGCCGTCGCACTGTGGCGAAGACGCTCGATCTCGTCGTTGACGGAGGCGTCCTTTTCGATATAGGTGTCCGTGGAGGCGATGTAGGCCTCCGGCTGGTAATAATCATAATAGGACACGAAGTATTCCACCGCGCTGTCGGGGAAAAACTCCTTGAACTCGCTGCATAGCTGCGCGGCGAGCGTCTTATTGTGCGCGATGACGAGCGTTGGGCGCTGCACTTTTTCAATCACGGAGGCCATGGTGTATGTTTTGCCGGAACCGGTGACGCCCAGCAGCACCTGACAGGGCATGCCGGCGTTGACGCCCTGCGCAAGCGCCTCAATCGCCTGCGGCTGATCGCCCTGCGGCTTGAAGGGGGACTTGAGGACAAAGCGGCTTTCCTGCATGACGGACCTCCTTTTTCAGTGTCTGATCTCAGTGTGCCCATTATAGCACAGAATCAATAGGGGAACAAGTGTTCCTTTTATAATGCGTTATTTTTCGTATGATTCCGCTAAAACCGTTTTCGGACAAGAAAAAGCGCCCTTTTGGGCGCATCAGACGAGTTTGCGGATGAGGGGGATTTTCGTGAGCAGCTGCGCCCCGGCGAGGGAGACAGCGAAGGTCAGCAGCTGGTAGAGCGTCACGGCGGCGAGCGGATGCATCGCGGTCATCAGCAGATCAAAGACCGGTTCAAGGCGCATCAGCACAAGATCTGACAGGAGATAGACGCCAAAGGAGAGCCTGCCCAGATGGGAGAGCACGGCGGCTGTTTTTCCCTGCACGTTCATGCGGCTGAAGAGGAGGAACACGCAGGCGCTGGATATGAGCGTGGGCGGCAGCGCAATGTTGTCCATGAAGAGATAATTTGTGCCCTGCGAGGAGAGGAAGGAATACTCCGTGAGCACCGTTGCGCCGGCGGCGCACAGCAGGGGAAGGCATACGAGCGCCCATGCGGGAATCCTCGGCAGCTTTTCATGCAGCAGGAAGTAGCCAAGAAATACATAGCAGACGTGCGTGCCGAAGAGCGGAATGCGGAAGTGATCGGAGTACGCCGGAAGATGCAGGTATTTGACGGCCATCGGATATACGGAAATGAAGAGAATGGAGACGGCGAAATAATAGAAGAATTCCCCGCGCCGCATGCCTCTGGCAATCTTCTGCAGGAAGGGGAGCATCAGCAGCAGCCCGGCATAGGTGATCAGATACCAGTAGGCGTTGGTGATGGGCTGCGTGAGGATCGTCTCAAGGAAGTAGGCGGGCCGGATCGTGCCGCAGCTGTTGATCTCATAGACGGCAGAAAACACGACGTACACCAGCGCGATCCTTGCAAACCGGGAGAGCGACTTTTTGACGGTATCCTCCTTGCGCAGCAGCGTCCAGCCGGAAATCATCAGGAAGATGGGCACGGCGATTTTGACGCTGAAGAGGATCATAAAGGAAACGAGGCGCACCGGGCGGGAAATCGCCGCGATGCCGATGGCGTCGTAGGAATGATTGACGATCACCAGATAGCAGCAAAGGACACGCAGCGCGTCCAGCCATGCGATGCGCCTGACCGGCGCCGGAGGAGTGTTTGTCATGTTGCCACCTCATTGTGTTCTCATAGGGATGTTGTTTCCTATTATAAAATGACGGACGGGGAGCGTCAAGCATCCCGGAAGAGATGAATGGATTTGAAAGATCAGGAAAGGTCTATGAAAAAACTTTTTGGATGAGGACGGATTTTGAGGGGCGATTTGAAGAAAAAATGAAACTTTGCCCATTTGATATGCAGTTTTTGTGAAAAATACAAGCTGTCCGGGCGGCTTTAACCGGGTCTGTGCAAGCGTGAGGAACGGCGAAACCGTTTGCTTCCGCGCAAAAAATCAAGTGATTTTGTGTGCGTTGTTTGCTATAATATAGGCGTAAAGAGACGGACAAAAATGATCCGCCGCACACAATAAGCGACCGTTTACCGATAAAAGGAGAGCTTGCCATGACCGCTATCTTCGTTTTCGCCGCGCTGGCTGTCGCGAGCATTGTTTACACCGTGGTGGATAACCGCCGCATTGAAACCGAGCGCCAGATCGACGATTTCTATCGTGTGGAGCATAAGAAGACCTATATCGCGCAGAATGGCTTTAACTAAGCTCTTGTTATTGATACACCCACGCGGGCGGGAAATTTCCTGTCCGCGTTTTTTGAGCCATAGAGAATAGGGAAAAATCATCGGCCGCGTACGCAGAAGAAGCATGAATTGCAGCGTGTTTCGGATGGGGAGGCGGGCACAGCCCGCTTTTGCGCGATAGGGAATTGAGGAAACTATCGGCCGCGTACGCAGAAGAAGCATGAATTGCAGCGTGTTTCGGATGGGGACGCGGGCACAGCCCGCTTTTGCGCGATAGGGAATTGAGGAAACCATCGGCCGCGTACGCAGAAGAAG
>JAFYOR010000062.1 GCA_017547805.1 Clostridia bacterium
GAACGTCGTGAGACAGTTCGGTCCCTATCCATCGTGGGCGAAGGACACATGAGAGGAGCTGCTCCTAGTACGAGAGGACCGGAGTGGACGCATCACTGGTGCAACAGTTGTCATGCCAATGGCACAGCTGGGAAGCGAAATGCGGACGGGATAAACGCTGAAGGCATCTAAGCGTGAAGCCCACCTCAAGAATAAGTGTCCCATTCGAAAGAAGTAAGACCCCTGGAAGACTACCAGGAGATAGGTCAGCGGTGTAAATGCGGTAACGTATGAGCTTGCTGATACTAATCGGTCGAGGACTTGATCTAAAGAAATTGAGAATCGAGAGAGACCAAAGGGAAAATTGAGAAACTGGTCAAATACGAGATGGAAGACATTTGGATGTGCGGTTTTCAGGGTACGCGCGAGAATAGAAAAGAAGCGCAGATTGTGCGGAGGTTCACCAAGAAGGAAGCTCTGGTTTAAAATGGACGGAGCGGAAACCAAGAATGAACGCGGACTGCACAAGCCCTTCATAGGCATTCCGGTGACAATGGCGAAAGGGTCCCACCTGTTCCCATACCGAACACAGAAGTTAAGCCTTTCAGCGCCGATGGTACTTGGCTGGAGACGGCCCGGGAGAGTAGGTCGTTGCCGGATTCCAAATGAAAAAGCCCCCACATATGTGGGGGCTTTTTTCATTTACAATCCGGTATCTGCCATTCTCCCGGGCAGCCTCAGCCGAGTACATGAAATGTACTTGGCTAGGTTCACGCATGCGCGCGCCCAGTGGGGGAAGAGAGCACGGGCGTGAATGCCCGGGAGCAGATTTGATTCGGAACTTGCTTGGCTAAAAGTTCAATGCATGTAAAACGATTGTATATAAAAAACCGTTATGATATGGTATACTACGAATAGAATATCCTGAAGGAAGAGAAGAAAGATGGATCTTCATCATCAGGAAATCATGCTGCGCTAAGCTGCTAGGCCGGATGCACAGCCATTGTATGAAAAAGGAAGCGAAAGGGTCATTCTGGATACGAATCTGAAGAATGCAAGGGCGCAGCATGTGTATGAATCTCTGTTTTTCGAAGAAAACACCGATTGTCGGTCGAATATATGCTGATTGAGAGACGCTTTATTGATTTCACAATTCATAGGAAATAACCATGACAAATGATGAACTCAGGTTTCGCCGATTGTCAGGCCAGTATCTTCTTGCGCGGGACGATGCGCATACGGTCATACGTAACCTCTGCGGCATTCAGTCGCAGTTTCTTTCCAATGCATTTCACGCGCTTCGGATACGAAGCACGAGCTTTGATTGCGCGCGTCCCGAGGGAATTCTAAAGAGCTGGACATTGCGTGGCACGATGCATCTCTTCGAAGCGCACGATCTTCCGTTGATGTTCCATCAGGGGCGCGTTCGCAAGCTGCGTCCGTGTGATACGCTGGATGCAGATGAATGGATTTCGGCAGAGCGAAAGCGGCTGTTTGCCGAAATGATCCTGAATTCTGTCCGCGCAGGAACCGATGAGCGGGAAGCGCTGAAAAAGATCTGTATAGAAGCTGGAATGACCGAAACCGAAGCACAGAGCATCTTTAACCCATGGGGCGGAACGATCCGGGCGCTTTGCGAGGCGGGAAAGCTGACGCATGCGGTGAGCGAGAAGAAGGCGTTTATTCCCTGTGATTCATTTGAACCGATGGAAAAAGAAGCGGCGGAGCTTGAACTTGCCCGGCGATACTTCACGCATTATGGTCCGGCAACGATTCATGATGCAGCGTATTTCTTTGGCAGTCCCCAGTCATATGTAAAGAAATGGCTGAATTGTCTGCCCGTCTTGTCGACTCAATGCGACGGGCGTACGTATTACTATATAGAAGAAAACCCTGAACACAAAGAGATTCCTGCCTGTTTGTTTCTTGCAGGCTTTGACCCGTTGATGCTGGGATATGAAAAAACGGAGAATCCATTCCTGCCTAAGGAACACCTTCGCGCGGTGTTTTCCCTTGCCGGCATCGTCAATCCTGCGTTGCTGATCAATGGACAGACTGCGGGAAAATGGAAGCGCACGGGAAAGAGAATCGATGTAACAATGTTTGAAACGCTGACTCCGGCGATGCGCGACAGGATTGCGCAAACGGCTGAGCAGCTTTGGCCGGATATGAAGGCAGTTCGTTTTCTATAAGCGATGAGGGGGAGAGGCAAATGAAGAGGCTGCTGCTTGGCGTGCTCCTGTTGATATTGTTTCCCCTGCAGTCGCTTGCGTTGATCGAATGCGACTGCAATGCGGATTGGTGCACCTGCTTTATTCAGCTGGGCGATGACGGCACGCCGATTAAAGCGATCAGGGAATTCCTGGTGCAGCAGGAATATCTGGATTCTGCACGGGGCGGCGCTTTTGACAGAAGTGTATATGAAGCGGTAAGTCGTTTTCAGGAAGAGACAGGGCTTAAACAGACAGGGATGCTTGATGATGAAACGCTTACCCGCTTGATTCACGGGCAATCCCCGGAAGACATGGATGCCCTGAATAAAGAAGGCGGAAGCATGGTTTATGTGCCGACGGACGGCGGAAAAAAACGGCATGCAAATCCGCGGTGTTCGGGCATGCATGATCCAAGAAAGGTGTCCGTACGCAATGCGGAAGCGATGGAGATGGACGCCTGCAAGCGCTGCAGTCCGTCGTGATGAAGAGGAAAATGTATATGTTGGGACTCAAAAGAGGAACTGTGCGGCTTGAAGCGCATCGGGACGAGTGGGAAGAGGAAGCCGGACGCACGATTGTCGTCCTGAAAAACGTTTTTGGCAGCGCTGCAGCCGGCATTGAGCATGTAGGCAGCACGGCTGTTCCCGGCATCTGCACCAAACCGATCATCGACATTGCAGTCGGCATGAAGCGTATGCAGGATGTGGATGCATGTATTCCTGCGCTGCGGGAGGCCGGCATCATTGACCGGGGCGAGGATATTCCCGGGCAGCGGCTGCTGGTGATCGGCGATTTTGAAAGAGACACCAGAAGTCATCATATTCATGCCGTGTTATGGAACAGTGAAGCGTGGCATAACTATATCCGTCTGCGTGATTTTCTCAGATCGTCGATGGACGCGGCGAAACGCTACGAGGCGCTCAAACAGGCGCTTGCCATACAGTTTGCACAGGACAGGAAGGCATACACGGAGGGAAAGAAAGCGATGATTGAACAGATGATACACGAAGCGAATGAATGCGCTGCGCAGCCCAAGGCCATGCTGATCTGCGGACGGATTGCCTGCGGCAAGACGGTTTATGCGCAGCGGCTGTGCGGGGAGAACAGGGCGGTGAATCTTTCCTGTGACGAGCTGATGCTTGGCGTTTTCGGGGATACGCTGGGCATGAAGTTTGATGAAGTATCGGGCCGCTGCAAGCGGTATCTCTATGACAAGGCGCTGGAACTGCTTGCCTGCGGCACAAACGTCGTGCTCGACTGGGGATTCTGGTCCCCGGCAGAACGGCGATATGCGAGGAAGATGTTCACCGACGCGGGATTTGCGTGCGAAATGCACTATGTCGCCGTGAGCAGCGAGGTATGGAAAAAGAATATCGCCGTCCGCAACGAACTGGTTGCCAAAGGAGAATGCCGGGCGTATCCGGTGGACGACGGACTGCTCAAAAAGCTGGAAGCAGGATTCCACGAGCCGGATCCGGAGGAAATCGACGTCTGGTATGACAACTGCTGGTGACAGTTTTTCTTGGAAGATGCATTTGGGGAGGTGCGGCAATGGCTGTCCGGTTCAGCGAGACGAAGGAATTCACCAAAGCGCAGCTCAGTTCGCTCTATGCGTCCGTGGGTCATCCCGATGCGCATGATCCGGCGAAGCTGAAAGCAGCGGCTGCGGGTTCTGCGCGCGTGATCTCCGCGTGGAGAGGGAAACAACTGGTCGGACTGATCCGCGCACTTGACGACGGTGTGATGCTTGCCTATGTCTGCGAGATGATCGTCGATCCTGCGCAGGAAAACCAGCAAATCGCCGCCGGGCTGCAGCAGCGCATGCGCAGCGCGTATTCCGACGCATTCCGGGTGTTCGGTTTGCCCTAAAAATGCTTGATTCCGTTGACAAAATCAGGTCATCGGAGTATAATTGACCAACATGGACCATTATGCCCGGTCAAGGCTTGCGCCGACCGGTTTTTCTGCGTATACCGCAGAATAGAAGAAAAGGAGAGATTCATCATGGCAGAAGTAAAGCGTCTGGTTGTTACCCGCGAAGGCCTTCAGAAGATGAAGGAGGAACTGGAGTTCAAAGAGACTACAGAAAAAATGCGCATTGCGGAACAGCTGAAGATCGCGATTTCTTACGGCGACCTCAGCGAGAACGCCGAATATGACGCCGCCAAGAACGATCAGGCCGCGCTGGAGCAGCGCATCACCGAGCTCAAGGCGATGATCGAGAATGCTGTTGTCGTGGACGAGAGCAAGATCAACACGGATTCCGTCGGCTTTGGCACCCGCGTGACCATCGTTGATGTGGATGACGAGGATGAGGAGCAGGAGGTTTACTCTATCGTCGGTACCTCCGAAGCGGATCCGCTCAACGGCCGCCTTTCCAACGAATCCCCGGTCGGCGCGGCGCTCATCGGCGCGCATGTTGGCGACACGGTTTCCGCTGTGACCCCGGGCGGCGTCCGCCGTCTGCGCGTCATCGACATCTCCCTGTAACCGGCATTTGCCGCAACTCCGAGAAAGAGGAATAACAATGGCTGAAGAAAAGATCCTTTCCGCGCAGGAACTCAGCGAGCAGGAGCTTATCCGCCGCGAGAAGCTGCAGGGACTGTTGGACAACGATCTCAACCCGTATGAGATCACCAAGTTTGACGTGACTCACGCCAGCACCGAGGTGATCGCCAATTACGAGAACCTTCAGGAGACCACGGTCTCCGTTGCCGGCCGCATGATCGGCCGCCACATCATGGGCAAGGCGTCCTTTGCCCGCCTGATGGATGGCGCGGGCAAGATCCAGCTCTACTTCAAGCGTGACGACGTGGGCGAAGAAGCCTATGCCGCGTTCAAGAAGTACGATCTGGGCGACGTGATTGGCGTGACCGGCGTACCGTTTGTGACCAAGACCGGTGAAATCTCCGTTGCCGTCAAGACGGTTACCCTGCTGGCTAAGTGCCTCAAGCCCCTGCCGGAGAAGTTCCACGGCCTGACCGATACCGATATCCGCTATCGCCAGCGCTACCTTGACATGATCGTCAATCCGGAGGTCAAGGATACCTTTGTCAAGCGCAGCCGCATCATGCGCGAGCTTCGCGATTTCCTTGACGGCCGCGGCTTCCTGGAGGTCGATACCCCGATACTCACCCCGTTTGAGATCGGCGCGTCCGCCCGTCCGTTCCTGACGCATCATAACACGCTGGATATGGATATGGTGCTGCGCATTGAGACGGAGCTCTACCTCAAGCGTCTGATCGTCGGCGGTATGGACCGCGTTTATGAAGTCGGTCGTATCTTCCGCAACGAGGGCATGGACACCAAGCACAATCCGGAGTTCACCTCCATTGAGCTGTATCAGGCGTATACCGATTTCCGCGGCATGATGGACCTCGTTGAGGACATGATGAAGACCGTCACCATGAATGTGTGCGGCAGTCTGCAGATCACCTATCAGGGCAAGGAAATCGACCTGAGCCACTGGGAGCGCATGACGATGGTCGAAGCCGTGAAGAAGTATTCCGGCGTCGATTTTGCGCAGATTGCCTCCGACGAGGAAGCTGTCGCCATCGCCAAGGAGCATCACGTGCATCTGCCGGAGATCCCGACCAAGGGCGCGATTCTGGCGGAGTTCTTCGACGCGTACGTCGAGGAGAACCTCATCCAGCCGACCTTCATCTACGATTACCCGGTGGAGATCAGCCCGCTGGCCAAGCGCAAGCCGGATGATCCGATGTTCACCGAGCGCTTTGAGTACTTCATCAACGCGACCGAGTTTGGCAACGCCTTCTCCGAGCTCAACGACCCGATCGATCAGAAGGGCCGCTTCGAGCGTCAGGTGGAGGAGCGCCGCAAGCTCGATCCCAAGACGAAGGCACAGGTCGACTACGACTACATCAACGCCCTTGAGTACGGCATGCCGCCGACGGGCGGTCTTGGCTTCGGCGTTGACCGTCTGGTGATGCTGCTCACCGACAGCGCGTCCATCCGCGACGTCCTGCTGTTCCCGACCATGAAGCCCAGGGACTAAGGAAAGCGTAAAAAAGCAAGGGACACTTGAGCTATTTGCAGGGTGTTTCTTGCTGGATTTACGCCAATTGTCTCGAGTGAAATGAGGTTATAAGACGGGTACAAAAGGAGGGATGGATATGAATAAACTCGTTATTGCAGCAGCGTATTATGGATATGATAAATTGCTGTATGATGTTTTCTTTGCGCTGGGTTTTGTCGCAGTATTTTTCTTCTTCTTGTGGCGTGGAAAGTATTTCGGTGTTAGTCCAATCAGATCGGTTTTGCTGGTTCTGATTGTCTATCCTTCCGTTGTTTTGTGGATGTTTGTCCAGTATTGGATTGAAACCGGAACATTCGGAGGGAATAACATCGTAAGAAGCTTTGTCTATATGCCATTGTTTGCAATACCGGCATCGAAAATACTGAAGCTGAATTGGAAACAGGCTTGTGATATGCTTGCGCCGGCTACTTGCGTGGTTCAGAGCGTGTCACATTGGGGATGTATTTTCATCGGTTGCTGTCATGGATACCCCTCTTCATGGGGAATCTTCAATACGCAATTGGGAAGGAAATGCTTTCCTTCGCAACCGCTGGAAGCATTGACAGCTGCGCTTATTATTGTCTTTATTTTGTGGCGTGAGAAGAAGAACAACCATCAAGTGGATGGTCTGTCTATGCCGATCATGCTGATGCTGTTTGGCAGTACTCGGTTTTTCTGGGAATTCTTCCGGGATAATGAGAAACTCTGGTTGAATTGTTCTTCGTTGGCGTTCCATGCACTGTTTATGAGTGTGGTTGGACTCATCATGTACATCATTATCAGGAAACAAAACGAAAAACAAAAGACACTGAATGCATAATAAACCGTTGCTTACAACGACGATGTTCTCTTGTTTTTCATACATGAAGCCGCTGTTCTGTCTGAACAGCGGCTTCATTTCTTTGCTGCGGCGGGAGTTTTTTGCTTGTGCAGAAAAAACAAGGCATCTGGGCGAATACAGTTACGGCAAATACTGCCGGCGTTATGCAGGTGCATTCATTTCTTGTATTCTGATGAAAAACGTGTTACGATAAAAATAGAGTAAAACAGCGTGTTATTCCAGCTATGCAATTGGAAATTCGAATACTGATATGTGGATAAAGGAGCGGAAAACAGATGAGCATTCAGGAGATTCTAAAAGCGATGGAAGCGCTCAGCGATGACGAACTGATCAGCGTGCGCAGGCTGGCGACGGAATTGCAGGGAAAGAGACTCATGGGACAACCTGTGGGACAGGCGGCGATCGGCTCTTCGGCTCAGGCGGGGGCACGCAGGATCCTTGAAGCGCTGTATGCGCTCAGCGCCGATGACCTGATGACCGTGGCAAAACAGGCGATGGCAATCAGGGGAAAAAGAAGCAATGATCGAAGCGATGAGATGTTGAAGAGAGGCGCCCAGCTGCGTGCAGAGATAGAAGCCGACAAGAAAAGACGGGCAGAGGCAGCCGCGTACGGGACTGCCGGAGGATAT
This sequence comes from Clostridia bacterium, assembly GCA_017547805.1. GTDB lineage: Bacteria > Bacillota > Clostridia > Christensenellales > Aristaeellaceae > Ventricola. The sequence continues at coordinate 7,699 of JAFYOR010000062.1, forward strand.
ACGCCGCCGAAAGCCGCGCCTGCACAGCCGAAAGCCGCGCCTGCACAGCCGAAAGCTGCGCCTGTGCAGCCGCAGGCAGGGTGCGCAGAGGTTCGCTATGCGGATGAATCCATGACGAAGTGGGAAATGCTGCCGGGCGAAAAATCCGTGCGCGGCAGACACGTAATCATTATCATGCAGCCGGTTGTGGATAAGAAATATACCTACTCCATGGAAGTGACTAACCGGCGCATCCTTATTTCGCGGGAAAGCTCTGGCTCCAGAAATGCTGGCTTTGTCTTGCGGATGGGCGGCGGTCTGCTCGGGTCGCTGTTTGCCGAAGGTGTCAAGGCGGCGGTGGGCGCAGGCAATAAGCCTTATCTTGAAATTCCTCTTGCAGCGGTCAGCAGCTGCGGTGCTTATGGTAAGGGAGAATTCCATATTACGGCAGACCAGACCTATGTGCTTGCTGACGATAACTACGAAAAACTTCTGCCGGAGCTTGTCTGCGCAGCAAAGGCGGGAAGAGCCTGAGCAGAAGGATAGGATCCCTTGATATAGTTACTGTTTTTTTAACTGATTCACAGTAAAGCGAACTGGAAATGTGTAAAAGTTGAACAAAGATGTATTGACGGATGGGTAAGATTTCTTTATAATAAAATCAAAATACGGCACAAGGGCCGTAGAAAAATATTCTGGAGGGATTTTTATGAGCAATGAGATTACCCGCCGTATGTTCCTGAAGGGCGCCGCTGCCGGCGCGCTGACCCTTGCTGCGACGATGAGCATTGGCAGCGTCGCGTTTGCTGAGGCCGCTGAGACGACCGAAGAAGCCGCCCCGGCCGGCTACACCGGCGAAGTGCCGTACATCGAGCAGACTGTCACCCAGATCGCGCCGAACCTCTACTGCATCAGCGAGTTCTATCTCGTCAACACCTACCTGCTGGTCGGCGAAGAGAAGGCCATCCTGTTTGACACCGGCTGCGGCATTGGCAACATCCGTGAGATCTGCGAGCGCATCACCGACAAGCCCATCACCGTCCTGCTGACCCATGGTCACTTCGACCACTCCGGCGGCACCTATCTCTTCAAGGATTGCGATATCTACATGCATCAGGCCGACCTTGACCAGACCGTCGGCAACAACATGTATCGTCAGATGTACGCCGAGAGCCGCGCGCCCATCCGCTTCCCGGGCCCGGCGAACCTGGCCGGCATGCTCGCCCGCATCCCCGCGGAAGAGCCGGAACCCTTCGATCTTGCCAACACCAAGCCGCTCAAGGAAGGCGACGTGTTCGACGTTGGCGGCAGCACCGTCACCGTTTACGAGACGCCGGGCCACACCCCGGGTTCCGTGGCGTTCCTGGTTGAGCCGCAGCGCTTCTTCGTCTCCGGCGATACCCTCAACAACAGCGTCATTCTCGCCCGTCAGCCTGACAATGCGATGACCCTGGTTGAAGAGTTCAACCAGACCTGTAAGAACCTCTGGGCGATGGCGGACAAGTTCGATTACCTCGCGGTCGGTCACGACGGCTTCGCGTGGGAGAAGAGCCTGATCAAGGACTACGTCGACCTGTCCCAGGGCCTGCTGGAAGGCTACATCACCGGCGACAAGAACCTCGCGTTCGGCATCCGCGCCGGCGATATGGCGCGTCTGCGCACCGCTGAGCTGTGGTTCCAGTGCGACAAGTAATCGCCTGATTTCCGCATAATTCAATGACAATCGCTGCCGCACAGCCTGCCTTCGGGCGCTGTGCGGCAGCTTGTTTGCATTTATGCGCTATTTCATGAGATTACATATGGAAAGTGTTAAAATTCCATACAGAAAGCAGGAAATAGAAATGGTCTGACGAATATAGGGAAAAGTTTAACAATAATTTGCCCGAATGGGCTGTTTTCATGGGCTTGATTGTGAAGGGAGTTACATTCATGATTATACAGATCTGCGTAGGAAGTTCCTGCCATCTCAAGGGCGCGCCCGAAATCGTCCGCCTGCTTAAGGAGGCTGTCGCCGAGCATCATCTTGAAAAGGACGTGACGCTGGCGGGCAGCTTCTGCATCGGGAAGTGCAATCGCGTCGGCGTAACCGTTCAGGTGGATGATGAAGTATACACGGGCATTACGCCCGAGGGATTCAAGGATTTTTTCAAGACCGGCGTGCTTGACCGCCTGTAAGAGATACCAAGGAGGAAGGACCGCGTGAATTGTCTGACGCTTAAGAAGTCCAACTGCAAAAACTGCTATAAGTGCATCCGCAACTGTCCGGTGAAGGCGATCCGCTTTTCCGGCAATCAGGCGCATATTATCGGCAATGAGTGCATCATGTGCGGCCAGTGCTTTGTGGTCTGTCCGCAGAACGCCAAGCAGATCGTCGGGGAGACCGAGAAGGTTCGCGTGCTGATTCAAAGCGGCGATCCAGTGGTGGTCAGCCTTGCGCCGTCCTTCGTCGCCAATTACGAGGACGTAAGTGTCGCAGCGATGCGCGAAGCGCTCCTGAAGCTTGGCTTTGCCGCTGTGGAGGAAACCGCTGCCGGCGCGACGATCGTCAAGACTGAATACGAGCGCATGCTGCGCGAGGAGGTCCGCGATATCGTCATCTCCTCCTGCTGCCACAGCATCAACCTGCTCATTCAGAAATACTATCCGGAAATGCTCTCGTATCTTGCGGACGTCGTATCGCCCATGCAGGCGCACTGCATGGACATCAAGCGCCGCATCCCCAATGCCAAAACCGTGTTCATCGGTCCGTGCCTGGCGAAGAAGGACGAAGCGGAGCACTACGAGGGCATTGTGGACGCCGTTTTGACGTATGAGGAGCTCTCCCAGTGGCTTGCCGCTGAAGGCATTGAGATCCGCAGGGGTCTTGACGAGAACGAAGAAAGGCTCCGCGCACGCTTCTTCCCGACGACCGGCGGCGTGCTGCGCACGATGACCAAGAACGCTCCGGGCTTCAGCTATCTGGCTGTGGACGGCGTGGATAACTGCATCGCTGCGCTGGAGGACATCCGCCGCGGCAAGGTGCACAAGTGCTTTGTGGAAATGTCTGCGTGCGTGGGCAGCTGCGTCGGCGGCCCGGTGATGGAAAAGCGGTATCGCTCGCCCGTGCGCGATTTTGCGGCGGTTTCCGCGCGTGCAAGCATGAAGGAGTTTGACGTTGAGCAGCCGGATCTGCTGACGATTAAAAAACACTTTGGCTCCATCGCGCATAAGCTGGCCATGCCTCCGGAGAGCGAGATTGAGGCGCTCATGCGCCGCATGGGCAGATTCGGCAAGACGCAGGAGTATAACTGCGGCACCTGCGGCTACAACACCTGCCGCGAAAAGGCGATCGCCATCCTGCAGGGCAAGGCGGAGATGTCCATGTGCCTGCCCTTCCTTAAGGACAAGGCGGAGAGTTTTTCCGACACCATCGTCAAGAACCTGCCCAATGGACTGGTGATCCTCAATGACAAGCTGGAGGTGCAGCAGATCAACAACGCTGCCCGCCGCATCATGAACCTGCGCTACGATGTGGACGTCAAGGGCGAGCCTGTTGTGCGCATTCTGGATCCTTCCGCATTCGTTTCCGTGCTGGAAACCGGACGGCATATCCATGACCAGCGCGTGTATCTGGCGGAATACCAGCGCTATGTCGAACAGACGATCGTCTACGACAACGAATCCCGCCTGCTCATCGGCATCCTGCGCGACGTTACGGAGGAACAGACCGCCCACGAAAAGAAGGACCGCATCACCGCGCAGACGGTCGAGGTTGCGGACAGGGTTGTGGAAAAGCAGATGCGCATTGTGCAGGAAATCGCTTCTCTGCTGGGCGAGACGGCGGCGGAAACGAAGATTGCGCTGGCGAAGCTGAAGGAGTCGATTACCAATGAATGATTTGTGTGCCGATATCGGGTATAAGAGCGTCAATCATGTGGGCGAGGAGCTGTGCGGCGACCATGTTGACATCGTGGAGCAGGACGAAAACTCGACGGTAATCGTCCTTGCCGACGGTCTTGGCAGCGGCGTAAAGGCGAGCATTCTTTCCACGCTGACTGCGAAGATCATTTCCACCATGATGGCGGAGGGCCTGCCGCTTGAGGAATGCGTGAAAACCATCGCGGCGACGCTGCCGGTGTGTTCGGTGCGCGGCGTGGCGTATTCCACATTCACCATCATGCACCTGATCGACAACTCGATGATCGAGATCATCCAGTATGACAACCCGCAGGTCATCGTCATCCGCGATGAACAGCTCTATGATTATCCGAAGACGGAGATGAACATCGGCGGCAAGAAAATCTACAAGACGACGCTGCGCCTGAGGGAAAACGACATTTTTGTCGCCATGAGCGACGGCTGTCCGCATGCCGGCATCGGCATGGCGTATAACTTCGGCTGGCAGCACAGGGATATCGCTGAATTTATGGAGGCGCTTTCTCCCTGCGGATATACCGCCAAAACGCTTTCCACCATTCTGGTGGACGAGTGCTTCAAGCTCTACGGCGGCAAGCCCGGCGATGATGCGACGGCGTGCGTCGTGCGCATCCGCAAGCGCGAGCCGATGAATCTGCTCTTTGGTCCGCCGTTCAACCGCGACGACTGCAACCGCATGATGGCGCTGTTCTTTTCCAAGGCGGGTAAACACATTGTCTGCGGCGGTACAACGTCTTCCATCGTCGCCAAATACCTGAATAAGCCCCTGCGCCCGACGCTCAGCTTTGAGCAGAGCGACGTGCCGCCGATTGCCGAAATCGAGGGCGTGGATCTGGTGACGGAGGGCGTCATCACGATCAACAAGGTTGTTGAATACGCGCGGGATTATCTCAAGGAAAACAAGCTGTATGAGCGCTGGAGCCTTTCCAAGGACGGCGCCTCGCTCATCAGCCGCCTGCTCTTTGAGGAGGCGACGGACATCAATTTCTACGTCGGCCGGGCAATCAACCCTGCGCACCAGAATCCCGATCTGCCGATCAATTTCAGCATCAAGATGAACCTTGTCAGCGAACTGTCCGATTGCCTGCGCAAGATGGGCAAGCGTGTGAAGATCAGCTATTTCTAAGGAGACAACATGGAACTTAAATTCGATACGAAAGTGCAGTATCTGAAGTACAGGGTGCTTTGCGAAGTGGCGCGTTTGGCGTGGGATGACCGGCTGCTGGAAAACGTTCTGGATATTCCCAAGACGATTGTCCCCGGCAAGACGCCGACGATGCGCTGCTGCGTCTATAAGGAGCGAGCGATTCTCGCCGAGCGCGTGAAGATCGCCATGGGCGGCGACAAGGAGAATCCCAATGTGATTCAGGTGATCGACATCGCCTGCGACGAATGTCCTGCCGCCGGCTATGAAGTGACCAGCAGCTGCCGCGGCTGTCTTGCGCACCGCTGCAAGAGCACCTGTCCCAGGGGCGCGATCTGGTTTGATGATAAGCATGAGGCGCACATCGACAAGAGCAAGTGCGTGGAATGCGGTCAGTGCGCCAAGGTCTGTCCTTACTCCGCGATCGTCAACCGCCAGCGTCCCTGTCAGGCGGCCTGCAAGGTCAAGGCGATCACCATCAAGGAAGACGGTGCGGCGGATATCGACAACAACAAGTGCATCCAGTGCGGCGCGTGTGTGTATCAGTGCCCGTTTGGCGCGATCATGGACAGGAGCTATATCCTTGATGTGATCGACATGATCAGGCGCAGCGAAGAAAACAGTCAGTACAAGGTTTACGCGCTCGTCGCGCCGGCGATTTCCTGCCAGTTTTCGCGCGTGAAGCTGGGACAGGTCGTTTCTGCCATCAAGAAAATCGGTTTCCACACGGTGGTGGAGGCGGCACTGGGCGCGGATATGGTGGCGCTGGATGAAACGCGCGAACTCGCAGAGAAGGGCTTTTTGACCAGCTCCTGCTGCCCGGGCTTTGTCAAGTACGTCAAGTCCCAGTTCCCGGCGCTTGAGCCGTATGTTTCCCACAATCCCTCCCCGATGGCGGCGCTGGCCAAGTACATCAAGGACACGACGCCGGGCGCGAAGGTGGTCTTCATCGGACCGTGCACGGCGAAGAAGGCGGAGGCGCAGCTTGAGAGCGTGAAGCCGTATGTCGACGCCGTCCTGACCTTTGAAGAGCTGCAGGCGCTGATTGACAGCAAGGCGATTGACATGGCTGCGCTTGAAGAGGATGTGCTGGATAACGCTTCGTATTACGGACGCATCTTCGCGCGCAGCGGCGGCCTGACGGATGCGGTCGGTCAGGCGGTGAAGGAGCTCGGGCTTGATTTCAGCGTCAAAGCTGCGGTGTGCAACGGCATTGAGGAATGCCGTATGGCGCTGCTCAAGAAGAGCAAGAATGCCCTTGCGGAGAACTTCATCGAGGGCATGGCGTGCGTTGGCGGCTGCATCGGCGGCGCCGGCTGCATCACCCACGAAGCGAGGGATAAGGCGGACGTGGATAAATACGGCAAGCTTGCGCTGGAAAAGACGATTGCCGGCGCTGTTGAACAGCTTGTCGGGCGGAATCCTTGACTTTCCTTTTCTCTTGGTGTATGATTCAACAGAGGTAAAAAGCTGTCTGTTATTCGCGGAGCCTCCATGCGGGGCTTCGCGTTTTTCCGTATTTGCACGCTGGAAGGGGGCGGTCGTATGCGGCGATGGATCGGGAAGACAGATCGCCGGGAAACCGGGATAATGGCCGTTCTTTTGCTCATCGGCGTGCTTGTGCGCGCCGCCGCGCTGGGCAGCATGCCCGGCGGCGTCAATCAGGACGAGGCGTATTCGGCGTACGAGGCATGGTGTCTGCTGCGCGACGGCATGGATTCGTGGGGATACCGTTTTCCGGTGTATCTGCGCGCGTGGGGCAGCGGCATGAATGCGCTGCAGAGCTATCTGATGATGCCCTTCATCGCGCTTTTCGGGCTGAAGACGTGGGTCGTTCGCCTGCCGCAGCTGATCGTCGCCTGTGCATCGCTGCTTGCTTTTTATGCGCTGATGCGCCGGATTGCCGGCAGGCGCGCTGCGCTGACCGGGCTGTTCCTGCTGGTGATTTCCCCATGGCACATCATGCTTTCGCGCTGGGGGCTTGAAAGCAACCTTGCGCCGGGATTTCTGCTCTTTGGCATGCTGTTTTTTGTCAAGGGGGCGGAGGATTCCAGATGGTATGTGCTCAGCGGGCTTTTTTACGGGCTGAGTCTGTATGCGTATGCGACGATCTGGCCTGTGGTGCCCGCGATGCTGGCGATGCTGCTGATTGTCCTGATTTATACGCGAAAGATTGCGCCCGATCGGTATGTGTGCGCCGGCGTTGGCGTGCTGTTCCTGCTTGCTGTGCCGCTGATGCTGTTCATGCTGGTCAATCAAGGGATGATTCATGAAATCAGCACGCCGTTTCTTTCTGTCCCCGTGATGCTGAGCATGCGCACATATGACGTGGCGCCCGGGAATTTCTACGAAAACCTGTATGACATGGTCATGATGGTTCTGCGCCAGCGGGACGATACGCTCTGGAACGCGACGCGTGAATTCGGGCTGTATTATCATATTTCACTCCCGCTGATGATCGCGGGCGGCGTGCGCGCGCTGGCGCGCAGCTTCCGGGCGCTGAAGCAGCGGCAGTGGGATCCGGTGCTGGCGGTGCTGGCGCAGCTGCTGTGCGCGGTTGTGCTGGGGCTGTTTGTGGAATCCAACGTCAACAGGCTCAACTGTATTCACATTCCGCTGCTTGCGCTTGCCGCATTGGGCGTGGATGGCATCTGCTGCGCGATCAGGGGAGCGGCGGGACAGCGGCTGTATGCTGCGGTGCTCGCCGGCTATGCGCTTTGCTTTGCGCTGTTTACGGGCTACTACTTCACGGCTTATCAGGGGAAGCTCGATCCGCTCAACGACAAAGGGCTTGACCGGGCGCTTGCCTGCGCGGCGGAGCTGACTGATGGAGAGATTTGCATTTCCGATGAGATTCTCTATTCGAAGGTGCTGTTTTATGAGGCGATGGAGCCGGAGCTTTTCCGCGAAACGGCGATCATCGACGGAGGAAGCAGTGCGTTTGTGAATCTCGCCTCGGCCGGACGCTTCCGCTTTGGCATAAAGGAGACGACTGTGCCGGGCGGCGTATGCATCGTCCGGGCAGAGCAGGTCAATGGGGAGCTCCCTGAGGGCTTTTATGCGCGGATCTTTGACAGCACGGCGGTTGTTTTCGGCGCTGACCCGATGTGATTTCTTTTTCGTGGGTCTTGCGTCCGCTGTGCATGGATGATATGATGGAAAATAATCGGTTGGATACGGCTTCTGGAGGCACTTGAATGGATATCAGAATCACAAAGGCGAAGGTCAAGAATCACTGGCACTACAGCTGGTGGAAATACCTGGTGATTGCGGTTGTCTGCGTGCTGGGCGTGGATATGCTCTTCGCGACAACGCGCTACAGGCCGCCGGCAGACAAGAAGATCGAGCTGTACCTTTGCAGCGGCTATGCTGATGCGAGCCAGCTGTATGAGGAACTCTGGCCGGTCTTCAAGGCGGCGTCGCCCGAGCAGGAGGAACTGACGATTGTCAATATCGACCTGACCGGCAACGATTCCTACGCCAACATGCAGTTCACTACGTATATCGGCGCGCAGCAGGGCGACGTGCTGCTTCTTCCGACGAGCTATCTGAAAGCGCTCGTGCGGGAAGGTGCGGATGAGGCGCTGTATTGCCTTGACGAGTATCAGCAAAGCGGTCTGCTTGACGTCCCGGGCGTCGACCTGAACGTGGGCATGCTGTCGAATGTCGACGGAACGAAGGGACTGTATGCGATCCCCGCGGATTCGCTCTACGGCCTGACGAAGTTTAACTGCGACCCTGCGGACAGCATGCTGTGCGTGATGGGCTTCACGATGAACCCGGAAAATGCGGTTGAGATCATCAACCTGATGTTTGACCTGTATCAGACCGAAAAGCCGGACTGGTATGACGGCATGCGCAAGGAAAAGGAAACGCAGCAATCCACGCAGCTGTTCAGATAAGGCGGGTGGACGGGGGAAACTTTCCTCCGCTGCGAACGACTGATTGGGCTGTATGGTGCCGTTTTTGACAAACAGAAAGGAGGGGAACCCCTCCTTTTTTCTTGCGGAGAATTGCGCTGTACCCTCGGCGGCGTGCGCGGGAGATACAATCATTGCAAAGTGTTTCGGATGTGGGCGCGGGTTTATACCAATCATTAATTATATTTAATATTCCTGTATATGCTGTGAAGGAACGTGCATATTTGTGTGTGAAAAAGCGAGGAAACCCAGCAATAGCACCAAAAAGCGTATGCAAATGTATTACACATGCTTCACTTTGGAGTGCTTGACAATTGAGTGCGGATGATGTATGATGGTGAAGCTCGACTTCACCATATATTGTGTGAAGCTGCATTTACAAACACTAAATATTGTGTATATTGCTTTTGCACAGGCTGCGCGGCACAAGATGTGGCGGTATGTGCGGAAGCTTCGGTCTTTTCAGGCGTGCTTTGCAGCCTGCTGTAAATCAAGCAAAAGGATGGGAAATACCGATGCCGGAACAGATTCGCAAGAGAGACGGCCGTCTGGTCGATTACAACGAGAAGAAGATTGCCATGGCGATTGAACGTGCCTTTCAGGCTGTGGGCAGCGCCAAGGGCGAAGCGGAAGCTGCACGGCTGGCTGAGAAGGTGACGCGCGAAGTCGACCGCGATGAGAGCGTTTCCCTGCCGACGGTTGAGTATGTTCAGGATAAGGTTGAACAGGTGCTCATCGACGGCGGTTATGTCAAGACGGCCAAGGCGTATATTCTTTATCGTGCCGAGCGCAGCCGTGTCCGCGAGGCGAACACCCGCCTGATGGGCATCCTGCAGGACATCACCTTCAAGGCGGCGTCTGAAAGCGATGTCAAGCGTGAAAACGCCAACATCGACGGCGACACCGCGATGGGCACGATGCTCAAGTACGGCAGCGAGAGCGCCAAGCAGTTCAACGATATGTATGTCCTCAATCCCGAGCATGCGCGCGCGCATCGCGAGGGCGACATCCATATCCACGACCTTGACTTCCTGACCCTGACGACGACCTGTACGCAGATTGACCTGACGCACCTGTTCCACGGCGGCTTCTCCACCGGCCATGGCGTCGTGCGCGAGCCGCAGGACATCGGCAGCTATTCTTCTCTGGCGTGCATCGCCATCCAGAGCAACCAGAACGATCAGCACGGCGGTCAGGCGATTGCCAGCTTCGATTACGACATGGCGCCGGGCGTTGCCAAGACGTATGTCAAGGAGTATCGCCGCGCGCTGGGCGCCGGACTTGACCTGCTGCTGGGACACAGCGCGGCCGACGACGAGGCGAAGGCGCTTCTGCGCCAGATTGAGCGCGAAACCGGCGAAAAGCCGACGCTCAAGCCCGGCGAGGCGTTCAATGCCGAGCTGAAGGCCCGTCTGATGGAAATGACGGACGAAAAGAATGCGGAGCGCATCATCCGCTATGCGGAGGGCCGCGGCTACGCGGAGACGGACCGCCGCACCTTCCAGGCGATGGAGTCTTTCATCCATAACCTGAACACCATGCATTCCCGCGCTGGCGCGCAGACGCCGTTCTCTTCCATCAACTACGGCATGGATACCTCCGCCGAGGGCCGCATGGTCATGCGTAACCTCCTGCTGACGACCGAAAAGGGTCTTGGCGGCGGCGAAACGCCGATCTTCCCGATCCAGATTTTCCGCGTGAAGGAAGGCATCAGCTATAACCCGGGCGATCCGAACTACGATTTGTTCCGTCTGGCGATGCGCGTAAGCGCCAAGCGCCTGTTCCCGAACTTCTCTTTCGTGGATGCGCCGTTCAACCTGCAGTACTACAAGCCGGGCTGCAAGGAGACGGAAATCGCCTACATGGGCTGCCGTACCCGCGTCATCGGCAATGTCGCCGATCCGGAGCGCCAGGTCTGCAGCCGCCGCGGCAACCTGTCCTTTACCTCCATCAACCTGCCGCGCATCGCCATTGAGGCAAAGGGCGATCTGGACAGATTCTATCAGCTGCTCGACGAGCGCCTTGCGCTGGTGGTCAATCAGCTGGACGAGCGCTTTGAGATTCAGGCGCGCAAAAAGGTCCGCAACTATCCCTTCCTGATGGGCGAGGGCGTGTGGATGGACAGCGAGACGCTTTCTCCGGACGAGGAGGTTCGCCGCGTGCTCAGGCACGGCACGCTTTCCATCGGATTCATCGGCCTTGCCGAAACGCTGGTGGCGCTGATTGGCGAGCATCACGGACAGAGCGAGCGCGCGCAGCAGCTCGGTCTTGAAATCGTAACCCATATGCGCAAGTATGTGGACGACCTTTCTGCCCAGCGCAAGATGAACTACACGCTGCTTGCGACGCCGGCGGAGGGCCTGTCCGGCCGCTTTGTCAAGATCGACCGCGAGCGCTTTGGCTCCATCCCGGGCATCACCGACAGGGAGTATTATACCAACAGCTTCCATGTGCCGGTCTATCACAAGATTTCTGCCTTTGATAAGATCGCCAAGGAAGGCCCGTATCATGCGCTGACCAACGCCGGCCACATTTCCTATATCGAGATGGACGGCGATCCGTCCCGCAATCTGGATGCGTTTGAGGCTGTTGTGCGCGCGATGCACGACGCCGGTATCGGCTATGGCTCCATCAACCACCCGGTCGACCGCGACCCGGTCTGCGGCTACAACGGCATCATCAACGACGTTTGCCCGCAGTGCGGACGCACGGAGCACGAGGTGCACTTTGAGCGCATCCGCCGCATCACCGGCTATCTCGTGGGCACGATGGACCGCTGGGGCAACGCCAAGCGTGCCGAGGAGCACGACCGCGTTAAGCACGAATCCTGATAAACCACCATCCGCGCTGATTCAATGCGAATCAGCGCGGATTTTCTTTTGCCTGCGCGAAACGGTGAAGGGTCAAGGGCGCAGCCCTTGCCGTATTTCCTGAATGGTGCTGTGCATACCTGATTTTTGTGATATAATGGATCTATCCAAGGAAGGAGAATTAAGAATGCAGATCAGAATTGCCGGCATTGAGCCGGAATCCATTGTTGATGGCCCGGGATATCGCTTTGCCGTCTTCGTGCAGGGCTGCCCGCATGGCTGCGCGGAATGCCACAATCCCGAAACCCACGATTTTGAGGGCGGAACGCTTGTCGATACCGATGAAATCATTGACCATCTGGGCAGGAATCCGCTGGTACGCGGGCTGACGCTTTCCGGCGGTGAACCGATGCTCAAGGCGCAGGCGCTGGCGGTGATTGCGCAGGCGGCGAAGGCGCGCGGGCTGAACGTCTGGTGCTACACGGGTTATACGCTTGAAGAGCTGGACGAGACGAACGACGAGGCGCAGCAGCGCCTTCTGGCGCTTGTGGATGTGCTGGTGGACGGCCCGTATGTCGCCGCCCAAAGATCGCTTGCGCTGCCGTTCTGCGGCAGCACAAACCAGCGGCTGATCGATATGAAGAAGACTCGCGAGAGCGGCAGCGTCGTGTTGTACGAGCCGCAGGCGTGGTAAGGAAGCGGCCCTGACGGGCGGAAGGGAGAAGCATATGAAGAGATGGGCCATCCTTTTGGCGGCGCTGATGCTCGCGCTTGCCTGCTGCGGCGCAGCGGCGGAGGGAAAGGCAAACTGGCTGGAAACGGTTTTGGGCGACGCCGCGCAGGCGCTTGAAAACAACGTCGGGCTGGATATCGGCGCAAGCCAGACGGGCAGGCGCGACAAAAAGGAACTGGCGCTGCTGTTCATTGACGGCGAGATCATCGAAGGCGGCAGCTATTACAATCATGTCGGTACGCTGGAGGCCATCGAGGAGCTGATGTACGACACGGATAACGCCGCACTGCTGGTGGTGTTCAATACGCCCGGCGGCGGGCTGTATGAGGCCGATGAACTGCATCACACCCTTTCTGTCTACAAGGAGCAGACGGGCAGGCCGGTATATGCCTATATGAAGCAGGAATGCTGCTCAGGCGGCGTCTACGCGGCGATGGCGGCAGATATCATCTATGCCTCGAAGATGACGATTACGGGCAGCGTAGGCGTGTATGTGGAGACGTACAGCGAAGCCGGACTGCTTGAAAAGCTGGGTATTGAGCGCGAGTTTATCACCACGGGAGAAAACAAGGTTTCCGGCTATCCCACGCTGACGACGGATCAGCGCGCGATTGAGCAGGCGATGGTGGACGAGGGCTTTGAGTTCTTCAAGGAGGTCATCCGCCAGGGCAGAGGGCTGAGTGACGAGCAGATGGCGCCGTTCCTTGACGGGCGTATCCTGACTGCGATGCAGGCCAAAGAACTGGGGCTTGTTGACAAGGTGCTCTACTATGACGAGGCGATTGAAGAAATGACCCGAAACCTTGGCGGGGATATTACTTTCATGAATATTACCCCCCAAGCGGAATATGGCTTTGAGGATATGATTACCTCGGAGATTATGAAGTGGATTATGCCGTAATCGCGCGGCAAAACGGCGCGAAAAACGCGGAAAACAGGCGTTTTTCGTCAGGGTTTTGACACGCGTGAAAACGTTATAAAAGGCGCTGAAAACGAGCGCCTTTTTTTGTCTGTTTTTTTCTTGAAAAACAAGGAAAAAACACGTGCATTCATTTGAAAAAAAGTGGTAAATTTGGTATACTAATATAGCCTAAAATAAACTGGCGGCGTATGGGCGAAAATCCCGTGCGCATGACCTTTGGAGGGCGTTATGATCCTACATTTGGGCGACGATGTTGCGGTGCATACCGCGGATATCATCGCGATTATTGACCTGACGCAGTCTTCTTCCGCTGTGACGGGAGCGATGCTGCAGGATATCCGGAGGCAGAACCGCATTCTGGCCAGGCAGGGCATCACGGCCAAGTCTGCCGTGATCTGCGCGGGCGCAAGAAAGCCCGGAGGCGCGACGGAAAATGCGCGCGTCTATCTGTCTCCGATTTCCACGGTCACACTGGCACAGCGCGCGCATGAGAGAGCATGGGCTTCGGCGCGTCCGCCGGTGAATAAAGACGCAGAACAAACCGGCATGCCGCCGGAAACATCGCTTGAATAGTTTTGTGAATCCGGCGCGCTGGCGCATAAGACCAACGTGCTGCGGGAGCACCGGCGTCACAAAACAGCGACGAACGATTCAGAGATGAGGAAACAGAATGGAAAATCTGGAAAATAGAGAATTGCTTGAAAGCCAGGAAGCGGTCGGTTCCTATGACGAGAATCAGATTCAGGTTCTCGAGGGCCTTGAGGCTGTGCGCAAGCGTCCGGGCATGTACATCGGTTCCACCGATGAGCGCGGACTGCACCATCTGGTTTACGAGATCGTGGACAATGCCGTGGACGAGGCGCTGGCGGGATTCTGTACGGAGATCGTCATCACGCTTGAAAAGGACGGCTCCTGTTCCGTGCATGATAACGGACGCGGCTTCCCGGTCGGCATTCATCCCAAGATCGGCCGTCCGGCGGTCGAGGTGTGTCTGACGATCCTGCACGCGGGCGGCAAGTTCGGCGGCGGAGGATACAAGGTTTCCGGCGGCCTGCACGGCGTCGGCGCATCGGTCGTCAACGCGCTTTCCAAACACCTGATGGTTACCGTCCATCAGGATGGAAAGATCTACCAGCAGGAATACGAGCGCGGCAAGGTGCTCTACGACCTCAAGGTTGTGGGCGAGACGCAGACGACCGGCACCATCATCCGCTTCTGGCCGGATGTCAAGAGCGGCGCTGCGGACGACGAGGGCATCTTTGAAACCGGCGCTTTCGCCTTTGATACGCTCAAAACCCGCTTCCGTGAGATGGCGTTCCTCAACCGCGGCATCCGCATCGTCTTCCGCGATGAGCGCGGCGAGGAGCCGGTGGAACGCGTGTTCCATTACGAGGGCGGCATCAGCGAGTTTGTCAAGTTCATCAACAAGAAGAAGGACGTGCTCTTCCCGGAGCCCATCTACATCAGCGGCATGGTCGGCACGACCAGCGTGGAAGTCGCGATGCAGTACAACGATTCCTACTCCGAGAGCATTCTCACCTTCGTCAATAACATTCATACGCCGGACGGCGGCACGCACATGGCCGGCTTCTCCATGGCGATCACCCGCGCCATCAACGACTACGGCAGGAAGCACAACGTGCTCAAGGCTGCGGATAGCAACCTGACCGGCGAAGATATCCGCGAAGGCCTTGCGGCGATTGTGTCGGTCAAGCTGGAGGATCCGCAGTTTGAGTCCCAGACGAAATCCAAGCTGGGCAACAGCGAGGTGCGCACCATCGTCAACCAGCTGGTCAGCAAGCAGCTTGCCGACTATCTGGAGGAGACGCCGCAGCACGCAAGGGCGATCCTTGACCGCTGCCTTGCCGCCTCCCGTGCGCGCGAAGCGGCGCGCAAGGCGCGCGACCTGACCCGCCGTAAGACGGTGCTGGAGTCCGGCAGCCTGCCGGGCAAGCTGGCGGACTGCTCCGAACGCGATCCCAAGAAGTGTGAAATCTTCCTTGTCGAGGGCGACAGCGCAGGCGGCAGCGCCAAGAGCGGCCGCGACCGCCATTTCCAGGCGATCCTTCCGCTGCGCGGCAAGATCCTGAACGTTGAAAAGACCCGCCTTGACCGCGTACTGGCCAATGAAGAAATCAAGGCGATGATCACGGCCTTTGGCTGCGGCGTCGGCGAGGACTTTGATATCAACAAGCTGCGCTACGACCGCATCGTCTGCATGACGGACGCGGACGTGGACGGCAGCCACATCCGCATCCTGATGCTCACGTTCTTCTATCGTTACATGCGTCCGCTGATCGAGCAGGGCCATGTGTATGCCGCTCAGCCGCCGCTTTACAAGATCACCTACCAGAAGCAGGAGCGCTACTGCTACTCCGATGCGGAGCTTGACAAGATCATGACCGAGATCGGCCGCGACAAGAAGCCGGAGGTTCAGCGCTACAAGGGTCTTGGCGAAATGAGCGCCGAGCAGCTCTGGGACACCACCATGAACCCCGAAACCCGCACCATGCTGCGCGTCACGGTGGAGGACGCGATCGCCGCGGACGAGATCATGAGCCTGCTGATGGGCGAAAAGGTCGAGCCGCGCCGCGAGTTCATTGAGCAGAACAGCAAGCTCGTCGCGGATCTGGATATCTAAGAAAGGAGGGCTCAAATCTTGGATTTTAAGGACAATCTTCCCGGCAATCTGACAGACATCGAGCGCCTCCGCCCGATCGATCTGGAGCAGGAGATGAAAAAGTCGTTCATCTCCTACGCCATGGCGGTCATCATCACGCGCGCCCTGCCGGACGTGCGCGACGGCTTAAAGCCGGTTCACCGCCGCATTCTCTACGCCATGCATGAACTGGGCGTCACGCCCGATAAGCCGTACCGCAAGTGCGCGCGTATCGTCGGCGACGTTCTGGGTAAGTATCACCCGCACGGCGATTCCTCCGTCTACGGCGCGCTGGTGCGCCTTGCGCAGGACTTTGCCACCCGCTATCCGCTCGTCGACGGTCAGGGCAACTTCGGCTCTGTTGACGGCGACGGCGCCGCCGCCATGCGATACACCGAGGCGCGCATGAGCAAGATGAACATGGAGATGCTCGCCGATATCGACAAGGAAACGGTCGATTTCGCGCCGAACTTCGATGAAACGCTCATGCAGCCCACCGTCATGCCCTGCCGTTATCCGAACCTGCTGGTCAACGGATCCTCCGGCATCGCGGTCGGTATGGCGACGAACATTCCGCCGCATAACCTCGGCGAGGTTATCGACGGCGTGGTCAAGATGATTGACAACCCGGAGGTTTCCGTTCAGGAGCTGATGGAGGTCATCAAGGGACCGGACTTCCCGACCGGCGGCATCATCCTTGGCCGCAGGGGCATCTGGGACGCCTACTGCACCGGCCGCGGCCGCATCGTTACCCGCGCGAAGACCGAAGTGGAGCCGATGCAGGGCGGACGTCAGCGCATCGTCGTCACCGAGATTCCCTACATGGTCAACAAGGCGATGCTCGTTGAGAAAATCGCCGAGCTGGTGCACGACAAGAAGCTGGAGGGCATCAGCGATATCCGCGACGAATCCGACCGCGAGGGTATGCGCATCGTCATCGAGCTCAAGCGCGACGTGAATTCCGCTGTCGTGCTCAATTACCTCTATAAGCACACCCAGCTGCAGGACGCCTTTGGCGTCATCATGCTGGCGCTGGTGGATGGCGAGCCGAAGGTGCTCAACCTGCGTGAGATGCTCTATCACTATCTGGAGCATCAGAAGGACGTCATCGTCCGCCGCACGCGCTACGAGCTTGATAAGGCCGAAGCGAGGGCCCATATCCTCGAAGGTCTGCTCATCGCGCTTGACAACATCGACGAAATCGTGCGCATTATCCGCGCCAGCGCGAATACCTCCGTGGCGAAGGCGGAGCTCATGGAACGCTTTGGTCTGAGTGAAAAGCAGGCGCAGGCGATTCTGGATATGCGCCTTGCCCGCCTGACCGGTCTGGAGCGCGAGCGCCTGCAGGAGGAATACGCGGAACTGCAGAAGACGATCGCGCGCCTGCGCGCGATTCTGGCGGACGAGAAGCTGGTGCTGGCGGTCATCCGCGAGGAGATTCTCGCCATCAAGGCGAAGTTTGCCGACGAGCGCCGCACGCAGTTCTCCGTCATGGATGGCGAAATCGATCCTGAAGACCTCATTCAGGAGGATCAGGTCGTGCTGACGCTGACGCACTTTGGCTATGTCAAGCGCATTCCGCGCGCGACCTACCGCAGCCAGGGACGCGGCGGCAAGGGCGTGATGGGCATGACGACCCGCGAGGAAGACTACGCGGAGAAGCTGCTGGTCACCTCCACGCATGCGGAGATCATGTTCTTCACCAACAGGGGCCGCGTTTACAGCCTGAAGGGCTATGAAATTCCGGAGGCTGGGCGTACGGCGCGCGGCACGGCGATCGTCAACCTGCTCCAGCTGGACGGCGGAGAGAAGGTTACGGCGATGATTCCGCTGCCCAAGGAGCGCGAGCAGGGCTATCTGGTCATGGCGACGAAGAACGGTCTGATCAAAAAGACCGGCAGCGAGGAGTTTGCCAACCTGCGTAAGATGGGCCTCATCGCCATTGCGCTGCGCGAGGACGACGAGCTCATCGGCGTTGAGCTGACACAGGGCGAGAGCGAGCTGATGATGGCGACCCGTCAGGGCATGGCCATCCGCTTTAAGGAGAGCGACGTGCGCGCCATGGGCAGAAACTCCATGGGCGTGCGCTCGATCGATCTTTCCGAAGGCGACGAGGTCATCTCCGTATGCAAGGTGGAGGAGGGCAAGCATGTCCTCGCCATCACGCAGAACGGTTATGGCAAGCGTACGGAAATCGATGAATACCGCGCGCAGACCCGCGGCGGCAGGGGCATCATGGCGATGCGCCTGACGGAGAAGACGGGCCTGATGGCGGCGCAGCTGCAGGTGAGCGAAGATGAGGATCTCATGCTCATCACCGACGACGGCACGATCATCCGCATGCCGGTCAGCGACATCTCTGTCATTGGCCGTGTGTCTCAGGGCGTTCGCGTGATGCGCGTGGCGGACGAGAGCCGCATTGTCGGCGTGACCGCGACCGAGCGCGAGGAAGACGCACCGGAAGAGATGCTGGAAGAGGCGGCGGAAGAAGCGCCGCTGGCGGAACAGACTGCTGAACCGGCGACCGAAGAATAAACAAAAAAACAAGGGCCGAAGGAGATTTCCTTCGGCCCTTTTATTGCATCGTTGCGACTGAGCTTTCTTCAAACCGCGCGAAGTGATGTGGGGGCAAGGGGCTCAGCCCCTTGGCAGGTTTGGGCGGCAGCCCAACGTATTCCTTATCGGATCGTTTTTCTCTTTATCGTCTGAATGTTGGGCATTTTCTCTTTCTTTTTGCGCCGCCTGAAGAGCAGGCGCAGGAGCATATACAGGACGATCAGAATGATAGTCGGCGGGATCAGCAGATCCCACGTGAAGCGCGGGAAGGGGTTTTCATCCGCCATGGTGTAGGCGACGATCTGCTCCAGGGTGGGCGGCGCGTTCTTGCGGGCCTCGATGGTGCGCGTGGCGATCAGATCGTACTCCGCCGTTTCGCCGCTTTCAGAATAAAACAGCAGCGTGCCCAGCACATCGCCTGCGTAGATCGGCGCGCGGAACTCGGTGGAATTCCACTTGATGGAAGATACCTGAGAGAAGTTTTCGCGCAGCAGATCGATTTTTTCCTTTCTGCCGACGATGATCATGTTCTTTTCTTCGTCGCGGGCGCGGATGGCCAGCTCCATTTCGCCGTGGTTGCTGTCCTCAAGGGAGAAGCCGTTGACGTTGATTGAGCGCGGATCCAGCGCGTAAAGCGCTTCCGGGCTGATGGTTTCCACCTGCGTGAAGCCGTATTCCAGCAGCTTTTTCGTGTCGGTCCAGCGGCCCTTGCGCGAGGAATAGAAGATGACGGAAATCAGCTCGATGCCGCCGCGCCTTGCCGCGCCGACGTAGCAGTAGCCCGCGGCGTTTGTGAAGCCTGTTTTCACGCCGATGGCGTCGGGGTAGTAATAGCTCTCGCTGTCGGGATTGAGGATCGGCGTGTCGCCCACGACGGTGCGCAGCGGATGGTGATTGGTCGCCTGCATCTCGTAAGACGGGGTCCTGACGATCTGACGGAAACGCTCGTCCTTCATCGCGGCGCGGGCGATGAGCGCCATATCGCGGACGGTGGTGTAGTGCAGGGGATCGTGCGTGCCGGAGGGATTGGTGAAGTGCGTGTCGGGAGAACAGCCGAGCATCTGAGCCGTCTCGTTCATGAGATCGGCAAAATCATCGACGTTTCCGCGAAGGTGCTCGGCCAGCGCGTTGGCGGCTTCGTTGCCGGAACGAACCAGCATGGAGCCGATGACGTCCATGATCGGCACTTCTTCACCGGCGGAAAGCGGAACCTTCTGGTAGGTCGGCGGCACCAGATCGATGGCGTTTTGGGAAACGGTGACGATATCGTTTTCAAGATCGGCCAGCTGCAGCGCGATGTATCCGGTGAGGATCTTCGTGGTGGAGGCCGGATACATGATCTCGTCCGCATTCTTTTCAAAGAGCACCTCGCCGCTGGAGGCCTCGATCAGAATGGCGCTGCTGGCGTAGAGCATGTCTGCATCCAGAAGCTCGGGATGCGTTTCATCCCAGCGGATGGCGTCTTCGGGCAGCGTGGGATCGACCCACTCGTTGCCGGTATCCTCCGTGTTTTCCGCCAGCGCAGGCGGGGAAAGAGGAAGGCTGAACAGGAGCGCAATGCATAACAGCAGCGCTGTAAAACGATGGAGCAAGGAATTCCCTCCATTTAATTACGGCAGTGAAATTGGCAGACGGAAAAAGCTGTCCGCTGCACGGTATAATAAACCTTTTATACTATACCACCTTTTTGCCTGAATGTACAGTACGGAAATCCGCTGCGCAAAAGCGGGGCGCGCGGGGCAAAACGAAGGAATATTAATTATTGTTACAATTCTGAAAGAAAAACGTATAAATCCCTTGATTTATCATGTGATTATGCGTTACAATATAGCAGTAAGATCGTATATAGACCATAGTGAGGTTGATACAAATGCCGAAGAAGATTCTGCTCGTTGATGATGAACCCCTGATTCTCAAGGGGCTAAAATACAGCCTTGAACAGGATGGATATCAGACGGATTCTGCGATGGACGGAGAAGAAGCGCTGAAGAAGTTCTTTGCGGGCAATTATGACCTGATTCTGCTGGATGTCATGCTGCCGGGCGTTGACGGTATCGAGGTTTGCCAGCGCGTGCGCGAGCGTTCCAATGTGCCGATCATCATGCTGACCGCCAAGGGCGAGGACATGGACAAGATTCTGGGCCTTGAATACGGCGCGGATGACTACATGACCAAGCCGTTCAACATCCTGGAGGTCAAGGCGCGCATCAAGTCGATTTTCCGCCGCAGCCAGCCCGTGCAGGAGACGGTGGAGGAGCGCAGGATCGTGCGCGTGCACGACCTTGAGGTGAACTGCCAGAGCAGAACGGTGACCCTCGGGGGCGAAGTGATCCGCCTGACGGCCAAGGAGTTTGATCTGCTGCAGCTGCTCATCACGCACCGCGGCAAGGTGTATGACCGCGAAGAACTGCTGGAGTCTGTCTGGAAGTATGATTACATGGGTGAAGTGCGTACGGTGGACGTGCATATCCGCCGCCTGCGCGAGAAGATTGAACGCGACAGTTCCAAGCTTGAATTCATTCTGACCAAGTGGGGAGTGGGTTACTATTTCACGGACGAGGATTAATCCCGTTCATTCCGTCCGCACCCGCATTCTTACGGTTCTGCTGATCGTCATCGGCGTCTCCTTTTATCTGGCGGCGCGTCTGACGGTGCATCTTGTCGGTGATTCCATGTTCCGCGATACGGTCAGGCGTCAGATGGCGGACGTTTCGCAGCTGGCGGCGCAGTTTGGTGCGGAAATGGAATACGAAACGGCAGACACATTCTATCTGCGATTGCTGGAGGCGGCCCGCTCAAGCGGCGGCCGCCTTTTGATTGTGGATCCGGATGGCAAGGTGCAGGCGGACACGTATGATGCGGTTGTCGGTTCGCGGCTGGCTATTTCGGAGATGTGGTCGGTGCTTGGCGGTGAAACGGACGGGGATTACGGATTTCATCTGCTGGAGGACGAGGGGGATACTTCGCCCTCCTGGCTGCGGCGTGCGGCGGATGTGATGCTGGGCCGAAGCAGCAGGGGCGAATGGGTCGGCTGTTTTGCTGCGCCGCTTGAAAGCGGCGGCAGATTCTCCGGTGCGCTGCTGCTGATTGCATCGGTTCAGGATACGGTTGATTCCCTCAATGAAATTCAGATGCAGATGCTGGGGGTTTTCCTGCTTGCGCTGCTGGTTGTGCTGGTGACGGCCGGGCTGATCACGCGCGTGATCACCAGACCGGTGGCGGCGCTTTCGGCGGGCATTGAGCACATGGGCCGGGGCGATTATCAGCACCGCGTGCATGTCAGCGGCAAGGGCGAGATGGCGCATCTGGCGGAGGCATTCAATCAGATGAGCGAACAGATCCGTTCCCTTGACGAGGCGCGCAACCAGTTTGTTTCCAATGCCTCCCATGAGCTCAAGACGCCGCTTGCGACGATCAAGATTCTTGTGGAATCGATGATGTATCAGGAGGACATGCCCACGGAGCTGCGCTCGGAATTCCTTGGGGACATCAACAAGGAGATCGACAGGCTGTCCTCGGTGGTTTCCGACCTTCTCACGCTGGTGCATATTGACAGCCATAAGCTGCGCCTGCGCCGGGAGATGATGGTCTTTGCAGAAACCGTGCGCGAGAGCGCGGCGCGCCTTGCGCCGCTGGCCGGAAAGCGTGATCAGACGCTGGACGTTCAGATTACGGACAGCTGCGAGATGTTTGCCGATCCGGTCAAGCTGGGGCAGGTTTGCTACAATATCATTGAGAATGCGATTAAGTATACGCCGGATGGCGGAAGCATCACCGTGAAGCTTAAAAAGAGCGGCCGCGATGCGGTGCTGGAAATCAGCGATACGGGCGTGGGCATTCCGCCGGAGGATCAGGCGCATGTCTTTGACCGCTTTTACCGGGTGGACAAGGCGCGTTCGCGCGATACCGGCGGTACCGGTCTGGGCCTTTCCATCGTCCAGCAGATTATCCGCCTGCATGCGGGTTCGATTCAGGTCTTCTCCGAGGTGGGCAAGGGCACGACGTTCATCGTGCAGCTGCCGGTCAAGTGATGATTCCGGCGGTTTGTGACGGGGAAATTGGAGAATCATCATGATGAAGAAAATCATTATCTGCCTACTTCTGACGCTGGCGTTTGTCGTGCTTGGTCAGCGGCAGATTCAGCGGATGATCGTGGATGCGGCGCGCGGCGCGATGATGCCGGAGGAAAGCGCCGGACCGGCGCAGACGGAGGAATCCTTCTCGGACCAGATGGCTGTGCGCGAGGCGGCGGATCTGATGGATATTACGCTGTATTACCGCTGCAAGGACACGGCGCTGCTCAGCGCCAGGCAGGTTCAGCTGGATATCCGCCGGGAGGAAACCATTGCCACGTCCATCGTCCGCCAGCTGCTTGACGGGCCGAAGCAGGCTTCGGGGATGCTGGAAGGACTGTTTCCGCGGGAAACAAAGCTCATTTCTGTCGCGGCGGAGGGAGCGACCGTGTTTGTCACGCTCAGCCGCAGCTTTTTGGGCAGGCCGGACGGCGCGCCTGCCGATTGGGAGGATCTGACGCTCTGGCAGGAGGAGGCGGCGCTGCGGCGCATGCTGGCGGTGCAGTCGCTCGTTTTGTCGCTTACCGAAGACGGGCGCTATCAGCGCGTGCAGGTGTATATCGCGGACAATGACGACGATGTGCCGGAGCGGATTCCTCTGGTTTATTTCGGTGTGGACGATACGTCGTCCGGCGCTGTGCTTGCCGCCTGCTCAAGGGATGAATCCTTCCTGCTTACGCCCCAGCGGGTGCTCAACAAGGCGCTTGACTGCTGGCAGAAGCGGGATTATCCGGCGCTGTACGCGATGCTCGTTGGCGGGCGTGAAACGCTTCCCTCGCAGGCTGCGTTTGAAACCAGAATGCGGGAACTGGATGTGTCGCTGCTTGAATATGAGACGACGACGGGCAGCGTAAGCTTTGACGGCAAGCGCTCGACGCTCGTTCTTTCGGCTGTGACCCGTTCGCCCAAGGGCGGCGAAACGCAGCTTCAGCGTGAAGCGATTCCGCTTCACCGGGAGGCGGAAAACTGGGTGCTGACCTATGATACGCTTCTCTCGCTGATGATCAGAGATTGAGAAAGAGGGAAAACGGATTGTTCTTTGCAAGAAATGCGGCGGGTATGCGCGCCAAAACGCTTGTGCTGGCGTTGGCGCTCGTGCTGTGTGCGTGGCTGCTGAGCGGCTGCTCATCCCGGATGGAAGAGCGGAAGATGACGGATGTGTCGCAGATTCCGATTGCTGCGCCGGCGCAGCCGCCGCTGGAGGATGCCTTTGCGGATAGCACCGAGCAGGTGATGCTGTATTTTCTCAGCGAAGACGGCACGCGCCTTGCGCCGGTATCCAGAAAGATTACCGTGCCCGGCGGCGTGAGCACGGCGCGTGCGGCGCTTCAGGCGCTGCTTGGCGGTCCGCTTGAAGGGGAGGAGGGCGCATGGCCTGATCCGGGGCTGCCGATTGTCGCGCGCAGCATGGAGGTTTCCGGCGGCGTAGCGACGGTGGATCTGCCCGCGCGCGTGCGTACCCTTTCGCAGGAAACGCTTTATGCGATGCGCATGGCGATTGCCTGCACGCTGACGGAGTTTTCGGATATTCAGGCGGTCAATGTGCTTATCGGCGGACGCGAGGAGGGGTTTGACCTCGGCGCGACGCTTTCTGTCGGCGCGCTGTATCGTCCTGCGGATCTGGAGGTTGGCGCGGCCTATGCGCGCCTTGACGGGCTGCGTCAGGCGGGCGGCGCGTTTACACAGACGGTGACGCTGTATCTGCCCACGGCGGACGGGCGTTTTGTCCTTCCCCGGGTGCATAGCATCGACTATGCGCAGATGAAGCCGATTGAATACCTGTATACGCTGCTTGACGAGCTGGGCATGGAGTCGGGCGGCGGGGGCGGCATCGCTTCGATGCCCTCGCCGATGCTCTTCATCAACGAGATGCCGGAAATCGTGCGCACGGAGGACGGCGCGTACCGGGCGATTGAAATCCGGTTTGAGGCGGCGATTGACGAAGCGCTTGCGTCTTCCGGACTGACGCGCGGCACGTTCCTTGCGGTGCTTACCCATACGCTGATGGGCGCCATACCGGGCGTGGAGGGATTGAAGGTCCATATCGGCGACGAGGTCGTTACTTCGCTCGCTGCACAGCAGACGCCGGATGGCAGGGCGCTTTCCTTTGCACAGGTGCTTGCGACGCGCGATGATTTTCTTTCGTACATCGGCGTGCCCGTGACGGTTTACGCCATCGACAGCGAGCGCGGCGGATTGGTTGCGGAGCAGCGCGTGCTTGCCCATGATAAAAGCCGCAGTCCGCGCGCGCTGCTTGAAACGCTGGTGGCCATGTGGGGCGATCGGGCCGCGACCGCGCCGCTGACCGGTGAGGATATCCTTGCGGTGAGCGTGAACGGCGAGGAGATCGGCGTGAATCTTTCGCAGGCGTTTGCCGATGCGCTTCGCGCGCTTGACGGCAAGGACGCCAAGGCGGCGGTGTATGCCATGGTCAATACGCTGACGGAGACAAACCGCAGGGGAAGCGTTGCGTTTTTCTTTGACGGCGTGCAGATGGAAGAGGTGCTGGGCGGCGTTGAAATGCGCGGCAGGCTTTCGCGCAATCCGGGAATGGTGGTGGATTGATGGATCAGCGGACATACTTTCAGGAACTCAAGAGCGGAACGGTGCATCCTGTCTATCTCTTTTACGGACCGGAAGCGCTGATCCGCAAAAGCGCGCTGGAACAGCTGAAAAAGCGCGTGCTCATGCCCGGGCTTGAAGAGCTTGACTGCACGGTGATGCAAAACCCCGGCGCGCAGCAGCTGATTGAAAGCTGCGAAACGCTGCCGATGATGAGTGAATACCGATTGATTATCGTGCAGGACTGTGCGCTGCTGATGAGCGGCAAGGCCAAGGACGAAGAGCAGGACAGTGCGCTGCTGGTTTCCTATCTTTCCCGCGTGCCCGGGACGACCTGCCTTGTTTTTGACATGAGCGGGGCGATTGACAAGCGTAAAAAGCTGACGAGCGCGCTGATGAAACAGCCGGGCGTCGTTTCCTTTGATGCGCTGGGCGACGAGGAGCTCTGGCGCTGGATGAATCAGACCCTGCGCAGGAGCGGCAAGCGCATGGAGCAGGGCGCGTGTGAACAGCTTGCTTTCCTGAGCGGACGGGATTTGACGCTCCTCTCCGGCGAACTGCATAAGCTGGCGGCTTATGTGCAGGAGCGCGAGGTGATTACCGGCGCGGATGTGGAGCAGGTGGCGACCCGGACGGCGGAAAGCACGGTGTTTGCGATGGCGGAGGCGATCTCTGCCCGGCGCGCGCAGGAGGCGTTTACGCTGCTGGGCGTGCTTGTTCACGGCGGAGAGCAGCGGATCGGCATTCTGGCGATGATCACGCGGCATTACCGCCAGATGCTTCACCTTGTTGCGATGCGCGAAGCCCGAGTGCCGCAGCCCCAGCAGGCCAAAACGCTGGGCGTGCCACCGTTTGTGCTCAATAAGCTTGTGCGTCAGGTTTCCGGCAGGACGCTGGAATCCTTGCGCAGGGACGTGGATGCATGCGTACAGACGGATTACGACATCAAGCGCGGCGCCGTGCGCGAGGATGCGGCGCTGGACAGGCTGATGCTCAAGCTGCTGGCAGGCTGATTGGAATGAAAGAACAGGGACTGTCAGGATAAAAACCGGATATTCAAAGAATTACTAAGTATTTGTGACCGAAGGTTTCCAAAGGGCGAACGGAACGCCCTTTGGCGTGGGGCAGAGCCCCATTCCCTGAATGGCAAGGAATACTTAGTAAACAGATTCTCAGAATGTTCGGTTTTATCCTGACGGCCCCTGTTTTTATGCGGCTGAATTCGGCCGTTACCGGCAGAAGATCTGCGTCATATAGACGTAGCCGTTTTGGTCAAGCGCGATGCCAATGCCCACGCGCGTGAAGCTGGCGCTGAGGATATTTGCCCTGTGGCCGGGGGATGAGATGAGCGCAGCCTGCGATTTTTCCACCGTGGCATGATGTGCGATGTTTTCGCCCGCCGCTGCATAGGAATAGCTGAAATGATCCAGCATGTTTCTTACGCTGCCGTATGTCGGGGATTGATGCGCGAAATACTGATTGTCGCGCATGTCCTGGGATTTGATGCGGGCGATGCGGCAAAGCTCCGGATCCAGCGTGAGCGCGGGCAGACCGTACGCGGCGCGATCAGAATTGAGCAGATTTCCTGCTTTACGCTCTTGCGCGGACGGGAAAGCTGATGTATAATGTCCATCGATTACAGAGGCTGCGGCAGACGCTTTATCCGGCGCGGATAAAAGCGGAAGAAACAGCAGCAGGCAAAGGCAGAAAAGCGAACGAAGGCGTCCTGAACTATCCGATTTGTATAGAACAGATGCGGGAAGATTGGCGTTCGTGCATGGGATTTGTTTTTTCATGGGTAAACCTCCTTGTTTGTCCTTGACAAGACGTCCTGTTATAGTGTAATGTGCTTTTGTGATTTGTTCAATGAAACTGGCAGCCTGCTGCCATGGAAATAGTTATTATACGCTTATCGGGAGGATGTCTTATGGGCTTTATCAAGTGTCCGAGATGTGAACTCAACTATATTAAGGAAGAAGAACAGTATTGCTCTGTCTGCAAGCGCGAGATGAAGGGCGAGGTGCATGAGGATCCGTTTGAGCTCTGCTCGATCTGCAACGAGAATCCTGTGATGCCCGGCAAGGACGTTTGCATGATCTGCTATAAGGAAATGACCCAGCAGCAGGGCCTGCACGATGACGCCATGGACGAGACCGAGACGCAGGACGTCTCCCTTGACATGGAGGATGTTTCCGATATGGAGGAAATTGAGCTGGGCACCCTGCCGGACGATATGCCGGCGGAAATCGGCGAGCAGATCTCCCTTGAAGAGGAGAAGAGCCGCGAGGCCGAAGAGGACGAGGACGACGAGGAAGACGACATCTGATCGTCTTCGCCGGAAGGATCACGCATAACTGCGCGGAGGAGAAGACGTGGCGATATTTGCAATCGGCGATCTGCATCTGCCGGGCGGCGACGTGAAGCCGATGGATGTCTTTGGCGCTCATTGGGAGAATCACTTTGATCGGATTGCGGCAGACTGGCGCGAACGGGTATCGCAGGATGACATCGTACTCATTCCGGGCGATATTTCATGGGCCATGCAGCTGCACGCCGCGCTTGAGGACCTGAAGATGATCGCCAGCCTGCCGGGCAGAATTCTGATTCTGCGGGGCAATCACGACTACTGGTGGTCGTCGCTGACGCAGCTTCGCACGAATCTGCCGGAAAACATGTTTGCCGTGCAGAACGATGCATTTGACGGCGGCGACGTCGTCTTCTGCGGCACGCGGGGCTGGATGATTCCCGGTTCGTCGGGCACGACGGCTCAGGATGAGAAGCTCTATCGCCGGGAAGCGATGCGCCTTGAAATGTCGCTCATGGCGGCGCAGCGGATCGCTCAGGGGCGGCCGATTGTCGCCATGATGCATTATCCGCCGCTGCTGCCGGAGAATGCAAAAAACGGCACGGCGTTTACCGCCCTGCTCAGCGAGTATGGCGCGGCGCGCTGCGTCTATGGTCATCTGCATGGGCCGAGTGTTCAGCGCGGCTACAGCGGGATGTACGAGGGCGTCAGATATGATCTGGTGTCCTGCGATGCGCTGGGCTTCAGGCTCAAAGACATCAGCCTTGAATAACTGAAAACAAAACGTTCTGCTTTCGGGCAGAACGTTTTGTTGTATATGCTGATGCGGGCAATGCCCGCCTTTTTTTGTTTCCGGGATCATCCGGTGCAAATCGCGCTTAATGGTGTAAAAAAGGGAAAAACTGGCAAATTCGGCGGTTTTTGTGCTAAAAAACCGTTTGTTACGCAAATGTTAAGGGTCGACCTAGAAATTTATCAAATTATTCGCGGTGTTTTCGCCTCCAAGCCCTTGAAAGTGGAGGAAATTTTCAGTAAAATAGCATCAAGTGGTGTAAGATGGTGGATTGCAGAGAGGAGGGATGCCAGATATGGCCAATCGGACGTTTTCCGGATCGTTTGACCACTCTCTGGACGGCAAGGGCCGTGTAATCGTCCCTTCATCCTTCCGGGAGGCGTTGGGCGACGATTTTACCATTACCATCAATCCCAATAAGACAGCCGTGGCGATCTATCCCAAAGAAATGTGGGATCAGCAGCTGGAACGGCTTTCTCATATTAATCCGATGGATAAGGTTGGCATGCAGTATGAGCGCTACCTGATGAGCGTGTCCTTCTCCGGCAACAGCATGGATGCGCAGGGGCGCGTGCTCGTTCCGGCAAAGCTGCGCAGCAAGATCGGGCTGACGAGGGATATCGTCTTCGTCGGCCTCAATCATTACATCGAGATTTGGGATGCCGAGGTCTATGCGCAGTTCGAGGCGCAGACGGAGGAGAACTTCGAGGATCTCGCCGATTATGTTTATCGCAATTATCCGACCTGATCGCGCATATCTTTGCGCGTAAACCGATAAAGTTGTATGGCGGAACATCGGCAGATGTTCTTGCCGGAGGGATGGGTGAATACACTGATGGCAGGCGCAGGATTGAAAAGAGCAAATCGCGCAAGCTACACGGCGGCTGGCTATGCTTTTGACGAGCAGGGACGGGAGCTGCTGATTGAGCGCGTGCAGGCTGGCTCTGCGCAGGATCTGCTGCGGGATAATAACCGCGTAGGCTACAGTGCCGGGGAGCTGGACGGCGACGGTCTGCCATTTTCCTTCTTTGAGGAGGAAGAGAAGCGGGAGAAGCGCAAGGCGAAGGGTTCCCGGGAAACAAAAAAACAGCTGACGACGACGGAGCGCATCATCCGCGCTGTCCGCCGTGAACGCGGCGCCGTGGCTGTCTGCTGCGTGCTGCTGGTGCTCAACATCATTCTTCTGTCCTTTTGGGGGCAGGCGCTGATTGACGGCGTGCGCATTCAGGATAAAATCGACGGATATCAGAGCGGTATCGACGCATACAACAGCGAGATTGCCTCCGCCCGGGTTGCCATTGGACGCGCGACCAGCGATGAGCGCGTGCGCAACGTGGCGCAGAATGAGCTGGGCATGCTGCGCAAGGAGCGCGTGACGACAGAAAAGATTTACATCCAGACGACCGGCATCGTGGCTGCGCAGCAGCCGGCGGCCGAAATACAGGAAAGTACGGGTCTGCTTGACTGGCTGCTTTCCGTGGCGGATATTTTCGAATTCATGAGCTGATTGTTCCTTGTGAAGGGGTGAGAGGGCTTGCGTTCAGCGTTGGCCACCGTACGAAAGCGGACGGCAGCGCTGATGGGGGTATTCTTTCTCCTCTTTCTTTTCGTGTGTGCGCGTTTGTTTGTGCTGCAGGTGCTGCGTTCGCAGGAACTGACGGGACGCGGCACGGCGCAGTGGACGCGCAGCGGCATCGTTGCCGCAAGGCGGGGCGACATTCTGGATGCCGACGGCGAGATTCTCGCGCAGTCCATCACCAGCTATATCGCCAGCGCGCGTATGCGCGACGTCACGGATCCGCAGGGGCTGGCGCGCGTGCTGGCGCGCGAGCTTGGCGCGGATGAAGAGGAACTGCTCAAAAAACTGGAAAACAAGAACGCGGCGTCTGTGACGCTCAGACGGCAGGTGCTGCGCGAGGAAGCGGATCGCCTGCGGGCGATCATGGCGGATAAAGAAAACGAAGAATCTGCCTGCTTGAACGGACTTGTATTTGACGAAGACGTCAGCAGGTGGTATCCTATGGGGACGAGTCTTGCGCAGGTGCTCGGTCTGTGCAATGTGGACGGCGTAGGGCAAAGCGGGCTCGAGCTCAGATATGACGATGTGCTTGCCGGCGAACCCGGCAAGCTGGTGACCGAGGTGGACGCGCGGGCCAGGACGCTGCCTGACGGCGTGACGCTCTACATTCCCTCGCAGCCGGGCAACTCGATTCAGCTGACGATTGACCGCGAGGTGCAGTCCGCCGTTGAGCGCGCGGTGCGCGAATGCGCCGCTGTCAACGAGGCGAGCGGCGTGCAGGCGATCGTCATGGATGTGGACACGGGCGCTGTGCTGGCGATGGCGATGATGCCGACATACGATCCGGCGCAGCCGCCGCGGCAGGATATCGATGCGCTCAACGAGCTGATGCGCATCACCGTCCTGAGCGACGTATACGAACCCGGTTCCACATTCAAGATGCTGACCGCCGCCGCGGCGATTGACGCGGGGCTGACGAATCCGCAGGAGGGGTTTTACTGCTCGGGCCGCATCACGGTCAATGGAAGCACGGTCAGATGCTGGGGCGCGCCGCACGGCGCACAGTCCATGCAGAAGGCGCTGCAAAACTCCTGCAACCCGGTGTTCACCCAGCTGGCGCTGCGTCTGGGCAGCGATACGCTGTATCGCTACCTGTATGCATTTGGTCTGGGAAAACGGACGGGGATTGATTTATATGGCGAAGCGTCGGGCATACTGATCTCGCAGACGCGCGTAAAGGATGTGGATCTGGCGCGCATCGGCTTTGGTCAGAGCGTGGCGGTGACGCCGATCCAGATGATTGCGGCAGCCTGCGCTGTTGTCAACGGCGGGCGGCTGATGCAGCCGTATCTGGTTAAGGCGATTCTGGACAGCGAGGGCGGGGTCGTGGAGACGGTCAGCCCGAAGGTGGTATCCACCCCGATTACGCCGCAGACGAGCGCGACGATGCGCACGCTTCTGGGCAGCGTTGTGTCCGACGGCGGCGGAAAAAACGCGAAGGTGGACGGGTGGTCCGTCGGCGGAAAGACGGGCACCGCGCAGATATACAGGAACGGAAAGATCGAAACCAATCTTCACATTGGATCCTTTGTCGGCTTTGCGCCGGTTGAGGATCCGCAGGTCGCCGTGCTGGTGATCGTTGACGAGGCGCAGGTGAAGCCTGATTACGGCGGCACGACAGCGGCGCCGTTTGCCGCGCAGATTCTGTCCGAAATCCTGCCGATTCTGGGGATTCCCCAAACGGATGGGTCCGCGCAGCGCGCGCAGGTGACCATGCCGGATGTAACGGGCATGAACACGACCGATGCAAAGGCCATATTGCGGGAGCTGGGCATCGATAGCGTGACGGACGGAACGCGCCGGACCGTCACCGGTCAGCTGCCGCCGGCAGGCGTGCAGGTGCCCGAAGGCTTCTGCGCGATGCTCTATGTGATGGGTGAAGAAGCGCCCGGTGCGCAGGATTATACGCAGGTACCCAATGTGATCAACATGTCCATGCGAAATGCAGCGAAGGCCATCCGCGAGGCGGGGCTCGTGATGCTATCGCAGGGCGAAGGAATAGCCGCAGGGCAAAGCCCTGCCGCAGGCAGTTACGCGGCGGCGGGGGAAACGGTTACGGTGACGTTTGAAATGCCGTAAAGCGAATGCAGATGATGGAGGCTTGAATATGAATCTCACGCAATTGACGATAGGCATGCCGGAACTGATTGAAATCACGTGCGGCGCGGATACGGAGATCACCGCCCTGACGGCGGACTCCCGGGCAAAATGCAAAAACGGTCTGTTTTTCTGCATTTGCGGCGGACGCGTGGACGCGCATGATTTCGCGCCGCAGGCGCTTGAAAACGGCTGCACGGCGCTGGTCGTTGAGCGCAAGCTGGATCTTCCGTGTCCGCAGATCGTCGTCACCGACGTGCGCGCGGCGATGACGCGCATCGCCAGCGCCTTCAACGGTCATCCCGAGCGCCGTATGCGCCTGATCGGCGTGACCGGCACGAAGGGAAAGACGACCACAACCTTCCTGCTCAAGGGCGTTTTTGAGGCGGCGGGCATGCGCTGCGGCATCATCGGCACGACCGGCTGCATTGCCGGCGACACCAAGCTGCCCAGCAAGCTGACCACGCCGGATCCCATCGAGATGTTCAAGATCCTGCGCATCATGGCGGATGCGGGCGTTCAGGTTGTCTGTATGGAGGTTTCTGCGCATGCGCTGTATCTGCGCAAGCTTGTGGGCGTCTCCTTTGAGGCGGCGGCGTATACCAATCTGTCGCAGGACCACCTTGATTTCTTTGGTTCGATGGAGAACTACTTCGCAGCCAAGCGGCTTCTTTTCTCCGACGGTCTGGCGCGCAATGCGGCGGTGAACGTGGACGAAGAAACGGCGCAGGATGTTCTCAGCGACGTCAACTGCCCGCTGATGACCTATGGCATCAGCACGCCTGCGGATCTCTTCGCCCGCGATATTGAGATCACGGAGAGCGGCGTGTCCTTCACGCTCAACCTGCGCAATCTGCATACCGAGCGCATCCATCTGCTGCTGACCGGTATGTTCAACGTGTACAATGCGCTGGTTGCGGCGGCCTGCGCGCTGATTCTTGGCGTGTCGATGGCGGATATCAAGAAGGGTCTTGAGAGCGTCGTGTGCGTGCCCGGCCGCGTGGAGATGCTGGAAACGCAGACGCCGTACCGCATGATTCTTGACTATTCCCACTCGCCGGACGCGCTTGAAAACATTCTGAAGACCGTGCGCGAATTCTGCCGCGGGAAGCTGATTCTCGTCTTTGGCTGCGGCGGCGACCGCGACAAGGGCAAGCGTGCCAAGATGGGCGAAATCGCCGGCAAACTGGCCGATTATTCCATTCTCACCAGCGATAATCCGCGCTTTGAGGATCCGATGACGATTCTTGATGCGATTGAGAAGGGAATTGAACCCACCGGGGCGAAATATGAGATTATCGAAAACCGGCGCGAGGCAATCCGTCAGGCCATGGAGATGGCTGTTGGCGGGGATATTGTCGTGCTCGCCGGCAAAGGCCATGAAACGTATCAGGAGATCTGCGGCGTGAAGTATCCGTTTGACGAAAAGGTGATCGTTGAGGAGCTTCATCAGGAGATCAAGGCCGAAGAGACGCTTTCCGGCGTCTGAATACACACCGCGCATCCTGCGCGCGGGGATTCGGAGGAACAACCATGCAAAGGATGATGGGAACCCTGCTGATCGCGTTTGTGCTCGGCGTTGTCCTGGGCAAGCTGCTGCTGCCCGTGCTGCACAGGCTGAAATTCGGTCAGAACATCTATGAACTGGCGCCCGAGGCGCACAAAAAGAAGCAGGGCACGCCGATCATGGGCGGACTGGTGTTTGCCGGTGCGTTCATCATTGCCGCGCTGCTGATGAATGATTATTCCATGCCGGTGTGGCAGAACATGACGCTGGCGATGATGCTCATGGCGCTTGGCAACATGTTCATCGGCTTTGCCGACGACATGACCAAAATCCGCCGGGGCAAAAACGGCGGCCTGACGCCCAAGCAGAAGATGTTTTTCCAGACGATTCTGGCGCTGGCGTTCTCCCTGTATTGCTATTTCCATCCGCAGGTCGGCAGCGTGATTGAGATTCCGTTCCTGCGCACGCAGCTGGATCTGGGCATCCTGTATGTGCCGATCATGATGTTCATCATCGTGGGTACGACCAACAGCGCGAACCTGCTGGACGGTCTTGACGGCCTGCTGACCAGCGTGTCCATCGTCGATTTTGCCGCGCTGAGCGTGCTTGCCGCCGTCGCCGGGCTTTCCGGCCTTGGCGTGGGCTGCGCGGCGCTGTGCGGCGGCCTGATGGGCTTCCTCATCTATAACGTCAATCCGGCGAAGATGTTCATGGGCGATACCGGCTCCATGTTCATCGGCGGCGCGGTGGTCGCCGCGGCGATGATGCTCAGGCAGCCGCTGATCCTCGTGCTGATCGCCTTCTGGATGTTCATGAGCACCCTGTCCGTCATCATTCAGGTGACGTACTTTAAGAAGACGGGCGGAAAGCGCATCTTCAAGATGTCCCCGATTCACCATCACTTTGAGCTGTGCGGCATGAGCGAGGTGCGCATCGTAGCGATGTACATGATGACGACTGCCGTGCTGTGCATCATCACGCTGATGGGCATCCTTTAATCCGCACTTTCCTGTATTGCAGATATAACGGTCATTTTCGCGGAACGCCTGGGGCTAAAGGCGTCCGCCGGAACCCGGCTTTGGCATATTGGCCGAGGCCGGGTTTTGCCGTAGACCGACAAAAGAATGGAGGTTTTCTGATGAACTTGACGGAGATGAAAAACAAGCGCGTTATGATCTGCGGCATGGCCCGCAGCGGCATTGCGGCGGCAAAGCTGCTGCTTTCCATGGGCGCCGTGGTGACGATCAGCGACCTGAAGGAAGAGGCGAAATTCGGCGCGGATCTTGACGAGCTGCGCACGGAAAACTGCATCTTTGCGCTGGGCTGCCCGCCGGATGCATATATTGAAAAGCAGGACATGATGGTCATCAGCCCGGGCATCGCCTTTGCCAAGCCCTTTGTGCAGAAGGCCGTTGAGGCGGGCGTGGAGGTCATCGGCGAGCTGGAGCTGGGCGCGCGCCGGATGTGCGGCGAGCTGGTCGCCATCACCGGCACGAACGGAAAGACGACGACCACGACGCTGGTGGGCGAATTCTTCAAGGCGGCGGGCAGAACCACGCACGTCGTGGGCAACATCGGCTACCCGATCACGGCGGCCGCCGGCGAATCCACCAATGAGGACGTGACCGTGGCGGAGGTCAGCTCCTACCAGTGCGAGACGATCAGGGAGTTCCATCCGCAGGTTGGCGCGGTGCTCAATATCACCGAGGATCACCTTGCGCGTCACGGCACGATGGAATGCTATGTGGCGATGAAGCGCCGGATCTTTGCGCAGCAGGAAGCGCATGATTACGCGGTGTTTAACTACGACGATGCGACCTGCCGGGAGATGGCCGAAGGGCTGACGGCGAAGATCGCGTGGTTCTCGCGCACGCAGCAGGTTTCCTTCGGCGCGTGCGTCATGGATGGAAACATCGTGCTCAGAGCGGGCGGCGAGCATGTCGTCTGCGCCTGCGACGAGGTGCTGATCCCCGGTCCGCATAATCTGGAAAACGCGCTGGCGGCGGTCACCATCGCGGGTCTTCTGGGCGTCAGGCCTGAAACGATGCGCGAGGTGCTCAAGACGTTCTCCGGCGTTGAACACCGCATCGAGACGGTCAGGACGATCGACGGCGTGACGTGGATCAACGACTCGAAGGGAACGAACGTCGATTCGACCCTCAAGGCGATTGACACGATGACCAGACCCACCGTGCTGATCCTCGGCGGCAGCGACAAGAAGACAAACTTTGATCCGCTGGCGCAGGCGATTGTACAAAGCGGAAACATCATCCATTGCGTGCTTATCGGCGACACCGCGCAGCAGATCAGTCAGTCGCTTGATCGCGCGGGCTATACGGCGTATGAGCTGGCGGGTTACGATTTTGACGACTGCATCGCGCGCTGCCGCGCAGCCGCCGTTCCGGGCGGCAATGTGCTGCTGTCTCCTGCCTGCGCAAGCTTTGATATGTTTGTGGATTACGAAGACCGCGGCAGAGTATTTAAGAAGAAAATTATGGGATTAAAATGAGGCGTTCGCTCGTTTTGGTATAAAGCGCATCGTGAAGGATACAGCTTGCCCCTCCCGGCATGCATGAAATACGCAGGAACGATTTCTATGCATCAAGGAGGGGGAAGGATTTGCAGGAAAGAAAACGAGCGCAGGCGCGGCCCTGCGACATGAGCGTTGTTCTGCTGATGGTGGTTCTGCTGGCGATGGGGCTGCTGACGCTTTTCAGCGCGACGTATTACCAGCGAACCAGAAACGGCGATCCATTCTCGGCGGTCAAGAAGCAGCTGGTCGGCGTCGTGCTCGGGGCGGCGGCGTGCGTGGTTTTGTCCCGTGTGCCTTACAGAATCTATCGCAGGAAGAATGTCATCCTGCTTTTGCTGGGGGTCAGCGCGCTGCTGCTGGTTCTGGTGATTATTCCGGGGATCGGCGTGAGCATCAACGGCTCGCGCCGCTGGCTGAATTTCTTTGGCATGAGCATGCAGCCGTCCGAATTTGCCAAGTATGCGATGGTCATCTTCATGGCTGGCGCGCTTGACCGGCTTGGCGGCGGCGTGGGCAGGCTGTTTACAGGCGTTGCGCCGGTGCTGGTCGTTCCGGGCGTCATGTTTCTTTTGATCCTTGAGCAGCCGAATCTGTCAACCGGCGGCAGCATTCTCATCTGTGCGCTGGCGATGCTTTTCTGCGCGGGACTGCGCAAGCGGCATATGGCGCTGCTGGGCGCCGGCGGACTGGTTCTTGGCGCATTCTATGCATGGAGCGCGCCGTACAGGCGCGAGCGGCTGCTTTCTTTCCGGGATCCGTTTGCCAAAATGAGCGATGAAGGCTATCAGCTTTCCCAGTCGCTCATTGCGCTGGGCAGCGGCGGTCTTTTCGGCATGGGACTTGGGCAGGGAAGGCAGAAGTTTGCCTATCTGCCCTATCCGGAATCGGACTTCATCTTTGCGATTGTCGGCGAGGATTTCGGTCTTTTTGGCTGCCTTGTAGTGGTGGCAATGTTCGCGGCGTTCGTTTTCTGCGGTCTTCGCGTGGCGGTCAACTGCTCCGACCGCTACGGCAGTCTGCTGGCGGCGGGCATCACGGCGATGATCGGCCTGCAGGCCTTTATCAACATGGGCGTTGTGACGGGCATTCTGCCCACGACTGGGCTTCCGCTGCCGTTTTTCAGCGCCGGCGGCACGTCGGTGAGCATGATTATGGCGGCGGTCGGCATTCTTCTCAACATCTCGCGCGGTGAGCAGACATAAGGAGAAAGAACACATGGCAAAAAAGAAGAACAGAGGGAAAAACAGGCTGCTGACCAGACTGGTGTTGTTTGCGGCGGTGTTTGCGGCGGTGCTCATTGCGCTGCTGATTTTCCTGAATAGTCAGGTGATGGTGATCAAGAACATCTCCGTTGTGGGCAACCGTACGATTTCCGCGGAGGAAGTCATTGCGCTCAGTCGGATCAATACCGGAGAACGATACGGGGAGAAATCCGACGCGCAGATAAGGGAGAATCTGGAACGCAACCGCTACATCGTCTACGAGCGCAGCACGTTTGACTATAACAGCCGACGCCTGACGCTGCATATCAACGAGAGAATCGGCTGGGGTGTTGTCGGCGCATATGGTCTGTATTACGTCATCGACGAGACGGGCGTGGTGCTGGAATGTACCGGCAACCAGTATCCCGATAACGTGGCCGGACCGTCCGTATCCGGCCTGATTGAAACCGAAATCAGCAATATCAGACCGACGGTCGGCAGCCGGCTTCCGATTCAGACGACCCGCCGTCTGGATGTGATGGGGGCGGTTTTGAAGGCGCTGGATGAAACGAACATGCTCATGCGCATTGCGACGCTGGATGTGACGTATCCTGATGACGTGAAGCTGCTCACCGACGGGGGAATGAGCATTGAACTGGGCGATGTGACAAACCTGAAAACCAAGCTGATCATCGCACAGGAGGTGCTGTATCTGCGCGAAAAGCAGGGCAGCGTGCTGGGCGCGAAGCTGGATGTTTCCAGCGGAACGCGCGCGCACTATATTCCGGGCGAGCGCCCGACGCCCACGCCTGTGCCCACGGCGACGCCGCTGCCGGGCGAAGAGGCCGATCAGTAAAAACCGGCCCGGACTGGGAAAACACGGCTAAACAGGAACAAATTTGCACAAGTGGCTTGAAAGAACGGGCATAATCGGTTACAATAAAATAGCATAATAGCAAATAAAATGATATCATTCGCCCTTTTGGGCAAGTTTACATGCGGGCAGACAGGAGCATGAGATCGTATGATGAAAAAAGCGACAGCGGTTCTGGACTTTGGTACGTCCAAAGTGCTGGTGCTGCTTGCGGAGGAGAGCGCGTATCAGAAGATTACCATCACTTCCGCGGGCATGGCCCAGTATGATGGATTCATGGACGGCGTATGGAATGAACCGGGCGGCGTATCCGACGCGATTGCCAGCGCGCTGGATGCGGCAGAAAAGAAGATTGGCACGCACATTAAGGATGTGTACGTCGGCGTTCCCGGTGAATTTGTGCGTGTGTATGTGATTGAAACGAGCGTTGCACTGAGCGGATCGGATCCCAAGGTGACCAGCGCGGATGTGGATAAGCTGCAGCGGCAGGCAACGGAGCTGCTGGACAGGCCGACCGGCGTGATCATC
Source organism: Clostridia bacterium (assembly GCA_017547805.1). Taxonomy (GTDB): domain Bacteria; phylum Bacillota; class Clostridia; order Christensenellales; family Aristaeellaceae; genus Ventricola. The sequence continues at coordinate 46,390 of JAFYOR010000062.1, forward strand.
CACCGTTCCCCGGCGTGGTTCCGTGTGGACGATCATGAAAAGACGCTGGAGCCTGTGGAGCAGAAGGGTACCCTGCTGGAGGGCATGATCGGCTTTGTTGTGGCCGATCAGTTCTTCATCAACGACGTGACTGCGCGCCTGCGCGAGCAGAATGTCGCCGTGAAGGGCTTCTTCTCGACCTCGGTGGGCGAGGCGATGCAGCTCATTCCCTATGACCAGCGCGACCATACGGCGGTGCTGGTGGACGTGGGATACCTCTCTACCGAGGTGATGGCGGTCGAAGGCGACGCGCTCATCTGGCAGAAGGTGCTGCCCGTCGGCGGCGCGCATATCACGCTGGATCTGGCATACGGCCTTGAAAAGCCGTTTGAAATGTGCGAGAAGATCAAGCGCAGCTATACCTTCAACGCTCCCAAGAACACGCAGATTGACGTGCAGGGCGAGGATGGCCAGATCGAATCCTTTGACGGGGAAAAGATCAGCATGATCATCGACGCGCGCGTGGATGAAATCCTTGAGATGGTTGAGGATGCCATCAGCAAGAGTGGCATCCGCCTTGGCAATTGGTCCAGCATCTACTTCACCGGCGGCGGTCTGATGCCCATGGGCGGCGCGCGTGTGTATGCGGCGAACAAGCTTTCCCGCAACGTCCGCGAGGCGAACCCCAAGACCTCCAAGCTCAAGCCGGCGCAGATTTACGCCAGCGGCAATGGTCTGCTTGAACTGGTGTACAACACCATCGAGATGGAAGAACAGGACGAAGGTCTGTTTGACCGCATCAAGCGCGTCTTCCGCAGATAAGGACGACGGCTCACGCTGGAAGCGACTGACGCATCCGGCATCTGATATATGGACAACAAAGGGGGATTTTCCTGTGTTTGAAATTGAAATGGACGAGCGCCCGGCAGCTTCCATTAAGGTTGTAGGCTGCGGCGGCGGCGGCGGAAACGCGCTCAACCGCATGGTTGAATGCGGCGTGACCGGCGTTGATTTTATCGCTGTCAATACCGATGTGCAGGCCCTGCGCACCAGCCGCGCGGCGACCATGATCCAGATCGGCGAAAAGCTGACCAAGGGTCTGGGCGCGGGCGCGACCCCGGAAATCGGCAAGAAGGCCGCTGAAGAAAGCCGCGAGGAGATTGCCAGCGCGCTTAAGGGCGCGGATCTGGTGTTCGTGACCGCCGGCATGGGCGGCGGCACCGGCACGGGCGCTGCGCCTGTCGTTGCGGAAATCGCGCGCGATATGGGCATCCTGACCATCGCTGTGGTGACCAAGCCGTTCGCCTTTGAGGGCAAGACCCGTATGCGCAAGGCGGAAAACGGCATTGACGAGCTCAAGCAGCGCGTGGATACGCTGGTTGTCATTCCCAACGAGCGCCTGCTGCAGGTCTGCCCGAAGGGCACTTCCTTCAAGGGCGCGTTCAACTTCGCCGACGACGTGCTGCGTCAGGGCATTCAGGGCATTTCCGATCTGATTTCCCAGACCGGCATCATCAACCTTGACTTCGCCGACGTGAAGGCGGTCATGGAGTCCGGCGGCATGGCGCATCTGGGCATCGGCATCGGCAAGGGCGAGAAGGCCATGGTCGATGCGGCGCAGAACGCGATCTCTTCTCCGATGCTGGAGACGACGATCGACGGCGCGCGCGCGGTGCTCATCAACGTCACCTGCAACTCCGACTGCGGCATTGCCGATATCAACGATGCGGTCGAAATGATCACCGCCGCCGCGGACAGCGAGGCGAACATCATCTTCGGCGCGAGCATCGATGACTCTCTGGAGGACGAGGTCCGCATCACCGTCATCGCTACCGGCTTTGAGAAGGTGCCGTTCCCGCCGCGCGCTTCCAGCGCGGAGCGTCCGGCGTCCCTGCCCAGCCAGGCGGCGTATGTGCCCCAGTCCTTCGCCAGCGCCTATGCGCCGCAGAGTCAGCCGGCGCCGCAGATGAACAGCTTTGCGCGTTTTGATGCGGGCTATACGCCGGTGACCTCCACCTTCGGCCAGATGCAGAATCCTGCGCCGCAGACCGCTGAACCCGAGGTTCCCTCCTTTGTCAACGAGCCGATGAGCGCGCCGCGAGTCTCTCCGTTCGCCGGCATGCAGCAGGAGGCGCCGGTTCAGATGAGCCAGCCGCAGAACGAAGTCCGCCAGGAAGAGAACCGTCCGCGTTCCTTCATGGACGGCATCCCGGCCTACATGCGCCGCAAGTAATCGATTCTATGCAAATAACAGCCGCCTCAGAAGGGATTCTGAGGCGGCTGTCTTTGCTGATTCAGATGTGTTTCATGCGCGAGGCAAAGTGGGATCAAGGGTTCAGATTTATCTGAACTGGGACGGGAGTGAATGACAGCCCAGCGGGCTGTTAGAACCGTCCTGACCGACGAACGTGGAGCGAGGAGACAGAAGCCCCTTGGCAGGGGTTGGGGTGGCAGTCCCATCGTATCTTACCGCCTTACCGTTTCCTCTTCCGGGCGTCCCGCCTGCACGATGTCCCACAGACCGTACTGGTCGGTGTTGCGCAGGGCGGCGAGCATATAATCCTTGATCTGCGGATAGTCTTTGGAGAGCGTCCGGATGAGCTGCTTGATTTCCTCGCGCTTGGAATGCCCGTCCGCCGGGCAGGGGTTCTTGACCAGCGGAAGGTCAAGTTCCCTGACCATGTGCTTGACATGCTTTTCCGGGACGTAGATCATCGGGCGGATGACCGTGATTTCCCGACGGGAAAGATAGGTGTTGGGATGGAAGGTGTGCAGGCGGCCTTCAAAAAGCAGGCTCATGAGCAGGGTCTCAATCGCGTCGTCGCGATGATGACCGAGCGCCAGCTTGTTGCAGCCGAGGTCTTTGGCGGCGTCGTTGAGCGCGCCGCGGCGCATCTTTGCGCACAGGGCGCAGGGGTTGCTTTCCTTGCGCACGTCAAAGATGATGTGCGCGATTTCCGTGTCAATGACGGTGTAGGGCACGTCGATCTTTTCGCACAGCGCAGCAATGCCGCTCACATCGAAGGGTTCAAGGCCCATCTTCAGCGTGATGGCATGCAGGGCAAAGTCCTTGTGGGAAAATTTGCGGTAGAGCGAGAGGGCGTAGAGCAGCAGCAGGCTGTCCTTGCCGCCGGAAATGCCCACGGCGACGCGGTCGCCCGGCGCAATCATATCAAAATCGGTATCCGCCTTGCGGACACAGCCAAGTACAGTTTTCATCTGGTCATTCCTCCTGTTGTCGTTGACAGTATAACCGCGTGCTAAAGATTCTGTCAAGTCAGATGAAGAATGCTTGACGCATGAAATAGAAGCTGGTAGAATAAACTTCAGTCTGCATAGGGCAGGTTGAGCGTTTGTTTTTTTGGATGTAAAAGGGAGAATGTAGAAAATATGAAGTATTTAATTGAAATACTGCGCGGCATCGTCATCGGTGTGGCGAATATCATTCCGGGCGTAAGCGGCGGCACGATGATGGTATCCATGGGTATTTATGATACGCTGATCAGCTGCATCAACAACCTCTTTAAGGATCTTAAGGGCTGCGTGAAGGTGCTCTGGCCGTACGGCGTGGGCATGGGTCTGGGCATTGTGGGTCTGGCCAAGGTGCTGACCTACCTGCTGGAAGCGTTCCCGCTGCCCACCAACATGGCGTTTATCGGCCTGATCCTGGGCAGCCTGCCGGTGATCCTTGGCAGAATCAAGGGCGAAAAGAAGGGCGTCGCCGGCCTGATCGCGTTCGTTGCGGCGTTTGCGCTGGTTGTCGGCCTGCAGATTCTGGGCGAGGGAAATGGTCAGGATGCGGCGATCACGCTGAGCATCGGCCAGATGGCGATTCTGTTCGTGATGGGCGTCATCGCTTCTGCGACGATGGTCATCCCGGGTGTTTCCGGCTCGATGATGCTGATGCTGCTGGGCTACTATAACCCGATCATCGGCGCGATCAGCGCCGCAATTGACGCGCTGCTGGCAATGGATATCGCGGGTATCCTTGCTGCGTGCGGCGTGCTGGTTCCCTTTGGCATCGGCGTCGTGATCGGCATCTTTGCGATTGCTAAGCTTATCGAGATCCTGCTCAAGCGCTTTAAGGGCCAGACCTACTGCGCGATCCTCGGTCTGGTTGCCGCCTCTCCGGTGGCGATTCTGATGGCGACGAACTACGCCGGCGTGACGATGATCAGCTGGGGGATGGGCGCGGTGACGCTGGCGCTGGGATTCTTTGCCGCGTATAAACTTGGCGGAGAATAATACTTGACAAAGTATAAATAATCTGCTATCATATGTCCCGCTTGAAAAACAAGTGAATAGCCTTATTAAGAGCGGCGGAGGGAATAGGCCCTGTGAAGCCCGGCAACCGGTTTGATCCGGTGCTAAATCCTACGACAGCGATGTCGGCAGATGAGGTGTGGAGAGAATGTTACCGCTCTGATTTTGCGCAAATCAGGGCGGTTTTCTATTGCACATGCATGTGCGGCATGACGGCATATTGAGGAGGAACACATTCAATGAGAAAGCTTTTTACGTCTGAATCCGTTACCGAAGGACATCCGGATAAAATCTGCGACCAGATCAGCGACGCGGTGCTCGATGCGATCCTTGCACAGGATCCGATGGCGCGCGTGGCCTGCGAAACCTGCACCACGACCGGCATCGTCATGGTCATGGGCGAAGTGACCACCACGGCGACGTATGCGGTTGACGACATCGTGCGCAAGGTTGTTTGCGATATCGGTTATGACCGCGCGAAGTACGGCTTTGACGGCAGCACCTGCGCCGTTCTCACCGCGCTGCACGGCCAGAGCCCGGACATTGCGCAGGGCGTTGACGCGGCGCTGGAAGGCCGTTCCATCGGCGATAATGACATCGGCGCCGGCGATCAGGGCATGATGTTTGGCTATGCCTGCGACGAGACCCCGGAAATGATGCCCATGCCCATCGCGCTGGCGCACCGCATTACCCGCCGTCTCTCCGAAGCGCGCCGCAGCGGCGAGCTTCCCTGGCTGCGTCCGGACGGCAAGAGCCAGGTGACCGTCGAGTACGAGGATGACAAGCCTGTGCGCGTGGACACCGTCGTCGTTTCCACCCAGCATGCGCCGGAAGTCGAATACGAGACCCTGTGCCGCGAGATCATCGAGCGTGTCATCCGCCGCTCTGTTCCGGCGGAGCTGATGGACGATAAGACCCGCTTCCTGATCAACCCGACCGGCAAGTTCGTCATCGGCGGCCCGATGGGCGACTCCGGTCTGACCGGCCGCAAGATCATCGTGGATACCTACGGCGGCTATGCCCGTCATGGCGGCGGCGCGTTCTCCGGCAAGGATCCGACGAAGGTGGACCGCAGCGCTGCGTATGCCGGCCGCTACGTCGCCAAGAACCTCGTCGCTGCTGGCCTGTGCAAGCGCTGTGAAATTGAGCTGGCGTACGCCATCGGCGTGGCGCAGCCGGTTTCCCTGCTGGTGGACAGCTTCGGCACCGGCGTGGTGTCCGACGAGAAGCTCGCTGAGATCGTGCGTGCCTGCTTTGACCTGCGCCCGGCGGCGATCATCAAGACGCTTAACCTGCGCCGCCCGATCTACCGCCAGACCGCTGCGTTCGGTCACTTCGGCCGCACGGACATCGATCTGCCGTGGGAGCACATCGACCGCATCGATGACCTGAAGAAGGCTGCGGGCGTGTAATTGATAAAGAAACTCCGGTTTCCGGGCAGAAAATGCCGGGAGACCGGAGTTTTTTCGATTGAAGAGGGACGTTAGGGGCGGCTGCCCCTAACACCCTGCTTGGGGATTTTATCCCCAAACCCCTTCTTCGCTTCGCGCAGATTCAAGCGGATTATACAAAGAAACGGCTCCGGAACCCCGGAGCCGTTTGGGATTGCATTAAAGGAATTCCATCGTGGAGCGCACCTTGCGGTAGACGTACTCATAGTAGGAATACCAGCTGCGCGGAGTGGTCAGGCGGATCTGGTAGAGCGCCTTGCCGTGCGCAACGACGATGATGCGTCCGTTCATCAGGTAGTTCTTCGCGCCGTCGTTGTATTCAGCTTTGTAATAGCAGTAGTATCCATTGGCGTCGCCCACGGACTGGGACGCGATGGAGTTGGCGGAGAAGACTGTGAAGCTCTGCTCCAGCTCTTCCAGCACGTATTCAAGGCGTTCGCGCGCGTCGGACGCGGTCTGCTGCAGACCCATGTTCAGCTTTTCGATCGTCAGGCGGGTCTGGTAGCCGCCGACGTCCATCATCTCGCTCTGCGGCTCAACGAACTGAACGGTCGTGTCCAGGTTCGTGTTCGGGTTGAGCAGCCAGGTGTAGGGGATGGAAAAGGAAATGCCCATGGATTCGTTGGTGTAGGTGTCATAGATGTAGTTGGGCGTGGGCGCGGGCGTGGGCGTCGGCTTGTCGATGGGATCGACGGCGACGGGCGTGGCGTCAGGCTGATCAAGCTCAAGCTTGGAAAAATCCACATTCAGCTCCTGCGTGGCGGGCATGGGCGTGACGGCGGATTCGGCCAGCGCCATCGCGCAGGCACACAGCGCGGCGACGAGGAAAAAGAGGAAGCGTTTCATGACAGTAAACCTCCAATCCAAAAACGCAGATGATTGCGAAACGTTCTGTTCAAAATCTATCGTCAGTATAACAGGTCGGCTTCAAAAAGTCAACGCCGTGGGGGGATTGAAAGACTGGCAGCCGTCCCTTATAATAGAAACGAACGATACGCGCAACTGCCTGCAGGGTTTGGAAAAAAGATTGCGTACAAATCGCCCCAAGCGGGCAAGTGGAGGGAAAAGCCTGATGAAAATCGTTGTGCTGGATGGTTATGTGCTCTGCCCGGGTGATCTTGCGTTTACTGCGCTTGAAGCGCTCGGCGATGTGACCGTTTATGACAGAACGCCCGCGGAGCATGTGATTGAACGCATCGCAGATGCGGACGTGGTGATCACCAACAAGGTGCCGATTACCGCCGGCATCATGGATGCCTGTCCGAAGATGCGCTATATCGGCGTGACGGCGACGGGCTACAACATTGTGGACGTCGCCGCGGCGAGGGAACGCGGCGTCACGGTGACCAATGTTCCGGCATATTCCACGATGGCTGTCGTGCAGCACGCACTGGCGCTCCTTCTGCATGCGGCAAGCTGCGTGAGCGCATACGATGCGCGCGTCAAAGAGGGCGCGTGGGTGCAGAGCAGCGATTTCTGTTTTTATGACCGGCCAATGATGGAGCTCATGGGCCGTACGATCGGCATCGTCGGCTATGGGAGCATCGGCAGAGCCATGGCGCGCGTGTGCGCCGCGCTGGGGATGGATGTGATCGTGCACACGGCGCATCCTTCGCCGGAGCGGGTGCAGCCGGGCATGCGCTTTGTTTCCCTTGACGAGCTGCTCGCTGCATCCGACGTGATTTCCCTGCATTGTCCGCTGATGGCCGGGACGAAGGGAATCATCGGTCGGGAAGCAATCGGGCGGATGAAACGCGGCGCGATGGTGATCAATACGGCGCGCGGTCCGCTGGTGGACGCCGGCGCGATGGCGGAGGCCCTGAGCGGCGGCAAGGTCGGCGCATATCTGGCGGATGTGATGGATACGGAGCCGCCGTCTGCGCAGGATCCGCTGCTGGCAGCGCCTAACACGGTGCTCACGCCCCATGTCGCTTGGGCGCCGCTGGAGACGAGAAAGCGGCTGCTTGACGTCGTTGTCGCCAATCTCAGGGCGTATCTGGCTGGACAGCCGCAGAATGTGGTTTCTTAACGATACCGAAGACAGGATCCGGAGGAATGCATGAGCACGATTAAGGGCGTGATTTTTGATCTGGACGGAACGCTGCTGGACACGGAGAAGCTTTATCGCCGCTTCTGGGTGGAGGCAGCCAGGCAGATGGGCTACCCCATGGAGGACAGGCATGCGCTGATGATCCGTTCGATGGCGGCGGTTTATGCCGAACCGCTGCTCAAGCGCGAAGTCTGCGCGGATTTTGATTATCATGGCGTCCGTGCGCTGCGCAGGCAGATCATGGAGGCATTCATCGATGAAAACGGCGTGGATCCCAAGCCGCAGCTGCTGGAGACGCTTCAGGCAATCCGGGCAAAGGGGCTGAAAATCGGCCTTGCAACGGCGACGCCAGAGCATCGCGCGCGCAAGTATCTGCGTATGGTGCAGGCGGAGGAATACTTTGACGCGGTAACCTGCGCCGATATGGTGAAGCGGGGAAAGCCGCAGCCGGATATCTATCTGCTGGCCTGCGAAAGAACCGGCGTCGCGCCGCAGGAGGCCATCGCCGTGGAGGATGCGCCCACGGGCATCCGCGCCGCGCATGCGGCGGGCTGCCTCGCCGTGATGGTGCCCGATCAGGATCAGCCGGACGATGCGCTGCGTGCGCTGTGCCATGCGGTGCTGCCGTCGCTTGTGGATGTTGTCGGACTGCTGTAAACCGTACGATTATATAAATAACAATAAAAACATCTGTGGAAATCCGCCTAATCTTCTGGTATAATACAAACAGGAAAACCATACCATTGAGCGTGTGATACGGGGAGGGATCTTCATGGCAAACCGCGTGATTACGATTGCCCGCAGTTATGGCAGTGGCGGCAGAAAGATGGGCAAGCTCCTGGCCAGAGAACTGGGCTATGAGTATTATGACCGCGAGATTCTGCGCATTGCCTCCGACGACAGCGGCATCAGCGAAGAGCTGTTTCGCCAGATGGACGAACATAAGCGCCTGCCGCTTTTCCGCATCGCCCGCGAAATGTATACAGGCGAGGTGATCCCGCCGGACAACGATGATTTCATCTCCAATGAGAACCTTTTCCGCTATCAGGCAAAGATCATTCGTGAGCTTGCCGCTACGCGCAACTGCGTGATCGTTGGCCGCTGCGCAAACTTCATCCTGCGCGGCAGGGAGAATGTGATCAACGTCTTTGTCACCGCGCCGGTGGCGGACTGCGTGCGCCGCGTGATGCGCAACGACGGGCTTGATCTTGAAGAGGCGGAAAAGAAAATCCGCAAGATTGACAAACGCCGCGCGGATTACTATAAGTATTTCACCGGTCGCCAGTGGCACGACGCCGCGCTGTATGATCTGTGCCTGAACACGGGACATATGAGCGAAAAGAAGTGCGTCGAGCTGGTCAGGGCGTATATGGACGCGCGGTTTGAAGATGAGGACTAAGCGAAGAAAACAGAAAGCGGGCGGCAAAAACCGCCCGTTCACTTTGGCAGGCAAATGATTGCATTCTGCCCCCGATCAGGGTATAATAAGCGCAATGTGAAAAACGCCGCGCTGCAGCGGCGCGGGAGGAACGAAAGATGGCAAAGCTTTACTTCAGATACGGCGCGATGGGTTCCAGCAAGACGGCGAATGCGGTCATGGTGCAGTATAATTACAGAGAGCGCGGACAGCAGGTGCTCATGCTCAAGCCGAGGCTTGAAAACCGTGACGGCGCGACGATTGTGCGTTCCCGCTGCGGCCTTGAGGCGGCGTGCCGCTTTATCGAGGACCTTGATCAGATTTCCCTTGACGGTATCGACTGTGTGATTGCGGATGAAGCGCACTTTTTCACGCGCGAACAGGTGATGAAACTTGTGGATATCGTCGATGAGCGCGGTATTCCCGTCATCTGCTACGGTCTTCGCACGGATTTCCGCGGCGAACTGTTTGAAGGCAGCCGTGAACTGCTGTGCTGGGCGGATACGATCGAGGAGATCAAGACCGTCTGCTGGTGCGGCAGGAAGGCGACCTTCAACGCCCGCATCCACGACGGCAAAATCGTCCGCCACGGCGAACAGATTCTGCTGGGCGGCAATTCCCAGTATATCAGCCTGTGCCGCAGGCACTGGAAGAGCGGTGAGCTTGGCTCGCTCAAGGAGATCAATCTGGACGATTGACGGCGGCAGACAGGAAAAGTCTGTATAGAATCCCTCCGGCCGGGAAAACTGGCGCAGGAGGGATTTTTGTATGGATTTCAAAACGAGCAAGACCAGAGAAAACCTGATGCGCGCTTTTGCGGGCGAGAGTCAGGCGCGCAATCGCTATACCTTTGCCGCTGCTGCCGCCGAGTCCTCCGGACTGCATGTCGTCGCGCGCATTTTCCGCTTTACCGCCGAGCAGGAAAGGGAGCATGCGGAGCTCTTCTTCAAGCTCCTTGCGCCCTGCGAAGGAGAGAATATTCACATTGATGCGGGCTTTCCTGTGGAAAATGCGGCATGGTCGACGGACAGGCTGCTGCGCAGCGCCCAGCACAATGAATACGAAGAGGCGAGAAGCGTTTATCCCGGCTTTGCCGCCGTCGCAAGAGAGGAAGGATACGGCGCCGCGGCGTCCGCTTTTGAGCGGATTGCCAAGATTGAACAGACGCATGGGGAACGGTTCGGTCTGCTGGCACAGCGCATTGAAGAGGGAAAGATCTTCAGCGCGGACGGCGAGGGGGCGTGCTGGCTGTGCCTGAAGTGCGGTCATGTGCATTGCGGAACGCAGGTTCCGCCGGTATGCCCCGTGTGCAAGCATGCGCAGGGCTTCTTTGTGCGCGCGGATGCGCAGGAGATTCTGGCGGCGCTGTGATGCGGGCTGGATAAAAAAGAACACGGACGGCAGCAGATGCTGCTCCGTCCGTGTTCTTTTGTTTGCTGGTTTGTATGTGTTACGCCATTTCCGTGAGCGCTGTGCGAAGATTGGCAAGCACCTTTTCGCTCAGCAGGACAAAGGCTTGCTTCGTGCGCCCAGAGGAGGTGTTCTGACAGAAGACATTCTTCTTATTAAAGAAGCCTTCGCTCACCACGCCCGCAGAAGGTCTGGAGTCGCAGCAGTAGCGGTTTTCTTCGTTCTCAAGCCATGCTTCCAGCGCCTTGCTGTCAAAGCCGGGGCCGATCGAGGTGTTGAAGAGAATCTTGCCGCTGCCCAGCGCTTCAAACTGTTCCTTCTGCAGCAGCAGAACGTTCTTGTTCAGGCAGCAGAAGACGACTTCGCTTTCCGCAAGCAGGGTGTTGAGCGGCTTGTAGGTCATGCCGGCGGCTTCCGCATCCGCCTTGGGAGCGCGGGCAAAATAGGAGATCTCCGCGCCGAGATACTGAAGCGTTTCGGCGATCATCCGACCGGAAACGCCCAGACCGACGATGCCGACCTTGAGACCCAGGATTTCGACCGGCTCGTCGCGCAGCATCTTTCTGCCGCTGAAGCCGTGCAGCTGCGCGGTCAGTTCGTGCAGGACATATTCCACCACGCCGCGGTCGCCGTAATCGCGGATGCCCAGCACGCGGATGCCGTGTTCGCGCGCGCAGGCGATGTCGACGTTTGCGCTTTCCTCGGAATAGAGGGAACAGCACATGCCGATGTATTTGACGTTTTTGCAGCGGCGGATCACGTCGCCGATGATGCGGGAGGTGTAGCTGACCAGCACGGCGTCGGCGTCGCCGATGCGGCGCAGAATCTCTTTGTCATCTGAAGGAATATTGCGGTAAAGGACGATTTCCTCGGCGTATTCGCTGAGCTTCGCCTCCGCTTCGGGGACAAGGCTGACGGGCTCGATGGCCACGAGTTTTTTGAACATGGTTGTTGCTCCTTTTCAAAGTGGGAAGGCGCCGCGCGCGGGTCAGAAGCTTCTTCCGGAGCCGCCGCCGCGGGAGGAACCGCCGCCAAAGCCGGAGGATTTTCCAGAAGAACCGCCGGAAGATTTACCGGAAGAAGAGTGGCCGGAGCCGAAGAAATTGAGGGTTCTGAAAATAAACCCGAAACTGTCGCGGAGAACGCTCAGCCACCATTTCCAGCTCCAATGACCGTCGCGGATGAAATAATACAGCGTATTGAGCGTTGCGTAGACGACGGCGATGACAGACAAACCGGCCAGAACGATCAGCAAAATGTAGAGTGATTCGAGAAATTCAACCATCATTTACCTCTCAATAAAGCATGATCAATTAGAAGAAGACGACCGGGGAAGCGAGGTTCTGCAGGAGCGCAACAACGCTCCATCCGGCGATGGCACTGGTGCGGGAATAGATGTCCACCACAGCCTTCACGCCGTCGATTTCAGCGGTGATCTTGTGATCGTCGCCCTGCCAGTTGGGAACAGAGTGCATGATGACGCCGGTGATTTCCGGACCGGTTGTGGCAAGGGATGTCGCCACGGCGACGTTGACGCGTCGGGGGAAGGTGGCGATGGCTTCCTTGGCGTTGCCGGTGAAGACGGTCTTCTGCTCGGTGAGCAGCGCGTCCTCCCAAACGGGCGTGGGGATGAAGCCCTTGCAGCCGGTATGCGTTTCGATGCTGGCGCTTTCCGGGAGATTCTGCGCCTTAGCCATGAGGGAGACGGTTTTCAGCACGTCAAATCCGCCGATTGCGCCGGAGGCAATGTGCACCTTTGCGCCGCCCTTCTGGGCAGCCGCCTTGACGCGTTCGTAAAGCGCCGCGTCGGCAAAGGCGCCGATGGATACGACGACAAGATTGATGCCGGCTTCAAGCACCCGGACGGCATTTTCGCGCACCCATTCAACCGAGGCGGTTTCTACGATATAATCGGGCTTGAGCGCGATAAGGGTGTCGACCTGAGAAACGGCTTCGCAGTTGGTCAGGGCGCTCACACGCTGGGCATCAGCCGCGTTCATGCTGTAGGATGCGACGAGTTGGTATTCGGGCAGAAGATTGTCGGCGTAGGCGTTGGCGACGATGCTGCCCAGAAAGCCGCAGCCGACGATGGCAAATGTCTTTTTCATAAGAGTGAGTCTCCTTATTTGTATATCCAAAATAGTATACCATGAAATGGGCGGAAAGTGTAGTTCAGAAGCCATAAACCGCATGATATGCTGCTCTTCTTTATTTGCGGCTTTACACCTTTCCGTGTTTGGGTGTATCATATAAAGGATAAGTGATTGTGCGGATGACTGGAAGGAGACGAAAGAGACATGCAGTATGTGGCGGGAAAGCTTGACTTAACACGAGAAGACCGCAGGCGGGTTCTGACGATCGCACTGCCGTCGCTCTTTGAACTGGTGCTGTCCCATCTGTTTGCGATGGTGGATACCATCATGCTGGGCAGAAGCGCGATTTCTGCCGTCGCCATCGCGGCGGTTGGCCTGACCAATAACCCGATGAACCTTACGCGAAGCATTCTGATTTCGCTGAACATCGGCACCACGGCAGGCGTGGCATGGGCCATCGGCGCGAAGGAAAACAAGAGCGCCATGCATATTTCACGAAATGCCGTCATGCTCAACAGCCTTGTCGGTATGCTCGCATCGCTGATTGTCTTTACCTTTGCAGGCGATATCGTCACGTTCATGGGTGCGGGACCGGATACGTTTGATTATGCGCGCATGTATCTTCGCATCATCGCGCTGGGCCTTCTCCCGCAGTCCATTACCTTTGCGATCACGGCGTCGCTGCGCGGCGTGGGACAGACGCGCCTGCCCATGACGTATAACCTGATCGCCAATATGCTCAACGTGATCGGCAACTATGTGCTGATTTACGGCAAGCTGGGCTTTCCGGCGATGGGTGTGGCGGGCGCTGCGCTCTCCACAATGCTCTCGCAGCTGATCGGCTGCTTCATGGCGCTGTATACCGTCTTCCGCGCGCAGACGCCGGTGCGCTTCCGCATTGACCGGGAGTGGCGCATGGGCATGAAGTGGATCCGGCGGATTCTGAGCGTGGGACTGACGAGCATGCTCGAGCAGCTGATCATGCAGATCGGCTTCATCATCTTTGCCCGTCAGGTTTCCGGCCTTGGCACGACAATCTTTGCCGCCCACCAGATCGGTCTGAACATCAACGGCCTGACGTGGATGCCGGGACAGGCGTTCGGCGTGGCGGCGACGACGCTGGTGGGGCAGAGCCTGGGCGCGGGGGAAAAGAAAAAGGCGACGGACTTTGTCAGGCTTGTTCACAGGCTGAGCATGTGCGTGGCGGCATGCATCGCCGTGCTGTTCCTGACCTGTTCACAGTACATTGCGGCGCTGTATACCACCGATCTTCAGGTGGCCGCATTGTCGGCGTGGGTGCTCAAGCTCATCGCGCTGGGCATGCCCGGCATCAGCACGCAGATACCCATCGCTGCGGCGCTGCGCGGCGCGCGCGACACGCGTTTCCCGCTCATGGCGTCCATGTCCGGCATCTGGATTTTCCGCGTCATGCTTGCGCCGGTGTTCATCTATACGCTGGGCTGGGGGCTGACCGGCGCGTGGCTGACCATCGTTCTGGACCAGACGACCAGAGCCGCCGTCGTATATGCCCGGTTCAAAACCGGTCGCTGGCTGATGGTCGGAGAGCGCGTCAAAAAACGTGAAAATTCCTGAAAAAAAGCGCAAAAAACGCTTGACAAGACATGGGGGTTGCGGTTACAATAACCATTGCGCATGTACGTCCTGATTAGCCCCGGGAGTTCGTGCGCGCTTCCGGCAGAGCGTCTGACCAGCGCGATGCATGCATATGTGGATATTGTTTGATATCGACACGAGGAGGAATTCACGTGAAAACGTTTATGGCGAATGCCCAGACCGTCGAGCACAACTGGTATGTTGTGGATGCCGACGGCATGACGCTCGGCCGCCTGGCCAGCCAGGTTGCTGCGATCCTTCGCGGCAAGAACAAGCCGACCTTCACCCCGCACTGCGACACCGGCGACCACGTCATCGTGATCAACGCCGCTAAGGTTGTCCTGACCGGCAAGAAGCTCGATCAGAAGTGCTACTATCATCACTCCGGCTATGCTGGCGGCCTGAAGGTCACCAAGTATGGCAAGCTCATGGCTGAGAAGCCGGAGCTGGCTGTCAAGCATGCTGTCCTTGGCATGATGCCCAAGGGTCCGCTGGGTCGTCAGATGGCCCGTAAGCTGCGCGTTTACGCCGGCGCCGAGCATGAGCATGAGGCCCAGAAGCCGGTTGTGCTCGAGCTGAAGAAGTAATCGTCAGGAAGGAGAGTTTGTAACATGGCACAGGTTCAGTATCAGGCGGTTGGCCGCCGTAAGAAGGCCATCGCGCGTGTTCGCCTCATTCCGGGCGACGGCAAGATCCTTATCAATGGCCGCGACATCGACAACTACTTTGGTCTTGAGACCCTCAAGATGACCGTTCGTCAGCCGCTGGCTCTCACCTCTCTGGAAGGCCGTTATGACGTTCTGGTGAACGTTTACGGCGGTGGTCTGGCCGGTCAGGCCGGCGCGATCCGCCACGGCATCTCCCGCGCTCTGGTCAAGGCTGATCCGGAGCTCCGTCCGGCCGTCAAGAAGGCTGGCTTCCTCACTCGCGATCCGCGCATGAAGGAACGTAAGAAGTACGGCCTGAAGGCTGCCCGCCGCGCGCCGCAGTTCTCCAAGCGCTAATCCGCTTTTCAACAAGTCGAGGAGGCGAATCATTATGGCGATCCTTAACGGTATTGTCACCGTCATTCTTGTGATCACCGCGCTGATCCTCATCGTCACCGTTCTGCTCCAGCCGGGCGAGTCCAATGGTCTGGGTGCGATTGCTGGCGGCGCTGAGACTTTCTTTGGAAAGAACAAGGCGAAGACGATGGAAGGCAAGCTCGCTCTGGCGACGAAGATTTCCGCAGCTCTGTTTATCATCTGCGCGCTTCTCATCGCTGTGATCGGCTAAGAGAGACACAATCATCAGAGGCTGAAGCTGAATGCTTTGGCCTCTTTTTGTTCATGATGAAAGCAAACCGGCATGCTGCCGGCGGCATCACCGACAAAGCGCCGTAAATCTCAAACGTCTGCGCACGAGGCCGATTGTTTTCAGAGTTACATCACAAAACACCGCGGCGCAGAAAGCAACGCCATAAGGAGAATGGAAAATGAAGCAGAAACCTCACCACGGCCATCATGGTAAGACGGCGCAGGCGCGCAGCGAAAAGCCGCGCTATGTGCGGCGCATTTCTCTGGATGACTTTGCGCCTACCGTTGCCCCTGCTGATGATGGGGCGTCTTTGATGACCGTGAAGGGAATGATCCGCGGCGACGTCCGGCTGGAAGCAGAGGACGGGACGCAGTATCTTTGCAGCCGGGAAAACGCTGTCGGCGCTCTTTTTGGGGATACGGTTTGCGCGAAGATCATCAGCCGCGACCGCGCGGTTGTGCTGCGCATTGAAAAGCACGCACATGAGCAGATTGTCGGTCTGCTCAAGCGCCATCAGGGCCGGCTTGTGATCCTGCCGCTTGAAAGGCGGCTCCCGGAGATGATCGATGTGATCGACGTGACATGCGATGCGCAGCGCGGCGACATCGTGCTCACGCGCGTGGTCAGCTGGGAGGGAGAAGGCGGGCTGATGGTCGAGGCGATTGAGCGCGTTGGCAGCTTCAAGATGGCGAAGCATGCAATCGATGCGCTAATTCTTACCGAGCGTTTGCCCGTGCAGTTTGATGAGGAAGCACTCAGACAGGCGAATGCCTGCCGGGAGGCGGAGCCTGGCGACGACCCACAGCGCGAGGACCTGCGCGGTCTGATGTCCTTCACCATTGACGGAAGGGATGCCAAGGACTTTGACGATGCGGTGAGCATTGAGCACATCGGCGATGGCTGCGTCCGCTTGGGTGTACACATTGCCGACGTCGGCCACTATGTTCCCGTCGGCACGCCGCTTGACAGGGAAGCGTACATCCGCGGAACAAGCGTGTATTTCCCGGGACGCGTGCTGCCGATGCTGCCCGAGCGGCTTTCAAACGGCGTATGTTCCCTTCGTCCTGATGAGGACAAGTATACGCTCAGTGCGTTCATGGACATCGACGATAACGGCGAGGTTCTTTCCTCGCGCTTTGCCCGCACGATTACCCGATCCAAAGCGCGGCTGATCTACGACGAGGTCAACGATCTGTTTGACGGGGATGCGCAGATGCGGGAAAAGATGGCGGAAGTTGAAGCGCCGCTGCGCGCCATGCGGGAGCTGGCCGGGAAGATTCGTGCCAAACGTGAAAAGCAGGGCGCAATCGATTTTGATGCCGACGAGCCGAAGTTTGTTCTTGATGAAGAGGGCGAACCGGTTGAGATTGTCAAGCGCGCAAGGGGCATTGCCGAGATGATGATCGAGGATTTCATGCTCACGGCGAATGAGGCTGTCGCGAAATTCGCCAAGGCAAAGGGCATTCCGCTGCTTTACCGCGTGCATGAAAGGCCGGATCCGGACAAGCTGGCGGCCTTTGCGGAGTTTCTTGCGCCGCTGGGCGTCAATACACGCCCGCTTGCCCACAACGCGAAGCCCTCGGATATCCGGGCAATCCTGACAAAGACGCGGGCATGGCCGGAATTCAGCGTGATTTCTGCGCTGGCGCTGCGCGCCATGGCCAAGGCGAGATATGATGCGTCGCCTTTGGGTCATTACGGCCTGGCGCTTGAGGATTACTGCCATTTCACTTCGCCTATCCGCCGGTATCCGGATCTGGTGGTCAGCCGCGCCATCACTGCGGCGCTCAGGGGAGAACGCTTCCCGATGAAGGGCGATGCGCTGGCAGACGCTGCCCAGCAGTCTTCCGACAGGGAACGCGCCGCCGTGGAGGCGGAGCGCATGGCGGACAAGATCATGATGGCGCGCGTGATGGCGTCCCACGTGGGCGAGATGACGGAAGGCGTTGTCAGCGGCGTAACGGAGTGGGGCGTGTATGTCTCTTTGACCAACGGCGCGGAGGGCTTTGTGCACGTGCGCACGCTGGATGACTGGTTTGATTTTGACGAGCGGAAGATGACGCTGCGCGGCGAGAGAACGGGCTTTGTCTTTTCCCTCGGACAGACGCTGCGCGTTCGCGTGGAGTTTGTCGATCTGACGCAGAGCACCATTGATCTGTCGCTTGCGGATTCTCTGCGCCAGCCAAGAAAACAGCAATCAGCCAAAAAGAGGGAGCGTGCGCGCATTCGCGGATTTCTGCGGTAAACCGGCGCGGTGAGTTCATGGCAGAGGATTGTTAATAATAACGCTTGATATGACAAAACTGTGTCTTTTTGAGTGGGAATCAATGCAATTTGGGTGAAAGTGTACGGTTCCTCGTTAAAATTCCGCTCATTTACCTTGCGCTTGGCGTGGGATGCTGGTATACTTGAATCAGAAAGAATACTTCGTGAAGAAGGGGTCGACCATATGACTTATAAATCCAGAGTGTCGGATGCTGTCGTTCGAAGGCTTCCGATGTATTACCGTCATCTCAGGGAGCTTGAAAAGGCTGGCGTCGTGCGCATTTCCTCCCAGGAGCTTGGCGAAAAAATGAACCTGACTGCGTCGCAGATTCGTCAGGATATCAATTGCTTCGGCGGATTTGGACAGCAGGGCTATGGTTATCATGTGACGAATCTCAAGGAGCATATTGCGGAGATTCTTGGACTTCGTCAGCATTATCATGTCATCATTGTGGGCGCCGGCAATATCGGACGTGCCGTTGCCAATTATCCGCGCTTCTCCAAAGAGGGATTCAGCATTCAGGCTATTTTCGATATCTCTGCTGCGCTGGTGGGCATCGACGTCCACGGAATTCTTGTGCAGCCGATGGAAAAGCTGGAAAGCTGGCTTGATACGCATGATGTTGACATTGCGGTGCTCGCAGTTCCGGCGTCCTGTGCGCAGTCGACGGCGGATATCCTTGTCAAAGGCGGCGTGCGCGGCATCTGGAACTTTGCGCCGGTGGATCTGGCGCTGGCAGAAGGCGTGGCGGTGAACAATGTTCATCTTTCCGACAGCCTGAACATCCTTTCCTACAGGATGAATGAAAAGGCGCTGTTTGAGCGTATCGACGCGCAGCGCAAGGGCTGAACGCCGGAATTAAGGTAAAAGGGGTATCATATGGCTTTTTCTGGCCGGTCGTCCGGGCGCGATTCACGCCGCGGACAGGCTGCGAAAGAAGAAAGATCGCTGTTTCCATTGCTGGCGCTGGTCGTGATTGCGGCCTGCATCGGTTTGTGGACAATCGGCGCGAAAATTTATCAGGATCAGATGGCGGTGTATGATTCATACACCGCCGTTCGTCAGGCGGTTTCCGGCGATACGTTCTTCGAGGGCGTGAGCGTGGATGGCATACCGCTCGGCGGCATGACTTTTGAAGAGGCGCAGGCGCAGTTTTCCGGCAGAGAGCAGCTGGCGGCTGACGCCTTTTCTCTGACCGTTCAATATGGCGAAAAGCGCTGGCGCATCACCTCCGAAGAGGTATCTGTCTTTTCCGATGCGCAGACGGTGCTCAGGCGCGCCTTTGCCGTGGGCAGAACGGGCACGCTGGAGGAACGCTATACGCAGATCATGCGGGTGAAGGCGGAAGGCGCTGCGTTTGAAACCGGGTTTGATTACGACCGCAGCGCGATCCGCGAGCTGGCGGACATCATCGCGGACAGCCTTGACCGGGAGGCCAAGGACGCGTCGCTGGATGCGTTTGACGTGGTGAACAAGACGTTTACGTTCACTAAGGAAGAAAGCGGCGCCCAGACGGACAGGACGCAGCTTGAGCAGGATATCCTTGCCGCGCTGGATGCGTATGATTATGACCGGGTGGTTGTGCCGGTTGTCAGTGAGGTCAAGCCGGGCAGAACGCTCAGCATGCTCACGGGCAGGTTTGGCCTGATTGCGTCTTATACGACCAAAACGACGAAGGATCAGGATCGCAATACGAACATTGCGCTTTCTGCCGCGGCGCTCAACGGCCGCGTTGTGCTGCCGGGGGAAACGCTTTCCTTCAACGAATGCACCGGAAAACGAACGGGTGAAAAGGGCTACCGCGAAGCGGGCGCCATCGCTGGCGGCGTCCTGGTGGATGACACGGGCGGCGGCGTTTGCCAGACGAGTTCCACGCTCTTTAATGCGGTGGTTCGCGCGGATTTGGAGATTGTCAAGCGCAGCGCGCACAGCTGGCCGTCCTCCTATGTTGAAAAGGGCGAGGATGCGACGGTGAACTGGCCGTCGCTGGATTTTGTGTTCAGGAACAATAAGGAGTTTCCCGTGTTTGTCGTCGCATGGTATGCCAATCAGGAGGTTACCATCGAGATTCATGGCCTGCTGCTTGAAAACGGCATGACGATCGATCTGGATTCCAAAACGGTCAAGACGATCAAACCGTCCGATGAGATTCTCTATACGCTGGATGAATCGCTTCCGGAAGGTACGCGCCAGTTCGGGCGTACCAAGCGAACGGGATACGTGGTGGATACCTACAAGGTTTATAAGGACAGCGAGGGGAATGAAATCAGCCGCAGCAAGCTGTGGACGACGAACTATCCCGCCTCGCAGAAAGAAATCCTCTATCATTGAGGATTCGGAGGCTGAAAGATGAAAAAAGGTGACGCGCGCCGCGGTGAACTACTGGCGGCAGCCGAGCGTTTGTTCTACACCAAAGGATACGAGCAGACCTCCGTGCAGGACATTCTCGACGAGATTGGCTTTTCCAAGGGCGGATTCTATCATCACTTTGACAGCAAGCTTTCTGTGCTGGAGGCAATTTGCGATCTGCGTGCGCAGGAAAGCTGCGAGCGCGCCAAGCAGATCGTTGCGCAGGAGGCGGACGCGGCCCAGAAGCTCAATGCGCTGCTGCATTCTTCTGCGCTGTGGCAAAGTGAGAACAGCAGCTTTGTTTCCCTGCTCATTCAGGTGGCTTACCGTCACGACAGCGCGCTGATGCGCGAACGGATGAAGAGCTGTCAGCTCAGGAGCCTGCAGGAAACCATGGAAGCGGTGCTGGAGCAGGGCGCGCAAAGCGGAGAGTTCTTTGTCACCGATATTCAGGCGACGGCGTCGCTGCTGCTCAGGCTGTATATGCAGTTCACCGATGAAGTGGCGTTTCTGCTTGCCCGGCAGGACAATGCCGATCTGATGATGGAAGAGATCATCCGGCGCATGGGCGTATACCGCGCGGCGATTGAGCGGACGCTGATTGCGCCGTTTGGTTCGATTGTGCTTTTTGAGGCAAAGGAGATGCAGCTGCTGGTCAGCGGCGTGCTCAAAAGCAGAATCCGTCAGCGGGCGGATGAAAAGCTCGGATTGGGCTGATGCACAAGTAAATAAACAGAAACGGGAGAGGCAAAACCTCTCCCGTTTCAGTCTGTCAAAATAATGATTTTGACAGACTGGTGGCGGGGGAATCTTTCCCCCCGCCACAACCACCTCCTGACAGATTTCACTTGAATCCTGCGGATTCCGGTCGTGAAATCTGCAAGGAAACGATTTTTCTTCCGGAAAATGGGATTTTCCTCACGAAAAATCGCTGCGGTCGCGCCGTACACGCCGCCGCGATCGATCACATTGGCTGCCCGATGCAGGTTCTTCGACAACTTGATGCAGGTTCTTCGATAAATTGAACGGGAGAGGCAAAACCTCTCCCGTTTGTTTGTGAGAAACTGTATTGAGCAGTCCGCTAAATTGGTTGTGGTGGGGAAGATTCCTCCGTCCGCCAGCCTTGCTTACTGCATGGTGTATTTCTGCTTCACTTTGCTGATTTCCTGCGCCTTTGCCTGTTCGCCCTGATACCAGCCGCGCTGCTCCATGGCCTTGTAGATGCTGTCTTGCATATCCAGCGTCTGTCCCAGCGCCGTATCAAAGACCTGATGCACGTTTGCGGTTGAGGATTCAACTGTGCCGTGCATATACAGATCGCAGGCGCCCTTTGTCGTGAGGAGCAGGTTTTCCATGATCGACTGATCCTGCATGGGATTCCCTCCTTAAATCAGTTGGTAGAGCTTGTTGAAGATCTGCTGATGGTGCTGCTCAAGCTGCTGGGCAAAGCTGCGCAGCTGCGTGTCGGTCAGGGCGTTGGCAGCCTGACGGCACTGGTTGATCAGGAATTTCTCGTGACCGAGCGCATCGTCGATGTAAAGCAGTTCCTTAGGACTCATGATCATCACCTCCAGGCGTAGCGTTTGCCGGAGGGAAGGGAAATATTCTGGCGAAGCAGGGAATAAAAAGTGAAATGGAAAAGAAAAAACCTCTGTCTTTCGACAAAGGTTTTTCTTCTGGTGCACCATCAGGGACTCGAACCCGGGACACCCTGATTAAGAGTCAGGTGCTCTACCAACTGAGCTAATGGTGCGTATTTCTTTCGTTTCGAGGAGGCGTTCCTCTCAACGACGACTAGTATAGCACAGAAGGAGAAAGAATGCAATACCCTTTTTTCAAAAAAACGCACTTTTTGACACTTTTTTTGAAAAAACGATGGACGGAAAACAGATGGGGCCCGCTCACCGCCCGAAGAGGAAGCAATCTTTCCTTTTTCTGCGTGCGCGGATGACGGTTTTTGCACAATATACAGGAAAACAAAAACCGCCGCGAATGCGGCGGCTTGATTGCGTTACTTTTCGGCGTCGGTTTTTTCGCCGCCCGGCAGGCCGGCAAGGATCGCTTTCGCTTCCTGACCGACGTGCAGATGACCGGCGACCTTGGCGATGCGCTCAAAGAGTTCCACGGCTTCGCGGCGGTTGTTGTCTGCAAGCAGCGCGCGGGCAATCCACATGCCGGTCGTCACGCGATGGAGCATCTGCGTGTTGTGAACCTGCACCTTATCGCGCAGCAGAACGGCGTCGCACTTGCCGCTTGTCAGCAGCATGAGGCACTGCTCGTTGAGCAGGTTGCTGAAGACCATGCGCTGCATCTTCGGCTTGGTCTCCTGAATCGCTTCCAGGCGCTTTTTGTAGGCGATCGTGTCGTTCATATAGCGCTGGGCGGCGGGAACGTCGTGCTTGAGCAGGGCGCAGTAGCACAGGTTGCTGGAAACGGTGTAGCGCGCAATGAGATCGGCTTCTTCCTTTTTCTGCGGGGGGAAGGGGATGGCGGAGAGCAGATCAATCGCATCGTCAAAGCGGCCCAGCGCACAGTAGGCGTTGGAGAGATGCAGGCGGATCATCATATACAGATTGGGATGCTTGACATCGACGCCCAGCAGCGGCTCATAGTCCTTGATGAAGCCTTCCGCATCCATATTGTTGTAAAGTTTGCCAAGCAGCGCCTCGTGCGCCTTGTTGGCGTTGGAATACTGGGAAACGACGATTACCACGATGCCGACAAGGGCGAACAGGATCAGCGCGATGATACCGGTCTGCCCGAGGAAGCCGAGAAGAAAAACCAGCGCCATGTACAGGACAAGCCACATGGTCATGCGCTTTTTGATGCCGGGAAAAAGCTGAATCATATGAAAGGACTCCTTTGATGAATGATGTACACAATATATACAGTATAGCGGCTTTGGTGAGCAAAAGCAAACCTTTTTTCTACCTTTACAGAATCTGAACGCCGCCATGACCGTGCGCCCGGCGGCCTTTGCCGGAGAAATAGGGCTTGCAGCCTGGCGGATGGAATGCTATATTGTATAGACAGTACCTTTTGTGGAGGGAAAGACAAATGATCAGAAAGCTGGCGCTGCTGATTGCAGCGATCCTGATGGCGGCTTCCTGCGCCTTTGCTCAGGAAGAACTGACCATGGACGAGGCGGTCGATCAGATTTTCAGGGGAACCAAGGCGGTCGGCGGCGCGTTTCTGGTGGCCAAGGAAGGGGAAGTTGTCTACGAGCGCTACTACGGCGTGCAGCAGCTGACGACCAAGGTGCCGGTTCATGCGGATACGTATTTCCGCTGCGCATCGGTAACAAAGCTGGTCACGGGTATCGGCCTGATGAAGATGATGGACGAAGGCCTGCTTGCGCCCGATGAGGACATCAGCACATATCTTGGCTACACCGTGCGCAATCCGCGCTATCCCGAGACGCCTATCACGCTGCGCATGCTCATGTCGCACACGGCTGGTTTGAACGAGAATTCCTCCTACAGCGCGAAATCCAGCCTGCTCAGAGACATGATCGACGTGGAACGAAAGGCAAGAGCAAACTTCAAGAACGTCAAGCCCGGCACGCAGTATGCCTATTCCAACTTCGGCGCGGGCATTACGGGCTCGATTGTGGAATCCGTCACGGGAATGGACGTGTCCAGCTACATGCGTCAGTTCCTGTTTGAGCCGCTGGGCATCGATGCGGCATACCATGCCACGCAGATTGAAAACACGCAGGATCTGAGCGCGACGTACAATAAGAAGGGCAAGCTCTATGCTGCGCCGTCCTACATGCTCCGCCAGGAATACATTCAGGAGGCGCTGCCGGATAAGCATTACCGCGTGACCGTTGGCAGCCTGCTGATCCGCCCCAGAGACCTGATGAAGCTGGGCATTGCGCTGGGCGGCGACGGCACGGTGAACGGCGTTCGCGTGCTCAGCGAAGAGGCGATTGCCATGATGCGCGAGGAACAGCATTTTGAAACCACCGGCATCACACCGGATTCGCCGTATTCCTTCTTCACCATCCGGCAGGATACGCTGCTGGAGGGAAAGCGCGTGTACGGTCATCAGGGAACGGATGAAGGCGTGGTGTGCAATCTTTACGTCGAGCCGGAAAGCCAGATGGTGATCGTGGTCATGTCCAATGGCTGCAACACGACGCGCGAAAACGGAATCATGCGCATGACGCGCAGGCTCACCGCGCTGGCTGCGCAGGAGTTTTTTGAGTAACGGAGGAAGAGATCATGTCGATTGAACGCGTAAAGGCATATTTTGCTTCGCAGGGAATGGCGCAGCGCGTACTGGAGTTTGAAACGTCCAGCGCGACGGTGGAGCTGGCGGCGCAGGCGGTGGGCTACGAACCCAGCCGGATCGCCAAATCGCTCACATTCAAGCTGGATGACGGCGCGGTGATGATCGTCGCCGCAGGAGACGCGCGCGTGGACAACAAGAAGTATAAGGCTTGCTTTGCCCAGAAGGCGAAGATGCTCACGCCGGAGGAGGCGGTCGCGCTCGTGGGGCATGCCGTGGGCGGCGTCTGCCCGTTTGCGGTAAAGGAAGGGGTGCGGGTCTTTCTGGATGAATCGCTCAGGCGGTTTGAAACGGTGTATCCCGCCTGCGGCAGTGCGAACAGCGCGATCGAGCTGTCCATCGCGGAGCTTGAAACGCATTCCGGAAGCATCGGCTGGGTGGATGTGTGCAAAGACTGGGAATAAAGAGATACACGCCAATACATCTTTTCATCGCGCGAAGCAAAAAAGGGGGTTGAGGATAATATCCTCAAGCGGGGTTTGGGGCGGCAGCCCTGACGTTTCCCCAAAATAAGAAACGAATGTCCGTGCAGAAACAGCACGGACGTTTTTTGTATGTGGGGAATAAAGTGGTGTACAGATGATAAAATACGGAGATAATGGAGTGGAAATAGAATATAAATGGAAAATTATGGTATCGAGTGGAGCGTCTATGCTATTTTTTGCCTTTTCCTGCCCGCTGAATGACGCCGACCAGACGCCCGGAGAGGATGACGGTCAGCAGCGAACAGGCGAGCATATGCAGCGGTAGATAGGTCGCAGAGAGGGCGAGCACCGTCAGGTCGCTGATGAGATACACCTGCTCGATCTTCAGTCCCGTGAGCTTGGAAACGCTCATGGCCAGCGCATCGTCGCCGCCGGGCGCGCCGCCGGCGCGGACAGAAAGCCCCACGCCCACGCCGACAAACAGCGCGCCGATGAGCGCAGCCGCCAGCGGCATTTGCTCCAGCTGAGGCCAGAGGGGCTCAAAGCGTTCAAAGATCGCGTAGAATACGGAAAAGCCGCCGCCGGAAATGGCGGAATAGAAAAGAAAATCCCGTCCGAGCGTTGTAAAGCCGATCGCATAACACAGCACATTGAGGATCAGGCCGGAAATGGCAGGCGAAATGGAAAACCAGTGATACAGCAGCAGCGTCAGGCCGAGCACGCCGCCTTCCATGACGCCGGAAAACGCATGAACATTGTAAAGACCGAAGGCGAGAATCGCGCTGCCGATCAGTGAAAGCGCGAGCCTTCGCGGGGTGATCTCAATCCCGAGGCGTGAAAGCATTGGGAGAACATCCTTTCTGTGCGAGGTGGTGGTGTATCCCATCGTAAATCACCGTATACACGATTGTCAAGGCATAAATGGAAGAGCGGTGCAGTCCTCATGACGAAATGACGGGAAAGTGGAGTGAAGTGGTGGCACATCAAATATGGCGCGATGATTTGGAAATGAAGTGGTGCGGAACAAACAGATTGAGCGTTATTCGTGATTCGAAGTGGAGGGAATTGCCCATTTACGGACTGTCGTTGAGATTTTGCGCCGTCTGTGATAAAATAGAAAAAACGGCGTCTCCATATGGAAATCAACGCACGAAAGGGTGTTAAAGGATGAATGAATATACCGC
The DNA here is from genome assembly GCA_017547805.1 of Clostridia bacterium. Lineage (GTDB taxonomy): Bacteria > Bacillota > Clostridia > Christensenellales > Aristaeellaceae > Ventricola. The sequence continues at coordinate 72,480 of JAFYOR010000062.1, forward strand.
GCGCCGCAGCGCATTGCTTGAAAAGATGGAAGCGGGCAGCATGCTGCTTCTTTACAGCGGCGAAACCGTACCCTGCAGCCTTGACGAGGGTTACGCATTTGAGGCGAACCGCAATTTCTTCTACCTGACTGGTCTTCGCCGGGAAAACATGGCGCTTGCGATGGTCAAAGCCGGCACGGAGGATCTCAAGGATCACATCGTGCTTTTCATCGAGGAAGCGGTGCCGAGCATGGAGCGCTGGACCGGCAAGCGCGTGACCAAGGAGGAAGCAATCGCAATCACGGGTATTCAGGACGTTCGCTTCATCGATAGTCTGGATGGCTTTATTGGCCGCTGCATCAACCGCGAAGTGGTGGAGACGCTGTACATGGAATGCTATCGCGATGCGAAGAGCGACGTGGACAGCTACAACATGCGCAAGGCCAAGGAAATGATGGCGGCGTATCCGACGCTGGCGCTGAAAAACGCATTCCCTGTGATCGCGGGCATGCGCATGGTCAAGGATGAAAGCGAGATTGCCCTCATGCAGAAGGCGGTCGATCTGACCGGCGAGGCGCTTACCCGCGTGCTCAAGACGCTGAAACCCGGCATGATGGAGTATCAGGCGCAGGCGGAGTTTGAATATGCCATCCGCATGGGCGGCGCGGACGGCACGGCGTTTGCGACCATTGCGGGCAGCGGCATCAACGGCTGCATGCTCCACTACGGCACCAACCATTGTGAAATGAAGGACGGCAGCCTGCTGCTGCTGGATCTGGGCGCCAAATACAAGGGATACTGCGCGGATATCACGCGCACGTATCCGGTCGGCGGAAAGTACACCGAGCGCCAGAAGCAGATTTACGACATTGTGCTTGCCGCGAACCGCGCGGTCAAGGAAGCGGCGAAGCCCGGCATGACGACGGCGGAACTTAACGATATCTGCAAAAAGAAGCTCGCGGAGGGCTTGATTGCCATCGGCAAGATCACCTCGGAAGAGGAGATCGGCACGTATTACATGCACGGCGTCGCCCATCATCTGGGCATTGACACGCACGACGCGGTGGATCCGCATACAGGAAAGCTTGCGCCGGGCATGGTCATCACCAACGAGCCGGGACTGTATATCGACGAGGAAGAAATCGGCATCCGCATCGAGGACGATCTGCTGATCACGGAGGATGGCTGCATCGAGCTTTCCGCGCACATCGCCCGCACGACGCAGGAGATCGAAGCGATCATGGCTGGAATAGCCTGACACGGAGGAAGCACATGAAGCTGAATATTCAGGCGCGCGCCAAGATCAACTGGACGCTTGACGTGGTGGGCGTGCTGCCCAATGGCTATCATGATCTGGATATGCTCATGCAGTCGGTGACGCTGTGCGATGAGATGACGATTGAGGATGCGGAAACCTGCACGCTCAGCGTGTCTGCACAGGACGGCACGCTTGTCCCTGCGGACGGAACCAACCTTGTCCTGCGCGCGGCGGCGGCGCTGCAGAGGGAAACCGGCTGCACGCGCGGGGCGAAGATGACGCTGAAAAAGTATATCCCGGTTGCAGCCGGCATGGGCGGCGGCAGCAGCGACGCGGCGGCGGCGCTTGTGGGACTGAATCATCTGTGGGGATTGAAGCTTTCGATGGATGATCTGGAACGCATCGGCCTTGGCATCGGCGCGGACGTTCCCTTCTGCATCCGCGGCGGACTGCAGCGGGCGCAGGGCGTGGGCGAACGGCTGACGCCGATTGCGCTGCATCATGACCTGCATCTCGTCGCGTTCCAGCCGTGTCTGGGGCTTTCCACCAAGGAGGTATTCACCGCCCTTCATGAGGACGGTATTCTGGACAGCGATCGACCGGATAACGAGGCGGCGCAATCTGCGCTGATCGCGGGCGATGCGGCGGCGCTGGGCAGGGCGATGGGCAATGTGCTGGAGCCCGTTTCCCGGCGCATGCGTCCGCAGTTGGATGAGGCGATCCGCGCGATTGAAGCTTCCGGCGCGTGCGGCGCGCGCATGACGGGCAGCGGCTCTGCTGTCTTCGGCGTATACAGCGATGCAAAGGCGTGCGAGCGGGCGGCTGCGGAGCTGGCCAAGCGTTATCCGACCTGCCGGATGATCACCACGGCGCCGTGCGGTGTCGTCATTGAGGAAGTATAATCTGTCAAAAAACGGGCGATCCTTGTTTCATCAACGAATTGGAGGGTGAAACATGGATCGCTTTTTTTGTCGCATAGAGAATTGTGTGAAAAACGCCCGCGTGCGCCATGCTGCATATCATGCGGACCCGGGCGGAAGTGGGGGCGCGCACTGCGCGCTTTTTTGTGTGGTGCTGATCGGCGCAATGCTGCTCTTCGGCGCTGCTGTTGTGAAAGCGCCGGCGGTTGAACCTGCCCAGCCTGTCTTTTTCAGCCTGCTCTTTCCGCAGCTGCTTCCGCAATACGAGCCGGAGGAGACGGACAGCGAAGGCTGCTGCCCTTGGCCGGCGGCTGAGCGGGCGTGCTGGAAGGCGGTGTTCCTGTGAAGGGAAGACGGATGGCTGCGGGGATGCTGGCGCTGCTGCTGATGCTGCTTGGCGGCATGCGGCAGGCGCAGGCGGCGGTGTATTGGGGCATGCGGGGCACGCAGGTGCAGCAGGTGCAGCGCAAGCTCAAGCAGTGGGGATACTATGACGGCGATGTGGACGGGGTGTTCGGGCAGGGAACGTACGATGCGGTGGTGCTCTTCCAGCGCAGGAACGGCCTGACTGCCGACGGCGTCGCTGGAGAAAAGACGCTGGCAGCGATGGGCATTGCAGGAAACGGCGCGGCGGCGGCATCTGCAGGCGTGTCTGCCAGCTATCAGGGGGATGTGGAGCTACTGGCGCGGCTGATTCACGGAGAAGCGCGCGGAGAGCCGTATGTCGGCATGGTTGCCGTGGGCGCGGTGGTGATGAATCGCGTGCGCTCCAGCCGCTTTCCCAATACGATCGCCGGGGTGATCTATCAAAGCGGCGCGTTTGACGCGGTGAAGGATGGCCAGATCAACCTCACGCCGAGCGAGCAGAGCCGCCGGGCGGCGCGCGATGCGCTCAATGGATGGGATCCGACGAACGGCTGTCTGTATTACTATAATCCCAATACGGCGACATCGCCATGGATCTGGACGCGAGAGGTGCGGCTGAATATCGGCGATCACAGCTTTGCCGTGTGACAGGCGGAGGAGAAGTATGAAAAAGACAGACCGTTTCAGCGCGGCGGGCGTGGCAGCGGCAATCATCCTTGGTGCGTCGCTGATCGGCAACGCGGTGTTCTATGCGCGCAGCACCGTGCTTGAGCGCGAACTGCAGATGCAGCGCCAGCGCGAGATCACGGATATCGCCGATGCGATGAGCGATATCGAGATCAACCTGCAAAAGCTGCTCATCGCCTGCGGCGCGGCGCAGAGCGTGGAGCTTCTCTCCCGGACGGCGCTGCTGGCGCAGCAGGTGGAAAACGGGTTGTCCCGCCTGCCGCTTGAAATCAACACAGCGGCCAACGCGATGAAATTCACCGGGCAGATGGGGGACTATGCGATCGCGCTGGCGGCGCAGGTTTCCGGCGGCAGCATGCTCTCCGGCGATGATGAGCAGCGGCTTAGGCAGCTGCTTGAAGCTTGCCGCTCGCTCAATGAGTATCTCGCCAGCAACGGCAGAATGATCTACAGCGCGGACGTGCGCATGCAGGATGTGCTGCCGGGCGAAGCGCAGGAAACAGTTTATCCGACGCTGATTTATGACGGACCGTTTTCTGATGGGAAGGGCGGCACGCCCAAAGGGCTGACGGGGGAACGGATTACGCGCGAGGAAGCCCGGCAGATCGCCGCCCGCGCGGCAGGAACAACCGCGGACAGGACGCAGGATGCATGGGACAGCGGCGGCGCGTTTGAAGCATTTGGCTTTACTGCACAGACGCCGCAGGGGAACATCAACGTGCAGATCACCGGTCAGGGCGGGCATGTGCTGTGGATGATGCCGGAAAAGGCGGAGTTCAGCGCAAAGAAAGACCGGGAAACCTGCCTTGACGCGGCGAAGATCTGGCTGGCGGACGTCGGCTTTGGCCAGATGGAGCCGTGCTTCGTTCAGGAATACGATGGGATGATCGTCGCAAACTTTGCTTCGCTTCAGGATGGCGTACTCATCTACCCCGATCAGGTGAAGGTGCAGGTGAGCATGGAGAGCGGCACGGTTGTCGGCGCGGAATGCTCGCAGTACCTGACGAATCATGCCGAACGCAAGGATCTCGTGCCCAAGGTTGAACGCGAGACGGCGCGGGAGATGGTTTCCGACAGACTGGAAATTCTCTCGGAGCGGTTGTGCCTGATTCCGGGGCATGAGCGCGAACAGCTCTGCTGGGGATTTGAGGGCGCGTATCAGGATGCGGTGTATTGGGTCTTTGTCGATGCAAGGACGGGGAAAACGGCGGATCTTCTGCGCGTGATCGATACGCCGCAGGGCGAAACCGCCCTCTGAGCGGGAGGATGAAACAGAAAAGGGGACTGCGAAGCGTTTGCTTCACAGTCCCTCTTTGGCGTGAATGGATGTCACCAGGCCGCGCAGGCACAGCGGCGGCAGTGGAAAAGGCTGCGGCGGCTGACAATCGTGACGACCGTCGGCGCGGCGCCGGCGCTTACGGTGACAAGCTGACCGCAGGCAGGACCGGTGATGGTGGAGATATAGTCGCCGCAGCAGCTGTTCAGCGGCTCGATGCGGTATTGTCCCGGCTCAAGGCCGCTGATGACCAGCGGCTCGTCAAGCTCAACACAGCTGCCGGCGCGCAGGGAGAAAACCTCGCCGCAGGGATAGCTCGGGCCGGTGATGCGAAGCTGGAAGCTGCGCGGCGTGCAGCTCTGCTGCCCGCCCGCTTCAAGGGCAATCTGATGGATAACCAGCGTGGCGCCGTTCTGCGCACCGGCGCAGGAGTAATACGCCTGATTGCAGCAGATGGGATGCATCCACTGGCTGTAAGGACAGCTGTTCTGCGCGCCGTTGCGGCAGCGGTTCATCCAGCTGCCGCAGGAAGCGCACCAGCCGCCGCAGCTGTTCGCGCTGCAGGAAGAGGAAGCGCAGCCACACGCATGGCTGACGCAGGAATTTGAGCAATTCGACATAAATGGCACCTCCGAAGATGGAACGCCGCGGCGCTTGAGAATGCGCCGGACGATGGCGTTGATGTGGAAGACGGGCAGCGCCCGCCTGAAATGCCGCGCAGTAAGGATTTCTGCACAAGTGATTTTCAGAGAATTCAGCTGCAGAAACGGGTTTATGCCGCCGCGAAGCGGCTGCGGGCACAGCCCGCTGGAGTGAGGCTCCGGTATACCCTATGCCCCGGGTCGGTGGGGCGTGATAAGCGGGAAAAAGAATTGCAAATCATGTATGCTAGCGGTATAATGAAAGGGTATAATTTTGGAAATATGTACGCGGAAAGGGATGCCTATGCCTGTTAAGAAGCTCGTTTCAAAGATTACGGGCAATGATTATGTCTTTACGATCTTCACAAAGATCGCTGCTGTCGTCATTGGTCTGATCGCTTCCAGCTATTCAAACCGCTTTCTCGGTCCGGAGCTCAAGGGCGAACTGGGCCGCATCACGTCGATGATTTCCATCATCGCGGTGACGGCAAACTTTGGCCTCTATCAGCCGTATCCGTACTATAAGCGACAGGGAGAAGAGGATGTCCTCAATAAATTCCTGCGGATTTTTCTTGCGCAGTTCCTGATCTATACGGTCATCGGCGTTCTTGCGGCGACGGTGCTGGGCTCCTTTGCGCTGACGGCGGTCTGCCTGATCGCCCCGATTCAGGTGCTCGCCAACCAGCTGAGCTTCATGATCATGGTTGAGGACGTCAAGTTCAAGAACGTGATCTTCTTCACCGCGCGCATTACCAATACGCTGGTAACCATTCTGGCGTTCTATACCATGAACCGGACGATCATGGTCTCCCTTGCGCTGATCGTCATCGGCGATCTGATCACCGTGATTTTTGCGCTGGCGCGCATGAAACGCCTGCCCAATCCCCTGCGCGCAGACGTGCGTTTTGCTGCAAAGATCATCCCGTTCGGCTTTATCTCCATGCTTACTACGCTCATGCTCACGCTCAATTATCGCGTGGACGTGCTGATGATGGGCTATCTTTTCGGAATCACGGATGCGGAAATCGGCTTTTACGCGCTGGGCGTGTCGCTGTCCGAATACGGCTGGCTGATTCCGGATGCGTTCCGCGAGGTGCTCTTCTCCCGCACGGCGAAGGATGACGCCATCGGCGAAGTGACGATGAGCATGAAGGTCAACCTGTATCTGACGCTTTTCATGATTGCGGGCATTCTTGTGCTGGGCAAGCCGGCGATCTGGCTGCTGGCTGGCCGTGAATACCTCCCGGCGTATTCGGTCACGGTGATGATGATCGTGGGCATTGTGCCGATGAGCTATTTCAAGATCATCGGTACGCTGCTTCTAGCGCAGGGCAAGAAGTACGTGTATCTTTTCATGCTCACAGGCTCGGTCGTCGCCAACATCCTGACCAACCTGATCACCATCCCGCTGTGGGGCAAGATGGGCGCGGCGGTTTCCTCCGTCGTGTCCTACACCGTCGCCGGAGGCCTTTTCCTGGCGTATTATGTGAAGACATGCGACGTTCCGCTGTGCGATGTGATTCTCTTCAGGGAAGATGAGATCGCTATGCTGCGCGGCAAGCTTTCCCGTGTGAAGGCGAAGCTGGGAAAAAAGTAAGCGCTTGTTTATCCGGGCGCAATCGATAAAAAACTGCTGAATCAAGCGTAAAGGAGCATCACCATGAATGAACAGATGAATAAGGGCCGGCAGGCGTATGCGCAGATGGAAGCAGCCTGCGATCAGCTGGTGAAGAGCGGCAACTGGCAGCGCGTCGGCGCGAGCGACATCCGCTTGTTTCTCAATATGTACGTGCAGGCGCTGATGCTGAAAATGGCGCTTGCAAGCGGCAGCATGACGGATGCCACGCGCCGGTTTATCGCGGAGGTTCCCAGCCGGGATGTGCTGTCCATCGGCAGGGCGACCACGGATATGGCGCTGAATATCGGTCATAAAAACCGCTCCTTTGCCGAGGGCACGCCGCTGCTGCTTCGCTGCTGCGTGGCGATGGATGATAAGGACGGTACCCTGAGCGCGCAGCAGTTCGTCGACGGCGTCAGCCGCCTGCTGTATGCCGCTGCAGATGCGGACGGAGAAATCTCCGGACAGGAACTGCAGTTTATTACTGCGTATGTCGGCAGCCTGCGCACATTCCTGCTCTCCCGCGCAGCGGGACGGCACGCTTCTGCGTCTGTGCAGCAGATGCGCCGCGAGGAGCAAACCGAAAGCGAAAAGCCGGCAGCGCCGGGCGCGGAAAACACGCCGGCGCCTGCTGCGGATGCAAAGCCGCAGGAAGACGAGGAAACGCTTGAAGAAATGCTCTCGGAGCTGGATTCCCTCATCGGTCTTGACGGCGTCAAGCGCGAGGTGCGCACGCTCATCAACCTCATCAAGGTCAGGAAGATGCGTCAGGAGCACGGCATGAAGATCATGGACATGTCCTTCCATATGGTCTTCACCGGCAACCCCGGCACGGGCAAGACGACGATTGCGCGCCTTGTGGCGAAGATTTACCGCAAGCTCGGCTTCCTTTCCAAGGGTCAGCTGATTGAAACCGACCGCAGCGGTCTCGTCGCAGGCTATGTCGGCCAGACGGCGGGTAAGGTGACGGAAGTTGTCAACAGCGCATTGGGCGGCATCCTCTTCATCGATGAAGCGTATGCGCTGGCGCGCAAGGGCATGGATAATGACTTTGGCCGTGAGGCGATCGATACGCTGGTCAAGCTGATGGAAGATAACCGTGACGACCTCGTGGTCATCGTCGCGGGCTACACGGACGAGATGCATGACTTCCTCACCAGCAACCCTGGCCTCATTTCGCGCTTCAATAAGTACATCGACTTCCCGGATTATACGGACGATGAGCTGATGGCGATCCTCGCGATGAACGCCAAAAAGCAAGGGTATGTCGTGGATGATGCGGCAAACGCCGTCGTACGCGAGATGCTTGCGGCGATGACGCTGGGCGAGCGCATGGACTTTGGCAATGCGCGCGGCATGCGCAACACGCTTGAAAAGCTCGTGCAGGAGCAGGCCAACCGCCTGGCGCAGGAGAGCGGAGAGGTGACGCGCGAGATGCTGGAGCGCCTGAGCGAGGCGGATGCGCGCACGGCGCTGGAGATGCCCGCACAGCAGGAAGACGCGCAGACGGAAGAAGCTGAAACGGAAGACGCGAAGAAGGAAGACGGCGAATAAGGGAGACGTCAGGGCTGCCGCCCTGAAACCCGCCAAGGGACTTCGCCCCTTGCCCCCATGACGCTTCGCGGCGGGATAAAACAGAGTGAAGGGTAAAAAAGATGGCAGCGATTTTATCTGCAGAACATATTAAGAAGAGCTACACGCTTAAGAAACTTATCACCGATGCGACGTTGTATATCGGCGAAAAAGACCGCATCGGCGTGGTGGGCATCAACGGCACGGGAAAATCCACGCTGCTCAAGATCCTGTGCGGCATGGAGGAACCGGACGACGGCGTTGTGATGCGCCGGAACGGTCTGCGCGTGTCCTATCTGCCGCAGATGCCGCAGTATACGCAAGCCCGCACCAGCGTTGAGCAGGTGCTCTTTGACGCGCCAAAGGACGTCGGCGCGCCGGATGAATACGAGGCCAAGTCCCTGCTGATGCAGCTGGGCATCCACGATTTTGACAGCGATGTTCGCACCTTTTCCGGCGGACAGAAAAAGCGCGTGGCGCTGGCTGCCGCGCTGATCCGCCCGGTGGATCTGCTGCTGCTGGACGAGCCGACCAACCACATCGACGCGCCGACCATCGCTTGGCTGGAAACGCGGCTGGCGGCTTATCGCGGCGCGCTGATGATGGTCACGCATGACCGTTACTTTCTTGATCGCGTCTGCGACAGGATTGCGGAGGTGGACGGCGGTCAGGTTTACATGCACGACGGCAATTTCTCCTATTACCTTGAGCAGAAGGCGGCGCGTCTTGAAATGGAAAACGCGCAGGCGAGAAAGCGCAGCTCCATCCTCCGGCGCGAGCTGGAATGGATCCGTGCGACTGCGCCGGCCAGAAGCACCAAACAGAAAGCGCGTATTCAGCGGTTTGAAACGATGAGCTCGATCAAGGGGCCGCAGGAGGAAGCCAGGCTTCAGCTTGCCGGCGCGAGTGCGCGGCTGGGCAGGCGGATTATCGAGTGCGAGGATGTATGCAAGGCCATGGGCGGCAGGACGCTCGTCAGGGACTTTACCTATACGATCCTGCGCGATGACAGGATGGCGATTGTCGGTCCGAACGGATGCGGAAAAACGACCATGCTGCGCATGCTCTCGGGCGAGCTGACGCCGGACAGCGGCAGCGTTGTGCGCGGCGACACGGTGCGCATCGGCTTTTTCACGCAGGAGTTTCCGCAAATGGATCCTTCTATGCGGCTCATCGACTTCATGCGCGATATCGCGGAATATGTCACCACGCCGGAAGGGCGCTTTTCCGCCTCGCAGATGCTTGAACAGTTCCTCTTCCCAGCGGATGTGCAGTATACGCCGGTCAACAGGCTTTCCGGCGGCGAAAAGCGCAGGCTGTATCTGGCGAGCATCCTGATGGCGTCGCCGAACGTGCTGCTGCTGGACGAGCCGACGAATGATCTGGACATCGCGACGCTGGAGATTCTGGAAGACTATATTCAGAGCTTTGCCGGCGCTGTCGTCGTCGTTTCTCACGACCGCTATTTCCTTGACCGCGTCGCCGGCAGACTCTTTGCCTTTGAGGACGAGCGGCTGGTGCAGTATGTCTGTCCGTTCAGCGATTATCTGGATGCGACGAGCGCGCAGCAGGAGGAAGAACGCCACGAGGAACGGCAGAAGAAGGAGGCGCCGAAGGGCGCCAGAAGAGAGAAGCAGCGCGAACTGCGCATGAGCTTCAAGGAGCAAAAGGATTACGAGACGATCGATGCGCGCATCGAGGCGCTCAATGCGAAGCTTATGGAGATCGACGCGGACATCGCCAGATTTGCCAGCGACTTTGTGAAGCTGACAGAGCTTGCCGCCCTCAAGGAAGAAACCGAGCAGGAGCTGGCCGAGGCAGAGGAGCGTTGGCTGTATCTGACCGATCTGGCGGAGCGGATTGAGGCGCAGAAGAAAGGGTGACTTTTTTGAGGAAATGGCTGGCTGCGCTGCTGTGCGTCCTGCTGTGCATGGGCGCCGGACTTGCCTGCGCGCAGGAGGAAAGCGGTCTTCCGCTTGCGCAGGCGGTGCTTCATGAGATGATCGCAGGGGAATATGCCGCTGTTGTCTCGCGGTTTGACGACACGATGGCGGCTGCCCTCGACGAGGCTGGGCTTGCGGACGCATGGAACAGCATCACCGCGCTGCTTGGCGAGGTGACCGGCGTTCGGGCGATGCAGGAGGACGCCGCTTCGCGCAGTGTGGTGCTGCTGCTTGAGCACGAGCGGGGAAGCGCCGCGTTTACACTCGTCATGGATGAAGCGAACAGGATCGCCGGGATGTCCATCGCGCCGCAGAGCATGACGCAGCCTGCGCCCGAACGGACACTTGCGCAGGGCGTGCGCGCGGTGGAGGTCACGCTCTTTGAAGACAGCGCGCGGGCGCTGCGCGGAGAACTGCTGATCCCCGCGCAGGCAGGGGATGACACGCCCTATGTCGTGATGGCACATGGCTCCGGTCCCAGCGACATGGATGCCACCATTGGCGCAAACAAGCCCTTCCGCGATCTTTCCTATGATCTGGCTGCGCTTGGCGTGGGCAGCCTTCGCTTTGACAAGATCACTTATGCGCATCCGGAATACCCGGTTGAAACCATCGATCAGGAGTACCTTGAGCCGGTTGGCGAGGCGCTTCGCGTCCTGCGGCAGGAAACCGGCGCGCGCCGGGTATATCTGCTCGGACACAGCGAGGGCGGCATGATCACGCCGTATCTGGTCAATGTGTGCGGCTTTGACGGCGGCATCTCCATGGCAGGAACGCCGATGGAACTCTGGGAAATCTCCTACGCGCAGAATCTTGCGCTGCTTCAACTCATGCCCGAAGCGGGGACGCAGGCCGTTTACGCCCAGCTCGAAACGGAATGCGCCAAGGGAGAAAGGCTCGCGCAGATGACGGACGAAGAGGCGGCACAGACGACCGTATTCGGCATGGGCGGCGTCTATCTGCGCCACATGGCGCGCATGGATCAGGCGCAGATGGTGCTGGAAAGCAGAAAGCCGTTCCTGTTCCTCTGGGGCGAAAAGGATGTTCAGGTCAGCGAAGCGGCCTTTGAGGCGTGGCGCGATCGGCTGGGAGCGGGATATACCTATATCCGCTATCCTGCGCTGAATCATCTGTTTGTGCCGGCTGCGCAGGGGGAGACGATCGCCAATGTCCAGACGGCGTATCTGACGCCCGGCAGCGTCGATGCGCAGGTCGCCGCGGATATCGCGGCATGGCTCAAAGATAACTGACGAAGAACAACTGAATCATGCGCCGCTGTCGCTTATGACGGCGGCGTTTTTTTGCTTTATAGCAAATTGCGTAAATATCGGCCTCGTGTGCAACAGGAACGGGAAGTACTGAGGGCTTCGGATGTGGGAGCGGGTATTGCCCGCTTGTCCGCATAAAGGCGGATGCATCGTCATATGCTTTTCCTGAGCGCGGCAAAAGCCTGCGCAGGGAGGAGAACAGCAATGAAACGCAATAAAGGTTTATGGCTTGCGGCTGCGCTTATCACGGGCGCAGCCGCGCTGACGGGCTGCAGCGCGCAGGTGACGCCCTCCGTTACGCCCACGCCGAACACGAATGCGACGATCACGGCACAGCCGGCGACCGCGCAGCCGGATATGGCGCAAGCAACGCCCGATCCCAGCGCCAGCGCAGCCGGGGAGGAGACGCCCGGTCCGTTAGCGCTCTATGTGAGCGGAGAAGAACTCAAGGCCAGCGCGATCGAGGAAAACGGGAAGCTGATGCTGCCGCTGGTTGAAACGGCGGAGGTGCTGGGCTGGGCGGCGGAGGAACAGGAGACGCAGGAAGAAACCCAGACGCGCCGCTCCATTGTGCTGACCAAGGATGAAAGCCGGATCTCGGTTGCGTGGGTGGTCAGCGACAATACTGCCAGCAGAATCACATGGCAGAAAGACGGCCTGCTGATCCCCGTCGATACGAAAATCACGACGCTTGGCGGCGTGGTGTACGTTCCGGCGGCGTTTTTTGAGGCGGCGATGGACGCTTCTGTTCAGCGCAGAACGGACGGGATTCTGGTCGCTGCGCCGACGCCGAAGGCGACGGAGGAGACGGCTGCGCAGGGAGAATAAACGTCAGACGAATTTGTCTCAAACGGATAAAAAACGGCAGGACAAACAGGTTAAATAATCCATATTTTCACATCGAAAAAGGCGTTGACAGCGCCAAGCGAGACTGTTATAATAATCTCAGAAGCCAGCCATCCGCTGGATCAGATGTCCTGGGGTGTGCGCCAGTCGTCTATATTTTCTCCTACATTTTCTTAACAGGAGCCCGGATGTCGAGGTATGGATGTCATGCCCCCGTCTTATGACGCCAGGGGACGGCAGAAGTATCGCGCAGGGCACCGACCTACCGAGCAGGTGGGTGGAAAAATGACGGCAGCGGCACTTTGGGATGTTTGAAAACAAGAATCGCAGTCCGGGAAACCGGGCTGCGTTTTTTTGTGCGAATGAACGGGCGGATACCATCCGCCCGAAAAACAAGGGGCTGTCAGTTTTTATCCTGACAGCCCCATATTCAGTTGATGCGTTATTTGCTCGTCGCTCCGCCTGTGCGGGAGAGCACATAGGCGCCGTCGGTCATTTCGATGCTGCCGTCGGGGAGGATCCACAGCGCCTCCACGCCGTCAAGGGATTCCACGAACGCGCGGCTTTCTTCATACGGCATCAGGTATGCGGCGGTGGAAAGCATGTCCGCCAGACCGGAATCCTCGGTGAGGATGGACACGGCGCGGAAGTGATCGCCCGGCATCAGCGTGTCCGGATCGATCAGGTGATGGTAATTCTTACCGTCCACGGTATAGTAGCGCTGATAATCGCCGGAGGTGACGACGGAAACGTTGGAAATGAAGAAGGTTTCCACGATGTCGCTGGTGTTGAGCAGCGCGCCGTCCGGGTCCTGAATGCCGATTCCCCAGGCTTTGCGTCCGTCCTGCGGCTTGTCGCCCACGCGTACATTGCCGCCCGCGCTGAGGATGAAGGAGGGCATATCGGAGGAGAGAAGCGCCTTGGCGACGATCTCCGCGGCATAGCCCTTGGCAACCGCGCCGACGTCGAGCTGAAGCTGCGGATCGGCGAAGTAGACGGTCTTGTTTTCTGGATCGAGCACCAGATCGTCGATGGAGGTGTGCGCCTGAGCGCTTTCAAGGAGTTCCATCGGCGGAAGAGACGCGTTTGCCGGATCGCTTAATCCCATTTCGCGGTAATCGTGCCAGATGGACAGCACGCTGCCCATGGCGATGTTCGTCTGATCCTGACACAGCGCGTAATTGCTCTTGGCAAAGCTCAGCAGGGAGAAGAGCAGATCGTCAACAGGCACGGGCTCCGCCGCCGCCCTCTGGTTGAGGGTGTGGATATTCACGATGCCCTCGTCTTCGTAGCTGTTGTATTTATCGTAGAGCTTGTGCAGGTAGAGCATCATGTCGTGCGCGGCCTGCGCCCATGTATCGAACGTTTCCTGATCCTCGCAGTAGCCGATCAGCGTGGTGACGGTGTCAAAGGAGTCCATGAAATAGGTGCTGAATTTCTGCATCTGCGCGCCTGCGGGCAGGGCGCAAAGCAGGCAGCACACGAGCAGCAGCGCTGCTGTTGCGCGTTTGATCATAGAAAACAAAACCTCCATATCTGAATGCATCCATTATAGCAAATGTGCGTTCCGTCCGCAAGGCGTGCACAGGAATTGTCAGCGTAAGCAGATTCCGCCATGACAGGCATTGACAGAGCGAAAACGTTTACAAAGCATGCGAAAATATGTTACAATGCCATTGCTTTGAACGATGTCGAAATGAGCAGATCGATGACGAAAGAGGGATACTTCTTATGAATATACGGCAATTTAAGCGAATAGGCATGCTGCTGATCTGTGCGGCGATGCTCTTTGCCAGCGCCTTGCCGGCGCGGGCGGCGGTCATTGCCTCCGGCACGACCGTCTCGGGCACGGTCCGCGTGTATCTATCTTCAATTGCCTCAAATACATCGGTTGACCTGACCATCGACGGCAGCTATTCCATCGCCGGGGATACCGGACGGGCCATTGCGCGCGGAACAAAGGTGAACATCAAAAACAGCGGCGGCACGCTGCTGCTCACCATGAACGGACAGACCCAGACCATGGGCAGCCGCTTCAAGCTCCGCCGTCACCAGACCTCCGGCGTCAACGGCGTATACATTGCGCAGGCGCGCAAGCCGCAGAGCCTTTATCCGGGCGACATTGAACTGATCGCCAAGGGCGGCAATATTCAGATCATCGTCCATGTGTATATGGAAGATTACATGCGTGGCGTGCTGCCTTATGAGATGGACAATTCCTTCCCGCTGGAGGCGCTCAAGGCGCAGGCTGTCGCCGCGCGCACGTATGCGCTCAAGAAAATGAGCGCGCAGTCCTCCACGTATGATCTGGTGGATACCACGAGCGATCAGGTATACAACGGAACGCCCACGGCAAACGACCGCTGCGAGCAGGCGGTCAGCGAAACGGCCGGCGTTGTTGGCACGGTCGGCGGGGAATACATGGCCAGCTATTACACCGCGTCAAACGGCGGACAGACGGAATCCGTCAAAAACGCATGGGGCAGCGGTTCCTACAGCTATCTGCAGATCAAGGACGACCCGTACGATCTGCGCAACAGCGCATCCATCGCCAAGTCGGTGACGTTTTATCACGACGGAACGACCAGCGTATCCGCGCTGACGCAGCTGCTGCGCGAGGAGGCGGCGGCGCTGCTGGGTGCGGGCAGCGTGAGCATCGAAGCGATCACCTCTGTTAAGCCGCATACGCCCAAGTACGGCGGGGATTCCCGCGTGTATTCCAAGGTGGACGTGGGGCTTCGCGTTGCGGGCTATGGAAGCGTGACAGTGACGCTGGATTACTTCGGGCAGATGGAAAGCCTTTGCGGCATGTCCATCAACGTGCTGAAAAACGAAACGCTCTCCGTCACGGAAACCGTCGGCGGATACCGGCTGACGGCGCGGCGCTATGGCCACGGCGTGGGCATGAGCCAGCGCGGCGCGCAGCAGATGGCCAAGGAAGGCCTTTCCTACGACCAGATTCTTGACTTTTATTTCCCGGGGATTACGCTGACAAAATACAGCATGACCCGCACGATCCTCCCGTCCATGGACGGCACGCAGGGAGGCTATGATGAGATCATTGCCGATGCAAAGGCTGCGATTGTCACGCTGTCCAATCCGCTGGACAGCCTGAATCTGCGCGCGCAGGCCAATACGACGTCCTCCGTGCTGGCGACGATGGCGCACGGCACGCAGGTGACGCTGCTGGAAATGGGCAGCGCGTGGAGCCGCGTGCAGTATGGCACGCTTTCCGGCTATGTGAAAAACGAGTTTATCAGCGTGCAGGAGGACGAGGCGGATGAAACGCCGTCCGTCTCCGGCAGCGTGGGAACGGCGACGGTTGCCCTCGCCGACGAAAGCCAGACACTGAATCTGCGCGCGTCGCCGACGATCAACTCCGCGGTGCTTTCCCATCTGCGTCATGGTCAGGTGCTGACCGTGCTCAAGCGTTATGAGAGCTGGACGTATGTTCAGCTTGGGCAGCTTTCCGGCTACGTCAAGAACGACTACATCATCTATGACGAGGAGGGGACGCTGACGCAGCCCCAGCCGGTGCCGGAGGGAGAGGCGCGCGTGGCGATTGTGCTCCCGTCGGATGGACTGAATCTGCGGGAAAAGGCGTCGCTGACGTCCTCCGTCGTCATGACGCTGCCGCAGGGCGCGATGCTTGATGTAACCACGAGCGAGGCCGGCGGCATGATCGGCGTATCGCTTGGCGGTATCGAAGGTTTTGTTTCCGCGCAGTATGTCTATCTGATTGACAAATCCGCGCTTAATACCGCGCCGCAGGCTACACCGCAGCCCACGCCGCAGCCTACCGAAGAACCCGCGCCGCAGCTGAAGACGGCTAGCGTCAGCGCGTTCAGCGGGCTTAAGCTGCGCGCTGCGCCGGACACATCCGCGCAGACGCTCAGAACCATGCCCTATGGCACGCGCGTCAGCGTGACGGGCGAGATGGTCAATGGTTTTTATCCGGTTACGTGCGGCGGGGAGAGCGGTTATGCCAGCGCGCAATATCTGATCCTTGACGGCGCTGCGCAGCAGCCTGCGTGGACGCCGCAGCCCACCGCAGTGCCCACGGCTGCGCCCACACCGACCCCTGTGCCGCCGCCCTCCCAGGTGGTCAGCGGCAAGGCGGCGACGGTCACCGCGGCAAGCGGCCTGAACATGCGCACCCAGCCGTGGAGCGACGCGCAGGTGATCGCCGTGCTCGCCTACGGCGTGGAGGTGACGATCACGGGTGAAGCGCAGAACGGCTTCTATCCTGTGCGCGTGGGCACGCTCAGCGGCTACGTGTCGGCGGGATATCTCGCCGTCGGGCAGACGATTATGCAGCCCACCGCATCGCCGCAGCCGACGACGGCGCCCGCTGCAAACGGATACCGCGTGGTGGTCGACAGTGAAAACGGCCTGAACCTGCGCGTGCATCCCAATACCTATGCGGATGTGGCGTATGTGCTGCCCTATGGCATGGTGCTGGAGGTGCTGGGCGAGAGCGACAACAACTTCCTCTATGTCCGTTGGGACAACTACACCGGCTACGTAGCCAAGCAGTACGTTACGCCCCTTGGCAACCAATGATAATCTGGTGGCGGGGGAAGTTTTCCCCTGCCGCGACCGATTGTATTGGCTGCTCGATGCAGGTCATTAATAAACATAAGTCCCGCTTGACCGGCGGGACTTGTTTTCTGTACAATGAAGGAAAAGAGAGAACGCAATGAAGGAGACGTCTATGGACGAACGGGCAATTGCCGCGCTGATGCGCGAGGGAGAACGGCTTGACGATCTGCAGCGCGGGGGACTGCGCATCCTGCAGCGCCCGGATGGCTTCCGCTTTGGCACGGATGCTGTGCTGCTGGCGGACTTTGCCAATGTCAGACGGGGAGAGCGCGTGTGCGACGTTGGCACAGGAACGGGCGTGCTGCCTCTGCTGCTCAGCGCGAGGGCGGAGGACACGACGTTCACCGCGTTTGAAATCCAGCCCGAGGTCGCGGATATGGCGCAGCGCAGCGTGGAGATCAACGGTCTGCAGGCGCGCATCCGCATCCTCTGCGCCGATTGCCGCGAGGCAGCCGCGCTCATCGGGCATGAAGGGCACGATCTGCTGGTGACCAATCCGCCCTATACCGCGCAGGGCGCAGGTCTGGTCAGCCCGGAAAAGACGCGCGCCCTCTCCCGCAGCGACAGCGAGGCGACGCTGGAGCAATGGATGGCGGCGTGTTCCCGCCTGCTCAAAAACGGCGGACGGCTGTGCTGTGTGTTTCCCGCGCCGAGGTTTCTTCAGCTGTGCGACGCGATGCGCGGGGGAAAGGTGGAGCCCAAACGCGTGCGCTTTGTCTGCGCGCGGGCGGACGCCGCGCCCAAGCTCGTCCTTGTGGAAGGACTCAAGGGAGGCAGACCCGGACTGCATGTGCAGCCGATGCTCATCACCCACGATGAGCAGGGCGGTTTCACGCCGGAGATGCGGCGGATTTACGGGGAAGAAGCGTAAGGCGCGCAGCCTTACACGGCGCTCCTGATTACAGCTTGAAATTCTGCCGGTTGTGCCAGTGACACAGGATGGCCAGCACAAAGGAAACAAGCATGAAGATCAGCGCGGCGACGGATCCGGAAACCAGATACATCATCAGCAGCAAAAAAGCGCAGAGCAGATAGCGTCTGGTTTTGACGCCGGAAAAGGCGAGCGCCAGAATCCGTGCGCGGGTATAGGGCGACTTGCGCCGGCGGGCATGGGCGGCGATGTCTGCGTCGGTGGCGGGGTGCAGCCGTCCGGCGATTGAGGAAAGCTGACGTCCGGTGATCAGTCGGACGGGCGGATCAACCCACTCCGCCGCGCGGATGGCGTCGGCGGTGAAGCCGGTTGTGCTGGCCAGAACGCAGCGGCCGCAGCCGCTTTCCATCCGCGCGCGATGCGCGGCGAGC
>JAFYOR010000008.1 GCA_017547805.1 Clostridia bacterium
GTATTGTCTTTCCTTCCCGTTTTAGTTCTTCCATTCTCGGCCCATACTGTTTGATCTTCATGCAAAAACACCTCCAGTCGTAGTTATCCTACAACTAGAGGTGCTTTTCTTCAATGTCCGTTTTCAGTGGAATACTTCATTCGCACTGCGGCTGTTTCTATTGAGCTGTTTCCTCTTTCAGGAGCAGAGGAATCAGTAGTTCTCGCCGACAGCGGTGATCGCGTCGATGATGTCCTGATAATCCTTGCCGTACTTCTCGTACAGGGAGACGCCGCCCAGCACATCGCTCGGGGTGGTCATCGCAGCCTGGAACTCGGCATAGGCTTCCGGGGTCAGCTCGATGATGGTCGCGCCAGCCGCACGGACGATCTCCTCAGAGGAGGCTTCCTTCTCAGCCCACTTCTGGATTTCGTAAGCCTGGGTATCCTTCGCGCACTGCTTGATGATTTCGACGTCCTTCTCATCCAGTTCGCTCAGAACGGCTTCGGAGGCCAGCAGGATCTCCGGAACGCGGGTGTGCTCGTCCAGGCAGTAGAACTTCGCGGCTTCGTAGTCGCCCATGTTCTGGTAGGTCGGCCAGTTGTTCTCAGCGCCGTCGATGGTACCCTGAGAGATGGCGGAGTAGACTTCGTTCGGGCCGATGCCGGTAACGCCGGTGCCGCCCAGCACGTTGGTCATATCAACCATCATCGCGTTGTTCTGCATGCGGATCTTCAGACCCTTCATGTCGGCAACGGACTTGACTTCCTTTGTGGTGTAGTAGGAACGGGCGCCGGCGTCATACCAGCACAGGCCGACCAGACCGGAACCGGAAGCCTGAACCTCGGCGAGCATGTTCTGGCCGATTTCACCGTCGAGAACCGCCCACATATGCTCAGCATTCTTGTAGATGTAGGGCATCTGGATGGCGTTCATCGCCGGAACGTAGCTGGAAACCGGAGAAGCGGAAACGCGGGAGAAAGCGAGGTCGCCCATCTGCAGGGCTTCGATCGCGCCGGTTTCCTCGCCGTAGAGCTGACCGCCGGTATAAACGTCGATCTTCACGCGGCCTTCGGTGCGCTCCTCAACCAGGCGGGCAAACTCATAATCAGCCAGCGCGGTCGGGTAGCCCTCAGCGTGAACTTCGCTGAGCTTCAGGGTGACGGCACTCGCAGACGCGACGGAAAGAACCAGCGCCAGCGCGAGCACGAAGGTAAGGAGCTTCTTCATAATCAAGCAACCTCCATTTATTTTTTCTCCAACCGCATGCCATTCATCAGTCATGCGGCAAGATTCATGGAAACATGATGCGCCTTGCGCCGAACCTTCCAGCCTCGTGCGCAAATCGTATCGTCGAAGTCAGCCTGCTTCGGTGAAAGACCCGAAAGGTCAGCCGCCATAGCCCATCAGCAGCTTGGGCAGAATGAGCGCGATATCCGGAATGTAGGTGACGCTCAGCAGAACAATGACCATCACCGCATAGAGCGGAAGCATGTTTTTCGCCGTGCGTTCAATCGGCGTCTTGCCGATGGCGCAGCCGACAAACAGCGCGGAACCGACCGGCGGCGTGCAAAGACCAACCGCGAGATTGAAGATCATCATCACACCGAAGTGGATCGGATCAACACCGACAGCCGTCACAACCGGCAGCAGAATCGGGGTCATGATCGTGATCAGCGGCGCCATATCCATGAAGCAGCCCAGCAGCAGCAGCATGATGTTGATGATCAGCAGCAGGATGATCTTGTTGTCCGTCACGCCCAGCAGAAACGTGGAGATCGCCGCCGGGATGCGCAGTTCAGTCATCATGTAGGCAAACGCCTTCGCAGTCGCCAGAAGCGTCATGACGATCGCAAGGGTCTTCAGGCTGTTTTTGATGATCTGACCGATCTCGGAAACCTTCACCTTGCGGAAGACGACGATGGACAGGATCATCGTGTAAACGCAGGCAATGGCGGAAGCTTCGGTCGCGGTGAAGACGCCGGCGCCGGTGCCGACCATGATGATCACCAGGGTCATCATCGGCAGGATACCGTCGAGCAGAACCTTCATGCCCTCGCCCTTCTTGACGCCAGTGCCCTTGGGGAAGTTATAGCGCTTGCTCATGACGAAGCACATGAGCATCATGCCGCAGCCCAGACAGATGCCCGGCAGAAGACCGGCCATGAACAGCGTGCCGATGGACACGCCGCCGCCGGCAGCCAGCGCGTAGATAACCATGTTGTGGCTCGGCGGGATGAGAACGCCCTGGCAAGCCGTGGTAACGGTCAGGCCAACGGCGAAGTCTTCGTCGTAGCCCTGCTTCTTCATCATCGGGATGACCATGGAGCCCAGAGAAGAAACGTCCGCAACGGCGCTGCCGGAAATGCCGCCAAAGAACATGGAGTCAAGAACGTTGACGTATGCCAGACCGCCGCGGAAATGACCGACAGCCAGATTGGCCAGCGCGACGATCTTTTCAGAAATGCCGCCCGCACTCATGAACTCGCCCATCACGATAAAGAACGGAATGGACAGGAGTGAGAAGTTGTTCGCGCCGTCCATCAGCTGACGGATCATGACGGAGAAGTTGGTGCCCATCACAGCAGCGCTGCCCAGCGTGGCAACCAGCATCGCAAAACAAACGGGAACCTTAAGCAGCATCAGCACAGCGAAGCCGCCGATGAGGATAATGCCAGCAAGCGTACTCATTATTCGGCCTCCTTCTGCAGGGCGGCGACAGCCGCTTCATCGGTAAAGTCAATTTCAGGTTCGGAATACAGCAGGTCGTCCTTATCAAGCACGCCCGTGAGGAACAGGATGGAGTCAAACATCATGATGAAACCAGCCACAGGAATCGGCAGATACTGCCAGGCAACGGAAATGCCGGTGATCGGCATCACGCCCGGAAGGCTGAAAAGCTTCGCCGTGCGCACATAGCCGTTGTAGAACATGAACATACCGCAAAGCAGCATGCAGATATCCGCCAGAATTTCCATGAACTTTCTGGCCTTGCTGCCCTTGGGGAAGCGGTTATACACAGCATCAACCGCAACATGCATGTGGTCGCGCACGCCGATTGCACAGGACATGAATGCGAAGACAGTTACCAGCAGGCGCGGCACTTCTTCCGCCCAGGAGAGGCCCGTGTTGAAGCAATAGCGCAGAATGACCGTCAGCGTAACGATCACGATCATCGCCAGAATCGAAATCTGAGCGATCAGCAGCATCACCTTATGCAGCAGGTGATCAAGCGCAACAAGCGCTCCCTTGACACCTTTCTTCTTCATGGAATCTCCTCCTTTCTTCTCTCCGTTGTCGTTTGTCTGCATGATCTCATCTCCCTTTTACACCTTAACGGCGCTTAATGTACCCCTTGAGACATGTCCCGGGGAAGACAGCGGCATTTTACAATATTGCACCGCTTTTTTCAGTAAGTATTGTCATTCTTAACTGCATAGCGTCAGAACTGTATACGCTCTTGATTTTGTTATCAAGATCCTCGTATAAATCGTAAATAAGCATTTATCAACGGTTATTTATATAGATTTTTTGGCATTCGGAGGAAACCGCGCCAGCAGCGTCCGAAATGCTCCGCAGCCCCTGTTTTTTCAGCAAAAGGGACGGCGCCCATTCCAGCTTCCCGAATGCGCAGCAGACGCCGGATCCGGCGCTTTCTTTATGCCTCCAAAAAAGAAAAAAACGCGCCGCACGATCAATACGTGCGGCGCGCTGCGCTGGTTTTGCTTATCTCATGTAAATATGGCGCGGGAGACCCTCGATATATACCGGAGTCAATTCTGCCTGAATCAGCGGACGGGCATAACGCAGGAACTCCGGCTTCATGTCCGTGCGATAGTCGTTGATCCAGTCAAGCGGGACCTTCTTTTCAAAGTTGGCGACCTTGTGCACGTCCACAAGCTCGGTCGTGCACTGATACGGATCGTTGGAAATGCGCTTGAGGGCGACCATCATGCCGGTATGGCCTTCAAACGCCGCTTTCGCCGCCGCGCCGCCGACCTGATACGCCTCGGTGATATCCGTGCGGCTGGTCATGTGCGCCGCACAGCGCTGCAGGGTGGACAGCTCGATGGAACGCGTCTTGGTATCCATGTTGCGCGCAACGGTATTGGAAAGGAATCGGGCCGTACCGGTGAGGCTCTTATGGCCAAAGGAGTCCACCGCATGCACATCGTCCGCCAGTTCGCAGACATAGCGTCCGTCGGCGAGCTTGACGCCCTCGGACACGGCGATGACAACGGAGCTGGATTCCTTCTGCATCGTCTCCACCTTCGTCAGGAAACGATCGACGTGGAAGGGAATCTCCGGCATGCAGATGAGGTTGACGCCCTCGCAGTCCTCGCCGCGGGCAAGCGCAGCCGCCGCGGTCAGCCATCCGGCGTTGCGTCCCATGATTTCAACAATCGTCACATACTTCGTTCCGTACACCGTCGCATCGCGCACGATTTCCTTCATGACCATCGCCACATACTTCGCCGCAGAGCCGTAGCCCGGGGTATGGTCGGTGCACATGAGGTCATTGTCAATCGTCTTGGGCACGCCCATAAAGCGGATGTCGCTTCCGATCTGCGCCGCATAGTCGGACAGCTGCATGATCGTATCCATCGAGTCGTTGCCGCCGATATAGAAGAAATAGCCGATGTCGAGCTTCTCAAGAATCTTGAAGAGCTTTTCGTACACCTCGGGCTTGTCCGTCGCCTTGGGCAGCTTATAGCGGCAGGATCCCAGATAGGACGACGGCGTGCGCTTGAGCAGCTCAATCTCCAGCGAGGAGCCGATTTTCGCGCCCAGATCGATTACATTCTCTTCAAGCAGTCCTGCAATGCCGTGCACCATGCCGTACACTGTGTCTGCGCCGCGCATCTGACATGCCTGCAGAACGCCTGCAAGGCTCGCATTGATGACGGAAGTCGGTCCGCCGGACTGGCCGACGATCGCGTTACGTCCCATAAGATAACCCCCATTTCATGGAATCTGATATTTCATTATAGCACATTCAACGAAATAAACAACACAATTCGTACATTTTCTATAGAACCACAGCATTCTCGTTCTTCCCGCGCCCGCAGCCTTTCCGCTGCATTCCCCTTTTGTCCGCACGATCACAAAAAGGGTGCGCCCAGCGCACCCTTCTGTCTGTCAGAATAGCTGCAGCGAGCAGCCAATGTAATCGGTCGCGGCGGGGGAACGATTTCCCCGTCCACCCGCCCGTCAGAATACCTTCTCGTATCCGTCCTGCGTCTGCTTCAAAACGAGCGTCTGATACTTTTCAAGCGTCCACTCGCCCGCCTTCGCCGGATGGTCGTTAAAGTTCTGCAGGAAAACGTATTCCCCGCGTCTGGTCGCCAGCACGCCTTCCTCCGTTTCATACGGATAGACGCTTTCAAGCACGCCTTCGCCCACGGTCTTATACAGCGCCTTATAGAAATCCTTCTCAAAGCGCGTTGCGACGTAATACGCCTTGCCTTCGCCGAATTCATTGACCGACACCGCCGGAGCGCCCGCGTAGAATTCCTCGTCATAGACCATCAGCGGCGTCGCGCCCTCAAGCGCCGCCACTTCGCACAGCACGCTGCCCTGCGCCGTCTCAGGCAGGCCGGCGCACACCGCGCGGCAGGCACGCTTTTCCCCATCGAACATGCCGTCCACCTCAAGCCGGCGAACGCCGAGCACGTCCGTCAGGTTGTGCGGAGAATCGTAGAGCCAGACGAGATCCGTCTCGTTCACCACGCCGCTCCAATAGGTCACCACCAGCGTACCGCCATTCTTCACATACTCGCGCAGCCTGAGCGTGAATTCCTCGCTCATCATATACACAAGCGGGCAGACGACAAGCTTGTAGCCGTCAAGCGCCTCCTGCGGATGAACAAAGTCGATGCTCACGCCGTTTTGCGCAAGGCCGTTGTAATGGCGCTGCATTTCCTGCCAGAAGCCCATGCCGATGTTGCGCGGACCCTGCGAATCCTCAAGCGCCCACTTATTGCTCCAGTCCATGACGATCGCGGCCTGCTTTTCCTTCCCGGTGCCGGCCACCTCCGCCATCGCCTTGAGCGCCGCGCCGACATCGCAGGTTTCACGGAACACACGGTTGTCCTCGCGGCAGTCGTGGGAGACGACCGCGCCGTGGAACTTCTCGCTCGCGCCCTGGCTCTGTCTCCACTGGAAGTACATCACCGAATCCGAGCCGTGCGCAATCGCCTGCAGGCTGGTCAGCAGCTGCACGCCCGGACGCTTGGGCTTGGAGACGCGCTGCCAGTTGGTATAGCTGGGCGTGGATTCCATCAGCCAGAACGGCTGCTTCTTGACAGAATAATACAGGTCGTGCATCAGCGCGGTATCCAGCGCCGTTTCCCACAGCGGTTCGCCCGGCTTATGCCACGTCGGGTAGCTGTCCCAGCTCGCCAGATCGATGTCCTTCGCTTGCTCGAAATAATCGATGCCGTCGTAGTGGTACATCATATTGACGCAGACCTTCGCCTCCGGCACGATCTCGCGGATGCAGTCGCGTTCCCACTTCATGAAATCAATCGTCTGATAGGAGACAAAGCGCTTCCAGTCAAGCTTAAGACCGTGCACGGAATGCTCGCCATGCGGCGCAGGGCTTTCAATCTGGTCAAAATCGCGGTATTCGTGCGACCAGAACTTGGCGTTCCACGCCTTGTTGACCGCGTCGATCGTGCCGTACTTCTCCTTCAGCCACTTGCGGAAGGCCTTCTGGCACAGCTCGCAGTGGCACTCGCCGCCGTACTCGTTGGAGATATGCCACATGATCACCGCCGGATGGCGGCCAAAACGGCTGGCCAGCATCTGGTTGATCGCGCAGACCTTCTCCCGGTATACGGGAGACGTGTAGCAATGGTTGTGGCGCTCGCCGAAAAGCTGACGGATGCGATCCGCATTCACGCGGCGCACCTCGGGATACTTCTCCGCCATCCACGCGGGACGCGCGCCGCTGGGCGTCGCCAGATCGATGTGCACGCCGGCCGCCCAGAGCTTGTCGATGATCTCTTCCATCCAGTCAAGATTGTAATTGCCCTCGCTGGGCTCCAGCGTCGCCCAGGCAAAAATGCCCAGCGACACGCAGTTGACGCCCGCCTTCTTCATGAAGTCGATATCCTGCTCAAGGATCTCCGGCCTCGTCAGCCACTGGTCGGGGTTGTAGTCAGCACCGTGATACAGTACGCCCATGATCGTTTTCCTCCTTATCATACCGATTCTTTACTGAATTCATTTATTTGCTTCAGGAATACGTTGGGCTGCCGCCCAAACCCGCTTGGGGATTTCATCCCCAACCCATTCTCCGCTTCGCGCTGTTTTAAGTGGTTTCTGAGCGCAGAAAGTGTATTATATCAGTATGCCTTTGCAATGATCGATTTCATGCTGGATGATCTGCGCGGTATAGTCCCTGAACGTGCGCGTTTTCCATTGCATTTTCTCCGTCTGGTATCGCACCTGAATCTTGCCAAACCGCTTCGTTTTGCGGATGCCGTCAAGCGAAAGGCAGCCTTCCTCGGTTTCGTATTCGCCCTCGGCCTTCACGATTTCCGGGTTGAGCATGACCATATAGGTTCTGCCGTCGAGAAACGCGATGATGTTTTTGCGCACGCCGATCATGTTTGCCGCCATGCCCACGCAGCGTTCATGGTTTACGCGCAGGGTATCCAGCAGATCCTGCGCCACGGACAGATCCGCCTGCGCCGCCCCGACAGACGGTGCCGCCAGAAACAGCGGATCACGCATGATTTCTCTGACCATATCTTTTCTCCTTACAGGTAAACAGAATCGCCCGCGGCAAGATAATGGAGCTGACCGCCCAGCATCTCCCGCAGTCTCGCATACTGCGCAAGGCCGGTGCAATGCCCCGTGTAATAGACCGTGTGCGTCCTTTTCAGCGCCTTCCCCATACCGCTCAGCTCTTCCCCTTCAGGGTCAAGCTTCATGAAGTGCAGCCCGCCGACGAGGACATCCGGCGAAAATGCGTGTACGATATTCAGGATGCCCCTGTGCGAGCAGCCGCTGACGAGCACATGCTTTTCTCCTTCGATGATTTCCAGATACTGTTCGTGCAGGAAATCATCCAGCTCAAATTCCTCGCCATGTTTGACGCACAGCCCCTGACCAAAGGATGGATACTTGCGCGCCGCAGGATCCAGCTTACGGATCGTCAGTCCCGGAGCAAGAAGCACATCTTCCTTTCCCGTGCGCACAAGCCTTCCGCTGTTTTCAATCGCCGGGTCAAGCCCGATGTATTTTTCCGTTCCGTTATAGTGCTGCGCAAACGCCAGATCGCTCACATAGAGCGGTGCATATGCGTTTTCTTCAAAGAACCTGAGCACGCCGCCGCCATGGTCGTAGTGCCCGTGGGAGAGGATCGCGACGTCCACCGCGGAAAGATCGACGCCAAGGCGCTTGGCATTGACGGCAAACGCGCCGCTCTGTCCCATGTCAAAGAGGATCTTCTTTCCGCAGGCCTCGATATACAGACTCAGCCCGTGCTCGCAGATAAGCTCCGGCGCGGAGGCGGTGTTTTCCATCAGGGCGGTGATTTTCATCGTCTTAATTCTCTTTCTAAAAGCCTTCCTTAATCATCCAAATCGGTGAATGCTGCCATCCTTCTGCTCCGGCGCACAGGAACAGGAGAATCACCGTTTCCCGCTTCAGCAGAAGGCTTCTGTTCTGTTTCGCCGGTTTTCTCGATTCTGACTGCCGTTCCACTGACCATCACGCCGATCATGTTGTTTCTCAGCGTCATAGTCTCAAAATCTACAGAAACCAATGCATTCGCATTCTTCTCAATTGCCGCCCGCTTGATTTTCTCAAGCGCGCTTTCCCTGCACATTCTGAGTTTTTTTGCAAACGTATTACTTTCAGAGCCTAAGATATCATTGATATCAGCAGAAAGCTCGGATAACCAGCCAGTTCCTTGAATTACACCATCAGAAATAATTCCAAGATACTCCTTGATTTCATATCCATTGAAGTCATTTCCTGTGGTCATAAGAAATGCTTCCGATTTCAATTCATATTCAGCTGCTCTCGCTTCACGTTCTTTCCTTTCAATCTCTGCTTTCTTTCCTTTATCCGGCTCACAAAACGGACAGCCATCGCCCATATAGTAACTATCACAAATCTGACAACGCGGCATTTTACATCCCCCTTTGAGCTTTTATACAAATCAATTCCCATTATGTTCATTATAGCATGTGTTGACAGAAAAGGATAGAAAAACAAAAAAACCTTCCCCTTTCGGAGAAGGTTTTGATTCATTTGTAAGAAGGAAGAACGATAGGGGCTGCCGTCCCTAAGACCCCGCCTGAGGGATATCTCCCTCAGACTCCCTCCACCGCTTCGCGCGGTTTTAAGCAGCGTTACTTTTTTTCCTGCGCCTTGAGCTGCGTGGTATACAGCGCGTAATACGCGCCCTGCTTTTTGAGCAGTTCCTCATGCGTGCCCTGCTCCACAATCTTACCATGGTCGATGACCAGAATCAGATCCGCCTGACGGATCGTGGAAAGGCGATGCGCGATGACGAAAGACGTCGTGCCGCGCATGAGCGTCTGCGTCGCTTTTTGGAGCATATGCTCCGTCTGAGTATCGACCGAGCTCGTCGCCTCGTCCAGCACAAAAATCTTCGGCTTGGCAATGATCGCGCGCGCAAAGGAGATCAGCTGCTTTTCCCCGGTAGAGAGCTTATCGCCGCTCTCGCCCACGTCCGTGTCGTAACCATCGGGCAACTTCGCCGCCACGCGGTCAACGCCCACGGCCTTCGCCGCCGCGAGCACATCCTCCTGCGCCGCATCCGGCCTGCCGTAGAGAATGTTTTCCCGGATGGTGCCGGAAAACAGCTGCGGCTCCTGCAGCACATAGCCGATGTGGCTGTGCAGCCAGAGCTGGCTGCGGTCCTGCACGTCGCGTCCGTCAATCAGCACGCGTCCGTCCGTGGGCTCAAAGAACCGGCAAACGAGGTTGACCAGCGTGGATTTTCCCGCGCCCGTCTCGCCAACAATCGCGACCGTCGTTCCCGCCGGGATCTTCAGGCTGAAATGCTCCAGCACCTCTTCCCCGCCCTCCACATAATGGAAGGAAACGTCCTCAAACTCGACGTCGCCGCGCATCTCTTCCCAGTTTTCCTTCTTGGGCTCAAAGCAGTCGCCGTATTTTTCGATGACATCCGGTCTGTCGGTCACCGTCGGCTTTTCATCGATCAGCCCGGTTACACGCTCCACGCATGCCTGCTGGGAAATCAGGTGGGAGATGCGCGCCGCCTGCATGCGGAAGGACTGGAAGAGGCTCAGGGAGTACGTCGTGAAGGCGCTCAGCACGCCCAGCGTGATTTCGCCGTCGAGCACCATGCCGCCGCCCTGAAAGAGCGTCGCGCTCGCCGCCAGCGAGCCGCAGCACACGACCATCGGCACATACAGCGCGCGCATGTGCGCATGGCGGATGCCCGCCTGTGCGGCGCGTGCTGTCGTTTCGCGGAATTCGCCGGAGAGCTTCTCCTCCAGCGCCATGGTCTTGCTCGTCTTGGCGCCCATGATGCCTTCGTTGTAGCTTGCGGTGATTTTGGAATGCTCGGCGCGCACAGCGCGGTTGAGCTCGATGAGCTTCTTCTGAAAATACACCGTCAGCACCGTAACAATCGGCGCAAGGAGGATCATCGTCACCGCCAGCCTGCCGGACAGCCGCGCCATCTGGAAAAAGGCGCTGAAAATGTAGCCAAAGCCCCACAGAATATCCGGCACAAACCACGCGATCATCGCCGCGATGCGGTCCGTATCGCTCATCGTCCGCGAAAGGCTGTGGCCCGCGCTGGTCGTGTTGTGATAATCGATGCTCAGCCTCTGAAGATTGACAAAGCACGCTTCCTTCAGGTCGCGTCCGCCCTTGATTTCAAGGTGCATGCAGCAGGCAAAGTAAATGCGCAGCAGCACCATTTCAATCGCGATCACCAGCAGGTATTTGAGCACATACGCGCCAAAGCCCGCCGTCGAGCCGGGCGTCAGAAAGCTGTCGACCACCTCGCTCTGCATCAGCGGAATGTACGCGTCGATGCCCGCCATGATGACGTCGGTGGCGACAGCGCCGATAAAGAGCCATCTGTGCTGGCGGATCGCCGGCCAGATCTGCTTCCACGGCTTGAGGGAGAACGACGCTTTTTCATTCGCCTTTTCACTCATCCGCGCTCACCTCCCCGCCGTCAATCGCCTCGCCGGCCGCGCCCTGCATCTTCGCCACGCGCGCATAAACGCCGTTCTTCTCCATGAGCGAAGCGTGATCGCCGCGCTCAATAATCTTTCCATGTTCAAGGACGATGATTTCATCCGCCTGCATCAGCGTCGATACGCGGTGGGCGATGAGGATCAGCGTGGAATCTCCCGCCGCCTCGCGCAGCCGCGTGCGGATGGCTTCATCGGTTTTTGCGTCCACCGCGGAAAGCGCATCGTCAAAGACCATGATCGGCGCCTTCGTCAAAAGGGTTCGGGCAATCGCCGTGCGCTGCTTCTGTCCGCCGGAAAGCGTCACGCCGCGCTCGCCAACGACCGTTTCATACCCTTCCTTGAATTCCCCGATCGCGCTGTCAAGACAGGCGTCCTTCGCCGCCTGAGCAATATCTTCTTTTCCAGCGCCGGCGCTGGCAATGGCAATGTTTTCTTCAATCGTGCGCGAGAAAAGGAACGGCTCCTGCAGCACGACGCCCACGCGCTTTCTGAGTTCATGCTGATCCATATCGCGCACATCCACGCCGCCGATGGTAATCCTTCCCTCATCGGCATCGTAAAGCCGCGCCAGCAGCAGCGCGACGGTGCTCTTACCGCTGCCCGTTTCGCCCAGAATGCCCAGCGTCTTGCCGCCCGGCAGGGTGAAGGAAACGCCGTCAAGCACCTTCTTCTCTTCATACGCAAAGGACACGTTATCAAACCGGATCTCGCCATGCAGGTCGCATGTCTTCGGGCTGTCCGGCACAATTTCCTCTTCGCTTTTGAGGATGTAAAGCAGGCGGTCAATGGACACGCCCACCTTGCTCATCTCCGAAATAACGCGACCAAGACCACGCACGGGCCATGTCAGCGAGCGCGTATAGGACACGAACGCCAGATACGTGCCCAAAGAGACGTCGCCCCGGACGCACATGTTCACACCCAGCACGATAACAGAAAGAATCTGCAGCATGCTCAGCGCGTCGCCCATCGTCCAGAACGTGCTCATCGTCGCGCCAAGGCGCAGCCAGAGATCGCAGTAGCGTTCGTTCTTCTCGCGGAACTTATTAAGCTCGCTGCGCTCGCGGCCGAACGCGCGCACCACGCGCACGCCCGTCAGGTTTTCCTGCACGACGCTGGAAAGCGCGCCCTCCGCCTCGTCCGCTTCGGTGAAGCTCTTTTCAATCCGCTTGTGATAGACCGCGCTCTGCAGAAGAATCAGCGGCACAAAGCCAAACGCCACCAGCGAAATCTTCACGTCCATCGTGAACATGATGACCGTGTACACCGTCATCAGGAACATGGTCGTCAGAAGCTCCAGCATCTGCTCGGCAATGAACGCGCGCACCTTCTCAACATCCGACGTACAGCGCTGGATGATGTCGCCCGTGGGATTCTTGACATGCCAGCTGTAGGGCAGGCGCTGGATATGCGTATAGAGCGTATCGCGCAGGGACTTGACAAACTGCTCCGAGCCGCGCGGAAGGCTCACATCCTGCACATAGCTCACCGCAAAGCGCAAAAGCGACACCGTCACCGCCGCCACGCATGCCGCCGCCAGCAATCCGCGCACGCTGAGCGCGGAAAGAAAACCCGGCAAACCGGTCTGGTCGCCAATGAGCGCCGTATCAATCGTAAAACGGATAATCTGCGTAAATAGCGCGTTGAGTACCGTCGACGCCAATGCCGCAGAAATACCCAACGCAAACGCCTTTCGCGCCGGATACAGATGCCGCGTCAGCAGCTGCACCTTCTCGCGGAAATTGCTTTGCTTTTTCTTCATATCCTTATCCTTAACCGTTCCTCAGTTTCCCACCGGGCGCGGGCGCAAGTCCCCCTTTTACGCCCGGACAATCCCTTCCGGAGACACCGCGGCATAAACCAGCGGCGGCAATTCCGGCTTTTCCTTGGCAATCGTGATCGCGCGCTGCATTTTCTCAATCGCCGCAGCCGCCAGCTCCCGCTTGTTAAGATACAGCGTGGCCAGCGCCTCGCCCTCCTGAACATAGTCGCCAAGACGCACGTCCATCACAAGGCCGACCGCCGGATCGATCACGTCGGTCTTCACCTTTCGGCCCGCGCCCAGATCCTGCGCGCAGTAGCCGATCTGCGTCGTATCCATCTGCGCAACATAGCCGCTCTTTAACGCAGGCACGGCAATCTTATACGCCGCATGCGGCAGATAGGCGATTTCCTCGCAGCAGCGCGGGTCACCGCCCTGCATCTCAATCATCTCCGCCAGCTTCTTGAGCCCCGCGCCGGATTTGAGCGCCTGCATCATGCGCGCCTTTCCGTCCTCAACATCCTTTGCAATGCCGCTGGCAATCAGCATCCGGCTGCCCAGCTCAAGGGAAACCTCAAGCAGATCACCGCCCGCGCGCCCGGAGAGGATATCGATCGCTTCCTTGACCTCAAGCGCATTGCCCACATGCGTGCCCAGCGGCTGATCCATGCCGGTGACCAGCGCAAGGATCGGCTTTCCGGCAACCGTGCCGATATCCACCATCGCCTTGGCCAGCTGGATGGATTCCTCCACCGTCTGCATCAGCGCGCCGCTGCCGGTCTTTACGTCCAGCACAATCGCGCCCGCGCCGGACGCCAGCTTTTTGGAAACGATGCTCGATGCGATCAGCGGAATGCTGCCGACCGTGCCCGTTACGTCGCGCAGCGCGTAAAGCGCCTTGTCCGCCGGGCAAAGATCGCCCGTCTGGCCGATGACGGCGCAGCCGATCTTCTTGACCTGCTCGACGAATCCTTCCTGCGTCTTTTCCACCGAGCAGCCCGGAATGCTCTCCAGCTTATCAAGCGTGCCGCCGGTGTGACCCAGCCCCCTGCCGGAAAGCTTGGCGACCTTCGCGCCGCAGGCTGCGGCAAGGGGAACCAGCACAAGCGTCGTCGTATCGCCCACGCCGCCGGTGGAATGCTTGTCCACGCACACGCCGTCAATCTGTGAAAGATCGACCACGCTGCCGGAATGCATCATCTCCATCGTCAGCTGCGTCGTTTCCTGTGCGTTCATCCCCTGAAAGCAGATCGCCATCAGCAGGCTTGAAAGCTGATAATCCGGAATGCTGCCGTCCGCCGCGCCGCGCGCGAACGTGCGGATTTCCTCGTCAGACAGCGGAAGACCCGCTTTCTTTTTCAGAATCGTATCGACAAAGCTCATGATGTGACCTCCTTTATGTACGATAAGGAAACGGTAAGGGCTGCCGCCCTTAAACCCGCCTGAGGGACATCTTTCTCCTCGCTCGACGCTCGTCGGTCAGTCCGGTTCTGAGATCCCACTGGGATCTCATTCATTGCCGAACCAGTTCGGATGAATCCGAACCCTCAGACTCCCTTCTTTGCTTCGCAGCGGCTTAAAGAGACTTCCCCTTCGCGTCGCTGTTGCGATGCGATAGTGGGGTCAAGGGGCTCAGCCCCTTGGCAGGGTCTTAGGGACGGCAGTCCCTAACGTCCCCCAACGTCCCCAGCGCCTCCCCCAGCGCCGCTCTCCACGCCGCCAGCTTCTTCTCATAGGAAAGGGTGTATGCCGGGCTCGTGCTGGGCATGCGCAGCACCCGGCGATTGCCCGCGCAGCCGGTTTTCAGAAACAACGCATGCGCCGTCGCGCCGTTGCACAGCACCGTATGGATCTGCGGACATTGCGCAAACAACGCGGCAAAGTCGTTGCATTCAATCCCGCGCATGTCGCTGTCAAGGCTGCCCTCGCGCTGACATGTGCGCGCCGCGTCCCACAGCGCAAGACCGTTTTCGCGGATCAGCCGTTTCTTTTCTTCGTAATTGCCGGTTCTTTCCCAGCCAAACACCTCAAAGAGAATCGGCCAGAACGCGTTCCTCGGGTGCGCATAATACTGCGCATCCGCAAGCGATTGAACGCCGGGCATCGATCCCACGATCAGCACCCGTGCCTGCGCCGTATATACCGGCGGAAAGCTTTCGCAGATCATACGCGCCGCAGGTCAAACCCCGCCGCACGGCCCATGCGGTTCATGACCGCAAGGCCGATGCCCGTGGGCTCAACCGCCTCGCACAGCGCCAGCGTCTCGCCGCGCTCATCCAGCTCCCGCAGCGCAGCAAACAGCCGCTTCGCCGCCTCGCGCGGTTCCTTTTCGCTGCCGAGGCTGAGCTTGTTGCGCGTGCCGAAGTCGTGTTCGTCAAAGCCGAGAATGCAGGGCTTTTCGCCCATGCGCTCCGCCTCGTCATAATGCGCGGCAATCGCCTCAATCACCTGCTGCGCCCCGCCTTCGTAGATGACGGTCTTTGCCTCGGGAGAATAATGCTTGTGCTTCATGCCCGGGCTGCGCACGAGCTCGCCTTCCTTGAGCGGGCTCATCACATGCTCGTCCACCTCGCAGCTGCCAAGCACCGCCTTCACCATTTCCGGCGTGATGCCGCCCGGACGCAGGATGATCGGCGTTTCCCCGGTTGCGTCGATGACGCTGGATTCCACGCCCACCTCGCACTCCCCGTCGTCAAGGATCATAGGAATGCGTCCGTCCATATCCTCAAAGACGTGCTGGGCGGTGGTCGGGCTGGGCTTGCCGCTGCGGTTGGCGCTGGGCGCGGCGATGGGCGTGCCAGCCGCGCGGATAAGCGCGCGCGCCGCATCGCTGGCAGGCATGCGGATGCCCACGGTATCAAGCCCTGCGCTCACGGCGTCCGACACGCAGTCCGCCTTGGGCAGGATCAGCGTCATCGGTCCGGGCCAGAACGCCTCCATCAGCAGCGTTGCCGCCTCCGGAATCTCCCGCACCAGCGGCGCGATCTCCTCAAGGCTGGACACATGTACGATCAGCGGATTATCCGCCGGCCGGTCCTTCGCCGCAAAGATGCTGCGCACCGCCTGCGGGTTCAGCGCATCCGCGCCAAGCCCATAGACCGTTTCCGTCGGCATACCGACCAGTCCGCCCGCGCGGATGATCTGCGCCGCCTCAGCGATCGCCTGCGCATCAACCGGTTTCACAACAGTTTTCATCGGTGTACCCTTCTTATTCATTAATCATTCTTCAAACCGCCGCGAAGCGAAGAAGGGGTTCGGGGACACTGTCCCCGAGCAGGGTCTGAGGGACGGCAGTCCCTAACGTCCCCTATTCCTCATCTCCCCAGCTTTTTAAGCCGCTCCTGCTGATCGGTAAAGATCAGCTCGTCAAGAATCTCGTCCATGTCTCCGTCCACAAACGCATCGATGGAATAAATCGTCTTCCCAATGCGGTGGTCGCTGACGCGGCCTTCGTTGAAGTTGTAGGTGCGGATGCGTTCGCTGCGGTCGCCCGTGCCGACCTGCGCGCGGCGGTCCGCGCTCTGTACGGCGTCGGCTTCGGACTGCATCTTGTCGTAAAGGCGGCTGCGCAGCACGCGCATCGCCTTTTCCTTGTTTTTCAGCTGGCTCTTTTCATCCTGACAGGTCACGACGATGCCGCTGGGCGCATGCACGATGCGCACCGCGCTGTCCGTGCGGTTGATGTACTGTCCGCCGTGACCGCTGGCGCGGTAGGTATCAATGCGCAGGTCGTTTTCATCGATCACGACGTCGACCTCCTGCGCCTCGGGCAGAACGGCAACGGTCGCCGTAGATGTCTGGCGCTTGCCGTTGGATTCGGTTACGGGAATGCGCTGCACACGGTGCACGCCGCTCTCGTATTTAAGGCGGCTGTACGCGCCCTCGCCGATCACCGTCACCACCGCTTCCTTGACGCCGCCCAGCTCCGTCATGCTCGCGCTCATCGGCTCCACCCGCCAGCCGCGCCGCTCGGCGTAGCGCGTGTACATGCGCAGAAGCAGCGTGCCAAAAAGCGCCGCCTCCTCGCCGCCCGCGCCGCCGCGGATTTCCAGCACGACGTTCTTTTCATCATTGGGATCTCTGGGCAGGAGCATCAGCTGAATCTCGCGCTCCGCCGCAGGAATATCCGCCTCCAGCTGCGCCAGCTCTTCCCTGGCCATGTCCGCCATGTCGGGATCAGAAAGCATAGCCTTCGCCTCTTCGCGCGAAAGCAGCATGCCCTCGTATCGGGCAACAGCCGCTGCCAGCGGCTCAAGCCGGCTGTGCTCGCGCATCAGCGCACGCCACTTCTCCTGATCGGCGACAACCGCCGGATCGGACAGCAGCGCGCCGAGCTCCTCCAGCCGCGGCTGCACCCAGTCAAGTTTGTCAAGCATGTTTATTCCTCATACACAGCGCCCACCACGCGCCAGTTATCCCCGTAATCCTTCAGGGCAAACGGCTCGCCGATGTGCTCGCGCACAAGCGCGCTGACCGCGTCCTTCTGCTGCCAGCCGATTTCAAAGAGCAGCCCGCCGCCGGGCGCAAGGTATTCCTTCGCCTCCCGGCTGATGCGCTGATAAAACGCCAGCCCGTCGTTGTCTGCGCGCAGCGCCAGATGCGGCTCTGAAAGCACTTCCGGCTCGAGCGTTTTCATCTCTTCATCGCTGATGTACGGCGGATTGGAGACGATCAGGTCAAACGTTTCGCCCTGTACTGCAGAAAAGCAATCGCTGAGCAAAAAGCGTACGCTTACGCCGTTCCTTTCGGCATTCGCCCTTGCGACGGCCAGCGCCTCCTCGCTGATATCCACCGCCGTCACCTGCGCGCCTTTGCAGTGCCTGGCAATGGACACCGCCAGCGCGCCCGAACCCGTGCCGATATCCAGCACGCGGCCGCCTTTTTTGCCAAGACGGCGCAGCGCCTCCTCGCAGAGGATCTCCGTATCCGGCCGCGGGACAAGCACATGAGGACTGACGGCAAACGTCAGCCCCATGAAGTCGGTTGTACCCATGATATACTGCAGCGGCTCGCGCGCCTCGCGCCTTGCAAGCAGCGCTTCAAATGCCTGCGCATCCGCTTCCTTCAGCTGCAGGTGTGAATTGAACTTCATCATCAGCATGTCTTCGTCAAGCACGTGCGCCAGCAGCACCGCCGCGTCGTGGTCGGCAATCGGCACACCTGCACGTTCAAGCCGCGCCTGTGCCGCTTTCAGCGTTTCGCGGATCGTCGCCATCAGGCGTTCTCCTCTTCGGTCGCTTCGGTTTCTTCCTTTGCCGCTTCGTCAGCCGCCTTTTCGTGCTCTTCGTCCACATACTCGGCCACATTGCCGCCCAGAGTTTCCTTCCAGTTGCCACCGCCGGCCTTCGCCGCCTTCATCGCCGCGATGGCAACCTCCAGCATCTGGTCGTCCGGCTCTCGGGTCGTCAGGTGCTGAAGCATCAGGCCCGGCCAGCGCAGCGCGCGCACGAGCACGTGATCGCCCGCGTGGGCAAGACCCTTGAGCGCCTCATAAGAAATGCCCGTGATGACCGGCAGGATCAGCAAGCTGCGGCCAAAGCGCAGGAAGAAGCCGAGCTTCTCGATGCCAAAGAGCAGGTAGATCACCTGGTCGGCGACAGAGCCCACCAGAATGGAAATGAACATCACCAGGAACAGGAACGCCGTGCCGCAGCGCGGATGCAGGCAGGAGAACTGGCGCGCATTTTCCGGCGTCAGCTCAAGCCCGGCCTCGTTGCAGTACACCGTCTTGTGCTCCGCGCCGTGATACATGAAGACGCGCTTGATATCCGGCACAAAGCCGACCGCCCACATATACAGCACCAG
This sequence comes from Clostridia bacterium, assembly GCA_017547805.1. Taxonomy (GTDB): domain Bacteria; phylum Bacillota; class Clostridia; order Christensenellales; family Aristaeellaceae; genus Ventricola. The sequence goes on from JAFYOR010000008.1 coordinate 18,766, forward strand.
AATGCCGATGCGCACCACGCCGGAAATCAAGTTGATGATGATGCGGTTGTCAAACACCATACCGGCGAGCGTCGCCGCGCCGGTGGGCAGCGCCACAAAAAGCAGCAGGCTCAGGCAGACCGCCAGCACCATCGCCACCGCCATGACCACCTTGTCAATGCTCGCGCCGAGCTTGTCAGCCAGCCACTTTTCAAACTTCGTCGGCTCTTCTTCCAGCATGCCCAGCATCTGCGTGCTCTTATCGAGCGTGCCCATGCCCATGGCGAGCATCGTCACCATGTTCACGCAGCCGCGGATCAGCGGCCAGCCCATCCACTTGTGCTTGCGGGAGAGCGGCTCCTTGTGCTCGCAGGTGACGACGATGCGTCCGCTCGGGCGGCGCACGGCGATGGCCATGGATTCGCTCGCCGGACTCTGCATCATCACGCCTTCCATCACGGCCTGACCGCCGATGTCCTGATATTTGGGTTGATTATCCTTGCTCATATGGAACTCCTTCTTTCTTATGCTCTAAAGATTGGTTATGAATCGATCTCGTCGTCTTCAAGCGCCTGCGCTTCCCGGCTCTGCCTGCGCGCAAGATACGCGCCCATCATCGACAAAAGCGCAAAGCACAGCAGGAACATCGCCGCGCCGGAGATCAGCCCCCACAGGAGGCTCCCGCGCAGCGCCGCCACAATCAGCGCAACGCCAAAAGCGCATGCCGCGCTGTATGCCGCGTTGCCCCTGCGCCCGGGCCGGGAATGCTCATCCCAGATGCCCTTGCGCGCGTAGGCGATGATCATGCCCACGCTTACCAGCAGCAGCACCGCAAGTTCGCCCGCCAGCTGCACAATCGGTGCGCCGAGCATCATCTGCACGACCACCGCCGCTGCCAGCAGGATGTACATCGCCCAGAGGCCGGCATGCTCGATGCGGTACATCTCCATCATCTCGCGCTCATCGAGCACGGATTGCCCATCAAATAACCGCTTCATGCGTCCGCCTCCTCCCAGAACAGGTCATTGAGCGTCTTGCCCAGCGCCCGGCAGATCGCCACGCACAGCGCAAGAGACGGATTAAAGCGCCCCGCCTCGATCATGCCGATCGTCTGGCGCGTGACGCCCACCTTTGCCGCAAGCTCTTCCTGAGAAAGATCGCAGCCCACGCGGGCCGCCTTCATCCGAAGGTTCTTCATTCCGGACGCCCCTTTCCCCTTTTGATGGTTTCATTATAGTTCCTATGCGTCATTATGTCAACTATATTTGTCGTTTGTGAGGGGTGCCCACACCCACTTCCGACGATACTAAGATCTCATCGATGTACAGCGCACGCAGCCGTGGGCTGTACGCAGTTTCTCAATTAAGAAAAAAAGAGACGACCCTCTCGGATCGTCTCGTTTTTTGCAATGGATTACATGCCGTAGCGCTTCTTGAAGCGGTCGACACGGCCGCCGGCGTCAACCAGCTTCTGCTTGCCGGTGTAGAACGGGTGGCACTTGGAGCAGATTTCAACGCGCAGCTCCTTCTTGGTGGAACCGGTGACGAAGGTGTTGCCGCAAACGCAGGTCACGTTCACCTTCTGATACTTCGGATGGATGCCTTCCTTCATGTTTTTCACCTCTTTTTCCGCAATACTATCGCATGAAAACGGCAGCAAGACCGTTTCTCATACGCTTGAGCGGAGACTTCGTATAGTATACCCTTCTTTCTCACAAATTGCAAGCCATTCCTGCAACTTTTTGAAAAATTCTTCATTGTTTTTCGTCCGTTTCATCAGATCGATCAGCTGCTGCGCCGCTTCCCTTGGATGGCCCGTGCTCAGCACCCGGCGAACCGCGCCGATCCCCTTTCTTTCCCCCTCGGAAAGCAGCAATTCTTCCCTGCGCGTTCCCGACCGCGCCAGATCAAACGCCGGAAAAATCCGGCTTTCGGACAGGGCGCGGTCCAGCCGGATTTCAGCATTGCCCGTTCCCTTGAATTCTTCAAAGATGATCTCGTCCATCCGGCTGCCGGTTTCCACCAGCACCGTCGCGATGATCGTCAGGCTGCCGCCCTCCTCGATGTTGCGCGCCGCGCCGAAAAAGCGCTTTGGCTTTTGCAGCACGCCCGCCGCCAGACCGCCGCTCATCGCGCGCCCGCCGGGAGAAAGCGCATTGCAGGCGCGGGCAAAGCGCGTCAGGCTGTCCATCAGCACAACGACGTCCTTCCCCTGTTCCACCAGCCGCTGCGCCCGTTCATACACCATATCGCACACGCGCACGTGGTTTTCCTGCGGCGCGTCAAACGTTGAATGAATGACCTGCGCGTCGATGCTGCGCCGGATGTCCGTCACCTCTTCCGGGCGCTCATCCACCAGAAGCACAATCACTTCCACCGACGGATGGTTTTCCCGGATTGCCTTTGCCATCTTCTTGAGCAGCGTCGTCTTTCCGGCCTTGGGCGGCGCGACGATCAGCGCACGCTGTCCCATGCCGATGGGCGCAATGCAGTCGAGCATGCGCATGGACAGATCTCCGTCCGCCGTCTCCAGCGTCAGCCGCCGGTCGGGATGCACAGGCGTAAGCGTATCAAACGGGCGGCGCCCCCTCGCCTTATCCGGACTTTCTCCGTTGACGGAGTCGATGTACATCAGCGCGCTGTAACGGTCGCCCACTCGCTTTTCCCGCGTCTTACCCACGACATAGTCGCCGTTGCGCAAGGAAAAGCGCCGGATCTGCGCAATGGAGACATAAATATCCTCTGCGCCTGCGGAACAGTTCTGCGCACGCAGGAAACCATAACCGCCCGCCTGCATTTCCAGCACACCCTGACCGCTGCCCAGCAGCCCTGCCTTGATCATCCTTGGCACGACCGGGTTACTCGTGCCGTATTCCTCGTCATAAAAGCCCAGCGGCTTGGGCTTATACAGCCCGATGCCGTCATCCTCGCAAAGCACAGCCTCCCGGCGGACCGGCTCCTCCGTCTCTTCCTTAAGCCTGCTTGACAGCAGCTGCACAATCTGCGCCTTGTTCACGCCATAGGGCAGACGCACCTTATTTTCACGCGCAATTTCGCGCAGACGCGCGACGGTCATGTGTTCATACGTTCTTGCAGATTCCAAAATCGGTTCAGCTCCTCCCAAAGGGAAACATGATGATTCCGCGCGTTAAAAGCGCAGATGTGTTCATTGGAAGGATATGCGCAAACCCTTTCATTTATCCACAGATTCCGGGATTTCACATTTTCCATCGCGAACAGAAAAAACGGACGGCTTTCGCCATCCGTTTCCTCGTCATTTCATCATTTCTTTTTGGCAAACACAACATCGCGCCGGATCGCCTGCTCAACCCAGTGTTCAAGGTTATTCGTCTTCACAATCTCAAAACCGGCTTTTTCGCAAAGGGTTTCAATCTGCTCGCGCTTGGTGACATAGGTATTGAAACTGATTGCCAGCACGCCGCCGCGCTTGAGCGCAGTATACCAGCCTTCCATCGCCGCGCCAAGCGTTCCGCCGATGGAATCCTGCTTGCCCGCGGTTCCCTTCTGCACGCCGTAGGGCGCGTCGGTCACCATCAGATGCACGCTTTCAGGCTTAAGCAGCGCAGCCGTATCGCGCGTATCGCCAAGGATCATGCGCAGGGTACGCGTGTCGCCATCCTTGAAGTGCTCCGCCGTATCGGAAAAGACAAACTTCGTCTCCCGTCCGCCGAGCTTGCCCTTGACGGTCAGGCTGCTTTCGCTCTTTTTGTGCTTGATCTTGTGGAATTCAAGGTAGCGCGTCATGTAATCGCACGCTTCCTTGACGTCCGCCTTGCCGATCTCAACGCCGACGCCGTGATAGCCGCGGCGCAGGGCGAGCATGAGCGTCGTGCCGCGGCCCGCCATCGGATCGCAGACAATGAGTTGGCTGTCATGCACAGGCATGAAATCGCTGGCCGCCAGCGCCATGGTCATCATGGTATCTGTGAACATTTCGTTCGTCTTGCCCTTGTATTTGAGCAGAGACGGCAGGTCCTCCCCGACATAATCAGGATGGCTGCTCTCCATAGGTACCATCTGTCCATCTTCCATGGTGAACATCACATATACGCAGGCCAGCTGGCTGAGCATGCGCACATCGCGCGCGGTAAGCTTGGACGCGTCAAACGTCAGGAACGTCGCGCCGCCCATTTCGCAGGTTTTCACTTCGCTCTCGCGCCCAAGGGCAGCAAGGGTCATACGCAGTTCCTCCACCGCCAGCGCCTTGAGCGACTCACGATAGCGGATGTTGGCATGCGGATAGAGCAAAAACGCATACTTCATGATGTTCTCCCCTTTTATTAACCCACAATTTATTGACAGTATATGAGGAACGCTGGGCTGCCGCCCAAACCTGCTTGGGGCTTTCCATCTCCTCGCTCGACGCTCGTCGGTCAGGACGGCTCTGAAGCCCCACTGGTGCTTCATTCACACCCGTCCCAGTTCGGAGAAACCGAATCCCAAACCCCTTTACCGCTTTGCGGCTGCTTAAATCCGCTGCAGCTGCGGAGCGCCCGTCGCGCGAACGCAGCGTTAAAACCACCGCGAAGTGAAGCAGGTGCGGGCACAGCCCGCCGGATGCGGGTGTAGGCACAGCCCACCCTGCCCATAAAACAAAAAGCCCCATCTTGCGATGGAGCTATTTTGTGAATCAGTACTTACGCTTGCGGGCCGCTTCGGCCTTCTTCTTGCGCTTCACGCTCGGCTTCTCGTAATGCTCACGCTTACGAACCTCCGCGATGACGCCGGAACGCGCACACTGCCTCTTGAATCTCCTCAGAGCACTTTCCAGGGATTCATTCTCACGAACACGGATCTCAGACATCTAGTATCCCTCCCCTCGGCTCAAGCTTCGACGATCCATTGCGTCAAATCAGCCGTCAATGGAGTACCGTACGTTTAATTATAGCGCAACAAATCCCTTTCGTCAACCGTGTTTTTCATTTTATTTCATTTCTTTTTGGTAAAACAAAGGAAATTTGTGGAAAAAACGTAGATCTATGCGATTTTAAGAAGGGAAAGTTATCCACAGCTTTCAATCTGCTGTGGACAGCTTACGCCATTTCGCCCGCCATTTCGCGTCCGCCCAGCACATGCAGATGCAAATGCTTCACCGTCTGCTGTGCGTCAGCGCCGCAATTGGAGACAACGCGGAAGCCGCTGTCCACAACGCCTTCCATCTTCGCAACGACAGCCGCCGTGCGCATCAGCTTGCCCAGCAGCGCATCGCTTTCCTCCTTCGCGTCATACCAGCCGGACACGTGCTTCTTGGGAATCACCAGCACATGCACGGGCGCCTGCGGCGCGATATCGCGGAAGGCCAGCACATCATCGTCTTCATATACCTTGCTGCTGGGAATCACGCCCGCAGCGATCTTGCAAAACAGACAATCGTTCATGGAAATTCGCTCCTTTCTTTTTAGGGCTGCCGCCCAAACCCTGCCAAGGGGGTGAACCCCTTGACCCCACATCGTTTCGCGGCGGTTAACCGCAGGTTCTCTTACATGAGTTCACCGGTCAGTTCGGCGCCGACGATTCCGGTGATGTGCACCTGCGCAATTTCGCCCGGTTCGCCGCCCGGCACATGCACGCGCAGATAACCGCCGGTGTAGCCCACGCCGTTTCCATCCGCGTCAAGCTCCTCGATAAGCACCGCTTCCTTCTTACCCACCCGGCTTTCAAGCGCCGCCTTTTCCATCCCGTGCCCCAGCGCGATCAGCGCTCTGGCACGCTCCTCGCGGACATGGCGCGGCACGCTGCCCGGCATTTCCGCCGCCTTTGTGCCCGCACGCTCGGAATACGGGAAGACATGCATGCGCGAAAATCCTGCCGCCTGACAGGTCGCCCTCGTCTGCGCAAATTCCTCTTCGGTCTCTCCGGGAAAGCCGGTCATCACGTCGGTCGTCAGCGCGCAGTCTTCAAACGCTTCGCGCAGCATCGCACATGCCGCGAGGAATTCACCGCTGGTATAACGCCGGCGCATACGCGCCAGCACGGTATCGCTGCCGCTCTGCAGCGCCAGATGGAACTGATGGCATACCTTATCAAGCTGTGCGATGCCGTCGACGAACTCCTTCGTCACGATCACCGGCTCCAGAGAGCCGATACGGATGCGCTCAATCCCCGCCACCTCATGCACAGCCTTGATGGCGTCCAGCAGCGTCGTGCCGTTTTTCAGTTCCCGTCCATAGCTGGTCAGGTGAATGCCGGTGAGCACCACCTCAGCAAAGCCGGCCTTTGCCAGACTCTGCGCCTCCTCGCGGATTTCATTAAGCGGGCGAGAACGGATCGGTCCGCGGACCGAGGGGATGATGCAATACGTGCACCAGCGGTCACAACCCTCCTGGATCTTCATCGTTGCGCGGGTATGTCCCTCATGCGCATGGACGGTCAGGTGCTCAAACGGCGCCTGACGAAGCGATTCCACGGCGATCAGCGCCACGTCCTGCTCCCTTGCGCTGGCAAGCAGCTCCACGATCTCGCCGCGGCGCTGGGTGCCGATGATCAGCCGGACGCCCGGCATCGTCAGTTCATCCGCCGCGCGCTGGGCAAGACATCCGGTCACGACGATATCCGCCGCAGGGTTCTTCCTATGGCAGCGGCGTACGGCCTGCATGCTCTTTTTATCCCCCGTGCCGGTCACGGTACAGGTATTGACGACATATACGTCCGCCGTTTCTTCAAATCCCACGGTCGTGTAGCCCGCGCGCTCAAAGCGCTCGCGCATCGCCTGCGTATCATATTGGTTGACCTTACACCCAAGCGTATGGAATGCAACGGTCTGATTGGTCGTTACGTTGGTCATAAATCGATTTACGTTCTCCTTTTTGGGGCTGCCGCCCCAAACCCCGCCAAGGGACGTTGTCCCTTGACCCTTTTCCACTTCGCAGCATCCTTACGATGCTTAGAGATCAGCAGCCTCGTAGGGCACGATCTGCTTCATCACGCCGGTAGAAAGCGTAATAAAGCGTCCCTTGAGCTTACCACAGAACTCCACCGGGCTTACCTTCTGATATTCGGCCTTGAACGCCTTGCGTTCAAACGCGACGGAATAGATATATGTATCGTTCAGATCACCCGTCTCCTGATCGCGGCGCTGGGTATACGCGCTCACCAGCACACACTCCGCCTGCGGCACGAGATTGAGTAGATGCGCCGCCACAAACTCGCCAAGACCGAACACGCACATCTGATAATCCTCGCGCTTTTCCTTCTGACTCTTTTCCTTGATCTTCACTTCGCCGCTGGCCAGCTCGGTCAGCTTCTTCTGCGGCATATCTTCAATCTCCGGCAGGTCAAGGTCGACGAGAATCATCTTCTTTTCCGGGCAAACGTCCATCTGGATCTCCACCGGAACGGGCAGCTCCGCCTCGCCAAGCCATTCCTCAATCAGCGCCGCCACGGCCTCGCCATCGATTTCGCCTTCGGCCGCCGTCTTGCTCTCAACATCGGGCGCAAAGCACGCGACATTGATCAGCGCAAGCTCCTGCTCCAGCTTCGCAATCTCCTCGTCCGTCACGCCTGCAGCCTTCCTGACCACCTTACCCTTGGCGTTCTTCTTGGCCTCGCCCTGCGCCGCTCCTTCTTCAGCCGCAGCCTTGCCGCCGAAAAGTCCGCCGAGGAAGCCCTTGCCGCCCAGAATATCCTTCACCTTCGTATCCAGACGCACGCGGTCATAGATGCCCGTGCCGGGAATGGACCAGTTCAGGAACGCGCCTTTGTTGCCGAGATTGAAGGACAGGCCCTTGCCCGTGCCCAGCGTAAAGCTCGCACCGGTCTTGGACAAATTCAGCTTGACGCCCTTGGTAATCTTGATGCTCTTACGAAAACGCATAGTTATGCCCTCTTTCGTTAATTACTCTGTGCCTATTATAAAAGAAGACGGGACGTCTTGCAAGCATTTCGCAAAACGTCCCGCGAATCCCTTTATTTCCCGCCGGGATGGATCACTCCATCTCCCCGCGCAGCGCCATCACCATCGTGACCGAAGCGATCGCCGCCGTTTCGGTTCGCAGAATACGCGGACCGAGCGTCACCAGCTTTGCCCCGGTGTTCTGCAAAAGCCAATTCGCTTCTTTTTCGCTGATGCCGCCTTCCGGACCGATCAGAATGCCGACGGACAGCTCCTCCTGACACTCAAACGGCGCAAGGCACGCCCGGATGCTTCCGTCCCGCGCGTCTTCCCACGGCACGATCAGCACATCAAGCGCCTCAAACTCCGCGCAAAGCGCAGAGAGCTTCTTCGGTTCGCGGATATCCGGCACGTTGACACGCGCACACTGCTTGACCGCCTCGCGCGCAATCTTCTGCCAGCGCTCGGTCTTTTTGGCGGCGTCCTTCCCTTCCAGCTTCACCACGCAGCGTTCCATCGCCACCGGCTGGACGGCATATGCGCCAAGCTCCGTGAGCTTCTGGGCAATCAGCTCCATTTTATCCGCCTTGGGCAGCCCCTGAAAGAGCGTCACGCGCGTTTTCGCCTCAGTCGGGCGCAGCTGCTGCGTCACGCGGACCGTCACGCCGTCCATCTCCGCCGTCTCAATCACGGCAAGATACCGCTCCGGCGCGCAGACCAGTTCAATCGTTTCGCCCGCCTCAAGGCGCAGCACGCGCAGCGCATGCGCGCTGTCCTCGGCATTCAGCCGCGCAGTGCCATTTTGGATGCCGCTTTCGTCGGCAAAAAATCGATGCATAGTCCCTCCTTGGGAAAATATCAGGGGACTATCGTCCCAAAAACCTGATCAAGGGGTTTTATCTCCTCGCTCGACGCTCGTCGGGCAGAGCAGCTCTGACACCATACAACGGTGTCATTCACTTCCGCTCCAGTTCGGAGAATCCGAACCCCTTGACCCTTCTTTGCTTCGCGGTGGCTTAAAGCTGCTGATGGGAGATTGGGGCAACGCCCCAATTTCAATCGTACCCGACGGCATATACGCCGGGTACGGGACGATTGATCCGAAGGAAAATCTCATTATCCGAAAGGCACAATCGTTTCCCTGCATTTTTGACCTGTGTCGGCAGGACGCGGACCAAAAATGAAGAGGGGTGACCATGGCGGGGAAACGGTTCCCCCGCCATAAGCTTTGCTCAGTCAGCCTTCGCCGCCAGGCACACCCACTCGCCCTTGGCAAGGCGGTTGCACACAACATAGCCCGCCGCAGCCAGTGCGTTCTGCACGTCTTCCTCGCGCTCGCGGATGATGCCCGAGCAGATGAACGTGCCGCCCGGGAGCAGATGCTTCTTCGCCGGGCCGCACAGGAAGCAAATCACGTCCGCGATGATGTTCGCCACGATCACGTCCGCCATCTCGTCCGCCTTTTCAAGCAGATCGCCGTGCACCACGCGCACCTTATCCGTCAGGGCGTTCTTTTCGGTGTTCTCCTTGGCGACCTTCACCGCCAGCTCGTCAAGGTCAATCGCCAGCACGTCCCTTGCGCCAAGCTTCGCCGCGGCAAGACCCAGAATGCCGCTGCCGCAGCCCACGTCGATGACCTTGCAGCCTTCGGTGACGTACTTTTCCAGCTGCTCCATGCACATGAAGGTCGTCTCGTGCGTGCCGGTGCCAAAGGCCATACCCGGATCCAGCTCCAGCACCAGATCGCCAGCCTGCTCCTCATAGGGCTCCCAGCTGGGCTTAATGACCAGCCTGCTGCCCGCGCGGAAGGGCTTATAGTACTTTTTCCAATTCTCCGCCCAGTCCTGCTCGTGCACGGAGTTGTTCTCGATTTCAAGGCTGCCCATGTCAAATCCCATGTCGATGCGGGCGATGTCCGCCAGCTTTTCACGAACGAGCAGCAGCGTCTCCTGCGCGCTCATGTCGTCCTTGAAATACGCCTTGACGAGCACGTCCTCGCTCATATGCGCGAGCACATCCTCATCGATCAGATCCCACATGCCGTCCTCCTTCTTGCTGGAGGTGACGTCATAGCGGTCCTCGATCATCGTGCCGACCGCGCCGACGTTCATCAGCATTTCGCTGACGATATCCGCACCCATGGTCGTGGTGTGAATGACAACTTCCATCCAATCCATATATAAACCCTCACAATCTTTCTTTTAACCGCCGCGAAGCGACGAAGGGAGTCTGAGGAATGAATCCCTCAGGCAGGATGATAAGGGCGGCAGCCCTTATCGTCCGCTCTCGTCTCCCCTACGAAAAAAGCCTGAATAAGAAATAATTCTTACCCAGGCCCCAAAAACCCTTTATTTCTGCCAACATTCCCCTGCAAATCGCGGACCGAAAGAAAAAGCCCGGTTTTTCGCCGGGCCTTTCGGTGTGAAACCGGCGCAGCCGGTTATTTCTTGTCAAACTTCTCTTTGAAGCGCTCGGTATTGTCCTTGATGTAGCTCTTCACCTGATCGGCAAAGCTCTTCTTGCGCTCGTATTCGCGTCCGTTGAGGGAATCTTCAAATTCGCGCAGGAGCTCCTTCTGCTTGTCGCTCAGGTGCTTGGGCACCTCGACATGGACGGTGAAATACAGGTCGCCCTTGCCGTTTGCGCGCAGCTGTTGAATGCCCTGATTGCGGATGCGGAAGGACGCCCCCTCCTGCGTGCCGGCAGGAATGCTGAACTTCATCTCGCCCTCGAGCGTCGGCACATCAATGTCGCCGCCCAGCGCCGCCTGCGTAAAGGAAATCGGCACGTCGCAGTACAGGTCGTAGCGGTCACGCTTGAAGAACTTGTGGGGCTTGACGTGGCAGATGATGTACAGATCGCCCGCCGGTCCGCCGTTCTTGCCCGGCTCGCCCTCGCCCGGAATGGTTTTGAAGTTCTGTCCGTCGTCAACGCCCGCCGGCACGTTCATATTGACCGTGCGCGTCACGCGGACATAGCCGCTGCCGGAACACTTGCTGCAGCGCTCCTTGATGATCTTACCCTTGCCCGAGCAGGCGCGGCAGGTATCGCTGGTCTGCATCTGGCCAAAGGGCGTGTTGATCACCCTGCGCTCCTGACCGCTGCCCTTACAGTTCGGGCAGGTCTGCGGCTGAGTGCCGGGCTTGGCGCCCGTGCCGGAGCAGGCGTCGCACACCGCGCTGCGCTGGAACTTGAATTCCTTCTTGCAGCCGAAGGCCGCCTCTTCAAACGTCAGCTGCAGCGTGTACTGCAGGTCGCTGCCCCTGCGCGGCGCATTCGGGTTGTTTGCGGATCGTCCGCCGAAGCCGCCAAAGCCGCCGCCGGTGAACATATCAAAGATATCCTCAAAGCCGCCGAAGCCCGCGCCGCCGTACGCGCCGCCGCCGCCCATGCGCGGATCCTCATGAC
>JAFYOR010000063.1 GCA_017547805.1 Clostridia bacterium
GGCCGCGGCACTGGCTCTGGCCTGGGCAAGACGTCCGGTAAGGGCCACAAGGGTGCGAAGGCCCGCTCCGGCGGCGGCAAGCGCCCGGGCTTCGAGGGCGGCCAGATGCCCCTCACCCGCCAGCTGCCCAAGCGTGGCTTTACCAACATCTTCGCCAAGGAATATGCGATCGTGAACGTTGAGGATCTGGAGATCTTCGAGAACGGCACCGTCGTGACCGTCGAGATGCTCGTCGAGAAGAAGATCGTCCGCAAGGCGCTGGACGGCCTGAAGGTTCTGGGCGAGGGCGAACTGACCAAGAAGCTGACCGTGAAGGCTGTGAAGTTCACCGGTTCTGCTAAGGAGAAGATCGAAGCTGTCGGTGGCACTGCCGAGGTGATCTGATATGCTGGAAAAGATGAAGAATGCCTGGCGCATTCCGGAGCTCCGCAAGAAGATCGTTTACACCTTTGGTATGCTGCTCATGTACCGCCTGCTCAGCTGCATCCCGGTTCCGGGCATTGACGTTGCGGCGGTTGCGAGCGCTGTCTCCAACTTCTCCATCCTTGATTTCATGAACATGATGACGGGTGGTTCCTTCCAGTCCATGACCATCATGGCGATGGGTATCTCACCGTACATCAATGCGAGCATTATCCTTCAGCTGCTGACCGTCGCCATTCCGGCGCTGGAGAAGCTGGCGAAGGAAGGCCCGGAAGGCCGCAAGAAGATCACCGAGTACACCCGCTATCTGACCGTCGTTCTGGCGTTCGTTCAGGCGGTTGGTCTGGTCTTCGCGATGCGTGCCAACTCCTACGGCGGCATCTGGTACGTCGTCATTGGTATCTCTATGGCGGCCGGTACCGCCCTTGCGATGTGGATCGGTGAGCGCATCACCGAGAACGGCCTTGGCAACGGCATCTCCCTGCTGATCATGGCCGGTATCGTTTCCAACATGTTCACCTGGGCGACCTCCGCTGTCGGCGGCATCGTCAATGGCACCGTCAACTTCTTCGCCGTGCTCGCGATCCTCGTCGCGATGCTGGTGATGATCGTTGCCATCACCTATGTGGACATGGGCGAGCGCCGCATCCCGGTTCAGTATGCCAAGCGCATGGTGGGCCGCAAGATGTACGGTGGCCAGTCCACCCACATCCCGATGAAGATTAACTCCACCGGCGTCATGCCGCTGATCTTCGGCTTCGCGATCCTGCAGTTCCCTGCGACGATCTTCGCGTTCTTCCCGACGAGCGGCATCAACCTCTGGTGGTCCAGCTTCTCTTCCGGAATCTGGTATCAGTTCGTGCTCGCGCTGCTCATCATCGCGTTCACCTACTTCTATACCAGCATCACCTTCAATCCGGTTGACATCAGCAAGAACATGCAGCAGAACGGCGGCCTCATCCCGGGCATCCGTCAGGGCCGCGCGACCAGCGATTACCTCGCCCGCGTTTCCAGCCGTCTGACCCTGTTCAGCGCGCTGTTCCTCGCCGTTCTGGCGACCATCCCGACCATGCTGACCCAGCTGCTGGGCATTCAGGCTCCGTTTGCTGCGAGCTCCGTCCTGATCGCTGTTTCCGTCAGCATCGAGACGATCCGTCAGATCGAGGCGCAGATGGTTATGCGTCACCACAAGGGCTTCCTGGGCTAATCAGAGCTCAGCGAGAGGTGCTCTCATGAAGATGATTTTTCTTGGCCCGCCCGGTGCGGGCAAGGGAACCCAGGCCGTTCGCGTGTGCGAGCGGCTGGGCATTCCCCAGATTTCTACGGGCGACATCCTTCGCCGCGCGATCAAGGAACAGACGCCGACCGGCCTGGCTGCCAAGTCTTACATTGACAAGGGTCAGCTGGTTCCCGACAGCGTCGTGATCGACATCGTGCGCGAGCGTCTTGTCCAGTCCGACTGCGCCAATGGCTACCTGCTTGACGGATTCCCGCGCACGGTACCGCAGGCGCAGGCCCTTGCCACCTTCGCCGATATCGACGTCGTCATCGACATCGAGGTCAGCGACGAGGCCCTCACCAAGCGCCTTTCCGGCCGCCGTGTGTGCCTTGCCTGTGGCGGCACATATCACGTCGCGACCCTGAACGGCGCGACCACCTGTGCCAAGTGCGGCGCGGAGCTGATCCAGCGCGACGACGACAAGGCCGAAACGGTCCTCAATCGTCTCTCTGTGTATCATGCTCAGACGGCTCCGCTCATCGACTTCTACACCGAGAAGGGCCTGCTCAAGGCCGTTGACGGCGCCAAGCCGATGGACGAGTGCTTTAACGCCATCCTGAACGCTCTGGGAGTGTAATGATGATTACCATCAAAAACGCAGCCCAGATTGCCAAAATGCGTGAGGCCGGCGCGATGCTTCACGACGTCCTCACGCAGCTTAAAGGGAAGATTGAGCCCGGTATGACGACGAAGGAGCTTGACCGCTTTGCGGAAAAGCTCATTCGTTCGTACGGGGCCGTCCCTTCCTTCCTGAACTATGAGGGGTATCCTGCCTCGATCTGCGCGTCGGTTGACAGCCAGGTTGTGCACGGCATCCCGTCAGCCTCCACTGTGCTCAAAGAGGGCCAGATCATCTCGATCGACTGCGGTCTGATTCTGGATGGATGGCAGTCCGACAGCGCGTTTACTGCGGGTGTCGGCAAGATCTCTGACGATGCGCAGCGCCTGATCGACGTCACGGAAGAAAGCTTCTTCGCCGCGCTGGATTTTGCGCGCGCGGGATGCAGGATCAGCGATATCGGTCATGCGGTTCAGCAGTACGTCGAGCAGCGCGGTTTTTCCACGGTGCGCGCACTCTGCGGACACGGAATCGGCCGGGAGATGCACGAAGATCCCCAGGTGCCCAACTATGGCATCCCGGGACATGGCGTCAGGCTTCGCAGCGGTATGACCATCTGCATTGAGCCGATGATCGCCGCGGGCGATTACCACGTCAAGACGCTCAAAGACGGCTGGACGGTTGTCACTACTGACGGCAGCCTCTGCTCCCACTACGAACACACCATCCTCATTACGGATGGCGAGCCCGAATTGCTCTCGCTGCCAGGATATCATAAGGAGGAGAAGCGATGAGCTCGTTCCCTATGGAAGTTGGCCGGGTGGTTTTCAGCAAAGCCGGTCGCGACGCTGGACATTATTTCGTCGTCGTGGCCGTTCTTGATGAGGACCATGTGGCCATCGCAAACGGTTGTCAGCGAAAGGTAGACAATCCTAAAAAGAAGAAGATCAAGCATCTGGTTGCAAAACCCGAACTTCTTGAAGAAATTCAAGAAAAAATTTTTGCAAAAAAGAGGATTTTTGACTCTGAAGTGCGAAATAGACTGGATGCAATCGGCTATCAAGAGGCTTTGTTGCCGCGTAAGGAGGGTTAACGTTGCCCAAGAGCGACAATATCGAAGTAGAAGGCGTCGTCGTCGAGGCGCTGCCGAACGCGAATTTCCGCGTCGAGCTGGCCGGCGGGCATAAAATCATGGCTCAGATCTCCGGAAAGATCCGCATGAACTTCATCCGAATCTATCCGGGCGATAAGGTCAAGGTCGAAATTTCTCCCTATGATCTGACCAGGGGACGCATCACCTGGCGCAGCAAGGGTTGAGAAAACAAATTCGAGGAGGAACTGACAAATGAAGGTTAGACCGTCTGTCAAGCCTATCTGCGAGAAGTGCAAGATCATCAAGCGCAAGGGCCGCATCATGGTCATTTGCGAGAATCCCAAGCACAAGCAGAAGCAGGGCTGATTCGCTTAATTGACAGGAAGGATCGCTTGGGCGGCTGCGCAGGCAAAGCCTGTGTACCTTGCGGCTTTTCATAAATCAAGCAGAACACCATACTTACGGAATGAGTATCGGAGGTAAAACAAACAATGGCACGTATTTCTGGCGTTGACCTGCCTCGTGAGAAGCGGGTCGAGATCGGACTGACGTATATCTTCGGCATTGGCCTGAAGACCTCTCAGGACATCCTGGCCGGCACCGGCGTGAACCCGGACACCCGCGTTAAGGATCTCACCGAGCAGGACATCAACAAGATCCGCGATTATATTGAACAGAACCTGAAGGTCGAGGGCGATCTGCGCCGTGATGTCGGTCTGGACATCAAGCGTCTGATGGAAATCGGCTGCTACCGTGGCGTTCGTCACCGCAAGGGCCTGCCGGTTCGCGGTCAGAACACCAAGCAGAACGCTCGTACCCGCAAGGGCCCGAAGAAGACCATCGCTGGCAAGAAGAAGGCTGGCAGATAAGAGGAGTGATTGACAATGGCACCTAAGCAGAAGCTGAAGAAAGTCGTCCGTAAGCGCCGCGAGCGCAAGGTCGTGGAGCGCGGTGCTGCGCACATTCGCTCCTCCTTCAACAACACCATCGTTACCCTGACTGATACCCAGGGCAACGCGCTGAGCTGGGCCTCCGCTGGCGGCCTCGGCTTCCGTGGCAGCAAGAAGTCCACGCCGTTCGCGGCGCAGACCGCTGCCGAGACTGCGGCCAAGGCTGCGATGGAGTACGGCCTGAAGACCGTCGAAGTCTACGTCAAGGGCCCGGGCTCCGGACGTGAGGCGGCGATCCGCTCCCTGCAGGCTGCTGGCCTGGAGGTCAACATGATCAAGGACGTGACGCCGATCCCGCACAACGGCTGCCGTCCGCCCAAGCGCCGTCGCGTGTAAGGTTTTGTAAGGAGGACTAAAGTACATGGCTAACAATAAGGAGCCCATCGCCAAGAAGTGCCGGAGCCTTGATATTTCTCCGGCTGTCATGGGCTATGGCAATAAGAAGTCTACCCGCAATCCGGGCGGCAACAAGCGCAAGAAGGTTTCCGAATACGGCACCCAGCTCAAGGAAAAGCAGAAGGTTAAGTTCGTTTATGGCGTGCTGGAGAAGCAGTTCCATAAGTACTACCTGAAGGCTGCCAACCAGAAGGGCATCACCGGTGAGAACCTGCTCAAGCTGCTGGAACTGCGCCTTGACAACGTTATCTTCCGCCTTGGCCTGGCCAAGACCCGCCGCATGGCTCGCCAGATCGTTGTGCATGGTCACATCCTGGTCAATGGCAGCAAGGTGGACATCCCGTCCTACTCTGTGAAGGTCGGCGACGTCATCACCCTGCGTGAGCGCTCCAAGGAGCAGGCTGGCTTCAAGGCCCTGCGTGAGGGCACCGGCGTGGTCACCCCGAAGTGGCTGACCTTTGACGCCCAGAACCTGACCGGCAAGGTCATCGCGGCTCCGGCTCGCGAGGACATTGACTTCCAGGTTGCCGAGCATCTCATCGTCGAGCTCTACTCTCGTTAATCGGACGCATGGTTTTTTCTTGGTAACAGTGAGGAGGAATCTGCCAAATGATCGAAATCGAAAAGCCCCGCATCGAACGCGTGGAAGCTGGCGAGAGCTATGGCAAGTTCGTCGTCGAGCCGCTTGAGCATGGCTTTGGCCAGACGCTGGGTAACTCCCTGCGCCGCGTGCTGCTGAGCTCTCTGCCGGGCGTCGCCGTTTCCAGCATCCGCATTGAGGGCATCCAGCATGAGTTCTCCGCCGTTCCCGGCGTCAAAGAGGACGTTGCAGAGATCATCCTCAACCTGAAAGAGCTTTCTGCCAAGCTGTATTGCGACGGCCCGAAGACGGTGTCCATCAACGTCAAGGGTCCGTGCGAGCTGACGGCGGCTGCTCTTGAGATTGACGACCAGATCGAGGTGATCAACCGCGATCTGCACATCGCCACCCTCAATGAGGACGCCGACCTGATCATGCACCTGACGCTGGAGAAAGGCCGTGGCTATGTTTCTGCGGACAAGAACAAGACCGCGAGCATGCCCATCGGCGTGATCCCGACCGACTCCATCTTCACCCCGATTCGCAAGGTGAACTACACCGTTGAAAATACCCGCGTCGGCCAGGCGATCGACTATGATCGCCTGACGATCGAGGTGTGGACCGACGGCAGCATCCAGCCGGATGAAGCCATCTCCACCAGCGCGAAGATCCTGGGCGGCCATCTGAAGCTGTTCATGGATCTGACCGATCAGGTGGTGACCATCGGCTTCAACGAGAAGGAAGACGATCACCGCGAGAAGGTTCTGGAGATGACCATCGAAGAGCTGGATCTCTCCGTCCGCGCCTACAACTGCCTCAAGCGCGCCGGTATCAACACCGTCGCCGAGCTGGTGCAGCGCAATCAGGAAGACATGATGAAGGTTCGCAACCTGGGCAAGAAGTCTCTTGAAGAGGTGGAGCAGAAGCTCGCCGCTCTTGGACTGGCTCTGCGTGCCAATGACGAGTAATCCGGTTTTTCTGATCGGATCATCCAATTACTAACGACGCGAAAGCGTTGAATAAATTCGCCCCATAGAGGGTTACTAAGGCCACGCCTAAGGGAAATATGGGCGCGATGCACGAAGCCTGACCGCCAAACGGCGGACGGGCTTCTTGTGCGCCGCGTGAAGAACTGTATTTGCAGGAGGCGGGCTGAAACAGGAGGACAAAATAATGGCTCAGCGTAAACTTGGCCGTACGGCCGCTCAGCGCAAGGCGCTGCTTCGCAATCAGGTGACCAACCTTATCTGGTATGGCCGCATCGAAACCACCCTGGCCCGCGCCAAGGAAGTTCGCTCCATGGCCGAGCGCCTGATCACCCTCGCCATCAACGAGTGCGAGAACAACGTTCAGGTTGAGAAGACCTTCAACAACGAGAAGGGTCAGACCGTGACCGTTACCGTCACCAACGACGCGCCGTCCAAGCTGGCTGCCCGCCGCAAGATCATGGCGTACCTGTACGAGATGAAGGAGCCGCAGCTCGAAGACGAGAACAAGGCTGCCTACCGTGCCCGCACCAAGGACGTCAAGTATCCGTGCGTTGAGAAGCTCTTCCGCGAGATTGGCCCGAAGTACAAGGCCCGCAACGCGGAAAAGAACTGCGCCGGCGGCTACACCCGCATCATCAAGAAGGGCCCGCGCCGCGGCGACGCTGCCGAGATGGTCATTCTCGAGCTGGTGTAATCCTTCGATACGAAAGAAGCTGTTTCGCCCCGCGAAGCAGCTTCTTTGCCCTTTTGGGCAAAATCCCGGTTATCGCGCGAAGCGCGAGACCTATGGGAGGGAATAAACCATGAACGATATGATTCTCATCCTGAATTATTCAGATGAGTTTTCCATGGAGGCGGCCAAGCGGCTGCGCGCGGAGCATATCTTCTGCCGGATCGTCAGCGGGATGACGACTGCTGATCAGATTCGGGAGATTGCGCCGCGCGGCGTGCTGCTCACCGGCGAGCCCGACGATGGAATGGGCGTCTTTGACGCGCAGATTCTGGAGCTGGACGTCCCGGTGCTGGCGCTGGGCCATGCATCGCATATGCTGCTGGCTGCGCTGGGCGGCGCAAGCGCCGGCGCGGCCATCACGGACCGCAAGGCGATGATCACCTATGGCGACAGCCTGCTCTTTGACGGCGTGGCGGATGGCGAACGCTATATCCCGCAGGCGCTGACGACGATGCTGCCGCCGGATGTGCGGATGATTGCCAGCGCTGCTGGCTGCACGATGGCCTTTGAAAGCACGCAGAAGAAGCAGTACGGCGCGCAGTTTGAGCTTGAGCGCAACGACCCGGACGGCACGGCGATCCTGACGAACTTCGCGCGGGATATTTGCGGCTGCAATGCGTGGTGGACGCTGGATGCGGCGATTCATGAGGCGCGGCTCATCCTTGACGAAGCGGCTGCGCGCGGCGGACGTGCGATCTGCGCGGTCAGCGGCGGCGTGGACAGCGCGGTGGCGGCGATGATCGCACACCAGGCTTTCGGCGAGCGGATGACGGCGGTGTTTGTGAACACGGGACTCATGCGCGAGGGCGAGGCGCAGTGGGTGCAGCAGCTCTATGAGGAACAGGGCATCCGGCTGCTCAGCATCGACCGCAGCGGCATGGTGCTTAACGCGCTGGCCGGAAAGCGAAGCACGCAGGAGAAGACGGAGGTCGTCATGCGCTGCATGCGCGAGGAGATTGAGCGGCAGGCGGCGGCGACGCCGGATGCGGATACGCTGATCCTTGGCGACAATTATACCGACCTGCTGCGCGGCGGCGCGGACGAGGAGTGGGGCGAAAGCGGCTTGAAGGCGCTCAGACCCCTGCAGATGTTCTTCAAGAGCGAAATCTGCGATGCCGCGTCGGTTCTTGGACTGAGCCACGAGCTTGTCACGAAAAAGCCCTTTCCGGCGCTGGGACTTGGCGCGCGGATTGTGGGCGAGGTGACGCCCGAACGCCTGCATGCCATACGCGTGGCGGAAGAGATCTTCAGCCGGGAGATTCAGGAAGCGGGACTGGAACGCCGACTGTATAAGTACTTCCCGGTCATGATTGCCGAGCATGGCGCCATGGGCGGCGAGGTGATGATCCTGCGCGCGGTGACGCTCTCCGGCGGACAGCTGATGCCCGCGCGTCTGCCATATGATCTGGTGGAACGGACGGTCGAGGGAATTCTTGATAAAGCGCCGAATGTTCAGCGCGTGTTCTATGACCAGACGCCCACGCAGGTGGGGAAGGAAACATTCCAGTAAATAGAAAAGAAAGCCTGATCGGATTTCAAGATGAATCCGGTCGGGCTTTTTTCTTATTCTAATGGTTGTTCGGAAACCCAATCGATAAACGAAGAAATAAGCGCTAGCTTTTGCGGAGAAAGCTGTGACAGTTTGTGGGAGATAGCATATTCCAGACCACTTTGAGAAGGAGTTTGTGCACCAATAAGAAGATTATCCGGTGTTGTATCCAGAGCGATGCAAATTTTCATCAGGACTTCTAAACTGGGAATCGACTTTGAACACTCAATTACAGATAGATACTTATCGCTAAGGTTGCACATTTCGCATACTTCGGTTTGCTTCAATCCAAGCTCTTTTCGCCGTTTCGCAATGCGGCGACCGATTTCAGAATAATCGACTTCCATCAAAATAACTCCTTAACAATGAATTATAGACAATTCTATGTGTAAGGAAAGCTAAGTTAAACACAATAAAACTAGGAAAGTATACTTGACATAAGAATAATGTAGAGATATACTGTTATTAATCTACTTTAAGTGCGAATTTAGTATGGAGATACAGATGGGAGGAAAGACGAATATGCTGTTTTTCATGATTATTGCAGTTGTGTTTGTCGGTTGGTGCTTCTATAAATACGATCGAAATGGATTTGGAGCACCGCAAATGAGGGGAATGACGCATTCAGCAATAGCTGATTACTATCGAAGAGCATTTCTGGACGATGATTCAAGCATGCAGGAAGTGTTCGAAAATCATTGGGGAGATGATTATGGAACAGATAAATGGATGCAGTTTGAAATGCGTGTTCTTGAGTATCTGGAATCAAACGGCGATGTTCAGGCAAAAGAAAGATTAGCGCTTGTTCTGCTTTATGGAGAACAATGGAAAAATGGTGTAGAGCGCTTGGAGAAACTGGCAAATGAAGGAAATTCATTTGCGATGCTGCGTTTGGCGCGTTTTTTCGGCGTGTCGACTGAATATGGCGGCAAGGCATACGATCCTGAAAAGGAAGTGTACTGGTATCGCAAGGCAGCGGATGCCGGAAGTGCTGAAGCATTCTATTTGTTACATTTTAATTACTTGACTGGTGATGGTATTGAAAAAGATGAAGAAAAAGCGATGCAGTGCCTTTGCGAGGCGATGGAGCGTGGACATCAGAAAGCAAAAGTAAAATATGCGCGTGATCGGTATGGAAACGTTATGAAAGAAACGTATGATCCATACAAAGTGATTGAATTGCTCAAAGGTGTATTGCTTGAAAATGACAAGGATGCAATGGCTGAAGCTGCTGTCGAATTGGGATTGACATATGGCGGGGCTGCAGTGCATGGGATTAAAGATTCAAATAAGCGCGAATATGAGAATGTTGAAGAAGCGTTGCGTTATTTCCATTTAGCAATGAGAATTGATCCGGATTCAATCGCAGCAAAATGGTATCGCTCGTTGATGATCAATACGGGATACTTTGTTGATGAATATACAGAAAACAGATGGATAAGGATGGAAAACGAGATACTGCGGGTTAAGGATGAGGTGTGAATATGAGCTGTCCATTCTACACATGGAAATATGGAAACTACTTCTGTATAAAGAAGAAAGAAAACGTACCGGAAGATGTCTATGGCTCGTACTGCCGGAATTACGATTATGGCGACTGCCCGATTTACAAATACCGGGAGAAATAAAGCGTAAAAGGAGGATTCTGTGATGGAAACTTGTACGGTTTGCGGCTTCAACTGCAGAGTATTGTGTGTGAATAACGGGATCATTACATATATATGCATGAGATGCAGTTCGATTTTCAAGAAACCACAATAAAAGGAGGAAAGAAAAATGGCAAACGACGGATGGTTCAAGTGTGACCGGTGTAATGATGCTAAGAAGGTACTCGTCGCTGATTGGGTAAAGAAGCTGGAGGAAAAGTGCTCCTGCGGCGGAACCTATTGCAAAACCTGATCATCTCCTGAGCTGCGCAGCTTCTATAGAAGCGCGCAGCTTTTCTATTTGCCGTAATTCAGGGCTTTTATTCGCCCTTGCGCTGTGCTATAATCAATACTGAGTTGATATGCACAGCGTGAAGGCGGCGCCCCATGAGGGAAACAGGCTGCCCGCTCCGCTTATAATGAAGGGTGTAATTCCAAGTATGAATATTTATCAGCCTGTCAGAGGCGTCGACGGCGCGCCGAATGAGAATAGCTTTGCCATCACGGATAACATGGGCGTGGAGATTGGCGAGGGCGCGCTGCATGTACATGTACAAAAAAAGATGTATCCGGACCGTCCGCTGCAGATCGAGATGACGATGCGGGCGCATCCTGTCGCGCAGGATACGCTCTTTGGCGCGCTGTATGCGCGGGCGGAGCAGATCAGGGGCGAGCTTGACATGGATGGACGGCTGTTCATCCGCTGCGCGCTGGAGGACACGGAATGCCGTGAGTATTTCCTGCGCATGGGTTTTGACGATACCGACGGCGACGAGCTGTTCTATGTCGCTACGTCCAGCCCCCAAAACCGCCGCAGGGATTACTATCCCACCGGCACGCAGAGCATCGAAACCG
Source organism: Clostridia bacterium (assembly GCA_017547805.1). Lineage (GTDB taxonomy): Bacteria > Bacillota > Clostridia > Christensenellales > Aristaeellaceae > Ventricola. Next base: position 11,053 of record JAFYOR010000063.1, read on the forward strand.
ACCTGCGCACCAACATCCGCCGCGAGGAGTTCCTCAGCGATCTGCAGAGCTTCGGCGGCGAAGCGCATGCGCCGCAGTGGCTGCAGGCACGGATGCAGGAGCCCGGTTTTGTCGCGCGCTCGCTGTATCACGGCGATGAACTCGTCGGCCATATTCTCGTCGTCGGTAATCAGAATGAGGCGATGATCGATATGGTGTGCATCGAGCCTAAGTGGAGAAGGCGCGGCGCGGGTACTGCGCTGGCGCAGGAGACGATGGATGTTCTTCACAGCCGGGGCGTGCCGTATCTGGTGGCCAGAGCGCCGCGGCGCAACATGAAGGCGATGCGCATGCTTCAGCGCGCGGGCTTTGAATGGGCGCGCACGGATTGCTTCCTGCTGGGCAGGGATCTTTGAGTGATGAGGACGGAGCGGAGCGCTTCGTCCTTTTTTCAAATGTGTGCGTCGGATTTCTGGGGATGTTTGGAGGACGATCAATTCGATGATTGTGCAGTTTACAATTTATACCATCCGTGTTAAAATAAATTCCAATCCGACATCCTAGTGACAGATGAAAACAGGAGGGATTCAGATGAAGTTTTCAGGAAGTTATGTCGCGCTGGTGACGCCTTTTCACGAAGACGGCAGCGTGAATTTCGATAAGCTCAGGGAACTTGCGCTTTGGCATGTGCAGCAGGGCACGGACGGCATCGTTGCGCTGGGCACGACGGGCGAATCGAGCACCATGACCCATGAGGAGGACGACGCCGTCGTCCGCTGCGTGATTGAGACGGTGAACGGGCGCATTCCCGTCATCGCCGGCGCGGGCTCCAACGATACGTATACCCAGCTGCAGAAGAGCAAAAAGTACCATGACCTCGGCGCGGACGGTCTGCTGCTGATTACGCCCTACTATAATAAGGCGAACGACGAGGGCATGTACCGCCATTTCGCTACCGTCGCCGATCAGGTGGATACGCCGATCATCCTGTATAACGTGCCGGGCAGGACGGGCTGCTCGATTTCCTATGACTGCTGCAAACGCCTTGCTGCGCATCCTAATGTGGCGGGCATCAAGGAGGCCAGCGGAAACATCGGCTATACGGCGAAAATTGCGCGGCTGGTGAGCGATGATTTCTGCCTCTTCTCCGGCAATGACGATATGATCCTGCCGATTCTTTCCCTTGGCGGCAGCGGCGTCATTTCCGTGTGGGCGAATGTGTTCCCCAAGGACGTGCACGATCTCGTTGCTGCGTGGCATGCGGGCGACCGGGAGACGGCGAAGCGGATTCAGCTGGAAAACCTCGATCTCATCGACGCGCTCTTCTGCGAGGTAAATCCGATCCCGGTGAAGGAAATGATGAACCAGATGGGCATGGGCGTGGGCGGATACCGCCTCCCGCTGTATGAGATTGCCGAGAAGGGCCGCGAAACCGTGCGCCGCGCGCTGGAGGGCAGAAGATGAGGCTGGCATTGATTGGCAACGGGCGCATGGGGCGGATGATCGATGCGCTCTGCGCGCAAAGCGATGATTTTGAGGTGGCGGGCTTTGTCGGCCCGGGCGCCTGCGATAGCCCTGATGAGCTCATGGATGTCGATGTGATGATCGACTTTTCCTATCCGGGCAACCTGACGATGGCGCTGGAAAGCGCGCTTGGCAGGAATATCCCGCTGGTCATCGGCACGACGGGGCTGACAAAGGAGCAAGGCGAGGAGATCCGCGCGGCGTCAGCGCAGATTCCCATCGTTTGGGCGAACAATTTTTCGACCGGCGTGACGGTGCTGTGCCGTCTGGCGCGGATGGCAGCGCAGGCGCTGGGTGATGAGTTCGATGTTGAAATCGTCGAGACACATCATAAGCTGAAGGAAGACGCGCCAAGCGGCACGGCGAAAGCGCTGCTTGCTGCGGTGGATCCCGATGGGGAGTATGACCGGGTGTATGGAAGAGAAGGCCGTCCCGGGATGCGCGGGAAAGAAATCGGTATGCATGCCGTGCGCGGCGGTACAGTCGCGGGTGAGCATAGCGTGATGTTCTTTGGTCAGCTGGAGGAGATCGAGTTGCGCCATCGTGCAGATAGCCGCGAAATCTTTGCGCGGGGCGCGCTGCGCGCCGCTGCGTTCGCCAAGCACGCCAAGCCGGGACTCTATGACATGGAAAACGTACTCTTCGGCTAAGTTTCTTAAAGCAAGCGCGAAGCGATGCGGGGTCAAGGGGCACTGCCCCTTGGCGGGATTTTAAGGGCGGCAGCCCTTATCGTACTTATCGTACTCAACGTTCAGGAGGAATGTATGGACGCTTATGAAATCATCGAGGCCATCCGCAGCGCGACGAAAAAGACGCCTGTGAAGGCCTATATCAGGAGCAAAACGCCGCTGGCGTTTGAAAACTGCCACGTCTTTACCGGCACGGATATGGTCGTCATCGGCGACTATAAGGATATCGCGCCGGTGCTGGAGGCGAATGCGGCGGCGATTGAGGACGTCGTCATCGAAAACGACCGCCGTAACAGCGCGCTGCCGCTGCTGGATATGAAGGGCGTGAACGCCCGTATCGAGCCCGGCGCGATCATCCGTGACCGCGTGGAGATCGGCGACGGCGCGGTGATTATGATGGGCGCGATCATCAATATCGGCGCAGTTGTGGGCGCGGGCACGATGATTGACATGGGCGCGGTGCTCGGCGGACGTGCGATCGTCGGCAAAAACAGCCATGTCGGCGCTGGCGCTGTGCTTGCCGGCGTGGTCGAGCCGCCCAGCGCGACGCCGGTAAACGTGGGCGATAACGTCATGATCGGCGCAAACGCGGTGATCATCGAGGGCGTTAAGGTGGGCGATAACGCCGTTGTCGCCGCGGGCGCGGTTGTCACGCAGGATGTCCCGGCCAATGCAGTCGTTGCGGGCGTTCCGGCGCGGATCATCAAGATGAAGGACGAAAAGACCAACAGCAAGACGGCGCTTGTCGAGGCGCTGAGGGAGCTGTAAAAAACAGATTTTCGGGCGGAGGAGAAATCCTCCGCTTGCTTTTTTAGCAGAAAATACGGATTCTTGCAGCGCAGCCGATACAGACTGTGGTATAATAAAAAGATAAGTACGACAGGAAAGCGGCGTCGGTCAAATAGAAAGGGCTCGCCGGTTTGATATAGGAGATGGTCATGGTGACGAGAAGGAAACTGATGGGCACGCTGCTCATTGTGCTGGCGCTGGTTGCGCTGATGACGCCGCTGGCGCTGCGCCTGACGAGGGAGCTGGCTGCGCAGAAGGCGGCGGATCAGGCGCTGCTTGACATGCACATCGCGCATACTGCGCATCTTGAAGAAAGCCGCGGCAGCGCGCTGCTGGAGATAATCGATATCGAGGAGGCCTGGGCGCTGGAGGACACGCGCGCCGAGAGCGAAACGCCGCTGGTGACCGCGATGTATAACGGCGATGCGCCGCTGGGCTTTGACCGGGAATACCGCACGTTTTACTGCACGCTGGGCATGGATGGCGAGGAATGGCCGGAGCTTGCCCTGACGGCGAAGGGTGAAGACGGCGTGCAGGTGGCGTGGATTGACGATTATACCTACGACTGGCGCGCCGACGCACTGGCGGAGGGATACGGCTATGAGCTGATCGCCTATACGGATACGGCGTATGAATACATCTACGTCGTCTTTACCGGCCTTCCGATTGTCTCCCTGCATGTGCAGCAGGAAATCGGCGATACGTACATTCCCTGCCGCACGACGGTGTCCGGCGCCGGGGCTGAGACGATTGACAGCGCGTCGCTTGTGCATACGCGCGGCGGCGGGTTCTACAAGGGCATCGATAAGCAGTCCTACCGCGTGGAATTCCACGGCGTTTCCAAGGGCGGCAGGGACGAAAAGAAGCCGGTGAGCGTGCTGGGCATGCCGGCGGATACCGACTGGCTGCTGGTGAGCAACGCGGGCGACGATACCTGCATGCGCAACTATCTCTCCTTTGAACTGTGGAAGAAATGGAATGCCGGCGGATACACGATCACCCCGCTTGAAAGCCGGATGGTCGAGGTGTTCGTCAACGATGAATACATGGGGCTGTACCAGCTCATGCCGCGCATCCGTGCGGATGAAGAAATCACGGAAATGGGCGGCGAGCTGGACAGGGACACTGCTGCCCGGATGATCGGCGAACGATATGAAACGGGCAAGCCGCTGTATAACGCGCATGAGGAGATCGACGGCGTGCTGGAACTGCGCTATGCGCCGCAGGGCGTCAGCGTAAAGGACGCCTTTGAACGCTACATGCCCTATGTGGCGATGAACCTGCCCGAAACCAATCCGGACTATCTGAGCGACGAGGCGTTTGCGCAGCTGGCGCTTGGACATGTGGATGTCAGGGACGTCATCTCGTATTATCTGTTCATGGAGGCGACCTCCATGACGCCGGATAACGTCAAAAACAACCTGTATATCTGGGCTCTCGGCAGCGATGTGGACTATACGTACCGCTTCTCCCCGTGGGACATGGACTCGTGCCTCAAGCCGCTGTATTCAAGCGAGGCGAATTTCCTCAACTTCTACTGGCCGATCGCAACGCGCACGCTCGGGATCAACATCGGCAATGCGCGCCAGATAATGCGCGATCTCTGGGAGGAAAAGCGCGCGACGATTCTTTCTGAGGATGCGCTGTACCAGTGGTTCCTCGCAGCGGAGGAGGAAATTAACGCCAGCGGCGCGTATCTGCGCGAAACGGAGCGCTGGCGCGGCGGCGCGCAGCCCCTTGATCTGGGCGAGATTTCCGCCTTTGTCATCGACCATATGAACGCGATGGAGCGGATTCTCTATGATACATGGCCGCTGGATGTTCCGGCGGTCGATAGCGTGCGACTGGGTGAGTGAGCGATGAAAAGACTGAAACTGTTAGCGATGATGGCGGCGCTGATCCTTGTCATCGCGGGCGTGATCTTCTGCGCCTCGCCGTATGCGCCGGTGGTCGGCGGCCCGGTTGAGATTGAAACGCTCTGGGAGATTGAGGACACGCGCGAGGAAAGCGAAACGCCGCTGGTGACGGCGCTTGAAAACAACGGCGTGCCGCTGGCGTACGATCAGTATGAAAACACGTTTTACTGTACGCTTGGGCTTGAAAACGGGGAAACATGGCCCGAAATGCACCTGACTGCGCCGGGCGCAAAGGGCGTGTCGATCTGCTATTCGGATGATTTTTCCTATGACTGGTGCTCGGACGCTATTGCCGAGGGCTACGCCTATGAACTGATGGCGTACAATGACACGCATTACAGCTATTTCTACATCGTCTTTACCGGGTTGCCGGTGGTGTCCATCCACACGCAGGCGGACATCACGATTGAAGAAGCCCCCGCGCGCTTTGCCATCGGTACGGCAGACGAGGGCGGGCTTTCCTGCGAGAGCCTTGTGCGCCTGCGCGGCGACGGCAGCCTGTATGGGACGGAAAAAATGAGCTACCGCATCTCCTTTTCCGGCAGCCGCCGCACAGCCATGCGCGAGGTGCCGGGTATGGGCGTGCTGGAAACGGTCAATTTCGTCTCTATGGCCTTTGACGATACGATGATGCACGACAAGCTCAGCTGGGATCTGATCGGCATGATGGTTGACGAGGATGAACCGTTCAGCGCGAGAAAGACGCAGTATGTCGAGCTGTTTGTCAATGATGAATACGCCGGCGTCTACCTGATGATGGAGCCGATGAATTATGAAACGGAAATCGGCAAGGCGTCTGCCGGCGCGCTTTTGACGGACTCGCTTTACCGGACGACAGTCGTGGACAAGGTACGCTCCAACGCCGTGATTCCCGGCCACAAGACGTGGGGATACGAGCTGTTCTATTCGCCGGAGGCGGAGGATCCGTTTGGCAGCCTGCGCACGTATATTACCATGCGCGACACAGAGGACGACGAGGAATTCAGGCGGCTTGCGCTTGAACATCTGGATATCAAATCCACGATGGGTTACTGCGCCTTCCTGCAGAATGCGGGCCTGGTGGACAATGTGCAGAACAACATGTTCATCTGGGCGCACAGGACGAATGGAAAGACGGTCTACCGGTTCATGCCATGGGACATGGACCGCGCGTGGGGCATGAATGCGGGCGGCGCGTATCAGCACTGGTCGGTTTTCCCGGTTGCGGACAGGCTGCTCAACCTCGATATCGCCGATGCGCGTCAGGTGCTGCGCGATGTCTGGGAAGAAATGAAGGCGCGCGGCTTTACTTACGATACGATTGAGGCGCTGGTGCTCGGCTATGAGCATGAGCTCAATGCTTCCGGCGCGGCGCTGCGCAATGCTTACCGATGGGGCGTCAGCACCGCGGACGGCAGCGAACTGCTGGAATTCAGCAGCGCGAGAATGGCGCTCTTTGAACAGACGCTTGACATGATGCTCAACACGCAGGGGCCGGTTCCCTTCCTGTCGGAGGAACCGTACGGCGACTGGCAGATCTATGTGGAAATGCCGACACAATGACCGGCATGCTGCCGGGGGCATCGCCGGCAAAGCGCGGCGAATCTCAAGCTTTTGCGTACGCGGCTGATGCCCGTCCAAAGAATTACATCACAGAAATAAAGGGTTAACGACGATGAAGAGACTGATCCTGCTCCTTGAAATGGCGCTGCTGCTGGCGCTGATTGCGGCGGTGATTGTGCTGCGCTCGCCATATGCGCCGGCGGTGGAGCCGATGCGCGAGATGGAGGAGCTCTGGGCGATTGAGGATGCGCGCGAGGAGAGCGACATGCCGCTGGTGACGGCGCTGGAGAATTTCGGCGTGCCGCTGGGGTATGACAGGGAGAGCAACACGTTTTACTGCACGCTTGGCCTTGATAACGGGGACGAGTGGCCGGAAATGAAGCTCACCGTGCCGGACGCAAAGGGCGTGTCCGTCTGCTTTGTGGACGACTACAGCTACGACTGGTGTGCCGACGCCATCGCCGAAGGCTACAGCTATGAGCTGATGGCGTACAACGATACGCATTACAGCTATTTCTACATCGTTTTCACGGGCCTGCCGCAGGTGATCCTGCACGCGGACGCGGAGCTTTCGCTCACGGAAACGACGGGCGAATGCACGATTGCCGCCGGCGCAGACGGCAGCGTTAAGTCCGCTGCGGCGCGGCTGCGCATGCGCGGCGACGGCAGCTTCCGCTATCTGGACAAGAAGAGCTACAAGGTGGAGTTTTCCCGCGGCGGACGCGGCAGCGCGACGTATCAGGTGCCGGGCATCGGCGCGGCGGACGAGCTGATTCTGCTGAGCATGGGCTTTGACGACACCTTCATGCACGACAAGCTGTCCTGGGACGTGCTGTCCCATGTCTTTGCGGATAAGGAAATCTTCCCGCCCAGACCCACGGCGTACTGCGAGGTCTTCGTCAACGACCAGTACGCTGGGCTGTATGTGATGAGCACGCCGTTTGATCTTGACGTCGAGCTGACGCGGGAAAATGGCGAAGGGCTGTATCACGACAGCATTTACCGCACGACCAATCCGCTGATCATCAAGGAACGTCCCGTCGTGATCGCGCAGGACGGTCCGGCATACGAGCTTTTCCGCGCGCCGGACGGCAGGGAAGCGTTTGACGGCATCGCCAATTATCTGGCGATGCGGGACGAAACGGATGACGCGGCGTTTGCAGAGCAGGCGCAGAAGCATCTGGATATCGAATCGACGCTGCTGTACACGGTCATGCTGCAGGCGATGGCGCTGACGGACAACACGACGAAGAACATGTACATCTGGGAGCATGTGGGCGAGGACGGCGTCGCGCGCTACCGGTTCGAGCTGTGGGATATGGACCTTGGCTGGGACCGGGACATCGGTCCTTCCGGAGATTACTGGTATGCCAACAAGGTGCACGACCGGGTGATCAATCAGGACATCGGCGGCGCAAGGACGCGCTTTGCGCAGATCTGGGAGGAGGTCAAGGCCCGCGGCTTTACGCTCTCTCTCATCGAGCAGCTGGTCTATCAGTATGAAGACGAGCTCAGCCGCAGCGGCGCAGCGGCGCGCGAGATTGCGCTGTGGTGGGACGACTCGGTCTACCTGCGGGCGGAGACGATCGTGCAGCGTGCACAGATGCGCATCGGCTGGATGGACATGGTGACCGGATATATTGCGCAAAGCGAGGGGGATATTCCCTTCCTTGACGTGGGAACGCGCGAGGAGAAGCACCTGTACGCCACCTATGACGAACTGACCCAGGACGAATCCTTATAATATCTGCAGCGGATATGTGCCCAAGCCATGTCCGTTTGCTGCGAATGAAAAAAGCCTGTTCTCAATTCAGTTTCAATCGGTGGAGGGCCGAACAACCGGACGCGCAGGAAAAGAAGACGCCTTCACCCATGGAATAACACAGAAAGGAGAACAGAATACTTTGCAAAAGCTCCGTTTACTGGGGCTGATTGCGGTGCTGAGCCTGCTGGCGGCGTGACGCGCGATACGCTCCGGGCGATCTGGAGCGAGATGCGAAGCGGCGCATTCACGGCGGAAAACGTCTGCCGGCTGACACGGGCATACTCCGCCCAGCTCAATGAATCCGGCGCCTTTGCGCGGGATGCGCTGCGCTGGGGAAAGGCGGATACATGGGTGGATTCCTCGGAAATTGACGGTTTTGCCGGCGAGCATTTTCTGCTTCTGGACGGCGTGATCGGTGTGGAAACCGGCGTGCAGAAAAATTAAAAAAACCGTAACAATTGCGCGAAAAAACTGTATTTTCCGATTGACACGGGGAAATAAAGGTGATATTATAACTATGTTTGCTGTGGCGCTTCCCTAGGGAAGCTATGCGCAGAGGACAATGAAAGGAAGAGTCAGGAATATGCTTCAAGGTCTCGCCGATGTTGACCGACGAATTGTCGGAACCAAGCAGCTGCTGCGCGCGCTGGATGAGGGCAGGATTGCCCGTGCATTCGTGGCCGCGGACGCGGATCTGCTGCTGACCAAGCGCGTCGTGGATCGCTGCTTTGATATGAACATCCCCTGCGTGAAGGTGGAAAGTATGGAGAAGCTCGGCCGTGCGTGCGGCATCGACGTTAAGGCTGCTACTGCGGGCCTGCTCAAGTAAGCCTGCGAAGCGGCATCTATTCACCGGCAGCCACCGGCGTGCCGGCTCTTTTGGCGCGAAAGCGCAATCGTTATGACCCTGCCCATGCAGGTTCATATATAGAGTAATCAGCAATCAAGTGTTCCAAGATTAGAAGAAAGAACATAGGAGGTGCTTCCATGCCTACGATCAACCAGTTGATCCGCAACGGAAGAAAGGCGATCGCTGCAAAGCCGACCGCTCCCATCCTGCAGAAGTGCCCGCAGAAGCGCGGCGTCTGCCTCTCCGTCAAGACCACCACCCCGAAGAAGCCGAACTCCGCGCTCCGTAAGATCGCTCGTGTTCGCCTGACCAACGGTGTTGAAGGTACTTGCTACATCCCGGGCATCGGCCACAACCTGCAGGAGCACTCTGTCGTGCTCATCCGCGGCGGCCGTGTTCGTGACCTGCCTGGCGTTCGTTACCACATCATCCGTGGCGCGCTGGACGCTGCCGGCGTGGCCAAGCGTATGCAGGCCCGCTCCAAGTACGGCGCGAAGCGCCCGAAGAAGTAATTTCCAAAAGAAATTCTTTCGGGTAAGCGAAAATTAGTGGCGCCCTCCCAGTATCGGAGGTGACGTCGGTTTGAAAGGTTGGCCGGTCGCGAAGGACAGGGAATCAAGCGTGTTGGAACAGCGCTTGAGAGAACTGTCCGGGCAGGACCGTGTGCTAGATCCGCAGAAAAGCCGCTTTTGCTGAGGCGGAGGGTTCTGCGGCCGATCAGACCATGCTGCAATGAAACCGGAATGGTAGAGCAAAGCTCCCGTTCCCGACACAATGCCTAGGAGGTAAACCCATGCCCAGACGTGGTTTTGTACCGAAGCGCGAAGTGCTGCCGGATCCGGTATACGGCACCACTGTCGTGACCAAGCTGATCAATCAGATCATGCTCGACGGCAAGCGCGGTATCGCGCAGACCGTTTGCTACGATGCTTTCAAGATGGTTGAGAGCAAGACCGGCAAGGACGCTATGGAAGTCTTCAACGCCGGCATGCAGAACATCCTGCCGAGCCTGGAAGTCAAGGCCCGCCGCGTTGGCGGTGCGACCTATCAGGTTCCGATCGAGATCCGCCCGGAGCGCCGCCAGACCCTGGCCCTGCGCTGGCTGGTCGATTTCTCCCGCAAGCGCGGCGAGAAGACCATGGCGGAGCGCCTGTGCGCTGAGATCATCGACGCCAGCAACAACACCGGCGCCGCTGTCAAGCGTAAGGAAGAAATGCACCGTATGGCCGAGTCCAACAAGGCCTTCGCGCATTATCGCTGGTAATTCGGGGGACCGTTCTGCGCTGTCGCGTTCTGATGTCGCGGCAGCTTGAGAAAAAGGAGAAAAAACATGCCCAGATCCCATGAATTGAAGATGGTCCGCAACATCGGCATCATGGCGCACATCGACGCCGGTAAGACGACCACCACCGAGCGCATTCTGTTCTACACGGGCAAGAATCGCAAGATCGGTGAAACCCATGAAGGCACTGCGACGATGGACTGGATGAAGCAGGAGCAGGAGCGCGGTATCACCATTACCTCTGCTGCCACCACCTGTGAATGGAAGGGCCATCGCCTCAACATCATCGACACCCCCGGCCACGTCGACTTCACCGTCGAGGTTGAGCGTTCCCTGCGCGTTCTGGACGGCGCTGTTGCCGTTTTCTGCGCCAAGGGCGGTGTTGAGCCGCAGTCTGAAACCGTTTGGCGTCAGGCTGAGCACTATCAGGTTCCGCGCATGGTGTACGTCAACAAGATGGACATCATGGGTGCGAACTTCTACCGCGTTGTCGACATGCTCCACGAGCGTCTGCACGCCAACGCGCATCCGATTCAGCTGCCGATCGGCGCTGAGAGCACCTTCCGCGGCATCGTTGACCTGCTGACCATGAAGGCCGAGGTCTACTACGATGATCAGGGCAAGGACTATCGTGAAGAGGAAATCCCGGAGGATATGCTCGAGAACGCTCAGCTCTACCGTGAGCAGCTGATCGAGGCCCTCGCTGATTTCGACGACGACATCATGATGAAGTTCATGGAAGGCGAAGAGCCGACCGTCGAAGAGATGAAGCGCGCCATCCGTACCGGCACCATCGCCTGCAAGTTCTTCGCTGTGCAGTGCGGCACCTCCTACCGCAACAAGGGCGTTCAGCTGATGCTGGATAACGTTGTGCAGTACATGCCGTCCCCGCTGGACATCCCGCCGGTTAAGGGCTTCGACCCGGCTACCGACGAGGAGATCACCCGCGAGGCGAGCGATGACGCTCCGTTCTCCGCTCTGGCCTTCAAGGTTATGACCGACCCGTTCGTCGGCAAGCTGACCTTCGTCCGCGTTTACTCCGGCCACATTGCGTCCGGTTCTTACGTTCTCAACTCCACCAAGGGCAAGCGCGAGCGCCTGGGCCGTCTGCTGCAGATGCACGCCAACTCCCGTGAGGAGATCGAAGAGATCTTCACCGGCGAAATCTGCGGCGTCGTTGGCTTCAAGGACACCACCACTGGTGACTCCCTGTGCGACGACAAGAACAAGATCATCCTTGAGAAGATGGAGTTCCCGGAGCCGGTTATCCAGGTCGCTATCGAGCCGAAGACCAAGGCTGGTCAGGAGAAGATGATCCTGGCGCTGCTGCGTCTGGCCGAAGAAGACCCGACCTTCAAGACCTTCACCAACCAGGAGACTGGCCAGACCATCATCGCCGGCATGGGCGAGCTCCATCTGGAGATCATCGTCGACCGTCTGCTGCGCGAGTTCAAGGTCGAGGCTTCCGTTGGCGCTCCGCAGGTTTCCTATCGTGAGACCATCCGCAAGGCTGCCAAGGCTGAAGGCCGCTATGTCCGTCAGACCGGTGGTAACGGCCAGTACGGCCACTGCTGGATCGAGATTTCTCCGGTCGAGCCGGGCGAGGGCTACTCCTTCGCCAACGACACCGTCGGCGGCTCCATCCCGAAGGAGTTCATCGCTCCGATCGACGCCGGTATCCAGGAGGCCGCCAAGAACGGCCCGCTGGGCGGCTTCGAAGTCGTGGACTTCCACGTTTCCTGCTTCGACGGTTCCTACCATGACGTTGACTCTTCCGAAGTCGCGTTCAAGATCGCCGGTTCCATGGCGTTCAAGGCTGCGATGGCGAAGGCTGATCCGGTTCTCCTCGAGCCGATCATGAAGGTCGACGTGACCGTTCCGGAGGATCACATGGGCGACGTTATCGGCGACCTGAATGCTCGCCGTGGCCGCGTCGAAGGCATGGAGACCATCCCGGGCGGCACCGCCATGATCCACGCCCTCGTTCCGCTGGCTGAGATGTTCGGCTACTCTACCGCTCTGCGTTCCCGTACTCAGGGCCGCGGCGTGTACAGCATGCAGCCGGAGCACTACGAGCCGGTTCCCAAGTCCATCCAGGAGAAGGTTTGCGGCACCAAGGCTGCGAAGTAATCCCGGACGGCATCCATTCGTTGAAACGGTATGCCTGCGCCGCATAAGCGCAGGCATACCACCCCATAAATAACTGCCGGCAACCCCGGCAATGGAGGAAAATTCAAATGGCTAAGCAGAAGTTTGAGCGCACTAAGCCGCACGTTAACATCGGCACCATCGGCCAC